>CAZUTO010000015.1:12222-50216 GCA_964623085.1 uncultured Porticoccaceae bacterium
ACAAGCTGAGATCGCAGCTTATGGCAGTTCAAACCAGAGTTCTTGATCGCGAGCGCCTTCGTTCAAACCAAAGGTCCAGCCCTGAGTCCAATCGTTGTCGCGCGTAACAGCACCGATTACTGTGGCAGTCGTATCGGTAAACGAAACGGGTGTTCCATCAATCATCATGTCAGCGAGCGGTACGGAATAGAAACTATCGAGAATACCGACTTCGCCCAAACCACCAGCGCTATCGGGAGGCGTTGTTCCATCATCTGCTGTCATAAATAAGACATTATCTTGCGCTGCAAGAAATTCTGTTCCTGTGGTGCCTGCAGGAAATGCTGCGCCCATTGGCAACAGGATATCGCCATCTTCACTACCGTTCGCTGCAAGATCGGCACAGGCAAAAATGGTCGTGTTGATGTTGATCAAACCATTCGCAGCATTTTCCAAATCTTCATCATCTTCGAGCTGGAAACAATAGTTGATAAACGGAAGCTGTGCTGCCGGAATGGGGCTATCATCACTGCCTGTCGCATCAATACTCGCATCGACGGCGTAGGCTGTCGTCACTATCGATCGGTTAAGCGTGAGGAAATGAGACTCTTCAGCGTTTATGCCTGCGCCGGCATCGTTATTACCTGCTACCCCAGGGCCTTTGGCGCTGATAATGCAAGTCAGGTTATTAATTGTCGCTTGGCTAACATAGCCATTGGCGAAGTTAACGTCGAGGATTTCACCACTACTAGAGCCATCGGACTCGACACAGTGAGCACCTGTTGGATCAGCCTCATCCAAACCGCCACCTGCCTGAATCACTAAGGCATTAGTAATGGTGCCATAGTAGCCCTGATCAATATCAATAGAGTCATCACGAATATACATGCCGAGATAAAAATCGAGATCAGCACCCCCGCCAAAAAACTCAATACCATCATCTAAGTTGCTGTAGACCTCGACATTACTTAGTTGGGTGCCAGAGCCTACCGCGCCAAAAGTAATGCCATTCAATTCATTATCGTTGTCAATGGCGAACCCAGCGTGCTTCACAACAACAAACTCCAATATACCAGAGCTATCATCTGGCACTGTGCCACCGTAGCGAACAGAGGTTCCACCTTCTGTACCTTCAAGCAAATCTGAACAGGCTGACCCTTCTGGAAGCACGAGTTCAGAGTTTGGGTCGGTAAAATCGAAACCTGGCAGATACTCACAACCATTGAGGAAACCAAAACCGGCAATAACCATACCACCCCAGGTCCCTACCTGTTCTGCGGTTGTTAAGCCTCTGACATCCACTTCCGAAGTAAAGGTGATAGGCGCGTCCGCTGTTCCTTGCGCGATGATCTGAGAACCACGATTAATCGCTATAAAATCTTGGGGTGTTTCTATAGCAATAGTCACGCCAGGCTCTATAGTTAGCGTAGGGCCATCTCCACCGCGCATAATGCCAGCAGCTTCGGTCTCTGCAAGCGTATCAAAGCTTTCACCAACGAAGATACTCCCCGAGAAGATGTGCGCACCAACAATCGTGTCTGCTATCGTCAAATCTCCCAATATTGGATTATTAAAATCGACAAAAGCCGCATCGTAATTACAGTCTGCACCATTGAAATCACCTTGCTGAAGGTCGCCATTTGCATCAAAATAAAATGCACAAGGACCGGAAGGGCTATTACTAACTGGCGTATCACTAGGAGGTGTAAAAGTTGAACCTCCCCCATCAATGTTGAGATCACCGCCACAAGCGGTCAAAAATGAAGCTAAAACACCTAACACTGCAAAACGATTGATTTGCATGGTTTTCCTCTTTTCTGTTTTTGACATCAGTCAATTCTCAAATAGGTTGGGCTAAGAACTGATGCGCAAAATATCAACGGATGATGACAGGAGTAATACACTTAAATGACAGGAGCAATAAACTTATGTGACAGTTAAAAGTCACTATTCATGAAAATGAAATAAGACCCAGTTCAAACTTTTTTCAAAAATTATTCTTTAAATTGTCATAATCTAAACCGTCTATTCGGAAACCGATTAGGCTAAATACATAACTATAAAAATAATATTTTTATCCTTATAATTCAATATTTTATCTATTATTTATCGACTAAATATAGGAATACAAAATAACTACAAAAAGGTCCATATTTGAGTTATCACACAATTATGACAATTATGTGACAATTGTTGACCCGCCTACTACTAGCTGTCAGAATCTTTCCATCGGTTGAAAAAGCAACCACTCTTAATATTTAAGAGCAATTTTTATAAGTCCTAAGACTTAACAGGTACACAGATAAGTTCTTACGGATGACGGAGCACCTAGAAATGAATATATATAAAATCAAGACAGTATCAATACTGCTAATTGCTGGCCTTTTCTCTGTTAATGCAATGGCTGCAGACAATGACTCAACAACGTCAGTACTTGCCGCAGAAAAGGAAGTACAGCCTATTTACCCTAAAAAAGCATTGGATCGAAAAATAAGCGGCTATGCGCTTGTTAAATATAGAATCGGTTCAAATGGCCACCCTAGAGATATAAACATCGTTGAATCACAGCCTTCGGGCGTATTTGATGCTGCGTCGCGTCGTGCTGTGATACGAACGAAGTTTGCGACAGAAGATGCATCGAAAGCCAAGGGCGAAACGTTTTACAAGATGTACGTTTACGAGCTGGATGAAAACAAAACAGGCACGCTGGCTGCAAATAACTAAATTTTTCTATCCCCTACAACAAAAAAAGGAAGCTCAGGCTTCCTTTTTTTGTTGCTCCAAACGGCTTACGCTTCTGGCGAGGCAAATCGATACCCAAAACCTCGCACCGTTTGGATGTAAGCATCGTAGCCATGTGAGGCTAGCGCTTTGCGCAACCGTCGAATATGCACATCAATTGTGCGCTCATCAATATACACATTCGCACCCCACACGTTGTTAAGAAGCTGATCACGCGTGTAAGCACGATTCTGGTGATGCAAAAAGAACTCTAATATCTTGTATTCTTTTGGGCCAAGGGAAACAGGATTACTACCCACAGTAACCAATCTAGC
This sequence comes from uncultured Porticoccaceae bacterium, assembly GCA_964623085.1. Taxonomy (GTDB): domain Bacteria; phylum Pseudomonadota; class Gammaproteobacteria; order Pseudomonadales; family GM7GCV1; genus CAZUTO01. The sequence goes on from CAZUTO010000015.1 coordinate 15,258, forward strand.
TTCTGGGTCCAACACCATATCACTGACCTTTATCGGCCCCTGGCTATCACCATCATCTGAGCGACGCAAAATGGCTTTGATCCGCGCCACCAATTCGCTCGGAGAGAAAGGCTTGGAGATGTAATCATCTGCACCCGTATCTAGACCCGTTACGAGATTTTCAGTCTCTGTTTTAGCCGTTAACATAACGACGGGAATATTTTTTGTTTCTGGGTGACGTCGCCAGCGGCGTAATAACTCAATGCCACTCACCTCCGGCATCATCCAATCAAGCAAAACGAGATCAGGGGAAAAATCTGTCATGCTCACTTGGGCTTCATAGGCATTCTTGGCCTCTAAACATCGGAAATCAGCCATCTCTAGCGCAACCTTCAGCATATCTCTAATGGCCGCTTCATCATCAACGATGAGTACTGTCTTGTTCTCCATTATGTTATTCACTTATTAGGTTGGTGAGCATGGGTGAGGATTCTACGAACTCGCTATAACGCATTCATGACTAGTATAGCCTGTGAAAAAATAATTCAATAACTCTGGATCGCATTACGGCCTCAACTAACGCTGATAAATGCTTGCCAGATCATTCGCACGCCAGCAAGGATAAGAAACAGCGCAAATACTCTTTTTAACATATGACCATCCATATGGGCGCCGATCTTTACGCCAATAGGTGCAAACAGGATACTCATCGATACGATACAGAGCGCCCCAGGGACATTCACAAACCCAAAGGTACCGATAGGTGCATCTGCAGGCGCATGCCCACTCGCTAGCAGCATGATGGTGCCTGGGAAAGAGATAATCAGCCCAAAGACCGCCGCCGTTCCAATAGCGCGATGTGCAGGAGCCCCAAGGCTAGTCATGGTTGGAACCCCAAGCGCACCACCACCAATACCCATGATGACTGACAAAAAGCCGATCGTTCCCGCAATCAACGATTGAACGACACGGCCAATTTGTCGCTCCACCGGTACACAAGCGTCTGAACTTCGCCACATATTTAGCGCAATCAAAATCGCAAAAATTCCAAAGACAACTGTTAGCACAACACCTTCTATATTGATCGCTAGAATACTTCCGAGTAATACACCGGCCAACATCGGTGGCGCCCATCGTTTTAGAAGCGCGACATCAACGTTTCCTCGCCGGTAGTGAGCCAGCGTCGACGACATACTCGTTGGAACAATTGCCATGAGCGAGGTGCCAACAGCGAGCAGCATCGCGGTGCTGAGCGATGCCCCCAAAGATTGAACGACTAAATAGAACGTCGGGACAATGACAATTCCGCCACCTATGCCGAGAAGCCCCGCCAGCAGACCGGCGATACATCCAACCAAAAGTAAAACGAGAATGATCGGCAACCACTCGATAAACAAATTCAAATATTGGTCCCAGAGTTATGATGTTGCTTACACAAACAAAACCGCACTAGTCTTGTTATGCTCAAGGATGACTATCAAATCAAAGTGCATCAAGCTTTATTGAGCCAAACAAAACGAGCAAATGAAAAAGACATTCCTATCTGCCGACGCACTCGTTACCGATTCTTTTCGACTCGCGCAACAAATCTATGAAAGCGGTTTTTGCCCAGATCTGATTATTGGTGTCCTGCGTGGCGGTGCTCCTATTAGTATTGCTGTTCACGAGTATTTCTCCTATCAGGGTCAGCAAGCACGACACAGAAGCATTTACTCATCCTCCTATTGCGGTATAGACGCTCGAAGTGAAACCGTAAATGTTGAGGGTGTAAGCAATGTAGTCAGCGAAATTCGTGCCGGCGATAAGCTGCTTATTGTAGATGATGTTTTCGACACCGGAAAAAGCATCGAAACAATACTTGGCGTACTGACCACCGAGATTCAAAAAACCAATCTAGGCGATGAAAAGCCAGATGTGCGTGTCGCCACGGTTTGGTTTAAACCAGACAACAACTTGACCAAGATAAAACCAAACTACTTTCTAAACACAACCAAAGAATGGCTAGTGTTTCCACATGAGCTTACTGGCTTAACCGACGCAGAGATTGCCGAATACAAACCTGCAATTTCAGACACACTGCACATAAAATAGCCTATCCAGACCAGAATTTCGTCATTGTTGCCATCACGCACTAGCAATAAATTGCAATTAGAATTGCATCCGCTATTCTTTCCTCAGAAAAATTTTCGAGAAGCTTCATGTATAAACTTGTACTGGTTCGTCACGGCCAAAGTCACTGGAACAAAGAAAACCGATTTACTGGTTGGAAGGATGTCGACCTATCAGAGCAGGGAGAGCAAGAAGCTTCCGCTGCAGGAAAACGCCTTAAAAACGAAGGCTATGAGTTTGATGTTGTTTATACGTCCATGCTCACTCGTGCCATTAAAACAGCTTGGACGATTATGGAAGAAATGGATCTATGCTGGTTGCCAGTTGTTAACAACTGGAAGCTGAACGAACGCCATTACGGTGGTTTACAAGGATTAAATAAAGCAGAAACCGCAGCAGAGCATGGCGACGAACAAGTGCTTATCTGGCGACGCAGTTATAGCACACCGCCACCTGCACTAGAGGTGGATGACGAGCGCCATCCACGACACGAATCAAGGTATGCAAGCCTTTCCGATACTGAGCTTCCAGCAACAGAATGTTTGGCAGACACCGTCGAACGTGTCATACCCTATTACGAGAATGAGATTGCGCCACAAATAAAGGCAGGCAAGCGCCTACTTGTTGCAGCGCACGGAAATTCGTTGAGAGCCCTTGTGAAATACCTAGATGATCTGTCCGAAGAAGAGATCATGAAAGTGAATATCCCAACGGCGACACCACTGGTTTACGAATTAGACAAAGACCTCAAACCAATCAAGAACTACTATCTCGCTGATGAAGCAGATCTTGAGGCGGCAATGAACGAAGTGGCCAATCAGGGAAAAGCCAAAGGATAAGCAAAGAGACAAGGAACGCTGCAGCAGGGAATAGACCCTATAGACCGACGTCACTACTCCGGATCTATATCGGTATCCGCGCTAACCTCACCGGAGATGATCTGATCCAAAGGCATGTTAGGATCGACTATAGTTTCTTCCGTCGCCAATTGACCAATGTGGTACGCCGCAAACCCTGGCAAAACAAACTGATCGACGGCCATGCCGATAATCCTACCTCTTACCGGCGCGATAATGTCTGACGTGTCGTTAGTAATAGGGTCAGTCACCGTTCCTAGCACTTGACCTTCGTAGACTGTGTCACCTAATTCTGCCGCACTAAAGAGAAGTCCCCCAGACTGCACGCGCAGCCAAAAAGAAGCATAGTAGACTGGCGCTGGGCGGCCCCAGACAAAGCGACGCGAAAACATTTCCTGCTTTTCCATTAAACTATAAATGCTATTCACACCCATTCGAATATCGTTTTCCTGCACACGTAAAGACTCCCCAACTTCCATGGTAACTGCAACAATCCCTAACTCGGTTGCCGCGGTGCGCAACATCCCCGGCGTGCCTGGGCTGTGTACCACAACCATTTTGTCAAAGCCTTCTGTAAAGTCCGCAATCGTAGAGCTATTCATGTCGGCACGGATTTGCGGAAGGTTCGTTCGACCAAGCGAACCGGTGTGAAGGTCAACCAACAGATCGCAATGAGCAATGACTTCGCGAAAAAAAGAATCAGCAATACGCGATGCGAGGCTCCCTACCGCATCTCCCGGAAAATAGCGGTTTAGATCACGACGATCAGGTAAGTATCGTGACCCACGCTCAAATCCCTGCATGTTAACGATAGGCACACCAATAACTTTTCCATTCAAGCGTGTAGGGTCAATGTCATACATAACCCTCCGAACAATCTCTATTCCATTCAGTTCATCGCCGTGTACTGCGCTACTCAAACAAAGTGTTGGGCCAGGCTCAGCACCATTAATCACCAAGACTGGCGTTGGCGACGCCAGCCCAGCTATAGACGCCCCTGGTGTCCAAGCTAGCCGTGTTGCTGTAGCGGGCTGCACCTCTGCACCCAGTATCACGAATTGTTCTTCAGCTTCGTCCAATAGCACGACATCGCTATTTTCCGTCGTCTCACTAATAGAAACGGCCTCTTCTTCGTTCTCAAGCGGAAGTGTCGGCGCATTGGGCTCGGTAACGTCGGTGACGCTGTCATCTTGGTCGGCTGTTTCGTCCACTATAGGCTCAGGTAATGGCGCCACCTCACTCAAATCAAGGTTTGGTGCCACCTGTGGCTCTTCAGCATTGGCGCTCAAAGAAGCCTCGCCTTCAACCGCCTCTGAGTCAATAGAATTGGTTGCCTCTTGTGGCTCGCTGTCGATCGAATCCGTTTCTTCTTGAGAAAACACTCCCTGTGAAAATGTCAGTAACGCACCAATAAAAAGGATTGAATTCCTGGTTCGACGATTCAGTATCATGGCCATAGAGAGACTCTTACTTTCGCTTATTTTATATAGAGATAGCGTTACTTTTTAAGGCTATTAATTAATAACCCTGCCTTGATACCAGAAATTGAACCAATATTAAAAGAAAATATGCACTTTTTGTGACTAATCTCTAACCCAGATAGCTCTACTTAAGCCAAATAATACGCGCAGGTCGTCGCCTAGAGGCTAGGCTAACGTTGATTTATAGAAAATGAACGCCCAGAGAAAACTGGGCGAAACAAGAGATAAATGGCTATCCAGCCTATTTACCGGAAGGTATCTCCGGTCGACCAAAATAGTAACCTTGCATTAGGTCAATACCGCACTCTAAAGCCGTATCGCGGTGATGCTCAGTCTCTATGGCCTCCGCAATAATTTGGGCCCCCTGATCTTGCAGCCTTGCCACCAAATCATTCAACATGGGCAGAAGTCGGCCGTTGGTAGCAAAGCGATGAAAGAACACGCCATCTAATTTTACAAAGTCGGGCTCTATTAACCGAACGCGCTCGATATTCGAATAGTCCACGCCAAAATCATCTACCGCGATTCGAACGCCAAAATCCCGCAGACAATCCGACATGTAGTTCAGCGTTTGAAGAGATTTCACCTTAGACTCGATGACCTCACAGACCAGATATTCAGGATCTATACCCCAAAGTTGTGCCTTGCTCACGGCAAGCGCAATATTCTTGCTATCCAAACGTTTTGTCTCAAGAAACTGCACATCGAGATTAATAAAAAGCGAGCTATCTGCATCAGCACACAATTTCCAATTTTTTATATGTGTTTCATGACACAAACGCTCGACGTCAAAGCGATCTCTACCCAACACCTGTGAAAAAAATGCTGGCGGCGGCGTAAAATCCTTTCCCTTTTGGCATCGTACTAAACTCTCAAATCCATAAGTTTGGTGACCCGTAAATCGATCGACTTTAACAATCGGCTGATACGCGGTGTTTAATTGATAATTACCGTACTTTGCCGAATATACCCCTTGAGGACTCATCGATACTCTTTCTTTAGCAAACTCAAATGAGGACTGCTCTAACGCTAATTGGGCCATAACGAACGTCTAGTGATTTGGTATGGCCGCTAGATTACTTTAAACACATAAAGCATAGCTAATTTCAAAAAACCATGATCTATAAATTTTCAATAAAAACGGACAATTTCCCGAAAAAAGCGAGAGAAACTTCTCAATTTATGTTGAAACGGCGTCTCATCTAACGTGTCGATCAGTCGCACCAAACCTTAATTTGCAACAAAATACCGCGCGCTAGATAGCCTAATGCATAGGTTCAAACCTGAGCGGTAATTAACCTGTGTCGACTTCCGTCACGTCCTTGGCAGCCGCAAAACGCCTACCTAGGCGCACACCAAGCCATGCCCAGACAGCCGCTATAAAAGCGCCCACCAGCGTCGTACCTACTAAGGTCAAACCAAACAAGCTCGTGAGCGCTGTAGCAAACCACGCCCAAAATACGTCTCCACCGCGATAGACCACGACATCAATGACTTGTTTAGCTTTAAATCGCGCTTCTCGATCCACCACTGTGAACAGCATTTCCCTGGCTGGACGAGTAATCCCGTAGTTACCTGCTCGACGAAACACCTGAAATCCAACCAAAATCCAAACGATCGGAACAAGGGACATCGTAAGTAACCCAAGGCAGACAACAACCGGCACCAACGCAAGCGTGAAGGCAAGCCCCATTTTTGTGGAAAGCCGCGAAGTAACGAAAACACCAGTCAAAATGGTGATGGCATTTGTAGCCAAATCCATGAGCGCCCACACTTGGATACGCTGCGCTTCGGTATAGTCAACAAGCATATCCGCGATATCAAAGTAGATAAATGTTGATATCGCTGTATACAGAAAGATAAAACCACCAATCCCTAAAAGAAACGGATTTTCAAAAAAAATCCGAAAACCGGCCAGCGGATTACCGCCCAAGCCCCTTGGCAGCTCTGCTTGCGAAGAACCAGATGACATAGCAGCTTCACCACTTCGAGCAAGAGACTGGATATAAAGCACTAAGGGTATCGTTAATAACAGCACGACACTTGCGATAAGCAACAATGCATTCGTACCCAAACCGCTCGCAAACAACAAAGGAATAGAGGGCCCTGCAATGGCACCTAGACTCGCTCCAGTAGTGATAAACCCGAATAGGCGCTTAGATTGTTCTTTGGAGTATAGGTCGGACATAAAACTCCAAAAGACCGACAGGTGAAACAAACTGAACACACTGACCCAAACATAGAAAAACCGTCTAACCAGATCTGCGTCATCAATAGACTCCGATAGGATATATACCCCGACGAAGGTGGCTGAGAAAAACGCATAAACAAAGGGGACAAGTTTTTTAAACGAAATCTTTGATACCGCAACACCGTATAACGCAGTCGCAATAAAGCTTAGAAAAAACGTGAATGTCCACAACGTGCTTCTTTCTACTCGCGTCCAATCACTGGCAAAAGAATCGCGAACAGGACGCAGAATGTAATAGGACGCCATCAGCACAAAAACCAATCCAAACGAGAGCAATGTTGCTTTTACTTCGTCCGCCTCTATCGTCGTTGCTGATTTAAAAAAGCGAAGAAAAATATTGGACTTAGTGTCTGGGTTGCTCATGGTCATTGGCCGAGATAATCGGGGAAGGTTTTCCCGATCATTTAGATTGTTGATGTATAGTTGAATTCTAGATGATTCACTGCTTTGAGCTTATAACTTTTCGTTAACAGTTCTAAAAAAACGATGGTGTATTAAGACTAGGCATTGCACTCTATGTCTTATCCCACTATGTCCTATACCCCTAGCACCACTTCACTATGAATAACGTTAGGGGATTTCTTCAAGTCAGCATCCCTGCTGGCCGTCAACAATATCATCAGGCAATAGTTGAATCGCCTAACCGCACTTACTATCGCCGCATGATAAACAGGTCATACATCCATCCATCAACACGACTGCCTTAGTGCTGCACTTAGCACAAACTGTGGCCGAAGTCGGATACTCGCTACTAGCTTCTTCATTTGCCTCTGGGGCGCTCGCTTCACTCACACCAGCTAGCTCTTGTTTTTTTGTCTCGATAAAGGCTTTCTGGTGGTCATCTAGCTCATTATTAATCATACCGATGTGCTTCATATGATCTTCAATGGCATGGCCAATTTCAGCAACGATGGAAGGCATAAACACGCCTCCTTTTTTGAAATACCCACCCTTGGGATCAAACACGGCTTTGAGCTCTTCGACCATAAAGGTAGCGTCTCCGCCTTTTCGAAATATCGCCGAGATTAAACGCGTGAGCGCAACCACCCACTGGAAGTGTTCCATATTTTTTGAGTTGATAAACACTTCAAACGGCCGGCGAACTTCATCTTCTGTATCCTCGTTCAAAACGATATCGTTTACCGTGATATACATAGCATGCTCAGATAACGGCGTCTTGATTTTGTAGGTCGAGCCAATGAGGCGCTCTGGGCGTTCAAGGTGCTCCGTCATTTGCTGTAGCTCGGGAGCTGTACTTTCTTCCTTCACTGCGTTTGTTTCTTCTACGTTTTCCTGCACTCGGTAGGAAACGATTTTTTGCTCAATTTTTACTGCCATTTTCTTTCTCCGTCCGTAGCGCTTTATTCATAGCACCGGGACCAGTAACTAAAATTTTCCGTAGTAGCCTTCTTTTAAAGCATCAAATAGGTTTCCAGCTGTATGCGTCTCTCCGTCATACTCAACCTCTTCGTTACCCTTAAGTTCAAGCTTAGTACCGTCTTCTAACGTGAACTCATAGACGGTATTTTCCAAGTCCTTCTCTTTTACCAAGACGCCTTGGAAAGCTTCCGGATTGAACCGGAAAGTAGTACACCCCTTTAACCCTTGGTCGTAGGCATAAAGATAAATATCTTTGAAATCCTCGAACGGGTAGTCGGTGGGTACATTGGCCGTTTTGGAGATGGAGGAATCTACCCACTTCTGTGCCGCCGCTTGAATATCAACATGCTGCTTAGGCGTTACCTCTTCTGAGGTAATAAAATAGTCGGGTAGCTTCTCATCTTCGTTTTCTGAAAACGGCATCGCTCGAGGATTAATCATCTCGCGATAAGCCAGTAATTCAAAACTAAACACATCCACTTTCTCTTTCGTTTTGCGCCCTTCACGAATCACATTACGCGAGTAGTGATGGGCAAAACTGGGCTCAATCCCGTTACTAGCATTGTTAGATAATGACAGGCTAATTGTCCCTGTAGGTGCAATGGAACTGTGATGCGTAAACCTCGCACCAGTTTGGGCTAATTTTTCAACAAGCTCTGGATCGACTTCAGCAATTCGCTGCATATATCGACTATAGCGTGCGTGTAACACCCTACCCTTGATCTTATCTCCAACATTAATGCCATCGTCGAACATCTCTGGGCGTTCACTCAGCATTTCCTTAGTCACTTCAAACTCATCATCCATAATCGGCGCTGGCCCTTTTTCCTCAGCAAGTTCCAACGCCTGCTGCCAACCCACCACTGCCATTTCTCCAGCAATCGATTCAGTCAGTTCTACCGACGCTTCATCACCGTATTTCATTCCCAACATGGTGGCTGTAGAACCCAAGCCAAGAAAGCCCATTCCGTGACGGCGCTTGTACTGAATCTCATCTCTTTGACCCTCGAGCGGAAGACCGTTGATTTCCACAACGTTATCCAGCATCCGCGTAAACACAGCGACCACTTCGCGATATTTTTCCCAATCAAAGCGCGCTTCTGGAGTAAATGGGTCAAGTACAAACTTAGTGAGATTGACCGAACCCAATAAGCAGCTACCGTATGGCGGCAGTGGCTGCTCTCCGCACGGATTAGTGGCGCGAATGTCTTCTATCCACCAGTTGTTATTCATTTCGTTGACTTTGTCGATCAAAATAAATCCAGGCTCGGCAAAATCGTAAGTCGAACTCATGATCATGTCCCAAAGACGCTGGGCTTTTATGGTTTTGTAGACTCTGCAGGCGACGCGACCAAGATCATCAACAACATAACCTTTTGTCGTAGGGAAATGCCGCCACACCACCTGCTCTTCATCTGTGAGATCAACGTCATCTATCTCTTTCTTCGAAAAAGGAAAGCTAAGCTTCCAATCGCTATCCGCTTTTACAGCTTCAATGAATTCCTGCGTAATCAAGAGCGACAAATTAAATTGGCGCAAGCGGCCGTCTTCGCGCTTCGCTCGGATGAAATCAACAACATCAGGATGGCTAATATCAAACGTCGCCATCTGTGCTCCGCGGCGTCCACCTGCTGAAGATACGGTAAAACACATCTTGTCATAGATATCCATGAAAGAAAGTGCACCTGAGGTATACGCCCCCGCGCCAGAAACATAGGCTCCTTTTGGGCGAAGTGTCGAAAATTCGTAACCAATACCGCAGCCCGCCTTAAGCGTCATACCCGCTTCATGGTTTTTAAGAAGAATATCGTCCATGGAGTCGGTAACCGTTCCCGACACCGTGCAATTAATAGTAGAGGTCGCTGGTTTATACTTTTGTGCGCCAGCGTTAGAAATAATCCGTCCTGCTGGCAAGGCGCCACAGTCTAGTGCCCATAGAAATCTCTCATACCAATGTTCTCGTAATTCTTCGGTCTTCTCTACATCAGAAAGTGCTTTGGCCACGCGCTTATAGGTTTCTTGCACATCTCGGTCTACCGGCTCGCCCTCGCGATCTTTCAGACGATATTTTTTATCCCAAATATCGAGAGATGTGGGTTGGATCTCAACTTCTGAACTACTCCTCACTACAGCCAACGCTTCTGACATTCGTTTGTATTCCTCTAATCTTCTTATTTTATTGATTTTTCTGCTATTTATATGGCCATTTGCGACAACGACTAAGAGAGTTCTAGCCCACATCTCGGCGGCAAAATCAGGTCGCTTACCCTAGGGTATTTACAGTCGCTTTACCACAACATATAGATTAAATCTGACAATAGAGCACAACATCTAGTATAAGCGGTCTAAAACACCACATCATCTAGGAAAGGCTTAAAACATAGAGGATTGCACGAATCGAACGCAATATTTGGGCAGAGCTATGTCGATAAATGAAATCTATCAACATCTCCCGCTTACTACTTTTTTTCTTCTGGCCAAAGGCTCACGATGCGATCAATTTCCGGCCGCGGTCGCTCGGCGATAGGCGCGTCAGCACTACCAATAAAAATAAAGCCCAAAATATCCACTTGCTCATCGTGGCCGAGTAATGCTTTTATTCTTCGATGATAGGCAGGCCAGCCAGTAATCCACTGCGCCACATAACCTAAAGCATGCGCAGCAATAAGAATATTTTGGCAAAGTGCTCCCCCAGAAAGCTGTTGCTCTATTAAAGGCACTTTTGCAAATTTTTCTTCATTTGGATGACATGTAATGACCAGCAGCGTAGGCACATTTTCAATCGCCTGATTGAGCAAATCCAACTTCTTCTCAATCTCATGCTGCCGCTCTTGCTGAAAAATGCTTGTTTGGACATCGATCAGTTTCCGGCGGCCTTCACTACAAACCACCTGAATGCGCCAAGGTTCAGCACGGCCGTGGTCAGGCACGCGAACACCTGCCGCTAAAATCTGGCGAAGCTCATTATCGCTCGGACCAGGGGCGACCATCTTCACAGCCACTAAAGAGCGCCTAGTATGGAGCAAATCCATCGTGGAGCTAATGTTGTTCAAATCAGGGTTTGTCATGGGTTCATCATATCTCAGCTACAGCGTATTCTAAGAGTCATATTTATATTCCGTCGCTGCGATATAAATAGCCTGCAAATATCTGTCGTCTATGGCTATAATCCGCCTACAGCTGCTCTATATGGTAGCCTCTTTGGTGCAAGACAAATTTAAGTATTTTGAGCTCGCGTTCTCGACAAGAATAAACAAATCATTCTTCTCTTTGGACATTAAAGTACAAAAGGCCTAAAGAAAGGGAAAACATACGTTAAGGTAGGAAGTACCTTGCCGCTGGCCAACTGAAAGTACTATTTTATATACGACTAATTCGGGATTATTTTTAACGATATGACAACTACCGATAAAGAATCTAGCTTATTACTTTTTACCAATGCCGAAAAGGTTGCAAAGGACTACGCACTCAATAACGTCAAACACCCATTTTCTTGGCACACTAAAGTGCCAGGACTAGTTGAAGAAGCAGAAATAGCCAAAGAACTAAAAACGCTCAAAACACTTTCCGTAGATGATTACATCTCTCGAGTTCTAGATCCTGCAGAAGCCGCTTCAAGACCCAGCGCCAAAGAAATAGTGGGTAAGTTCAATGGCAAGATCTACAACGAAATCGATCAGGGTCCGCTTTACGCCGTAGAAATATCAGTCAGCTCGGAGGGGGAAAGCCGGCGCATCGGGATCCTTGCGCAGAATCGCGCCTCAAAAAACGGTGTTTGGAGCCCCGAGCATCACATGGAAGCCAGTCAGCTAGTGCGAATATGGTCTAGACGATCTATTCCAATTGTAACGCTAATGGACACACCAGGAGCAGATGCTGGCTCGGAAGCCAACAGCAATAATCAAGCACATTCCATTTCGCGATTGATCGCGGAAATGACGAGCGCCAACGTTCCAACGGTTGGAATCATATATGGACTTGGATACTCAGGTGGTGCCATTCCACTTGCCGCCACCAACATTCTTCTTTCCGTAAAGACAGGCGTATTCAACACCATTCAACCTAAAGGCTTGGCCAACATTGCGCGGCAATACAACCTATCTTGGCAGGAAAGCGCCGCCTATGTGGGCATTTCTCCAAGCGAGCTATTCGACCGAAATGTGATCGATGGCATTATCGATTGGGGCCCTGAAGATAGCGACGAAGCACAGACTTTAGCAGACTGTATATGTAACGCACTAAACGTCATTGAGGACGAAGCCAACAACCTTCTCTCTGAAGAACCCATGGTGATGGAAGATTACCAAGGGCTTATTAGTCGCTATCTTGAAAGTCGTCCAGAACTTGAGAAGCTTGAGCGCCAAGGGCAATTCGAAGTTAACAACAACATGTCGGAATTCCCGAGTGTATTTGATCATTGTATTGCCTATATGCGCTATCTATCTATGCGCACACGTATATCGTCTAGCAGCTTAGACGCATACGGACGGCTAGCCGACGAAGAACTTCCAGAGGGTGATCTCTCCGAGCGAACAAATCAAAGCCGAATAAAGAGCTTCGAGCGCTGGCACAGCGATCCTGAAAAACTGGTATATCAAGATGCACTCTATAAAGCTTGGACAAACTTCAAGCAAAAACGCTCGGACATCAACGTAGAGCGTAACAGGCTGACATCTATGCTGTTGGGCGATCCGCAAAAAAACTTCACGGAAGCGCGTAGAAATCTATGTTTCCAAGTGTCTTTGTATCTCTACAACCGTTGGAAATCGGACGCCGAATTTAATTTCTTAAGACTGTCTCAACAAATTAGCCAATCACAAAGCACCGACGCGGAAGCATCGCTGTACAGCAAAAACGATATCGACGTTACTATCCTCGATCTCGTTTATGCAACCGACTTGATCGACACGTTCAAAGCTGAATTCGAAAATATGCGTATTTTCGATGCTCTCTATAACACCATTATTCATCGCTTAGCCGATATAGCCGAAGAAACACAAGCATTCCGAACGCTATCTCAGGACTCACTTAGCAAAATCCTCGATAGTTCTCTGGAACGTGCAACCAGTGCTGTTGCCGCCTATGGTGATGCAACATCAGGATTGTCACCAGAAGATGAAGCCGCTCGCCAATCAGCGCAATTCGCAGGCTGGCTTAAATACTTCACCAGCTTCCGACGACGCGGTGATTTTCTGACCGATGTTGAAGAATGGAAGCGCGTGTTCTTCCCGCGGCTTTCGGAATCCTTATTAGTTCTGATTACTTTTTTCTTTGAAGATTTAATTCCCGAATTTCTTGAGTCCCAGCAACAAGGCAAAAGTTACGAAGGGAAAATTAACCCTGGCCGTATCGGCAAGAGAAAAGACTTCTGGAATCAGCTCAATATCGCCCACACGGATCTTCTGGTGCAACGTGTTTTGGATTCCTACAAACGGCAGAAAAAGACAACCGTTGCGGCGTTTAAAGACGAATTTTTTGACGAATTCGAAGAGACTAACGCTGGTTTAATGACATCGAACCCTGTTTCCTTTCCAGGTTTTCGAATCTCCATAGAAAAAGCATTATCCAATGACATAACACCTTGTGGAGTAGTTACTGGAATCGGCAAACTCAAGTCGGGAAATAAACAGCAGGTAGGTGTCGTTATTTCTAACATGCTGTTTCAGGCTGGTGCCTTTGATATGGCCGGCGCCCAGAAGCTCTGTGACTTAATGGTGGAATGCGGCAACAAGGGCATACCTGTCATTGCCTTTGTTTCTTCTGGCGGCATGCAAACCAAGGAAGGCGCCAACGCGCTCTTTTCTATGGCGATTACCAATGATCGTATTACTCGATTCATTGAGGAAACAGGATTGCCGTTTATCGTGTTTGGATTCGGTGATTGTACTGGGGGCTCACAGGCGAGTTTTGTCACACATCCACTGATTCACACCTACTACTTTAGTGGTGCAGATCTTCCCTTTGCAGGTCGTGTGGTAGTGCCGTCCTTCTTGCCGTCAATGTGCACAGTATCAAACTATTTAAGCAACACCCCAGGTGCCATGCGCGGCTTGGTCAAACACCCATTCGCTGAAGGGCTAGACGAAAAACTAAAAGAAATCGATCCATCGCTCAGCGTGCCGAGCGATACCGTTGAAGACGTCGTTCAACGCATCTTAGAAGGCACTGAAAAAGTACAGGATGTGCAGCCAGAATCACCGGTAAGAGCAAGAGATTTGATTCGTCCTATCGAAAGAGTGCTTATCCACGCTCGCGGCTGTACGGCTGTCAAATTGATTCGTATCGCTAAACAGCTGAACAAGAAAGTACTTTTGGTCCAATCTGATCCCGATATGAGTTCTGTGGCCGTTGATATGCTCGGCGAGCAGGACGAAGTGATTTCACTGGGCGGGCAAACGCCAGATGAAAGCTATCTCAATGGACAAAGTGTCGTCGCTATTGCCAATCGCTATAACGCGGACTCTCTGCACCCCGGTATTGGCTTCCTTTCGGAGAATGCCGACTTTGCACGACTTTGTCGCAAATACGATCTAAACGTGGTTGGCCCCATGGCCAAAAGTATGGACACCATGGGCAACAAATCCAACGCTATTTACACCGCAATGAGTAATAACGTACCGGTTGTTCCAGGCAGCCACGGCATTCTCACAAGCGCGGAAGCGACCGCCAAGGTTGCGGGAGAAATTGGCTACCCAGTGTTACTTAAAGCTGTACATGGTGGTGGTGGCAAGGGCATCAAAGTAGTGCGTGAACCCAGTGAAATTCGGGATGCATTTAATACCGTCTTCGCCGAAGCACGCAGCGCATTCGGAAACGGCGATCTCTATCTAGAAAAGTTTGTTGAATCTATGCGCCACATTGAAGTTCAGGTGCTAAGAGACTCACACGGGAATACCAAGATTCTTGGGCTCAGAGACTGCACCGTTCAACGAAACAATCAAAAAGTACTCGAAGAATCTGGCTCCACGATGTTGCCAAAAGCGCTGGAGAAAGAAGCCTATAAAGCAGCAGAATCGCTTGCCGATGCTGTGGATTACCTTGGCGCGGGTACTGTCGAGTTCATTTATGACTTGGCAAACAATGCCATCTACTTTATGGAAATGAATACTCGGCTCCAGGTAGAACACCCTGTCACTGAGTGGACATCTGAGATCTCTATTGTCAGTCAGCAATTTCGAATTGCCGAAGGGGAATCTATTAAAGATCTCAAGCCAGCCTCCAATGGCTTTTCTATTGAAGCACGAGTGACCGCCGAACGCGCGGCACTCGACAAGGACAGCAACATTGAATTTTTACCCACACCTGGACTGGTCGTCGAATGCAAATTCCCCGAAAGAGAGGATATGGAATTAATTGCTTCCGTCGGTGACGGTAAAACAATTTCGCCGTTCTATGACAGTATGATTGCTCAGCTTATCGTTCACGGCAAAGATCGCAATGACGCGATCAAAAAGCTGTTAGAGATACTGGATGAAACAAGTATCAAGGGCGTATGCACGAACATCCCACTACTTAAACGTATTCTGAACGACGGCACATTCAAAAAAGGAAACTACGATACAGGTTACCTCCCAGTATTCCTCGATGGTCTAGACAAGGATGAGTTAATAGCTGACATGGCCTATACCGGCGTTGAGGAAGAAGAATCCAGCATTGAAGATTTACTGATCGAAGGCACGGATGAAATCAAAGTGATCGCACCGATGACTGGTATCTTCTACTCTACCCCAGCACCTACAGAACCAGAATACTGCGCAGTCGACAGCCAAGTGCGAATGGGTGATACGCTATGCCAAATTGAAGCGATGAAGCTTTTTACTCAGATTTCGCTTTCTAGCGTCAAGGGTGCAAATGAAGTCTTTCTCACTGACAAGGCATACAAAGTTGTTCGTATTAATCAAGCGAACGGCGCCCAAGTCAACGCGGGTGATCTTCTATTTGTAGTAAAACCTGCCTAGTGTTTTAGTTATCTCAACCCATAAAAAACCCAGCCTTGGCTGGGTTTTTTATGGGTAATACTATTTTTAACTGCTTTTACGTTTTCTAGGACTAGTCGGTTTCTTAGCTTTTGATGAAGATGAACCGAGGTTGTCCTTATTTTTTGTCTTCTTAGTTTCCGAGCCCTTAGCTTTCAAGCTCTTGGTTTTCGATCCTTTGTTTTTGGTCTCTTTACTTTTCACTGCTTTGTTCTGACTCTTAGATCCTTCCTTTTTCGATGAGCCAGCTTTCCCACCCGCTATCTCAGAGCGTGGCTTCTTACGCGCTTTTGGCGCCTTTTCGTCCAATAATTCTGGCTTCGCTGGATAGTTACGTATGCGAATTTTTCTGAATTGTTGGAACAGATCTTTCGGCATATCTTTGGGGAGCTCAATCACACTGCTAGTTCCTTCCAGTTTGATTTCACCGATGTATTGACTGTCCAGCCCCAACTCATTCGCCACGGCACCCAAAATATCCCCTACTCGCACTGAGTGGTCCCTGCCAACGTCTAACCGATAAGCCTCCATAGGCACACCTTCTACTTCCTGCACTTGCCGTTTTTCGGGTTTCCGACGCTTTTTATTCCCGTCTCTCGCGCCCGATTCTTTGACACGTCCATTTTTACCGGACATTGGTTTTCCGCCGGTCATCGAAAGGTCTCTATCGTTTACGACCAGATTACGCCCCCCCGGAGTTTGGTAACTCAGCGCGAGCGCGATTTCCTCGAAATCCAATCCAGTCGACTCGTGAATTTGCCTAAGGCTCGAACGAAGCGACTCCACGGGAGCCTTCTCCAGCGTTTTTTTCAAATTATCGGCAAAGCGATCTAAACGCACTTGCTTAAGCTGATCAGCTGTCGGCAATTGCATGGGTGGCACTTTTTGGCCAGTTGTGCGCTCAATAGTGTTCAGCATTCTGCGCTCACGCTGGGCCACAAAGAGTATTGCCTTTCCAGATCGGCCTGCTCGCCCTGTGCGACCAATACGATGGATATAAGACTCACCATCGTAAGGAACATCATAGTTAACAACATGGGTAATTCGAGAAACATCAATACCTCTGGCCGCAACATCTGTTGCCACCACCACATCAATGACAGCATCTTTCAACTGTCGAATGCAGAGCTCCCGTTGACGCTGATTTAAATCGCCATGGATGCTGGAAGCACGATAACCTTTCATTTCTAACTTTTGCGCAAGCTCTTGTGCAGAAGTTTTGGTTCGTACAAACACCATTACGCCATCAAACTCTTCAGTCTCTAAAACAAGATCTAGCGCAGCAAGTTTGCGGGAATTATTTACTTCAATATAAGTCTGCTGAATACGATCAACCGTTTTGGTTGCGGATTGAATACGAACCTCTTCCGGGTTTTGCAAATACTTGTTGACGATTCGTTTGATAGCCGCAGGCATCGTGGCACTAAAAAGAGCTAGCTGACGTGTCTTCGGTGTCTGCTCCAGTATCCATTCAACGTCGTCAATAAAGCCCATACGCAGCATTTCGTCAGCTTCATCCAAGACCACATGTTTTATATTAGCTAACTTAAGTGTCTTACGGCGCACATGATCCATAAGCCGCCCTGGCGTACCCACGATGATTTGCGGGCCTTTTTTCAATTGTCGTACTTGCGTACCCATATCTTGACCACCATAAACAGGCAAAACCTTAAGCCCTGTCAGAGTCTCAGCATAGGTCTCAATCGCCTCGGCAACTTGAATACCAAGCTCCCGTGTAGGAGTCAGTATCAGAACAACGGGGTAAGTAGCACTTTGGTCTACCTGTGATAACAGCGGCAAAGCAAACGCCGCTGTCTTCCCAGTTCCGGTCTGAGCAACACCCAAAAGATCACGCCCTGCCAACAACGGTCCAATACTGCGTTCTTGAATTGGCGACGGCCGCTCGTAACCGAGCCGCATCAATGTCGTGCAAATAGAGTCAGGAAGACCCAGTTGTGAGAATGAAGGCGTGGCATCAGAAGTCATAGTCTGCCTAAAGTTAGGTAAGAGATGTATTGGATGATAGTAAGCCTACTATCAGAGATGGCATGAAGTGCGGCGCGGATTATATCGACTTGTTACAAAGGGCGCACGAAATGATTTTCGCACTCAGTGCTCGTATGTAAGACATCAACCAGTAGTCACCCGCTGGCGGGAAGTTTCGTCAGTAGGTCTTGTGTTTCTGGGGAAATTGTCTTGACCAAGTCTCGACAACTAGCCGGTTCGTGTAACAAATTACCCTGCATAAAATCACAACCTAATACACGAAGAAACTCACGCTGAGCATCGCCTTCAACGCCTTCAGCGATAACGCGTAACCCAAGGCCATGAGCAAGGGCGATAATTGCCGAAACTACACTTCTATGCTTGTTCGACGTTTCAATTCCGGCAATAAATTGACTGTCTATTTTGAGCGTATCTAAGGGGAAACCCACAAGGTGTAGCAACGAAGAATAACGTGTACCAAAATCGTCAATCGCCACTCGAACGCCAGCACTCTGCAGAGTTCTCAATAACTCATAAATTTCTTCAGAATTTGACAGAAAAATATCTTCCGTAATTTCGATCTCAATGCTACCTGGACTCAACGCATTCTTTTTCATTGCGTCGACCAACCAAGATTGAAAGCCATCAACTTGAAGCGTCGCCGGTAATACATTTATGCCCACTGACACTGAACTCATGCCCATATTTTGTATCAGCGATAAATCGCGGGCGGCCGTCTCTATTACCCACCGGGTGATTTCATGAATATACGAGGTTTCAGCCGCTATTGGGATGAATTCGTCTGGCGGCGGATTGTCGAGTTCTTGGTTTTTCCAGCGCAACAACGCCTCGAATCCATTAATGCGCCCGCTAAAAAATTCTATTTGTGGCTGGTAGACTAACTCGAATTCGCCGCGATCTAATGCGCCATTAAGCGCAGCTTCTAACTCCAGACGCCTTGTATGTGTAGCCATCATGCTGCTGTACACACTAAAGGTCGCCCGACCTGTTTCTTTACTACTATACATACTGATATCGGCACACTTTAGCAATTCGGAAGCATTGTTGCCGTGATCTGGAAAAATACTGATCCCCAAGCTTGCCGATGTATGTAAATCAAACTGTTCAATATGAATTTCGGTGCCTATAGACTCCATTATTCTGCTAGCAACTTCAATAGCAGCGGATTCGTTTTGTATATCTGGAATGATCACGACAAATTCGTCTCCACCCAGTCGGGCAAAAAACTCACCATTAGTTAAACACTTGCTCACGCGGCGCGATACTTCTTGCAGCAATAAATCACCGGCGTGATGACCGAGTGAGTCGTTGATATTTTTAAACCTATCAAGGTCGATAAGTATCAATGCTAGCCGATGGTTTAGCCGCTCCGCATCACTGAGCATCTGATCCATTCTATCCATGAGTTGGTAACGGTTTGGCAAGCCAGTTAGCTGATCATAGTTCGCTCGGAGATTGAGTTGCGCCGTTCTTTGATCCACCAATGATTCAAGATCACCTGCATGCTTTTCTATCCGTTGCCGCCCTTCACCAATCGTATCCAACATGTCATTGATTGCTGCCGATAGTGTACCGATTTCATCGGAGCCTCCTGCATCGGGCAAACGCTCGTCATATTCTTTTAGCAAACTTATTCGCCGCGCGAAATTAGCCAAATTCCCAATTGGGCGAGTTGTAAAGTGCTGTATGAGCAATAAAATAATGGCAGTAATGATGGAGATCGAGATCAAGAATGTGATCAACAAACGCCAGTACTGAATACCGCCGAGATTTCGCTCACTGTTATCGTAAATAAGCGTGAGCAGACCGACCTGATTACCATTGTAATTAACGGGAACGCTAACACGGGTATAACCGTCTTCCGAGACGACTTCCTGACTATAAGCGAACTGCCAAATATTGAGCCCATTGCGTAAACGCTGCAAAAACAGGTTGCCTTCCATATCACTGACAGCAACACCATGAATACGATAATCGCGCATAGCTTGGTCAATAAGAAGTCCCGCTTCCATCTCATCCAAAAACACCAATGAAGCGTTAACATCTGATGCGAGCGAACTGGCTTTAATCGCCACGTCCCTCTGAAACTGCCGCACGGATTCGCGGTATTCCAACGCGTAAAATACACTTGATGACAATACAGAGAGCGACAGGCTTGCAATAACTAGAATCCATAGCGCCTTGCGGTTCAAACTCAGATATTTGAACCTTGAAAAAGGATTAAAGCGGATCAATGTGTCCCCCTGAAAATTGGGGTAATGGCACTTCTGCGAGTATCGGCTTCTGAAACACGAATATTGTTGCACCTAGTGCGCAATATCCGTAACACGCCATATCGAATCACATAGCGATTTTGCGAAATAGACAAAAACATGACGCTCCAAAAAGAATTAGAGCACTCAGAACAACGCATATCAGAAACCCTGCAACAAACTTTCGACTCAAAAAATTCGAAGTGACGACATCGTTCTAACTCCCAACAAAGATATTAAGAGCGAGGAGATAGTCTCTCAGCCGACTCATATTAGACTCAACACAAGCATCGATCGGCAGCCAATTCGAACTTCATTAGACTTGTGAAGATTATCATAAAAGCGTCTTGGGCTAGGAGCAGACCGACGAATAGCAATAGTTGTTATACCAATGACTAGGCGTCTCCAATGAAATATTAGACGTAGTTCTAATAATTTCTGTGATTTCGTCAAATTTGCACGTCTTTTAATGCTGAACTAGTGTTTATAGCTTCATAACGCCACTAAAAATGCCGACATATTTTTACCGAATTGACGGCGAAAACGAGTTATGATTCCCAGATAATACGATGTTGGCCTTATGAAACTTAGCTCTCGATTAACACTCTATTTTGCCCCTCTGCTATTGGTGTGCTATCTGCTCATTGCCATATCCACTTATGGTTCACAGCGCACCATTGCGCTATCCCAAGCTCAGACAGAGCTCGATGCACTCGTCAATCAAATCCAAGTACAAATCGACGGCAACCGTCTGTCACTGATCGAATTTCTTAACAGGCTCCCGTCCAGTGCCGAGTTAATATCAAATGCCAATGATGAATCAGCGTTGGCAGAATCGATAGAACCTACGGCAGTCGCTTTTGGAAGCAATCTTTCTGTCGCCATCTTGGCCAATGGAGAAACAATTTTTCAGTATCGTCATCAGGCCGATGACTCACCAATGCCAGATCAGGACATTCATCAATCGCTACTGAGAAACCCCATCACGCCAGATTGGCATGTTAATCGCGACCTCATGCTAGCGACGATAGTTGTGGCGCGCCCAGCACAAATGCCTGAAAACGAATTGGGTGAACGACAGGTCGCGCTGATAGTGAATGAACTTGGACAAAGCTGGAACAGTATCGAAGAAACATACCAAGCTAAGCTAAACGTTAGCATTGACCCTATAGATCAAGATAGCCATACATTAGCAACTAGCCACCCGATGCAATCGGGCGGTTTTCTAAATATTCAGGCAAATAATAGCTATGTAAACGCACTGCTAAAGCCGCTTTTTTTCGCGCATTTCGCGGGATCTTTTCTGTTGTTTTTAGCGACATTACTCGCCTTGAGTATTACCGTTAGAAGACAGATCGGACTACCTCTCAAAACACTGACAACCGATCTTGCAAATCTTTATAAGGGCGACATACCAAAACTCCAGGAATCGAAAAGAAACGATGAGATTAGCGTGCTTACAAATCGTTTTAGTACCCTGCATAAAGAACTGGCTGAAACCTATGAGCAAAGCCGAATCCTGGCCGAATATGATCCGCTGACAAGTCTCCCCAATCGCAGCACCTTTTACACTCAGACAGAAGAGGCACTGCGCACCGCAGCCTTATATGAACAGGATATCCGGTTACTTTATATCGATCTCGACAACTACAAACAGGTCAACGACAAGTTTGGTCACGATATGGGAGATGAATTGCTCATCGATTTTTCTCGACGCCTGACTACAGCGCTGCACAACAAATTTGGTGATAAGACATTTTTTGCCGCTCGACTCGCTGGTGATGAGTTTGCAGTCGTCTTACCTCCCGACAC
This sequence comes from uncultured Porticoccaceae bacterium, assembly GCA_964623085.1. Lineage (GTDB taxonomy): Bacteria > Pseudomonadota > Gammaproteobacteria > Pseudomonadales > GM7GCV1 > CAZUTO01. Next base: position 37,362 of record CAZUTO010000015.1, read on the forward strand.
GAAAGAGCCTGATGTCGACAAAGTATGCAAAGATATTCTCAAGCTCTTTGACGGAGGCTACTGGTTTGCGCGCGGCCGTTTTGCCGTAACCTTAAGCATCGGTATTGCGACTTACCCTATTGATGGCAAGAATGTTAGCGAGCTCATTTCAAATGCAGACCTTGCGATGTATCAAGCAAAAGAAGCCGGAAAAAATCAAAAGGCCGTCTATTCGCAAGATCTAGCAGCCCGCTCACGATACCTAGATGATCTAGAAAGAGAGCTTCGCAGAGCAAACTTCGACGATGAATTTCATCTCACGTACATGCCTATTTTTGATGCCAATCAATCTATTATCTCCTGCGAAACACTACTGCGCTGGACCTCGCCTCAGCTAGGAGAAGTAAGTCCTCTAGATTTCGTACCGGTAGCAGAGACTTGCGGACTATTCATTCAAATCGATCAGTGGGTCATCCAACACGCATTCTCGGACTTCCGTCGTCTGCGCAACTGCTTTGGTTCCGACTTTCGACTAGCCATCAATCTATCTAGCGCAGAGTTGCAATCGAATGACATACTTGGCTACATCAAAGAACAATTTTCTTTGCATGGTATCCAGCCCTCTGCCATTGAGTTTGAAATGACGGAGACTTTCGCTATCTCTCAACACTTACTAGATGGCGGTCTGCTCTATAAGCTTGCAGAGCTGGGCGTTCATATATCACTAGATGACTTCGGAACGGGCTTCACATCCATGCTGCAGCTGGTTGAATACCCCATTCAAACGATCAAGCTCGACCGAACGTTCATCTCTCGACTAATGAAATCGGACAGACAAAATCTACTGCCAGCTTTAGTTGAGCTATGTCATGCACAGAACCTTAAAGTGACAGCGGAAGGCATTGAAAACCAAGAAATCGCTGATGCAGTCATAGAAGCTGGGTGCGATTATTTACAGGGCTTTCACTATGCCAAACCAACTCGCTTGGAAGAATTAGAGAAAATCTATAATAAGGAACTTGCTGTAGTCGTTTAGCTAGGCCACTGTCATATCAAACTGCCCTGTCATGTTGCTACAACAACTTTGCTCCCGCGTTTTCGTCTCATCAAAAATAGTAACTTGAACAAAGTCTGCAACTGATCAATCCTAACTTTCCAATCATCAACCAAGGGGTGTGAAAACATGTGTAATGAGCAGACCGAAAAAGACAACGAACGCTACTTAAAAAAACTTGGCGTCACTCGAAGAAACTTTGGGAAAATGGGCGCCGGCGCGGCTCTAGCCACTATGCTACCGCCTACGGCCAATGCTCAATCTGTGATTGATCAAGAAGTGATCATAGACACGCCCGATGGAAAGGCCGATGCTTATTTTGTTCATCCCGCCGCTGGCGCGCATGCTGCCGTTATCATCTGGCCAGATGTAATGAGTATTCGGCCTGCGTTTCGCACTATGGGGAAAAGGCTAGCTGAATCAGGTTATTCTGTGTTGGTCGTCAATCCATACTATCGCACTCACTTCGGGGAGGTTATCTCCGAGGGCGAAAGCTTCGCAGATCCAGCGGTAAGAGAAAAGTTGCAACCACACCGCAATGCATTATCGGCGGAAACGACGACGACGGATGGCGTCGCCTACATTAACTGGCTAGATCAGCAGCCAGCTGTTGATAGTGGTCGTAAGATAGGTGTCACTGGGTACTGTATGACCGGTTCATTCACCATGCGTATTGCTGCGGCTTCCGAACGGATTGGCGCAGGCGGGTCATTTCATGGTGGAGGCTTAGTCACTAGCTCAGCTGATAGCCCACACCTACTCATTGCAGAGACGAATGCGGGGTTTCTTATCGCTATTGCAGAAAACGATGACGCCAGCGAACCCGATGTGAAAAATGTGCTTCGTGAAACCTTTGACAGCAACGGCAAAGAAGGCGAAGTCGAAGTGTATGCCGACACCATGCACGGATGGTGTCCTCTAGATTCGCGTGTATACAACGAGGAGCAAGCCGAACGCGCTTGGAGCCGCATGCTGGCATTATTCGAAAGAAAACTAGCTTAGACGATTAAAACAGGGCGAAGATAAATTCTCGCCCTGTCTCTTTATATCCTTACTCTTGTATACCCTTAATTGAACAGCTCGACGAAAGACTTGCTGTACTCAGCTATTCTGCGAAAACGCGCAAGCGACCACTTTCTACCTTAGTCATGTCTACCGTTAAACGGTCCGGTGTCCAACCATGCACTAAGTCATGCGCTTCAATATACAACGTGGTTTGGTCCGCAGGAATGGTGATGCCACTTTCTGAGCGAGCAAATGGTTGCTCGTCTTCATGAGGATGCAAAAGCACTCGTTCACCAAGTACCTCTCCATTTGGATCTACCACCCGCCATTTATCAGCATAGTGATCCCAACCACTATCATCATGTAATAGCACTACATTGACGGTCCATGTCCCATCGCCATCTTGGACAAACTCTGCACCTAAGATATCAACATCATCAGCGCTCGAAAACGCAGATATTGCCAACAGTAGTGTAGCTAAACCGAATCTATGCAGTTTCATCACTATACTCCTAGAATTGTCCTATATTTTCTATTGAGGTTTCCTTGCACGGATTAAGAATCGATCTGTGTTTCGTGCGAGCGATTCATCACGCATATGCAAGCTGTGATCATCATTAGGGTTATCCAGAACATCGGATCGCGCTTCTACAACAAATCCCGCAGCTTCCAACAATTCTACGGCGCTCGCCGTCTCTATTCTATGCAGCTCTGCGTTGTCGTATTCAGGAGAGCCTTCATGGTCAATAACGGCTACCAAACCACCTGGCTTGAGTGAGTCATAAATGGCGCTTAAAAATTGCAATCCGCTTTCGCGAGAGCGGTTGGCAGGATCGTGCAGATTAAGCGCTGTCCAAGCCGCATCCATCTGGCCATCTAACCCATAGCCTTCCGTATCTGACACTATTGATTCTATTTGCGGATAACGAGCTATTTTTGCCGATAGGGCTGGTGCAGAACGATCTGCAAACCGAGGGTTATTCTGTGCAACAACTCGTCCTTCAGGGCCCACAGCTGCAGCGAGAACTTCGCTATACCAACCACCCCCTGCTGATACATCTAGCACCGACATACCGGTTTCGATACCAATAAAAGCCACTGTATCCAAAGGCTTGCGTAGTTCATCACGCGCCTGATCTTCAGCTTCACGCTCAGGATGAAGCAAAGCCGCTGTAATACGGTCCGATACGTCGTCAGCCTGTGAGGTGCTGGCAAACAAAAGGGAAAAACCAATTAGACCAGATAGGACCTTGCTTACGTAATTCACGATATACACCCCTCAGAAAACGGTCAATATAACTCAAGAATTCGGCGAGTTATGTGAAAAAAAGATAATAGATTTAGGAATACCAATGAGATCAGATGTTTAGCCAAGATAACCAGAAAAGTGCTCAGCTAAAACGCGATCGGACCTGATAAGACATACTGCAATATAAAAAAAGCTGGGTGCACCACGAATAGCACACCCAGCTATGTTATAGGTATGGCGAGACTATTGAGCCATACCCATGCCACCACCCATAGCTCCACCCATGCCACCACCGGTACCAGCTGCAGCGAACTCTTCTTCAGTCACGCTACCGTCGCCGTTTCCATCGATGTTAGCCATAATCGCGTCGCCACGATCTGGGCTGAATGTCATCACTTCTTCTTTGGAAATCGTACCATTTCCATCAGTATCAAGAGATGCAAAAGTTGGACGCTCGCCACCTGCGCCGCCACCCATGCCGCCGCCACCGCCGCCCATGCCTTGTGCATAAGCGTTTCCAGCAAATGCTGCGAGTACTGAAGCTGCAATTAATATTGTCTTTTTCATAGTGTTTCTCACTTAAATAACTTTTTGGCTTTAATAAAGGAGATCAATCTCTCCACCTTCTCAAGCGCAATCGCGCTTCTCACGGAGAGAAGTCTAAACTAGCTCGGCTGAGAGAATCATGCGTTTTCAGCAAACTTAACCATTCTTTTCATTTGCGAAAGTCTCTTATCTTTTCTAACTAGAGGCTTTGTAGCACCTGTTCGGCTTCACTCCGACCGTCAAAATCACCTTTCTCCAGCGCTATTTCAAGCTGCTCTTTGGCCAGCGCCGTTTGACCATTGCCGTAGTAAGCCATGCCCAGATGGTAGTAATATTCTGCAGAATCTCCGCCTCGTTCTATCGCCAACTCTGCCAAGGAAATACTTCTGTCAAAATTACCCAATCGGTATTGCAGCCATGAAGCTGTATCAATAAGTTGTGGCTGATCTGATGCATCAAAGCCTCGTGCAAGCGATATCGTTCTTTCCAAATTCTGCGGCGTATTCAACTTATCCAAATAAAGCATGGCAAGGTTATTTTCTACGAATATCGAGTTGTCACTAACATCTAATGCGAGCTCATAGGCTTTGGCTGCGAGCTCATACTCTTCCAGAGCTGTTTGATGGATAGCCTCAGCAATGTATAAATCAACATCGTCATTCGATTGCTCTCGACCCAATTGGTATAAGCCAAATGCCTTTTCGTTATCCGATAATTGTCTGGCCACAGCAGCCAACTTAATGTAGCCATTGCTGCGATCAGGCGAGATATCCACAACTGTCTGATATGAAGCTTCTGCTTTATCCAGAGCATTCTGACTCAAATAAAGATCGCCCAATAACTCATGTGCCTGCGCATGCTTTGGCACCCGTTCTGTATGCGCCAGCAAATAATTTTCCGCTTCCCCCAGCTGCCCTTGCTCAGCATATATCCGGACCAAGAGATCAAGCGGCTCCACAGATCGACCATCCAATTCCAAGCTATTTTTAAAAGAAAACGCAGCCTGCTCAGACTCATTCTGCATCAAATACACACGCCCCTGAAGATAGTGCCCGAGCGCAGCAGTCGCATCCGTCTCAATCAAAGGCAGCACCGTATCGTGTGCTTCAGCCCAGCGTGACTGTCTAGAAAAAACTTCAACAGCCACCTGATTGGCTGCTACATTTTCTGGTTGAATGAGTAACACTCTATCTACCAAACGCTCGGCCAAATCTAGATTCCCATTCTGAAGTTCAATTCGTGCGAGGGCTATGGATGCTGGCAAATTCCCAGACTCAATAGTTAGCACTTCACGATAGCTATCAACAGCGAGATCTCTTGCATTATCTTGCATATAAGATTGAGCCAATAACAAACGGGCACCGACATCCGTTGGGTCATATTTTAATATCGCACGCAAATCGACGATCGCAGTATCGATATCGTTATTAGCCAATGACAACCTAGCTCTCGTCAAAAGAGCCTGAGTGTTCTCCGGCTCAATTTCGAAAATTTCTTCAAGCATTACCTCCGCTTGCTCTTGGTCACCGACTGCCAACTCTATTTCAACTAGGAGGTTAAGCGCAAGTACGGAATCTGCACCATCATCATCCGATGCGATCTGATCATAAACAGACTTAGCTTCATCATATGATTCTTGCCCAACATAGAGCTCGGCAAGAGCAAAACGAAGCTCTGTAACATCAGGATCTTCCTCAAGATAGGACTTTAACGTCGACTCTGCTTCTTCTACACCCTTCCAATATCCTCGAAACTGAACAAGAGCAAGCTTGGTGTCAACATTGTCTGGATTAATATCAACAACCTCTAGCAAAAGCGCTTCAGCCTGATCAATTTCTTGTTGCTGTTCATAATAATTAATGAGTTGAGCATAAAAAAACAAATTCTCGGGGTTATCGGCAATCAGAGCACGATATTCTTCAACCACTTCTTCTACTCGACCCTCCTCCTTGAGGACTCCAATCTTAAGTACTCTAAGTGTCGTATTGTCATCGTGCGCTTCCAAACCTTCGCCTATCAATGTTAGCGCCCGCGCGGGATCTTCCTGTCGATAGATCTGGGACAATATAGCAATAGCGCCCACGTGCCTTGGAACAAGATCTAATGCCATATTCGCTTCACGAGTCGCTTCTTCAATCTTGCTTTGCTGGTAATACACGCTGCCCAAAATAACGTGCGCGTCTGCATTTTCCGGGTCAATAGCAAACACTTCATCGGCCTGCTCTATCGCATTTTCAAAGAGCCCATTCGCATATAGCATTTGACCAAACTTAATACGTGCTTCAATAAAATTGGGGTCAAGCTGAATAGCCAAATTAAGATTGCCAAACATCTGTTGCCAGTTTTGGTCTTTTTCATGCAAAAGTGCATGCAAATAGCGGCCCTCAGCGAAGTCTTCATCTATTTGGAGCGCATTCCTAACCTCAACGGTCGCCTTTTCATAATTACCTTCATCATAAAAAGCCTGTGCCCGGTCAAAATATTTAAGTTTTCTCTCTTCCCCGCCGGTGCAACCCATAAGAACCGCAACGATCGAAAAAACACCTATCCATCTTAAATCAATACACTTTTTCATTTTTTGCCCCTAACCCTGATCCGTTAATTCAATCAAGTATTTTGTATAGATACAATGACTAAACTCAGTATTGACGAAATACTAAGAACCCCATGTTTGTGTCTCACTCCGCCCACCAAAGTAAATTCGCAAGCGTACAGAAGTATCGCCAAACGAATAACAGCCCGACTAAACGAAAACTCGTCAATCTCTCCAATTGGAAAAAACGGCACGCACAAAACCAGCACCAATACCAAAAAATCCTTATTGTCTGGCCGAAAAACTTCTTTGCGTGTCATTCTTATAGCCAACAAAACAAGAAATACCATGACACCAACAAATACATCAGCAATACCGTTGTGCAGCGGTTGGTCTGCGGTACTTAACAAAAAGCCGTTTACGACAATGGCGCTCGCTGCATAAAACAATATCCGATTGAGCCATTCAGGGTGTTTCCAGAACAACGCTACTAACACCGGCGCACAAGCTAAAGCAACCAAGCTGAATACGCCGATATCGGTGGACGCCTGAGATACAAAAATTGAAGACACCACTAAAAAAATGCCCAAAAGCCATTGAATGATTTTGGTCGAGGAATAGTGATACCAGTTGATCTTTCGTACCAGTGGGTTGCGTCGATCGCCGCCATCGTATACGTCTTCTTCAGAGTGCAGATGCCAACACCGCTTTCGACCCACAACGACCGTTCCCAACACAAGGGAACAAAATACTGCGTAAGCCGAAAAAATCACCAAATCATCGTTGTAACGCAAGATAAAAGCGATAAAAACGAGAATCGCCTGCATGGCATAGAGTACTGCAACTACCTCATAATGCCTCAAACCTAGCTTCAAGAACTGATGATGAAGATGGCTTCGATCAGCGACAAAAAGCGAGCGGCGCTGATAAGATCGTACTAACATCACCGCCAAGGTATCGAGGATAGGCAAGCCGAGAATCACTAAAGGAAGAATGGGGCTTAAAGCAGAGTTCTGATGCTGTGTCAGAAATATCGCCAAACCACCACAACAAAAACCCAAAAACTGACTACCCGTATCACCCATAAACACCGTTGCTGGATGCGTGTTGAATCTTAAAAAGCCGATCAAGCCGCCAACAACAGCAAGAGATATAACAGCAACGGAGGGCACATCAACAGATATCGCTAAAAGCGCAATCAATCCAAAACTCAATAGGCTATTACCTGCTGCCAGACCATCCAAGCCATCTGAAAGATTGACCGCATTTGTCACGCCCAACAGAAAAAAGAAAGTCAGCGGATAGGATATCCAACCAGAAACTTCATCAAGACCGAAAAAGGGTACTCGCTCAATAAGATTACCACTGACGATAAACACCAAAACAGCCAATATCTGGCCTAAAAACTTAAAGCGATGGCCCAGTTCTGATGTGTCGTCTAGTATGCCAAAAACGATGATGACTAACGCCGCCAGAAAGAAACCATAGAACTCTGGCTCAAGCCCCAACCAGATCAATACAGATGCCGAGGCACCAATGACAATGGGGATTCCGCCGCTTCTTGGTATCGGAACGGTATGCACCTTCCGATCTTCCGAAGGAAGATCGACAAGATGTAGTGCCGGCGCATAGCGCATAAAAACAGGCACCAAAACAGTGCTCAGCAACAGCGCAAGAAAAAAACCAAAAACGAGATCCATTTAATTCAAAATTTACTCTTTATTATTTTTACCTGAAAAAAAATCACCCGGCCTATGGTTCGACACGAACAAACCACAAAACAGAAACAATTACCCAGGAATGTAGTCTTTTAGTAGGGGTTTAAAATCGCGCAAAAACTCCAGTAGATGATTCTCTGCGGTCTCTTCAGACATACCCTCAGGGATAGGAACCACTAGCCTAACCAACGCACCATCCGAACGGTTCGTAGTTAAAGAATCCCAAAAAATGTACCATTTAGCCAAATATTCATTAGTAATATATCTACCGCGCTGATCAAGCCAGTAATAGACTAGCTGTTTGGCATTGCCTTTCTGAATCATGACGCGATTTGCCTTAAATTCCTCGCCGTCACTAGGACTCTCGAAAAGTTCGACAGAAACTGTTTCAAGGTCAGTAATTTGCCAACCGCCGCCTGGTATACATGAACGCGGCGAGTGAATCGATGCGCCCTTCCGCTGAGAATCATAATAAGCAACATACAAATTGACCGGCAGGCGGTCTCCTTCAGATCCAGGCTGCAATGATTGGCGATTGTAATTAGCCAACACAAAGTCGGTAAGACCTAAATTCTCTATAATTGCATCCTCGATAAAATCTTCCCTGCCAAGCCAACCTTGATGCAACAGTGGGAATCGCACAAACTCATAGCGTTCCGGGTAGTATTCTTCACGCTCTTCGAGCGAATGAAAATAAGGAACGGTTATGAGTAAAAGTGCTAGATACAAAAGGAAAGGCTTGTGTTTAGACGGGGTCCAGTCTTCAGCTTTTAAGGCAAAATCTGAGATATTCGGTGTATTTAGATCCAACCGCGAAAGAAAGCTGCCACCCACCTTAGACATTTTGTGAAAACACCAAATCTCAAGTAGCAACACCGCTGTGCATGCCATAAAGATTATCCAACCCTCAAAATAATGAAGGAAACCTTCAGCCATACCGATGCCCCAGTGCTCGACCAAGACACCGATGACTCCGATACGAAAACTGTTCATCAAAATGGTGATCGGAATACTGGATATAAAGATAAACCAGCGTTGCCAGATCGCACCACGAAATAGATAGCCCAGCAGAAATCCGAAACTCATCAAAGGGAATAGATAATTTAAGCCGCTACAGGCTTCAACTACTTGTAGTTTGTAATTACCCAAGTCGATAACGTTGCCTTCAAGAAATACACTAATTCCAAAAAGTCGAATAACGGCAACACCCAAAGAGGACGAAACAAGCTGCAATTCAGCAGAAAGGTTGTTGTATAAAAAGTTGGGGAGCGGAATCATAAAGGCGAGGTACACAAGACCACCCCACAAGACTAACCAACCCCTCAAACCGAACAGCGTCAACGCAAGTCCGTAAACCAACACCAAAAACCCGTACTGGATAATGGTATAAACAGTACCAAGTTCACCGAGCACCACTAGAAACAAACCGAAGCATCCAATCACAAAGCCCAGCCAGGTTCCTCGCGAGTCTTTATCGCGATAACTGGAGACACCTTGGAAAAGCAAAAACGCCGCGACGAAGGGAATCAGATATCCATGGCTGTACTCGTCACGTTTCCACCAGGTTACGGCAAGATCAAGCCCAGAAAATGAGATGTACACGATAGCAAAAAACGCTAACATTCCCAGCCATACCAAGGGCAGTCTAAACAACATTTTCACCTATTCTTCCCTCATATCGTTCTTTGCCATAACTAAGCGCTTGTTAAATCAGCGTTAGTTCGCTCATATAAATCTATTAGAAGGCGCTCATACGTTGCGGCTAATTTAGATCTATCAAAATTAGCTTTAACGTGCACAGCTCCTTGGCGACCAAACTGTTCACAAATATCTTGCGAATTGGAGAGTTGCAAAATCGATTCAACAAGCTGCTCAACATTTTCCGGTTCAATACAAATACCCGCACCCGCCTCCTCAACAATACCTTGGCTCTCACCCTGAACACCAAGGATGATCGGCTTTTTCATCGCCATGCTTTCGAAAATCTTGGAAGGGATTACGGTTAAAAACAAATCCAACTTGCGTAACAAAACTAAACTCACGTCAGATACCGACCAAAGCTTGGGCATGTCTGCCTTTGGCAACTGGCCAAGAATGCGTACATTTGGCAACTGCCTATCAATGAGTTCTTGCTCTAACCGCTTTCTTTCAGAGCCATCACCCGCCATCACGAACACAATATTTGGATGATCGCGAAGCCGATCCGCAGCTTCAATAATTAGATCTAAGCCGTGCGCCATGCCATGCGTGCCGACATAGGACGCGACAAATTTATCTTCCACGCCAATATGCTTAGCAAACTCTACATCTGAAGGCGCATCCTCAAAAAAGGAAAGGTCCACACCGTTGCGAATAACGCTTATATCTTCTTCGAGCGCACCATTTTTACTAATATGATCTTTAAAAGCATGGGTGACAGATACAATATGGTCCGCCTTGCGATAAACAAACCGCTCTATACCTTCAAGTACTTTGATCACACGCTTGTTAGTGACCGCCCCCACTGCCAAAATAGATTCTGGCCATAAATCTCGTATTTCTAGCACCCACGCAGCGCGCTTCAAACGAGAAACAAAATACCCAGCCAACCCGTTGAAAAACTGTGGCGACGTAGAAATTACAATATCCGCTTTTGGAAGAAAAGGTGCCACTGATATAGCCATCATCATGTAAAACACATAATTTAGCGTGCGCTTGAAAAAGCCTTCATTCGCAGTGATATAAGTCAAAATTTTAATCGACCTAATGCCATCCTTATTTTCGACTTGGTACACCTTGTTCTTATACCCTGGGTACGCCTTACCCATCGGATGGTGAGGCACACAGCTCACAACCGTCACTTTGTGGCCTAGTTTTACCCAAGCCTTGCAATGCTCATAGGTTCGCGTAGCCGGCGCATTTACTTCCGGCGGGAAGTAGTGAGACAAGAACAGTATGTGCATAATCTAATCAATACGAAGTTCATAGCGCAAAAAGCGTTCTGAAGCCGATTCAAAACCTATTACCATACACTGATTAGCCAGTTTTTTCCCAAACTCCGGGCAGTAGTAGCTACCTTCAAGCCTTGTTTTAAGCCCTTCTGGAAGAATTAACGTGAAACTCGTCCCACTTCCGTCCGAGATAGCAAAAACTCCAGTTTCAGTTTCCTCAATACCAAAATTTGGATGAAAATGAATTCGGCTCTCTATGGCTTCCCCACTTTTCACCTCCACTCGGTCCATTACATGGACGCTCTCGAAGCAACCACTATCGTCCAAATCCACGCTAATACTCCTGTGATGCCGAACGCGACCTGGAATGCCATAGAATCCCAAGATACTGCCTTCAAAAAGGAACCGTTTATCCGATTCCATTGCGGCCATCGCAGACAATACCTTTGCACGTCTCGCAACCCGAAATTCACCCCAAATTTCCGACTGTTCATCATCTGCAATAGTCACCGTATTGTGGGCCTGAGTGCTGCGAACATAGTGTCGCATTGGCCCGGGCTCATATTCATAAACCCCCGTATCAACAATAACTCTTTTCCCCCTTAACATTAGCTCGTAGCTCAACATATCGCAGTGCGTGTGACCAGGCTGATAACTAGGGCCAATCTCGCCGGCATCAATAATCAACATATCCTTCGTGGACCTAAGTCCATAGAGGCCTGAATCTAGAAAGTTGATCAAAGGATTTGCCACTCTATTCATAGAAGGCTTACCGGATAGTCGCACAAAGTAATCAGATAACTCTGTATAGGTAGGCGAAACACCGAAAGCACTATCATTTAAAAGAGGAATACTACCGTCAGGAAAAATGATGCCTTTAAGAAACTGCAGCCCTTCCATAGACTGCCGATAACAGGCATCGCGAAAAGTGATATCAAACACCTCTGTGTGATTGGATAAATTATACAAATCCAAATAATTCTCTAGCATCAGTCCGTGATACTGAGGTGAACGCTCGTAGTGACCGCCGTCCTGCAGGTTTTGTTCAATCAACTGCTGAGGAATTTCTGATTTAGCTCTCTTCCGCCATCGGTCTGCATCTTCGCCACGAAAAAAAGCACCAGCAAAAGCCAGCGCTTTCAGGTTTTCAAAATAATGGTTTGCAAGGATATGTCTCTCGTCATTTCGCTCCAGCCAAAGCACCTGCGTATAAAGACTTTTTAAAATATCTTCTGTGACAAGATCAGGTTTGCGTCCCAAGAAAAATATCCAATTAACAATCCGAAGGCTTACGGTAAATGGCTCCCAGCCGGGCTCTGAGCCTTGCGGGTTATTTCCAATCCAGTCTTTAATGAGAAACAGTTTATCCTGAGACTCTCTAGACTCATCTCGCAAGTAGTCGAAATAGTGGAGGTTATAACGCCAAAGGCGAGACTCATCTATTGATTGCCAATCAATCGCACTTTGAAACGTTTTTTGACAATTTAGAAAACGGAAATCAAAGCGACCATCACCGGAACCGTTTATATCTATTGGAGATTTACAGCTAAACGTTTCCGATAATTCTGGAGAGCACGTATCAGCAACAGCTCGTGCTGGAAACTTACGTCGCAATACGAAAAAGACAAGCTGTTTAGGGCGAAGATGCCTAAGCGTAAAAAATAGCCTAGCGAGCTTTGAAACCACTGGTAGTTGGCCGACTAAGCACTAATTTGGTCAACAACATCAAAACAGGCGCTAGCAACCTCAACCAATTCATCAAATGCTATTAAATCGCCTGTATTTCCGGTTTCAATCGCATTCACAAAGGCAGCTGTGCAGGCTTTTTGCCCTTTATCCTG
>CAZUTO010000016.1:0-7191 GCA_964623085.1 uncultured Porticoccaceae bacterium
TCTTGCTCAAAGATCACAACGGCGTTGCCTAGGGCATCGAGCCCGGCCACGATATCACCGATCTGCGCTGGGCTATCTGTCATGTTGCTGGTGATCGTCTGAGGCGGGGTCCAGGTTGAAGTGGCCCCATCGTACATGCTGGCTCTGAGTTCTATTCCTGCCGCGCCGCCACCACCGCCCATGCCGCCCATGCCGCCGCCACCAGTAGCTAGCTCAGTCTCGTACCATACTGATAGTGCATCACCAGTGGATGAAACCGCGAGCGTGCTTATAGTAGCTGTCGTGTCTGGTGTGGCTTCAATAGGGGCTGGGTCGGCCCACTCTAGAGTGTTAGGGTCATATACCGAGAACAACACATCGTCGCTTTGCTCCCAGGTGGCAAGAAATCCACCAGCGTTGTCATTAACGGTGGCTCCTTCAAGCATCGTAATTCGTCCTGCAGTGGGCGCATTATCGAGTACCACTGCTGGACCCCAAGCACAGCCGTTGACGTCATAAACATTGGCGACAAGGTCATTCGTGCCATCGCCATCGCGATCTTGCAATCGCAGTGTGGCCGCTAGATCTACGCCGTTGGATGCTAACCTTAGCCCACTGGCATCGAGGAACACGGGGTCATCTACTTGTTGTTCGTCTGTCCAACCATCTGCCGTCGTAAAGCTGTATGTCTCACCGTCAAACGTTGCTCCGTCGGTTGCCGTAATGGAGCCTGCTAAATCAACGCTGAGCATGGTTCCAGAAGGCAAGCAGCGATCCGGCGTGAAGGTTGCAGCTAGCGCTGCACTGTCGTAGCTCACGACGCCGGATACCGGCGCATCACCAGTAAGCGTAAAAGACGTATCATCGACCGTTGCGGCATCGAGATCTTCGGTGAACACCACTTCAACTGACTCTGTGATCAGCACGTTCTCTGCATCTATATCAGGCGAGCGGCTCATCACGCCGACTGTGCCTGAAGCCTCTCCTGCAACTGTCATAAATGCGAACGTCTCTTCCGCAAGTGCATTACCAGCAACGTCGGTAATACCAGACGTCAGTGTCACTTGGATCGTCTCGCCTGCTGGCAAATCAGTTTCTGGACTAAAGGTTGCAGTCAGCGTTGGCTCATCGAAGCTTACGGCACCTGCGAGCGCGCCGGCACTCAGTGTGGACACCGCAAAGGTATCGGCATTCACCGTCGCTGGGTCAAGTCCCTCACTAAACACGGCTGTAATATCGGTACCCAGCGCAACATCTGCTGCACTATCAACGGGGATGGTGTTTGCCAATGTCGGCGCAACGGTATCGGCTTCGGCTGGTGTTGTGCTCGACGTGCTCCCGCCACCGCCACAGGCATATAGTGATAGCAATACCGCTGCTGTGAATACTGTTTTCACACCTGCGCTCATTCTCTCTGTCAGTCTTAATCTTAGTAATCTGTTCGTCACCGCAACGCCTCTTTTTTTTAGGTTTAATAAGTTGTGTTTTTTACCTGTCTAGGGCTTGAGCCCTCTTGTATTTTTATAAGATTCATAGCCTTTTGTAGGCTCTTCACCGTCTTTTCTCATATCGCCGATAATGATACAGCAAAAAAAAACCCCACCCAAAGGGCGAGGTTTTTTAATACAAGTACTTCTTATCAAGGAGCGCCGCCACCGCCGCCACCCATAGGAGGAGCAGGAGTGCCTTCGACCGTGAATTCTATCGTGACGTCATCAGCTAGGAAGAGGCCGCTGTTAAGGCCGGTAATACCAAAAGGAGTACCATCTGTGCCTACACCCATTGCCGTGATGTTGAGCTGGGGCATGCTGCCCTCTGGCCAACCAAAGTCTGGTCCATCCGGATCTGCACTCGTCGAGGGTGCATTAATCGTCACCACGTTATCAACCACGTCCGAGGTTGGTCCCAATCCACCTGCTCCCATCAAGCCCATGCCTGTAGCTGCGTTAAATACTATCAACGCATCGTCGATATTGATAATCACGCTAGCTGGATCGACAGGCTCACTGAATGTAAGCACAAAGTCAGTGTCAGGTACGAATGTGCCGTCAGGCATCTGCTCTGTCGAGAAAGTAACATCTACCGAGAGAGCAGGAACGTCGTCCAACGCGTTGAACATGAAGTCCACTGCTGCTAAAGGATTTCCGGCCAAGTCAGTAATCTGATCAGCGGCTATCGTCACCGTGATAGGGCCGTCTGTCGGCCATCCAACCGGTTCTGCCATCGCCGGCGCGTTGATAGTCAGTTGAGCTCCATCTACGGTCGCCATAGCCATCAGGCTATTCATACCGGCATCTACGATCGTGATCTCGCTCATATCCCCCACCGCGATAGCATCTCCATCAGCTGCTAAAACCGGTTCGCTAAAGGTCAGTACTAGATCTCCTGCGGCCGCCACCTCAGTATCGTTAGAACCATCAACAGGCGTGTCTAAAGTCGGCGCTATGTCGTCCGGAGGACTAGTTGAAAACATGGTTGTGCTTCCTGCAAACGCATTACCAGCGACGTCCGTGACATCCGCTGAAATGGTAAACATAAAAGTTTCCAATGGCGTTAACGCGTTTTCAGGCACGAAGGTAACCGTGAAATTCATGGTGTCGTACAAAACCATGCCTGGCACTGCCGTATCATCACTTAGCTGGGTTAGCGTAAAGTTTGCCATATTTACCGTAGCGTCATCCAAGGCTTCGTCAAAGGTCACGACAATGTTCGTGGTCGGGGCAATCTCCTCACCCTCTGCAGGAGATATGGTCGCCGTCGGTGCAGTCAAATCTGGACCAGCCGGCACGCCTCCCACTGTTGTAAAGGCAAACATCGTCGTCTCTTCGAGCAGGGCACCGTCATCATCTACGATAGTGCCGCCTTGATCTGCACCAAACACGGTGACGGCAATGGTGTCGCCCTCTGGCCACGCACCCGGTTCTCCCATCGCCGGCGCAGGCGGCGCAACGGTTATAACGCTTCCTGCAACGGCAGCCATGGCCATCGGTATCGCTACTCCAGCACTATCTACCACTGTAAGTTCTGTGCCTAACGTAAATGTGAGATTCACTGGGTCAGTCGAACCATTGAAAATATCCTCACTAAACGTCAAGACAATAGCTTCATCGAGAGGCACGTCCACAGCGCCGTTTTCCGGCGAGGTAAACGGGAAAGGAAGCAATGTGGGCGGCGCGTTCACAGCTGGGTCTTCAGTAGTAAAGGTCACCACCATATCTTCAACTACCACGCCATCGAGATCTTCAATACCGCTCAAGGTCACCGTAATTTCTTCTGTAATCGGTAGATCTTCGTCTGGTTCGAAAATCACATCTGAACTGAGGCCCATATCTACCGCTACGACAGTTATGTCTCCCAATATTGGCTCGCCCGCAGAATCGGTTACTTGAACAGTCTCTTCGTTCGCAGTCACTTCGTTGAGTAACTCACTAAAGCTTATTGTGATTGAGCTCTCCAATGGAACATTAAGCGCGCCGTCAAATGGCATGGCCGACTCTACAACAGGAATCATCGTATTACCTGTAGTAAACGTGCCTACGACGAAACGAGTGACGACTGCGCCACCACCTAGCAAAGTCTCTGTCTGATTACCGTCAACGTCTAAAACACCGTCTAGACCTATCAGCCAAGTGTAAAACGTATCAGGAGCAAGTGGCGCTGAAGGCGTAAACTGTAGAGTGAATGTTTCCGGATCATATACTGGCGTTCCCTCAACTGTTATAACCTCATCGCCCATCTCGCCGTTTGGGCCATCCAAGAATGCCAACGGAAGCGCTGTTTCGGCATCTATTTCCTGCCGAATGACTCCATCCTCTGCCATCATGAAAAAGAAATTTTCTTCGAAAGTTGTTAGGTCGAATGCTTCAGTAAAGGTCACAGAAACAACCGTTTCCATCACTAGACCTCTTTCTCCCGGTGAGGGAGCAATGCTTGCGACCGTAGGTGGTGTAATGTCAGCAAGATTGCCTCGACTATCATTGCCACAGGCATATAGGGCAAGCACCGAAAGGGCTAGTAAACAGGCGTTTCTTGTTTTTCTCATAAGCCCACGATCTGAATAGGAAGTTTTATTACTCACTGCGTTACCCCACAACTATGTTGTTTTGTTGTTTTAATATTATTTCGTTGTACCTACCACTGGAGCCAACAAATAAACACTGACTCCATCTTAACGAGAAGCGCCCTGAATAAGGCGGCACAATTTCTCCGCCTATCGCTGCTTAAATCTTCGCACTTCTCGTGCGGACACTACTCGGCGTTGTCGCCGTTGCGAATACCGACGACCTGTCCGATAGCCGTGCCATCAGCGGCTAGATCGCTTTGAATCCGAACCAGAATATCACCAATACCAGTACCTGAGACGATTTCTAAATCTGTCGGCTCTAGCGGTGACTCAGTGACGATAGTTAAGGCATTTTCATCTAGCGCACTGACCGGGAAACCCCAACTTCCGTCCTCAAAGGTATTGGTGACATAAGTGACATTATTGATAACCGGTATAGCCAATCCCGTTGAGGTGTCGATGATAGTCTCCTCGACTGCCCAGGTAGCGACAGGATTCCCAGCCGCGTCAAACGCTAAACTAAGATCATCTACTTCCGCTAACAATACTTCGGGCGTTACCGTTTCATCAGCTAGCGTGCCGACGCCAATCATCTCTGTGGCTACATCTTCAGCTTCAGGCGCCATTGTAAATATATCATTATTGACAACGATAGCTTGAATAGCCTGCACACCCCCAGGTGCTCCCATGGCGCCCATTGCACCTGGATCTTGTCCAACGATAAATGCGTTTGTTCCGCCCTCATCGTCTAAACCGATAACAGCCGATACTTGAGCGGGATTACCCTCAAAACCGAATTGCATCTCGTCTGCCGCTGCATCTGGGACTGCTTCAAATGGCAGCGCCAATACACGAAGTTCTTGAACCGCACCCATATCCACTACAGCGTTATCTTGGACCCATACGAGAATCGCATCACCTGTAGTTTCTTCAATTTCCACAGTCACGCCTGTTGCGTCTGACGGATCGAAGTCCAATGTTATGGGGGCACTCCATACCGGAGCCGCTCCAGTATTCAAAAAACGACTAAACAAAATGTCTTCTTCCGCGCCTGTCTCTGCATCACCGTCACCATCTAGATCGCTATCATCCGAATTCTGTTCATAGAGAATTATCGCGTTACCTGCGAGATCAAGATCCGCTGCCAAACCGGTAATGGGTAGGTCATCGCCTGTGTCTGGTATGGCGATCGTTTGGGTTGCACTCCAAGTACCAGCAGCTTGGTCGTAGAAACTGGCCATCACATCAGCGTCAGCGGCTCCGCCGCCACCCATGGCGGCGCCACCGGCACCGCCACCGGCACCCATGGCGGCGCCACCGCCACCGGCGGCGCCACCGCCACCGCCCGCGGCCGCGGCCGTCGCGCCTTCAAGCCAAACAGCCAATGCATCGCCATCTGAAGTTACTGATAACGCGCTCAAAGCCGCGGTACCAAGTAGTGGGCTGGGGTTAACTAGTGCAGGTGCTGACCAAGTTGCAGCAACGGGGTCGAACACGGAAAATTGAAGATCTGTTGCCTGCTCCCAGGTCGCAATAAACGCACCATTACTTCCGGAACCGACATTCGGATTTAGCGCTGCTCCCATAATCGGATTGTCAAGCACTTGGGGCACACTCCAGCCACAGGTTGCAACATCGAAAAAAGCCGCCAATACGTCTGCCGTACCATCTACTGGATCGTCGGCATCTTGAAGCCATACCGCCATCGCCCGACCAGCGCCATCAGACGCCAGTGCTAAGTTTGTCGCCCCCGATGCGGGGTCTGCCGGATCATCTATGCGCTCATCTAACCCAAACCCAGATTCAGTAAAAATTTCAAATTCATTCGGTATTAGGCTTCCAGTACCGCCGTTGGTTATATCGTTTGTTAGTGCAACGATCAAACGCGCATCGGAAGGCAAACAACCGTCCGGCGTAAATGTCGCCATAGTCGGGCCATCGACCGCTACTGCGCCCACTATATTTGTATCGCCATTAGCGATACTGCCCTCGAGCAGGTTAAATGAAGTGCCGTCCACCGTTAGACCGTCGACAGCTTCATCAAATTCGACTGTTATTTCTGTGCCGGCCACTGCGACATCACGCTCACCTGCGGCTGGCGAGGCTAAAGAAAATCCAAAGTCGTCTGGCCCTGGTACTTGCATTGTTATAAACGAAAAATTCTCAGCGCCTTCCAACTGGTTACCCGTCACATCAGCAATTCCAGGGGCTAGCACAATGGTATGCTCGGTAGCAAATGCGAGGTTCGTGTCCGGATCAAACACGGCAAAATAGGTGTTTGTACCATCAGCCAAAGGGCGTACCTCAAAAGCTACTGTACCGGCAACTGGACTGCCAGCAGCGTCCAGTACCATAAAGGTCGTATCATTAAGTGTCGATGCATCAATTGGCTCATCAAATTCGACTTCAATATTGGCGGCAACAGATGCTGTGTCCGTGCCCACATTCGGGTTCGTGTCGATTACCACCGGCGGCACGACCTCCTGGGTAGTAAATATCGAGCCATTGGCGGGAGACGCGTTAAATTGGTTTATGAAATCCAATGCATTACCGCCAGTATCGGTAATTCCACCAAACAATTGCACCACATAGATTGAATCCGGTACCAAAGGCGCGTCGGGGGTAAATGTGGCTGTAAACGTGCTGGCGTCGTATGTCACAACACCGTCTATCGGACTGCCGTTTAACAAAACACGTACGTTATCCACTACGTCTAGTGGACTCTCTGGGTTCAGCACTGTCTCTACAGTATCTGAATCTATGTTCTCGTCAAAGCTTACTGAAAACGTTGAATCTAAGGGGACATTGATTTCGCCATCCTGCGGAGATCGAGTCGTGACAACCGGGCTGAATACGTCTGTCGTCCCGTCGCCGGCAACACAAGCGCCGAGCAAGACCGCCGACAACAATAGCGAAGATTTACTCAGCTTGCGGATGAATATGCAATTAGATAGAACATTGTGTTTTGTCACGGTATTACCCCTAGAACTATAGATTTTTAGCTATTATTTATTTTTTTTGTTTTTGCAGCATTGCTTGCTATTACAGCATAGAGGGATATGTTTCTAAAGACTAACTTTTTTCCCCCTAAAGGTACACTTATTGCAGGCAGGGCGCCTGCAATAAGTGTTTTATTGCTGTTTACTGCT
>CAZUTO010000016.1:7291-22707 GCA_964623085.1 uncultured Porticoccaceae bacterium
TGCTGTTTACTGCTATAGGTTGTATCGCAATCTCAAACTAAACTCGCGTCTGTTTGGCGGCGATATACTGATTTCGAACTCTTCTGGAGTATCCGCATTATTAGTACGAATGGTTCTTGGCGTATCATCATCCAAGATGTTGTTAGCAGAGAACGTGAGGTTCCAGGTTCTGTTATTAACACCAAGGTTCACATTATAGGTAGTGAAAGAAGGGAAGTAATACAGGTTAGCGATATCGCCAAAGGTTTGACCAGTATGACGAGCATCGGCACGAGCAGTAAAGTTCAGACCAGTATTAAACAGCGGTGCTCGATAGCTTGCGCTAAGACTTCCTGCAAAAGATGGTGTACGTATCTCATCTGTACCAGATAGATCTCGACAAGGCGCGATCTCACCGTCTTCTACACCGCTATCATTAAGGAAGCCAAATCCTTCCGCACCAGTATTACAAATGTCAGTCGTGCGATTTCTCGCAATCGACATCTGACCGTTAATGCTCCACTCATTGTTGATTCTCCATTGCGCGGTCTGCTGAATACCGATCAATAGTGAGTCACCAAGATTGGTTTGACCCATCGGAGTGAAGTCGGCTCCCGCAATCACGTCATCCCTAAAGGCATCTTGATCATCTACCGCTATATTCGGGAAAAGTGCATCTGGCCCTTCAAACAACAGTTGATCAAGCTCGGCCTCAAATAACTCGTCGCCGTTTGCGAGGGTTCTGACATCAAAGCTGACGTTCGCCGCTTCTTGTTGGTCGGTCCAATTTTGAGCGTAGAGCACCGTCGTAAAGTTCACGTCACCATCAAAGAGCGTGCCTCTGATACCTGCTTCGAGGTTCACGATCTGCTCTTCCTCAAACTGCGTGTAGGTGGTTTCATCAAAATTAAACCCACTAAGAAATAGTTGCTGCTCAGCTAACTCTTCCCCTGTTGCGGTCTCATCGACCGCTAACACACCTTGCGATCTAAGATTAGTTGCTGCGCGCAAAGCAATAAGGCTATCGGGCGTCAACCACTCAGGGTTCGCAGCGCCTGGGCTAATACCAATTGCTGCCTGTGCGTAGGCTGTAATCTCATCCGTAAATGCATGAGTAAGCGAGATTCTCGGCAAGAAATTCTTAGACGTCGTATCGATGTCGCCAAAGGTAACAATATCATTTTGACCGACTTCTTCTAGAAACTGTCGCGCAAGGATATTATCGTTTGTGGTTGTATCGTGATCTAAGCGCGCTTCAAAAGCGAATGTGGTTCGATCAGTAATATCGTAGGTGATATTGAAGAACAGCCCAAAGTTCTCGAGACCTTCGTTAGTGATTAGCGTTGGCTCTATCTGTGGCGACAACCCATCTACACCCTGATCGACGAACTGATTACCTAAAATCAGGCTTGGGTCGAGCACACCTTGAAACTGATCGAAGTTCAGCTGGTTAACGAAAAAGTTAGAGTATGAGCCACCTACCGACCAACGCAATCGCTGTGCATCTGGCGATACATATCGTGCTTCAATATATCGCTCGATCACACTATTGGGGTTAGCCATGTGGTTAACTGTTGCGCCCATTCCCATCGCAGTGAAACCGAAGTCGCCTTCCAGAACACCATCTGCGTTAAATTCAGGAACGTCAAAAACCAAAGTATCAACGCCTAGATCCGCATCTGTAAATGAGTTGGAATCTTCTTCTCCCCAAAAACCTAATACTTGGACTAATCCGTTACCCACATCAAAAGTAAACTCAGCAGAGATTCGCTGACGATTATTAAAGATCTCGGGGCCGTCGGGGATAGTATAGGTCTGTGCTAAGCGAAGTAGATCGTCTACTTGATCTTGTCTAAGCCCAACAGTATTAGTAGTCGTTCCATCTATGTTCTGGATAGTAACGAGGTCGTTAGTTTCAGACCGCAAATGGTTAGTGAACTCTGCAGGAAGTAGATTTTCTAGCTGCGTATTAGTTGGAATAAACACCGAGCCATCACCAAAGTTACAATCAACTTCGCCTAGGAGGAATGTCCGACCGTTAGACAAGGTACCCACGTTACTACAGATATCTGCAATCGTTGCGTTAGGATCGCCTGTAATACGAGCTGGATCTACAACAAATCGAGTACCCTGGCTATCGTTCGTTTTACCGTTTAGGTAGCGGAACTCTGCACTGGCACGATCATTAATGTCCCACACCAACTTACCGGAGATGAAGTTGGTCTCACGACGGCCGATATCAAAACCTTCAGTCGTTTGGAAATCAGAGGGGCCTTGGTTGCGCGAATATTCGCCATCCAAAGTATAGCCGAGCCGATCGTTAATGGGGCCAGAAAAGCTCGCCGTTATTGCATTACGGCCTAGCGATGAGGTTTGCGCCTGAAAGGAGCCATCAAATTCTTCACCGGGGTCTCTGGTCACGTAGTTGATAGCGCCAGCAAAGGTCGCACGACCAAAGGCAGCACTCTGCGGCCCACTATAAAACTCGACAGCCTGAGTATCGATGAAACGAATCGTACCCTGCTGACCGGTCAACGGGAGGCCATCAATAAAGGTGTTCGCTCGACGGTTAGTAATACCTGAACCATTACCGCCTGCTTGCACGCCGCGAATAGCGGGGTTAGCGCCGTTCCGATCACCATTAGGATCTTCAAAATCGACCCCAGCAACCAAACCAAACAGGTCAAACAGATCATTGACACCGGCGTCTTCTATAACATCGGCGCCAATGACGCTGATCGTTACTGGAATATCCTGCAAGCTTTCATCACGCTTGCGAGCGGTAACAATAATCTCATCGAGGGACTGAACCCCCTGCTCCTGCTGCTCGGCATCTTGACCAATTACTTCTTGCTCTTCCTGAGCTATTGCCTGACCTGAGACAAAAAACAATGTAGAAAAAAGTGAAACAGATAGAAATCGTGCAATTGTAGATTTCATATAAAACCCCCCGGTTTGTTCTGAGCGCCATACAACATTATATTGACATCTCTACTACTTAGACGTCGAGTCTAACAACTAAATTGTATCGTTATGAATGATAATTTTTTAATTAAGTTAAACCAAATTGAACGTTAAAAATAAAAAATCAAAAAAACACCTAATTATCTATAAAAATCAACAAGTTACTGCCCTGCGTTTTTTCACCACTCATACGGAGCAAAAGATTACATTTATCAGCGAGGCCTTATTTCTGTTTTGGACTTCACACTTCTCGCTACTGGGCGTATTCAACTAACTAAGATGTAGTTGTTTCGTATCGAAAAATCGCCCTTAATTCGGTGCCCGCAAAATTAGCACATCGACAGATGAATACAAGACAGGTCAATCGCTTTTGTCATTACCAGTATTACATTAACACTC
The DNA here is from genome assembly GCA_964623085.1 of uncultured Porticoccaceae bacterium. Classification (GTDB taxonomy): domain Bacteria; phylum Pseudomonadota; class Gammaproteobacteria; order Pseudomonadales; family GM7GCV1; genus CAZUTO01. Next base: position 10,634 of record CAZUTO010000016.1, read on the forward strand.
TATGCAATGATTTGAATAATTGATGGTGCCCAAGGCCGGACTTGAACCGGCACGGCTTGCGCCACTACCCCCTCAAGATAGCGTGTCTACCAATTCCACCACTTGGGCACAGGGATTTCCAATTGCGAATGAGCAGCCAGCCCTATTCAACTGGGATTGCGGATTCTACACCATCCTCTATCTGCGGCGCACTCTCTACTGGGAGTGCGGGCACGGAATCTACGCTTTCATTAATAGGCAAAGCTGGTGGTGTATTTTCAACACTGGGTGCAACTGGCGCGACCGTTTCAAGTGTACCCGTCGGAAGAATACTTCCAGCGCCGATTTCAGCGTTGTCTCGAGAAATAAGCGCTAAACCCAAACTCGTGAGAAAGAAAATAAATGCCAGTAAGGCTGTCATTTTGCCAAAGAAACTGGTGCCGCCTGAACTACCAAATACGGTATTGGAGCCCCCTCCACCCATTGATACGCCCATGTTCGAACCCTTGCCCTGCTGGATAAGAATCAGCCCGATCATTAATATCGCCACTAAAAAGTGGACAGTTGTTACCAATGTTTCCATAAATCAGTTCTCACTTACCGTTGCCGCTTGGCATATTGCAATAAAATCCTGAGGCTTTAGAGATGCCCCTCCAATCAGCCCGCCATCGATATCGGGCTGACAAAACAATTCTTCCGCGTTCTCCGGCTTAACACTGCCGCCATAAAGAATGCATATATCACTGCCAACTGCACCAAGTTGCCGACGAATGAAGTCGTGCATAGCCTGAGCCTCTTCTGGCTGTGCGGTTTTCCCAGTGCCTATCGCCCAAACGGGTTCATAGGCAAAAATGAGTCTTTTCAACTCGTTCGGATCAGTAAACACGCTGGCTATAGCCTTTACTTGGCCACCTACCACCGTCTCTGCTTGCCCTGCTTCCCGCTCGGCCAATGATTCACCAACACAACATATGGGCGTCAACCCGGCCGACAACGCTGCTGCCGTCTTTACTGCAACCAGAGTATCGCTCTCACTATGGTATGCACGGCGCTCGGAATGCCCGACTATGGCGTACTTGGCGCCTAAATCCGCTGCCATTTCGGCACATACTTCGCCGGTATAGGCACCTTCGTCATGCGCACTTATATCCTGAACGCCAACTTCGATCCGCTCGCCGCTAAAACGACGGACGAGACTTTCTACATATAAATATGGCGGCGCCACGACCACGGACACATTAGACAAACCGCCATCTGCATCCAGCAAATCAGATGACATAGTCTCGACAAAAGACATCGAACCATTCATTTTCCAGTTCGCTACAACCACTGGTAGACGCATTTATATCTTGCTCGCCCCAAAAAGGGCGCAAATGGTAGCGGAGTTCCTGCTTCTGCTCAAGGCGGGCTTAGCTTTTGGCGCAAATTAACTTCACGCATAAACAGCGGCAACATCCCTGCCCAATTTATGAGCAAGCTTGGTCACAACCTCTCCATCCTCACCTTCGACCATGACGCGAATCAATGGCTCAGTGCCAGAAGGCCGCAAAAGCACGCGACCCTTTCCAGCAAGTTCAGATTCGACCTCCGCGACAGCTTTGTCTAGCTGCGGATGACTTAGATCAGAGAGCTGTTTTTCTATCGGCACATTCACAAGCACTTGTGGGAAGCAATCCAGATTTTTCGCTGCCTGCTCCAAGCTTTGACCCATGTGCGCCAATGACTCCAATACCTGTAAAGCTGAAACGACGCCATCGCCAGTGGTGCCCATTTCACCACAGATAATATGGCCAGAGGTCTCCCCTCCCAACTCGTAATCAAGCTCCAACATAGATTCAATCACATAGCGGTCACCGACGTTCGCGCGATGAAAACCAAGCCCGCGTTCCTCAAGTGCTAACTCTAAGCCAAAATTACTCATCAAGGTTCCGACCACTCCACGGAGCGACCCTTTGGCGTTCAAATAGTCTGCAACAATCAGCAACAACGCATCACCATCGATGAGAACGCCTGCCTTATCGACAAAAGCTACTCGGTCTCCGTCGCCATCAAATGCTATACCCATGTCAGCGCCTTGCGCGACAACCTCGGCCGATAAGGCTTTAGTGTCGGTAGCACCATGGCCGGCGTTAATGTTGGTTCCATCGGGCTTCACACCGATACTGATTACCTCGGCTCCTAGCTCACCAAATACTTTAGGCGCTATGTGATAGGTGGCGCCATGGGCGCAATCCAGCACAATTTTCATTCCGTTTAGATTAAAGTCACGCGATACCGTGCTCTTACAATATTCGATATAACGCCCAGGAGCATCTTCTACACGCCAAGCCTTACCGAGCTTATGAGATTCTTCAGTGACAAAGTCATTGTCCAAATACTCCTCAATTTTCCGCTCAATTTCGTCAGGCAATTTATAACCATCGCCAGAAAAGAACTTGATTCCGTTGTCTTGATGCGCATTGTGGGAGGCGCTGATGACGATACCGGCTTGCGCCTTAAAAGTTCGGGTAAGGTACGCAATGGCTGGCGTTGGCATAGGGCCAAGTAAACCTACATCGGCTCCCGATGAAATGAGCCCTGCCTGCAATGCACTTTCAAATAGATAGCCGGAGACACGCGTATCTTTTCCAACGATAAATAGTCGGCGTCCATTTGTCTGTTCACCAAGCACTCGTCCCGCCGCCCAGCCAAGCCTCATCATAAAGTCTGCGGTAATCGGAAACTCGCCGACACAGCCGCGTATCCCATCGGTACCAAAATATTTTCTAGTCAAAGGACATCATCCTCTTATTAATTTTCTAATTTGAGATTGGTCAAGACACTATTGCTGCGCCATTTTAAATGATTGCCAGATCTTTACCGTATCTATTGCCGCTGCGACATTGTGGACTCTTAATATACTTGCCCCTGCACTGAGTGCCAGCATATTCAGTGCGGTCGTTCCAGTATCTCGCTGATCAAGGTCACGACCGGTCATTGTGCCAATCATAGATTTTCTAGAAAAGCCTACTAAAACCGGTCGACCCAAGCTTTTGAATTGATCAATACCGCCTAACAAATGAAGATTCTGCTCTAGGGTTTTACCGAATCCAAATCCGGGGTCTAGACAGACGCGATCTTCGTCGATTCCGGCGTCTAGAGCGCGGCTAAGTGCTTCGGATAGAAAGGCTTGCACTTCATCGACGACGGAATCATAAGCTGGGGCGGACTGCATCGATATCGGCTCACCTTGCATATGCATCAGACACACCGCCATATTGCTTTCGGCGACGGCTTCTAACGCTCCCTCACGGGTTAGCGCTCGAACATCGTTAATCATTGAAGCACCGCAATTAGCGGCTTGGCTAATTAATGCTGGAGAACTTGTATCCACTGATACTGGTGTATCAAATCTTTCTACAAAGCATTCCAATATCGGCGCGACTCTGTCGAGTTCTTCTTGTTCTGACACTGGCAGTGCACCGGGGCGAGTTGACTCTCCACCGACATCTAACCAATGCGCGCCTTCTTGCACCATCTTGGCTGCAGCATCTATAACTAAAGAAGAATCTATACGGCTGGCGTTAAAGAATCTGCCGCCATCAGAAAAAGAATCGGGCGTTAGATTAATAACGCCCATGACTTGTGGAGAAAATGAAATCAATAATTTATTGAATCAACAATAACCTAGAAGAGCCCTACTAGTGTTGACTAGCGGGGCCGCCTACTTCAGGTTTTGCAGATGTGTCTTCATCGGCGTGATTCGTTTCAACATCCACACCCGGACCACCCGAACCGTCTGACCAACCTGCTGGCGGACGCACCTTTCTGCGAGCCATCAAATCGTCAACCTGTTCGCTATCGATGGTTTCATATTCCATAAGTGCGTTTTTCATCTCGTGGAGTATGTCCATATTTTCTTTCAAAATCTTTTCGGCTTTGTCGTAGCAGGAATCGATGACTTCTCGAACCTCTTTATCGATCTCACCGAAAGTCGCAGCTGAATAATTGAGCATGGTGCTGCCCATGCCTTCATTATTACTACTTTCTTCACCATAATGCAGAGGACCAAGTTTTTCACTCAACCCCCATTTCGTAACCATATTTCGCGCAAGCTGCGTGGCTCGCTCAATATCATTAGACGCGCCGGTAGTGACGCCATCGTCGCCGTTAATAAATTGTTCCGCAAGCCTACCGCCGAAGAGCGTACAGATTTGGCTGAGAATCGCCTGCCTCGACAAACTATATTTATCATCTTCAGGCAAAAACTGCGTCAAGCCGAGCGCTCGCCCCCGAGGAATAATAGTGACCTTGTGAATAGGATCATGTTCCGGCATTAGATAGCCGATAATCGCGTGACCTGCCTCATGGTAAGCGGTATTGGCTTTTTCTTTTTCTGACATCACCATGGATCGACGCTCAGATCCCATCATGATTTTATCCCGGGCGTCCTCAAAATCTTCCATACTCACAGTACGGTGATTTCTGCGCGCAGCAACGAGCGCTGCCTCGTTCACCAAATTGGCTAGGTCAGCCCCTGAGAAACCGGGCGTACCTCGCGCAATAATCGAAGATTGAACAGTCTCATCGACAGGCACTTTCCTTAGATGAACTTCCAGAATCTGTTCGCGGCCGCGAATATCCGGCAACCCAACATAAACCTGACGATCAAAGCGTCCTGGTCGCAATAGTGCGCGATCAAGAACATCTGGGCGGTTCGTCGCTGCGATAACAATCACGCCCTCATTGCCTTCGAAACCATCCATTTCTACCAGCATCTGGTTCAGGGTTTGTTCACGCTCGTCATTACCGCCGCCATAACCACCACCACGGTGCCGGCCTACAGCGTCAATCTCATCGATAAATATAATACAGGGCGCTTGTTTCTTGGCTTGGTCAAACATATCGCGCACACGACTGGCACCAACACCAACAAACATTTCGACAAAATCGGAACCCGAAATAGTGAAAAACGGAACTTTGGCCTCACCTGCGATAGCCTTCGCCATCAAGGTTTTACCCGTACCCGGTGGGCCCACCATCAAAACGCCGCGAGGGATTTCGCCACCAAGGCGCTGGAACTTGGCGGGATCTTTCAGATACTGAACAAGCTCTTGTAAATCTTCTTTTGCTTCATCAATACCCGCCACGTCTGAAAAGGTGGTTTTAATCTGGTTTTCGCCGAGCAGCCGAGCTTTACTTTTGCCAAAAGACATCGGGCCACCACGACCGCCCGCTCCTCCTTGCATCTGCCGCATAAAAAATATGAATACGCCAACAATTAAAAGGATAGGAAAGGACGCGAGAAACAATTGCATCCAGAAACTGGTTTGCTGAGGTGGCTTTCCTACTACATGGACGTTGTTGTTAATTAAGTCGTCCATGAGTTTGGGGTCAGACACATTGGGACGAACGGTCTGAAAGTAATCACCATTCTGACGCTCGCCATAGATCATGGCATCTTGGAATTCTACTTTTTCAATGCGACCATCTCTGACCTCATTGATGAATTCGCTATAGTCCAATTCATTGACTACAGTTGTTGTGCTGAGGTTCTGAAAGACCGCCATCAAAACAACCGCAATAACCAACCAAAGAACAAGATTTCTTGCCATAACTGCCACCGGCCGTCTTTAACGGCATGCATTTATTGTCATTGCCCTGACATTAGTTATCAGGATTATTCATCATCATAGCACTTGGGATTAGCTAACAGGAATTAACCCCGAGTTAGGCGCTTAATTTGAGCACCCTGCCCTATTATTGCAAACCCATAGCGACCATATAGACTTCGTTCGAACGCGGACGCGAAGCAGATGGCTTACGTGTTACGACTCGGCGAAATCGGCCTTTTGCGTCTTTAATATATTGATCAAAGTCTTCACCCATAAAGAGCTTGGTGACAAATGTTCCACCCGGCTTGAGCACTTGAAACGCCATATCAATCGCAAGCTCTGCCAAATACATTGATCGAGGTTGATCCACCGCTTTGTTACCACTCATGTTTGGGGCCATATCCGAGATTACAAGGTCCGACTTTTCACCTTTTAGCGCATCAATGATTCGCTGGTAAACTTCATCTTCAGTAAAGTCACCCTGAATAAAATCCACACCGCCTAACGAATCCATCTCCAGAATATCCGATGCAATCACCAAACCGTTAGATCCAACACGATCCGCAGCCACTTGGCTCCAGCCACCTGGCGCCGCTCCCAAATCCAAGACAGTACTACCCGCTCGAATAAAGTGATCTTTGTCGTCGAGCTCAATTAGCTTATAGCTGGCACGCGAGCGATAACCCTCTTTCTTTGCCTTCTGAACTAAGGGGTCAGAAAAGTGCTCTCTAAGCCAACGGTCACTGCTCTTAGATTTTCCCATAAAAAACAATGCATGAAAAAAGTAGGAAGCTTAAAACGTGCACTGTGCACAGTTTTAAAAACCACAAAAAAACCGGGCTTTTACCCGGCTTTTTCGCACAACCTATACGATATCAGAAAATGCTACTCACCAAGAATTACTTCGGGAGATTGTTGCCCTACCACGATTCCTGCACCAGACAAGAAACTGATCACTTGCGCCTGCATTTCCGCGGTGGCGACATCGCCATTAAGAAAGCTACCGTGCGAACCCTGATCAAATCGCACAATGCCCGACTCCGCTCCCGGCACTGCTCCCGAGTTTGTTCCATTGACCTCACTCAAACCAAGAAAGGCCGCGAGTGGCGTGCTTCCGCCGAATGTTAAGCCACCAAATGAAGATTGGTTAGGTATGACCTGGTCGGGAAGATCATTGACCGTTTCTCCGCCAACAATTTCACTCAGATAAAGCGGCACGCCAGACGCAGCCAGATCGCTGGCAAAATTTGAAGGGTCGGCGCCATCAATCACTGTCTGCGCAGCAAATGCGAAAGCCAGCAAAGTGCCGTTAACCAGTTCAATCGGATCTGCGGTAGTCAGCCCTGCACCCGCGAGTACCGTATCGGTAATCAAGCCACCAAAAGAAGGCGAGTCGAGCAGAAACGCGACAATGCCGCCACCCGGCGATGCGAGTGCAGCTCTCTCCACAGCAAGATCTACAGGGAGGGCTGGATCAAGCGCGTTTGCTAGCTGTGTGAAACCAATACCACTTATTGCACCAAGAGACTGGCCGGCAAACTGCACATTTGTCAGGTCAAAATCAGCACTGCTCAGGACACCAGATAGTTCGTTGCCTATGGCCATACGCAGACCAAGTAGGTCTGCCATACTTTGCAATAGATTGCTTCTACCCGTTAGCAGAAATCCTAGGTTCAAGTAATCAGTCACGTCGCGATTAGTAGCATTGGCCTCCGCACCACCAAGCACAGCACTGGCTAAGCCGCGACTACCGTGTAGCGGATGATCGATTGCAAAGGTAGCAAATCCGTTAGCCGACAAGGCTCCAGCTAGAAGCAGCAAATCCTCTCTTTGCGAAGTAATACCGTGCTGAAGAATCACGACTGGCCAATCAGAGCCAATAGCAGGCACTGTGATCTGAACCTCTAGGGTCGGCAAATCTCGAACAACGGGAATGGGGTTAAAGCGAGTGACAAAACGCTGAGTATCTGCCCCAAAATCACCCAGCGCCGGATTGATCGTCGAGCAAAAGGCATTGTTCGCTGCATTGTCTTCAGGTGGCACGGCACCGCTTGCCCTTGCCGCTGCAGTGGCCAATGCGTTGTCGCATTGCGCCGTCCAACCATTGAGAATCGGATCAGAACCATCTGCGGGTGTGCCACTATAATAAGGAAGTATTACTTCTCCCTGCATGAGCAGCGCATTATCGAGGCCGGTCAGTCCATCTAGCCCCGGCTCAATGAGCCCAGCGGCGATCAACGTATCTTCGACAGTCACATCAACTGGGCTACCGCCGATATTAGCGATATTGGTGATTGACGGCGGGTTAGCCGCAAGAATAGACGTGGCGGCAGCTAACTCTGGCCCCACTGATCCAGTCGTCCATGCTGCCGCGTAGACTAAATCATCAGCATCGAGCGGATTACCGCCAGTGCCGATTGCTACAACAGCCTCATAAAGGTTAACAATATCCTGAAGCGGACCTAGATCGCCTTGAATATCCACATCCGTTGGTGATTGTGTCACGATTTCATAGAATTCTGATGCCGCAATAGGCGCACCACTGCTGTCGGTAATGCCGGGTGCAAATGCCACCAAATAAGTGGTTGCGGCATTAAGTGGGCTCAAAGGTGCAACGGTAATAGATCCATTGACTGCAACAGCAGCATAATCGACACCAAAGACCAAAGGTGCTGCCACGCCGCAAGGCAGTCCAGGTGTGGTCACTGTGGGTATCTGGCAAAGACTCGGCGACCCATCTATCGGTGGCGTAATGGTTTCGAACATAAGTACCGTAGACGGATTGACGCTACTTGGATCAATCGTCACACCGGGTAATAGATCTATTTCGACCTGCATCGGAAAAATCGTTGACCACCCATCCAGACCACCAATGGCCGCTGCCGGATTTGATAAGTCTGGCGCCTCGCCAATATCGGTTGCTGCGACTTCATCCGGTGGTTGCAATGTCCCGTCAGTGGTTCCAGCAAGTAACAAATCATTAGGCAAGGGCAAAACCCCCGCCGCCGGATTAAATAGCACTCTCGATTCAGTCGCTGGAACCGGTGGCGTAACGTCATTGATCACCTGATTAGAAGAATCTGAGCACGCCATAATGATCAAACTCGCTGACAAGGTTGCCATCTTTCTATTCATGCCCTGCTCCCCGAATCTATTTCTTATAAATCGCTGTTTTATCATTATCTATTCACCTAGAAACGCAAAACGCCCTGAACGGCGATAGTGCGAGGAGATTCAACGAACCCATAAAAGCCTGCGTTCTGTGTCAGGTTAGCAGACAGTGGCACGTCATTCGCGAAGGTAACAATGTCTTCGTCCGTCAGGTTTCTACCCAATATCGCTATCTCCCATGAGTCATCAATATCCCCTACTGCTAGGCGCAAATTCAACTTAGCATAGCCATCTTGTTCGATGTCAGGATCGAGGTTTGCAGACGGGTTATATTCCGTTGTAAACAAAACATCCAACGCGCTATTGAAAACCAAACGATTCCCTATAGGGGTAAAGTAACCTAGGCTAACCGCACCTGAAAAATCCGCGACATACTGATTTGAAAAGCCGTCAAAATCGCAGGTGGGAATAGGCTGCCCTGCCAATTGTTCTGTGATCCTAAGTTCTTGCGTACATTGCCCGTTATCAAAGTCTTGGAATTCGAAATCAAGCAATGAAAAGGCACCTGACAGAGAAAAGTTATCATTGATCGCCCAACGTCCATCTACCTCAAGACCTATTACTTCAGCTTCAGCAGCATTCACCACATTGAAACTCAGGACACCGTCAAATTGGCTGACCTGAAGATCCTCATACTCCGTATAAAATGCCGAAGCATTGAGTTCCACGCGCCCGCCGAAAAGTCGAGTCTTTACGCCTAACTCAAAATTATCTGCTTGCTCTTGGTCGAACTCAAACGCGCCCTCCGGAATTTCTATATCCGCAATCGGGTTTTCGATCACTGTCTGGATAGAGTTACCTGCGCCATCAAGCGCAAAAGGCGCAGTATTTGAGCGAACATCGTAGCCGCCAGATTTAAACCCACGCGCCCAGCTAGCATAAAACAAAGCATCGTCTAAAAAATCCCACTCAAAATTAATCGAAGGCGCGAAGTTGGTTTCTCTCCGGTCACCTGCCAAATCGTGGCGTTCAACCTGCAGCGCAGCACCCAACAAATTATCTATACCAATACTTGCGTTAGGGAAAAACCCTTCATCTATAGGCAGCTCATTACCATCACTATCGGTATAGGTAAGCGTTCGTGTCGCTTCTTTGTCTTCTCTGGCTAAACGCCCTCCCACAGTCAACCTATACACATCCGAAATATTCCAGGTTGCCTGCGCAAATCCGGAAAATACCTCAGCATCTTGCCTAAACACACGTGGCACGCTGAGCCCATTTAATTGTTGCGCACCACCCGTCGGGAAAGTGCCGCCAAACGGCGATGTATCAGCGGACAATATGGCATCTAAAACATTACCAAGGACACTGTCTGCCTCGGTGAAGAAAACATCGTCGAATTCAAGATCGCTGTCTTGATAGTAGCCGCCAGCGATCCATTCGACCTTGCCTCCCAGTGGCGAGGTGACGCGAAACTCTTGGCTGAACTGACTGTATTCCTCATCCGAGCGCACAAAAAACACATTCGCGCTGCTAAAGTCGCAATCACAAAGCTCTTCGTATTCATAACCAACATAGGCTGTCGTCGAAGTAAGAGTGTAGTCGCCAAATGCGTAGTTGAAGGTAAATCCAATTGAGTCAGTGTCGTTATTGCTAAAATCGCCATTGCTGGATCGGTTAAAATCTAACTCCGTGTTCAGCACGGACAAAGGCGTTTGGCTGGCACCAGTGACTGCGTTCAAAGGATTCAGCGAAAGTAAAAATTCTGCCCAGGTCGCACCTCCAAGAGCAGGGTTTAAAGATGGGGCGTCGCCAATAATCTCAATTTGGCGGCCACTCACGTCAAAGCGCCCAATCTCGTACTTTAAACTGGCGTCAAAGTTACCACCGGCATCCCAATTTAAAATCACACGGGTAGTATGTTCGTCGCGCTCGGGTTCATCACCACCGTCAAGATTGTCGACGTAACCTTCCGTAAGCCTACTGCGGTGCGCAATACGTCCGGTCAAGTTTTCCGTCAGTGGTCCAGACACAACGACATCAAGAATGTTTTCATCAAAACGTGGTTCCGCCGTCACACCAACAGAAGCCTCAAATTCATCAGTAGGCTGAGCGGTTGTCAGGCTTACAGCACCAGCAATCGCATCCTTACCGAAGAGGACCGACTGCGGCCCGCGCAGTACCTCGACCCTAGCTAGATCAAGAAAAGGTGCGCGAGATAACTGTGCTCTGCCGTTATAGACGCCATCGGTAAACGTACCAACAGATTGCTCGAAACCTTGATTAATGCCAGATCCGATACCTCTCAAGAAGATATTGGTACCGATCCCCGTTTCTGAGTAAGACAGGTTAGGGACAAAGGCCTGTAAATCTTCAATTTTTGTTATTCCAGTCTCAACCAGCTTTTCGCCACTTAGCACGCTGACAGATACCGATACGTCTTGAAGGCTCTCGGCCCGCTTCTGCGCGGTGACCGTGATCTCTTCCAAGATCCCGTTAAATGGCTCTTGCGCACTAGCACTATTAGGAACAAAAAGAATAATAAAAGGAACAAGCACACCAACTCGATGAATTAACGCGTTTTTCAACAGCTTCATCCTACGTACCCCATGTTGTCTATCAATTATAATTATAGGTTGAGACCTCAACATCTAGCATACCTATCTTATTGACTAAAACAATGACAGTACAACCCTTACTGATACAATCGCGCCCTATTTTTGTACTAATGAAGATATTAAATGGACAAAAAGCAACTCAGGGCCATTGGCCATCACCTCAAACCGGTAGTGATTGTTGCTGGTGAAGGGCTTTCCGAGAATGTGCTGGCCGAAACCAACCGTGCGCTCAATGACCACGAATTAATTAAGGTAAAAATTGCGGAAGATGACCGCGAGGTGCGCCAGAAAACTGCGAAGATACTTTGTGAAAAAACCGGTTCGGAGTTGATACTCACTATAGGCAAAATAGCCTTGATTCTGAGAAAGAATTCGAAGCCAAATCCAAAAACATCCAACCTAGTGCGCCATCTCGCAGAATTATAAATATTATCCTGCGAAAAGGTGGGCTATTGGGACAGCTAATCTTCTCCCAAGATTCCCTTCAGTCCATCTAGATGATTTTTTAATGCCGCTTTCCCCTCTGGGCATATTTTGTACCAGCTCACAGGACGGCGCTCTTCAAAACGTTTTTCTACTTTTATATAGTCCGCATCTTCCAACTTGCGCAGCTGCGCACCGAGATTACCATCGGTTTCATTGAGTAATTCCTTAAATCGACGGAAATTGATTCGATCGTACCGCTGCAGTAATGCACAAATTGCTAGCCGAGTACGATGCTCCAACAACTTATCTAGGCGCATAAATTCCTTTTGGATCGATGCGCCATCTA
>CAZUTO010000016.1:22807-48188 GCA_964623085.1 uncultured Porticoccaceae bacterium
TATAACTCATAGAAGAATCAACATCAAATAGATGAAAGGGGTTTATAAAGCTTTGAGACTAATAGATGATCTTGCGGTGATGACTGCCTAGAATTTAAACTCTTTTTTTAAGGTCAGTTTAAGCTGGATTTAGGCTAAAAAAATAGACGTGCTAGCACGCCCAAAATATCACTTAAATATATTCGACCGAGTCTATTTCGTATTCGACAATTCCCGAAGGGGTTTGCACCCCAACACAGTCTCCCACCTCTTTACCAATCACTCCACGTGCAATAGGTGAGGTCACCGAAATACGCCCATTTTTGACGTCCGCCTCATCATCCCCAACGATTTGGTAGGTCACTGATTCGTCGCTTTCGATATCAACGAGCGTCACCGTAGCGCCAAATACGACTTTATCTGATGCCGGCAGCGCCGCTACATCAATCACCTGTGCGAGCGACAACTTGCTTTCGATCTCTTGAATTCGACCCTCTGCAAAACTCTGCTGCTCACGAGCGGCATGGTATTCGGCGTTTTCTTTTAGATCACCATGCTCGCGCGCCTCAGCAATCGCTTTGGTAATTCGCGGGCGCTCTTCCCGCTTTAGGTGGTCAAGTTCGTCGCGAAGCTTTTTCTCTCCAGCGACCGTCATTGGCACTCTATTCATACAATTCCTCGTGCATTTCTTGAAGCCGGTGCACACTATCTTCTTGGCCATGGGCTAGTGCATCAACCACCGCCGCTCCGCCGGCTATTGTCGTAGTATAGTAAACGCCATTGGATTCTGCACTGGATCGGATCTCTGCAGAATCGGCAATCGCTTGCCGACCCTCAGTAGTATTAATAATAAGCTGTATTTCGCCGTTCTTAACCATATCAACATTGTGCGGTCGACCTTCTCGAACCTTGTTAATTGCTTGCACAGTCACACCAGCCTCTTCGAGCACAAGCGCAGTGCCTCGCGATGCAACAATATTAAAGCCCAGCGCTGAAAGACCCTGTGCGACTTCCACAGCCGCGGCCTTATCGGGATCACGAACGGATATAAACGCAGTACCAGAAGAAGGAATAGCGTTGTTCGCTCCCAGCTGCGCTTTGCGGTAGGCTTCGGCAAAGGTCACACCCACACCCATTACCTCACCAGTAGACTTCATCTCCGGTCCTAGGATCGGGTCAATACCAGGGAATTTGTTAAAGGGGAATACGGCCTCTTTCACATTAAAGTAGTGCGGCACTACTTCCTTATTAAAGTTTTGCGATGCCAAAGATTGACCGACCATGGTTCGCGCCGCGACTTTTGCCAGAGAAACCCCGATACATTTGGATACAAAAGGTATGGTTCTCGATGCCCTAGGGTTGACCTCAATCACGTAAATTTTTTCGTCCTGCCAAGCTAGCTGAACATTCATCAAGCCGACCACGTTGAGCTCCAACGCCATCTTAATAACGACTTCACGCATTTCATCCTGCACATCTGCCGACAACGTATAAGGCGGGAGGGAACAAGCAGAATCGCCTGAATGAATGCCGGCCTGCTCAATGTGCTGCATGATGCTGCCAATCACAACGGTCTCACCATCACTAACGGCATCGATATCCACTTCGATCGCAGCACTGAGAAAATAGTCCAACAACACAGGCGAGTCTTCGCTGACTTCTACCGCCGTGCGCATATAATTTTTAAGTTCGACATCAGAGTAGACGATCTCCATGGCCCGTCCGCCAAGCACATAAGACGGGCGCACCACTAGTGGGTAACCAATTTCCTCCGCCCGCTGGACAGCCTCATCCACTGATCGAACGGTGGCATTAGGTGGTTGCAGCAGGCCGAGCTTATCGATCATCTGCTGGAAACGTTCGCGATCTTCGGCGCGGTCGATTGCATCAGGAGTAGTGCCAATAATCGGCACAGATGCTGCCTCAAGCGCACGCGCCAACTTCAACGGGGTTTGCCCACCAAACTGAACAATGACACCAGCTGGCTTTTCTAGATCAACCACTTCTAGTACATCCTCCAACGTCACCGGCTCAAAATACAGTCGGTCTGAGGTGTCATAATCGGTCGAGACCGTCTCAGGGTTGCAGTTGAGCATGATGGTTTCGTAGCCATCCTCACGCATAGCAAAGGATGCATGCACACAACAATAATCAAACTCGATACCTTGCCCAATTCGGTTGGGGCCGCCACCCAAAACGAGAATCTTTTTGCGGTCTGAAACCTCCGCCTCACATTCTTCATCGTAGGTTGAATACATATAAGCAGTCGTGGAAGAAAATTCAGCCGCACAGCTATCCACCCTTTTATAAACGGGCCTCACGCCCAATCCACGCCGATGATCTCTCACCATTTGCTCAGTTTCATCTAGGAGTGCGGCCAAGCGTATATCCGAGAAGCCTTTCTGCTTGAGCCTGAACATTTGGTCAACGGTCAATTCATTTAGACTAACCTGGTCAAGACTGGCCTCGATCTCCACGATTTCTTGTACTTGAATAAGAAACCAGCGATCTATGGCCGACAGAGAAAACACCTCTTCGAGATCCATTCCGAGACGAAACGCATCCGCCAAATACCAGACTCTTTCTGCACTTGCCTCAGAGATAAATTTACGAATAGTTGTTGGTGCGTCAGCATCGTTAAGGTCAACACGCGGCTCGAAACCAGATGAACCGACTTCCAACCCTCGCAGCGCCTTTTGCAGTGATTCTTGGAACGTGCGGCCGATGGCCATCACCTCGCCCACCGATTTCATTTGCGTCGTCAGCTTAGTATCGGCTTGGGAGAATTTCTCGAATGCAAAACGTGGCACCTTGGTGACGACATAATCGATCGTTGGCTCGAACGAAGCCGGGGTTGTGCCACCGGTAATCTCGTTGCGAAGTTCATCTAAGGTATAACCAATAGCGAGTTTTGCTGCCACCTTAGCGATAGGAAAACCCGTGGCTTTCGATGCCAACGCCGATGAACGCGACACACGAGGATTCATTTCTATGACAACCAAACGACCATCATCAGGGTTAACCGCAAACTGCACATTAGACCCACCCGTCTCCACACCAATCTCTCTCAATACGGCCAGAGAGGCGTTGCGCATGATTTGGTATTCTTTGTCGGTCAGTGTTTGCGCGGGTGCAACAGTAATGGAATCGCCAGTATGCACGCCCATCGGATCGAAATTTTCAATCGAGCAAATGATAATGCAATTGTCATTGCGATCTCGCACTACCTCCATTTCGTACTCTTTCCAGCCCAACAGCGACTCATCGATAAGCAACTCGTTGGTGGGAGAAAGATCTAAGCCACGCCGACAGATTTCTTCAAATTCTTCCTTGTTATACGCGATACCGCCACCTGAACCACCCATAGTAAAGGACGGGCGGATAATGCAAGGGAAACCAAATATTTCCGGAACTTTAAGCGCCTCTTCGAGATCATGCACAATTCTGGACTTAGGTGTATCCAGCCCAATCGCTTTCATCGCCTGATCAAATAAGAGCCGATCCTCTGCTTTATTAATAGCATCTTCGTTGGCGCCAATGAGTTCCACGCCAAATTTCTTTAGCACGCCTTCTCGCACCAGATCTAAAGCACAGTTCAATGCAGTCTGGCCACCCATAGTGGGCAACACGGCATCGGGACGTTCTTTTTCAATTATTTTTTCAACCGTCCGCCACTCAACTGGCTCGATATAGGTGGAATCCGCCATAACCGGATCTGTCATGATGGTCGCAGGATTAGAGTTCACGAGAATGACTCGTATCCCCTCTTCTTTTAATGCTTTACAGGCCTGCGCACCTGAATAATCAAACTCACAGGCTTGGCCAATCACAATAGGACCAGCACCGAGAATCAGTATTGAATTTAAGTCTTTTCTTTTCGGCATCTTTTGCGCAAATCTACGTTGTTTGGTCTGATATTCGTGTTCTTACCTAGGACGATGCCTCACTGGGCAGCCATAAGCTCAATAAAGTGGTCAAAAAGTTCCACCGCTTCGTGTGGACCAGGGCTCGCCTCAGGGTGGCCTTGAAAGCTGAAGGCCGGCCGATCTTTTAAATGTATGCCCTGCAGGGAGCCGTCAAACAGCGAACGATGCGTTGTCTCAACATTGTCCGGCAACGAATTTTCATCTACTGCAAAGCCATGATTCTGAGAGGTAATGAGCACCGTGCCCTTTTTGACATCTTGAACCGGATGGTTAGCACCATGATGTCCAAATTTCATCTTAAGCGTGCTTGCACCGGCCGCTAACGCCAATAGCTGGTGCCCAAGACAAATGCCAAAAATCGGAATATTTTTCTCCAGCAGCTCACGAATCGCATCAACCGCATAGTCGCAAGGTTCAGGATCGCCCGGCCCATTTGAAAGAAAAACACCATCAGGATTCATTGCCAGCACATCAGAGATAGGAGTCTGCGCTGGAACAAGCGTCACCTTGCATCCTCGATCCACTAGCAAACGAAGAATATTACGTTTTACGCCAAAGTCATAAGCAACAACCTGAAAGCGATTTTCTGCTTGTGGAGAAAAGCCTTTGGATAATTCCCAGGTGCCTTCTGACCATTCTGTCTGTGCATCGATGCTCACTTCTTTTGCAAGATCAATGCCCTGCAATCCGGAAAAATCCTTAGCCAGCTCAAGCGCACGATCCTCATCGATGTCGCCCGCCATCAAGCAACCAGACTGTGCACCCTTATCACGAAGCACTCTGGTCAGCTTTCGCGTATCAATGCCCGCTATCCCGACAACCTTTCTCTCGATCAAATAATCCTGCAACGATGTCTCACTGCGAAAATTGCTGTGGAGCATCGGCAAGTCTTTAATCACTAGACCAGAACACCAGATGCTATCTGATTCTTCGTCTTCTTTGTTAACACCTGTGTTGCCGATATGGGGATAAGTGAGAGTGACTATTTGCTTGGCGTAGGAAGGGTCAGTAAGAATTTCCTGATAACCTGTCATGGCAGTGTTGAATACCACTTCACCGACCGAAATACCGCTAAATCCGATGCTGTAACCTCGAAAAACGGTTCTATCACCAAGAACCAATATGGCGGGATTTTTTTGTGTTGGCGTCACTCGTGCTCCTCTGTTCAAGGGTATAAGCCGAGTCGAGGCGAAATCCAACCTGCAAAAAAGCGAGATGGAACAGAAGCTTCATCTCGCTTGATAATCTTGCTTTATATTAGACTGGCAGGGTCGCTGATAACCTAATTCGCGCCCCTCGGCTGGGCGGTCATTCTACGGAAAAACACTAGTTAGTGTCCAATAAAATCGTCGGAAATATCGCCAAATATAATTCGCTTAGATAGACAAAACGAATGGCCCAAAAAAAAGGCCCGACAAATGTCGAGCCTAGCAAAGGTTGTCGATCAAATCTGTCTAAAACGATGTAAACAGCGCACCATTTACTGGAAGATTTGCACCAGTAATGTAGCCAGATTCTTCTTTAGTAAAGAATGCAACAGCATTTGCAATTTCCGCAGGCGTGCCCATTCGACCCATCGGCACCTGCGCAATAATTGATTCTCTTATTTCCGGCGCTATTTTTTCAGTCATAGCCGTCGCAACATAACCCGGAGATACCGTATTCGCCGTAATCCCCTTGCGCGCTGTTTCCTGCGCTAACGCCATCGTGAAGCCGTGCACGCCGGCCTTAGCTGCGGAGTAATTAGTCTGACCAAACTGCCCCTTTTGCCCATTCACCGAAGAGATGTTTACGACGCGCCCGTATCCAGAATCGAGCATTCCTTCCAAACAGGATTTCGTCACATTAAATACACTATTGAGGTTTGTGTTGATCACTGCATACCAGTTTTCAGGGTCCATCTTTTTCAACGATGAGTCTCTCGTGATACCGGCACAATTGACTAGAATCTGAATGACCCCATGATCTTTTGCAATACCCTCTACCATTGCCGTCGTAGACGCAAAATCCGAAACATCTCCCGCAGCAATACCGACATCTAAACCGGCGTTAGTTTGAGTGGTCATCCATTCTTCCGCTTGCGCTTGTTCGAACGGAAGATGGCCAGCAATCACTTTATGGCCTTGCTCAGCCAGTGCTTTGCATATTTCCGAACCTATCCCTCCAATACCACCAGTGACAAGAGCAATTTTTTTAGACATAGCTGTACCTGCAAAAGATTATATATTTAGGATTATTGGGTCCCAATTAACGAAGGATCCCGCCGCACTCATAGATGAGGTTTTATACTTATGACCTCGAAAAAAAATCGGACTACTTCTTGCCCTTCTTTCCTTTCTTTTCCTTCTCTTCCTGCTTGCCGTTATCTCTTTTTACGCTGGATGAACCGGTGCGAAAGAAGTTTGTCTGCGCTTCTTGCCACAAATCCATATTTCTGCGAGTGATATCGGCTAAAGCACCCATTGGGTTCGCCTCTTTTTTATCACTAAATTGTTCTAAAAAACGAGACGTTTGCTGGTCAAAAAAGCCCATGGATTGTTCCATGTAGCTGCTAAATGCGTCCTCAACAGAATCACCGTACATACGAATAAAACGCATCAATACGTCAGTTGTGAATAAAGGGCGTCCTTCGTTCTCTTCCTCAGCAATGATCTGTAATAACACTTGTCGTGTTATTTCCTTTTCGGTTTTTACTTCGCGAACCTCGAACGGCTTACCGTCAAAAACAAGTTGCTTCAAATCTGACAGGCTGATGTATTTACTCTGGCTCGTATCGTACAAACAACGATTCTGGTACTTTTTTATGATTCTTACTTCAGACATAGCAGTGCTACTTCAATATAGAATAAAAGCGATAGACCCCAGCATTTGGAAGACTAGCTCGAACGTTAAATAACAAGTGTACGCGTATTATAGTGCACCGCCAAATAACGAATTTGCAAGACAATATATGTCCTAAAAAACTCCTACCAATACCTATATACGCTTAGTGACATAACTACCAGGCGCATCTTCAATGGCTGCGAGCTTGCCTTTTTCCGGATCGCGGGCTTTTACTTTCTTTTTACTTTTTCCAGCAAGCCATTTGTCCCAATCTATCCACCAGGATCCCTCATGCTGCTTGGCCTTCTTTTTCCAAGCCGAAGAAGTAGCTGGCAGCTTGGCCGCTCCGGTCCAATAACCATATTTATTTTTAACCGGTGGATTTACGATACCTGCGATGTGCCCAGAGCCGCCCAAAACAAATCTGACCGGCCCAGAGAAGTTGCGTGCACCGGCGTAGGTCGACTCCCATGGGGCGATGTGGTCTTCTTTAGCAGAGATAAAATAGGAGGGTGTTTTTATCTTTCGCAAATCGATATCTACATCGCCAACACTAATTCCACCGGGCTCACACAACTTGTTTTCTAAATACATATTTCGCAAATAGAAGCTGTACATTTTGGCCGGCATATTGGTGGAGTCAGAATTCCAATAGAGGAGATCAAAGATGGTCGGATCTTTACCCAAAAGATAATTATTAATATAGAACGACCAGATCAAGTCATTCGAACGCAACATATTGAAAGCCGACGACATCGCCTTACCTTCCAAAAATCCGTCGCCACTCATGTCATCTTCAAGATTCTCGATTTGTTGATCGTCGATAAACACACCGAGATCACCCGGCTCTGAAAAGTCCGTAAGCGTTGTAAAGAAGGTCGCTGTTTTTACGCGGTTATCACCCTTGTCCGCCATGTGCGCAAGGGTCGAAGCCAGCAGTGTGCCCCCGATACAGTATCCTGCGACGTTAAGCTCTTCTTCTTTGGTGGTCTTGAGCACTGCATCAATAGCAGCATAGATACCATCAAAAACATACTCGTCCCAGCCCACATCAGTATAGCTCTCATCATCTGGGTTTACCCAAGAAACCACAAACACGCTGTGCCCTTGATCAACCATCCATTTGATCATCGAATTTTTCGGCTGTAGATCCAAAATATAAAATTTGTTGATCCAAGGTGGCACAATAAGCATGGGACGCTTGTGTACTTCTTTGGTAGAAGGTGTGTACTGAATCAGCTGCAACATCTTGTTTTGAAAGATAACTTTCCCTGGAGAAGTCGCAACATTCTCACCCAACGTAAAAGCTTCAGGATCGGTCATAGCGATCTTCAGCTCGCCGTCACCGTCTTCCATATCTCGAACAAAGTTCTTTAGCCCTGCAACAAGGTTCTCGCCCTTACTGTCGAGTATCGACTTTAAAACATCAGGATTAGTGTGCGGATAATTTGTTGGGGCCATCGCATCGAGATATTGCCGCGTAAAAAAAGAAAGCCGTTTTGCGTCTTTTTCGGGCAATTCTTCTACACCGTCAACCGTCGCATTCACACAGTGAGCGGAGAGCAAATAAGATTGTTTAATGTAGTCAAATACAACGTTATTGCTCCACTCTTCAGATCGCCATCGGTTATCCCCTTTCTCTGGCTCTATCACTGGCTCTGAATCTTCACCGCCCATCAATCTATTAGCGGTATAACCCCATAGTTTTAAAGAGTTTTCCATAAACTCTGCCTGCGCTTTCAGCATTGAATCCGGATTCTTCCACAAGCTCACCATCGCTTGCATATAGGTATCAGTCATATTGAATGGATCTAGCGACATACCCTTGAAGGCATCCGCTTGCTGTGAAAGTGCATCAGCAAATATTTTTTCTCCTGCTTCATTCGCTTCTTTTATCCACTCTGCTTGCTCTGTAGAGGGGGCATCTGATGTTGTTTTGGTTGTCATATCTGTTCCAGATCTCAGCGTGTATGCGTTATATAACTATTAGAGCGGCAATCTAGACATTGTACTAAAGTCTGCCGAAGCATATCGATAAACGCGCCAAATGATCATTATCACTTTAAGCTCTAGCTAACACATATGAACCGGGTGCAGGTTCAATAGAATCGCAAATAGTCGCCTCCCAGTTAGCGGGCTTTTTGAATACTCCATCGATGCCTTGCAACCACTTTTCCCAGTCCGCCCACCATAGGCCTGTTTTCCCAAGCGATTGATCGAACTGCATCTTTTCTGCTGAGAGTGATGGATCCATAACCCAGTATCGCCCAGGTGCCTTTTTATTTATGCCTCTTAACACACCCATCACATGCCCACCTTCCGCCAACACCGCTCTCACCTTTCCATTGATTTTGCAGGCTGATTGCATAGATGCTTGCCAATTAACGATGTGATCTTTTGAGCAAGCGAGTATATAGGTTGGCACGTCGATAGCAGATATAGATAGATTTTCACTCATCAACGACAAGCTTTCTTCCCAATAACGATTATGAAGATAAAAGTTATCCAAATAGTCGGCTGCCATTCGGGCACTAAGATTTGAGACATCCTGATTCCAGTACATCACCGGATCTGCTGGTAACGATTCGTTAAGAAAATATCGTTTGATCCAATACGGCCATAGCAGCTGCTGTTCTCGCAGCAAGGTGAACGCCCAAGACACAAAATTACCTTTGAGAACTGATTCCCTTTCAGCCTTTGCAGTCGACGCAAGAATCATGCGCTCACTAAGAAATACACCAAGCTCTCCAAGCATTCGATAGTCAAGCATTGTGTTAATCAATGTCAGGCTCGCGATGGTTTCAGATGCTTGATCGCGAGATGCCATAAGCGCCGCGAACAGCCCACCGATGCAATATCCGGCAAGATGAATTTTCTCAGCCTCAGAACGCCGCAAAATATATTGCTTCGCTGCGATAACCCCCTGCTCTAGGTAGGCTTCGATTCCTAAGTCTGCATGTTCTTTTTCTGGGTTAACCCAAGAAATCATGTACAGATCAACACCTTGCTCCAACAACCACCGAACGACAGAGTTTTCCTCCGACACATCTAATATGTAGTATTTGTTGATACAGGGGGGCACCATTAAAAGCGGTGTTGCGGACACGCTTTCTTTAACCGGCCTATAGTGTATGAGCTGCATGATTTCGTTCTGATAGACCACCGTGCCCTCGGTCGACGCAATATTATCGCCAATCTGAAAAGACGATTCCTCACAACGTTTAATATGAAAATCAGGTGCTGATTGCACATCTTGAAGTAGGCACTCAAACCCGTCAGATAAATTTCGTCCACTGGTTGCTTTAACCTTAGCCGAGATTTCTGGATTGCCGCTAGGCCAATTTGTAATGTCTAACGCAGACAGAAACTGACGATGCACAAACTTTAGTAGACGTCGATGCCGTTCCCCGAGACCGGGCGCACGATCAATAAGTTCTGCCAGATGGTGCTCTTGTAACGAGCGAAAATGAGAAAACCACTGCGCACCATCGACTTCGGCATCCACTTCTGTGTCGGTCATGCTAGTTAACGCATTAAATGCGTCTCGGGTGACGTCACTCAATTCCTCTAATAGCTCCCCAAACTCTTGTGTATGGGACTGCCAAGACTCTTGCAGTGCTTTAAGCGCTTCGCCTACATCCTCGCCAAAGGCACTAAGAATATCCGCGGGAATAATTTGTGCGAGCAACGAATACAACTCCGCACTCTCGCTAGGAGTATTGCGATTAGCGCTCTCGGCCGCGACTGATTCAGAACGATCTTTACCATTGGAAGTACTCATCTCACCTAATTCTGTTCCTGATCAAATGCGTTACGGTTTTCATTTGCCTACTAAGAGGCATATATCTATTTGAATCTGATTTTTAGTGTGACAAGTATCACTCGATTCAAAAACACTTCTCAAAGATTTTGTCCCCTAAACATTCAGAATACCAATAGAGGATGACAAGGCGGTGGTTATTCAACCACCATTTATCTAAAAAGATTGGGAAAACTCTTAAGATAGATGCATTCGGAATCATAACTCGGTACTATTTATTAAAAATATATCTCCGACAAATTTTATTCCCGCAGCAAATAAAGGGCTCAAAGGCTAGTGCCTAACATACAGAAAACCGACCTAAATCTACTCTTCTACTTCGACGCGCTAATGAGAGAGCGCAATGTCACACGCGCAGCACAGTTAGCTGGCATCAGCCAACCTGCCATGAGCAATGGCTTAAAGCGTCTTCGAGAACTCTTTCAAGACCCCATTTTAATTCGCACAAGCAAGGGAATGTCGCCTACCGAAAGGGCCTTAACACTAGAACCACAAGTCCGATCTGTGCTTTCAAATATCGAACAGTTTGTGCAGCCAGAAACAGATTTTGCTCCACGCCACAGCAATCGATTATTTCGAATCATGGCGAGCGACTATGCCGAATCGACATTACTTCCGGGCTTACTTAACTACTTACGAAAAAACGCGCCTGATATTGTGCTAGATATCCTCACACCCTCGGATGTGTCTTTTCAGGACGTGGAGCAAGGAAAAGTTGACTTGGTCATCAACCGATTTGACACCATGCCACTGTCCTTCCATCAGGCAACAGTTTGGCGCGATAGCTTCAGTTGCTATATGTCGAAAACGAATCCGATCTGCCAACACTTCACGCTTGAGAACTATCTGCAATCCCAGCACGTATGGGTGAGTAAAACAGGAATGGGCGCTGGCGTAGGCATCAATCCGAAAGACGTTCAACGCTTAGGCTGGGTAGACGAAGCGCTAAATCAAATAGGGTCAAAACGAAAAATTACCGTCTTCACTCGGCATTACCAAGCTGCACTCGCGCTGGCTGAGCAACCAGATCTAATAGCGACGATTCCAAGCAGGTGCGCACATTTGATGGAAAACAACACTAAATTACAAGTACTGCCACCGCCTTTTGATATTCCTATTATGGAGCTGAAAATTGCTTGGAGTCCGCTCCTACAGCATAATCCAGCACACAAGTGGATGCGGCATCTGATCCAAGAAATAGCAAAGGACGTGCCACAGCCCAGCACTTAATTCACTAAAAATATACCGAAAATATTATCCATTCATTTGATAAATTATTGACCAAAAATTACCATCTTCCATCGAATTTGCCGAATACTGCTCGGCGAGAATTTTATTCCTCTGAGAACATCTATGACAAACGAATCAGAAAACGCAGAAGCACGGTTCTCCTACGTTAAAGCTGACAAACTACGCGTTGCTGCAACCCTCTACAGATTTATAGAAGATGAAGCGCTGCCGAAAACCGGTATTGACAGCGCGCTATTTTGGCAGGGCTTTTCTGACATCGTCGCCGAGTTTGCACCGCGTAATAAAACACTGTTAGAGGAACGCGACCAGATGCAAAAGCAACTGGACGATTGGCATAGGCAGCATCGCGATGAGCCCTTTGATAAAAATGCCTACAAAACATTCCTTTCCGATATCGGCTACCTGCGACCAGAACCTAATGATTTTAGTATTCAAACAACCAATGTTGATGACGAGATAGGTCAGATAGCAGGGCCACAACTTGTCGTACCGGTCATCAATGCTCGGTTCGCGCTCAACGCGACAAACGCACGCTGGGGCAGCCTATATGACGCGCTCTATGGCACAGATGCAATACCAGAGAAAGGCGGCGCAGAGAGAACATCTGACTACAATCCGGTGCGTGGGGAAAAAGTCATCGAATTTGCAAAAACCTTTTTGGATCAAGCTGCGCCATTGGCGTCTGGCTCACATGCTGATGCCACTGAGTATTCAATCTCAGAAGACAGTATCGACATCAAATTGACGGATGGCACTCATACCCAGCTTGCGGACCAATCTACCTTTTTTGGCTACGTTGGCGACACCCAAGCGCCTTCCAATATTTTTCTAGAAAACAACGGCCTGAAAATTGAGATTTGTATAGATCGAGATTCCGTAATCGGTCGATCTGACTCAGCAGGCGTGAGTGATATCAATCTCGAAGCCGCCCTCACCACTATTCAAGACTGTGAAGATTCCGTAGCTGCGGTCGACGCGTTTGATAAAACACAGGTTTATCGCAATTGGCTAGGGCTCATGCTCGGCACACTGGAAGAGCGTTTTGAAAAAAGCGGGAAAACACTGACCCGCACCATGAACACAGACCGAATCATCATAAAACAGGATGGCACAAGAAGCAGCATCTCTTGTCGGAGTCTATTGTTGGTCCGTAATGTCGGCCATTTAATGACGATGGATGCGATTCTTGATGCAGACGGCAACCAAGTGCCTGAGGGAATCATGGATGGCGTGATCACCAGCCTAATCGGACTTCATGATGTCAAAAACAATGGTCGCCACCAAAATTCCCGTACTGGCAGTATCTATATCGTCAAACCGAAAATGCACGGACCTGACGAGGTGGCATTCACCTGCGACCTATTCACAAAGATCGAGCAACTGTTCTCTTTAACGCCCAATACAATAAAAATGGGCATTATGGATGAAGAAAGGCGAACCACCCTTAATCTAAAAGAATGTATAAAGGTAGCAAAGGAGCGCCTTGTGTTTATCAACACAGGCTTTCTGGACAGAACCGGCGACGAAATTCATACCAGCATTTATCAAGGGCCGATGATTCCAAAAGGTACAATGAAATCCCAGCCTTGGATAAACGCCTACGAGAATTGGAACGTTGATATAGGACTCTCATCGGGTCTACAAGGCCGCGCGCAGATAGGAAAAGGCATGTGGGCCATGCCAGATGAGATGGCAAAAATGCTATCTACTAAAATCGAGCATCCCAAGTCAGGTGCAAACACGGCTTGGGTTCCTTCACCAAACGCCGCGACGATTCATGCGCTGCATTATCATCAAGTTGACGTTACTGCTTGTCAAAATGAACTTAAATCTCGAGCCTGCGCCAACATTAATGACATCTTAGAAATTCCGGTCATGCAAGATTCCGACTCACTTAGTCCGGAGCAAATTCAAGCCGAGTTAGATAACAATGTGCAAGGGCTTTTAGGTTATGTGGTGCGCTGGATAAACCAAGGTATTGGCTGCTCAAAGGTTCCTGACATCAACAATGTCGAGCTAATGGAAGATCGCGCCACACTTAGAATTTCTAGCCAGCATTTGTGCAATTGGTTATTACATGGAATATGCACAGAACAACAAGTGACTGACACACTCATACGTATGGCGGCGATCGTAGATAGTCAAAACAGTCTGGACTCCACCTACAAACCGATGTCCACAGATCTTGAATCCAGCTTGGCGTTTCAAGCCGCAAAGGATTTGATATTCAAAGGCACCGAACAACCAAACGGTTATACCGAACCCTTACTGCATGAGTACCGTCGAAAAGTAAAACAAGAGGCTAGCGCCTAGCACATAACTACCAGCACTAGCGACTAGCGACTGTGCGTCGCAAAGAACTATTCAGTTAAACTGTAATGCCTCGAATGGCTCTTAAACATCGGCATCACTAGGTATACAAAATGGGCATCTATGCCGTCGTTTTATTGTCACTGCTGACAGGTATTTGCCTACAACGCATTTCCAACGCCAAGACTGTTCTCACCCCTGCGCTAAATTGGTTCGCTATTTACATCGCTCTGCCAGCGATTGTCTTGGCCAAGGTGCCATTGTTAGAACTGGACGCAGACACCCTCTTCGCAATCATCTCTGCTTGGGTTTGCATGCTAGTCTCAGCGGCGATTTTTATACCCTTAAGCAGATTACTCAACTGGAATCACGAAACGACTATCGTCTGCATCACCCTTGCCGGGCTTGGCAACACCGCATTCCTAGGACTCGCACTCATAAAACTGTTGGCTAACGATAACGTCCTCGGCTTTGCCATAATTTACGATCAGCTAGGCAGCTTTATTGTGCTATCGATAACGTTCCCACTTATTCTGGCGTTCCGAGACAAGACACAGAACCGTTCATCGGTATTTTCGATCATAAAAAGCATTGTTCTTTTTCCACCCTTTGCTAGCTTAGTCATTGCGCTTAGCTTACCTATCGAATCTATTACTAGATTCCTACAAACACCTCTCGAATGGCTTAGCTTGTCACTCTTACCTATCGCCATGATAGTAGTAGGCATGCAAATGCAGCTGAGTATTGAAAAAGAACATGTGCTGCCAGCCACCGCAGCCATCGGCTACAAAATGCTATTTTTTCCGCTTTTAATTTTCACCACCGGATCGGTGCTTTCCATCGAACAAGATATTTTTCATGCCTCCTTGCTACAAAGTGCCATGCCTGCCATGGTTACTCCTACTATCTTTCTGATCAGTTTAAATCTCGCGCCCCGACTAGCGGCATTTATTTTGGGACTAGGGACAATTCTGAGTTTTGTAACAATTCCAACCATTGCGTTCTTCATAAAGTAGGTTCAACATACGTCATCCGCTGTGAATCTTTTTTTGGAGCAATACAATGTCATTCGCTGTTACTACACAGATGGATATTTACCCTGAAAAACTCGATGAATTTCTTAACTGTTTGGGAGAAATCGCAGACTGCACGCGTGAAGCAGCCGGTTGCCTCGTTCACAATATTTGTGTGGATGCAGAAACTAAAGGTCGTTTGTTGATGTTCAGTGCATGGGAATCAATTGAGCAATATAAGGCGTTTTTAGACTGGGGCAACCGATCCGGCGTAACGGAAATGATTGCTGAATTTATGGCTAACCCTCCGGTCATCCGTAACTACAACAGAATTGATTAGCGCGCGAGCGGAATCCCACTCGCACTAGAAGACTGTTTGTTGTTAAAAGCCTAGTACGTCATTCATACCATAGAGCCTTCCCGGCGGCTGCGTATCTAGCCATTTTGCTGCTCTAACTGCGCCACGAGAAAACGCCATGCGGCTAGACGCCTTATGGGTGATTTCTATTCGCTCACCTTCACTGGCAAATAATACGGTGTGATCACCGACAATATCCCCTGCCCTCACCGTAGAAAACCCAATGGTATTTTGTGGCCGCTCTCCAGTTATTCCTTCTCTAGCATAGACCGCACATTCATCTAGATCTCGTCCAAGAGATTCTGCTACCACCTCGCCCATAGCCAGAGCGGTGCCAGATGGAGCATCCACTTTATGACGATGATGCGCCTCCGATATTTCAATATCCGAATCCTCACCGACGGTTTTACCGACTGTCTGTAACAAATTCAAAATCAGATTGACACCGGTACTGTAGTTCGCAGCAAAGCAGATTGGCATTTGCTCTGCGAGTGTTCGCAGTTCTTCAAACTGAGATGCCGAAAGACCCGTCGTACCCACAACGGCTTTTTTTCCAAGCGCTGCACAGCTTCTCAAGTTTGCGAGCGTCAAATCAGGGGAAGTAAAGTCAATCAATACGTCAAAGTCATCACCAACCTGACTCAGCGCTTCTACCAATACAGCGCCGCTCGAACTAGAGGACAATAGCTCTCCAGCTTCAACACCAACAAAAGGACTTCCAGGACGAACAACTCCGGCAGATAACTGAACACCATCATCATTCACTACTGCTTCCATCAGTGAACGCCCCATTCGGCCGCCAGCCCCCATTACGCCTATACGTGTCATCTTGAACGCATCCTCTGTCTCTATATTGGAGTTCTATTATCTGTGATTTTTTACAGACAACAAAAAAAGGCGGCCATTGGCCGCCTTTTTTTGTTCTAATTATTTATCAAAATACTTTTTCAAAAAAAGCGGGCAACCCACCTGTATAGCAGAAATGGATGACTGCCAATAAAACAAAAGAGATAAGCGCCACCGTTGCAATCACATCAGCACCATGATCGTCCTTTTCATCTGTAAAGGAATTCTCTTGTGACTCATCTAACATATGCATTTCTTCTAACATAACCTTTAACCTGACTAGTACTGCCCACGCAGCACTATCCCTACAAATAGTTAATGCGCATTCTAACAGTAATTATCAGAAGAACAACAGGTATATTGTTAACAATAATCACAACCCAATCGACAAAATTTACTGCTTATAAAACCACTTAGCGGATTGTTCTCACTCGCAGTCTATCATCCAAGCAAATGAATCGAACAAACTTGACTGAATAAAATGGATAGCCCCATGATAATCACTGACTCGCCTCACAGACTAACCCAGCTATAGATGAACTCATTACTTCATGCCAGATTGGTTATCAGTATTTTCACTGTCTTATGGTGCACGCACTCGGCGACGGCCGAATGGCATTTTCGCGAACACGAAATCTTTGGTACCAATGTCAGCGTGCAGCTTTGGTCGGAAAATACCACCGCTGCCAATCGCGCGCATGAAAATGTGGCGATGGAAATGTGGCGAATTCATAACAAGCTCAGCCCTTACATCGAAACTAGTGAGCTCGCGCTACTCAATCAAAATGCCTATGCGGAGCCTTTAGATGTATCGGACGAGCTGGCAACACTGATAGATAAAGCACTGTTCTATAGTGAAATTAGTTCGGGTGCTTTTGATATCACTTTCGCAAGTCTCGGGCATTTGTTCGATTACCGCGAAGCAGTTAAACCTACTCAAGGGCAAATAGAAGCATTAACAAAATCGATAAACTATCGTCTGATTAGGTTTGATAAAACATCTCAAACAATTCAATTTTCAAATCCCAACGTAAGAATTGACCTCGGCGGCATAGCAAAAGGGTATGCCGTAGATCAAGCCGTGAGGATCCTGACCGACCAAGGTATTGAACACGCCGCTATTTCAGCAGGTGGTGACTCGAGAATGCTGGGCGACAAACGCGGCGAACCATGGATTGTCGGTATAAAAAATCCACGTTCTGCGGAAACTGCCATTCGCATTCCGCTTGAAAATTTTTCTATTTCTACCTCCGGAGACTATGAACGCTTTTTTATCGACCCAGATAGCGGCGAACGTGTGCATCACATCCTAAATCCCTCGACCGGGAGCAGTGCCGGCGAGCTGACTAGCGTATCAGTGATCGGACCGCATGGTTTTGATACTGACCCTTTGTCTACCACCCTTTTCGTACTCGGAAAAGAAAAAGGGCTCGCCCTCATAGAAGAATTCGATGATTTTGACGCCATCATTATCGACCTTCAGGGTAAAGTGCATTTTAGTAGTGGTTTAGAACCGCCAGAGTAAAATTAGAAGCACTATCCACGCAGTTATGGCCTGAAATATCAGGTTCGCCAAAAAGAGTGATGCACAGGTCACAAAACGCTCGTGCAAACAACGAATAAACCCCTTTTTTCTTTATATTTCCCTTATCAAATTTGCTCTTCTATCACTGAGCCTTCAAGGCATCACGTAATTTGGTGAGATATGCATTTATACAATTTTTTTAACAGGTTCACCTATCCAAGGAGTTGGTCTGTGAAATGGCAGTTTTTTACAACGATGCTAGCCGCATTTACCCTCGCTATCTCTTTCAAAGTTTCGGCGCAGGATCTACCAGATTGGGTTCTAGAACCGACGCAAGAAGAAAGCTCTCTAAGTACCGAGGTTGAAGATCTCAAAGACACGCTACTCAAACTGAATAGAGACTTACTCATTCTAGAAGAAGAGCTACTCTTTCCTGCCAACACACAGATCGCATTATTTTTATCGATAGACGTCGGTGAATACTTCCAGCTAGATTCGGTCAAACTAGAAATCGATGGTGATCTTATTGCCAGCCATCTCTATACCGAGCGGCAGATAGACGCTCTGCATAGAGGTGGGGTGCAACGTTTACACATAGGCAACTTGCGATCAGGCAATCACGAAATCACCGCATTTTTTACTGGAATAGGTCCGCAAGGCCGAGAATACAAACGCGGGACCTCAGTCGATATTGAAAAGACACAAGATCCGTTGTTATTGGAACTCATCATTGACGACTCACTGACAAAACAGCAGCCAGAGTTTAGCGTCAAAGAGTGGGATATCTAGGCACTTCATAATCAGCCTATCCTTATGAGTTCCCCCCTCTTGCATATGGCCTCTATTTCAAGGCGAAGCCTCTCTGCACTCTTATTGCTACTGCCTTGGCTTGCGCTCGGACAAGACGCTGGACGCATAGAACGTGTGGTAGACCTACAGTACGGTAATGCGCTTTACCACTATTTCCAAAATCACGAGTTAGACGCGCTGACTGAACTTCATCTAGCGCAGATGCGAGGTGGAATAACCGGCCACGGCGATAACCCCGAGCTCATGAAAGCAGGAATCAGTCTTGCGTATGGCATGGCCGATGTTGCCGAAGAAATATTTATCGAACTGCTCGATCAAAATCATCCTGAGACTGTTCGCAACGCGGCTTGGTATTACCTTGCTCGGCTTCACTATTTGCGCGGAGACTGGGTGTTATCGGAACAAGCTGCAAGCAAAGTTACAGAGAAGGTGGAACACCATCTCGCTCCCAGTGTGCAAATGATTCGCACCAACTTAGCGATCAAGACAGATCGTATCAATGACGCTGAACTATTGTTAAAAGACCCTCGTTCCTATGGTGAATTTTTGCCCTATGCCTACTTTAACGTGGCTACGGCGTTAAGCCGAACGGAAAACCACCAGGCTGCAACACCTCATTACAAAAATGCAGTAGACGCTGTTTATGATCTGAAACCAGTGACCAAAGATGATCTAGCATTAATCGATAAGATTCGCACAGCAGCGGGATACAATTTTCTGTTAGCCGGATCTAGCACCGATGCAATCGGTCAATTTAGTCAGGTACAACTGACTAGCATTGATTCGGATACAGCACTGCTCGGTTATGGGCGTGCAGCAATAGAACAATCCGACTATGTCTCCGCATTAAAGCCCTGGAATGAACTAGCTCGACGTTCATTATTATCGCCAGCGGCAAAAGAAGCGCTTGTGTCTATCCCAGTAGCGTACGAGCGCCTAGGTGCAACAGGCGAAGCTTTGTCCGCCTACGAACAGGCTGAAACCACTTACGTTTCGGAGATCGAAAGAATTGAAGCGCTTCTCGAATTTATAGAGCAAGGTCGTTTCCAAGCCACCGCGTTGCTAAACGAAAAACAAAGCCGATTTGAAACCCGAGCTGAGGCAGTAAGCGCGCCGCGCGCGCAGCAACTAGCGGAGCTATTTTCGCTCAACCAATTTCAAGAACGGGCGCATGAATTCCAAGACCTCCGCGAGCTTAGGAGCATGATCGACTTGTGGACACAACGTCTCGATCTTTATTCCCACATGCTCGATGAAAGGCAGTTGCTTCGTCTAAGAGATCAAGAGGCTCTCGACACCATGCATCTTGAATCTCAAATTCGAGAGCTTGAACAGAAAAGTAAACGCCTGCAGGAAAAAAATAGCGACATTGAAAATCAAAAAGACTACCTCGCCCTCACCACTGGAGACACAGTTAATTTAAAAACGCGAATCGAAGATTCTAAATCGCGTATCGAAAAGCTACGACAGTCTGGCGAAGACACGTCGTCATTTGAAGAACCACTAGAATTCTATTCTGGCCTTATGCTCTGGCAGGCAGCTGAAGATTTCGCGGTTAACATCTATGACCAGAAACGCACAGCAATGGAGGTGGAAGACAACCTCGAATCGCTGAAAAAAACACACCACAGGGTGACACAGATTTTCGCATCCGCGCCCGACATTGCTCCATACAAACACCGAATCAATGAGCTAAGGTCCAGATTAGACAGTGGCTCAATTGCGATCGATCAACTCATTGAAGCCGCAGAACAATCGCTTGTCGACGAAATCCGCGATGAGTTAAATGGTCAGAAAAAACGCCTCCGTGTATATCTATCGGAAGCAAAGCTCTCCATTGCTCGCATCTACGATGCTGACCATCAAGGAGCAGCAGCGCCATGAGACTAAGACAAGCTAAAACGATATTTGGCGGACTCATTTTTTTGGCGAGTATCATTTTATCTGCATGCGCTAGTCATCCTGAGACTGCTAGGCCAGGAGCAACCATCGCCGACCTCCCCAGTGCAGCGCTGCCAGATATTGCACGCTCAGTATCTAAACTGCCAACTGAGCAAGTCGTCGAAAATTATCTCGACGCGCTAGAAATTATCGAAGACCAAAAAGTTCGGCATCAGATAAATACTCGCCTCGCAGATCTTCAAATGAGTATAAGCGAGGATGCGTTAATTGAAGGTGTCGAGGTTGTCGGTAGTGGCAATTCAGGAGCGGGTCTGTTCACTACCCCTATTTCACTCTACGAGCGTCTGCTTGAAAATTCTGAAAAAAGCCAAGACACAGAAAGATTGCTATATCAGCTATCCAAGGCGTACGCACTTGATGCCAAATCCGAGCTATCCGAAGATACACTTACTCGCTTAATAGAAGAATATCCAGATTCAAAATTTGCCGCCGAAGCTGAATTTCGATTAGCAGAGCGCGCGTTTAGCGAGAACAACTATGGTACGGCCAAACATCATTACAGTGCCGTTGTCACACAGGGAAAACAAACCGATTTTTATGAAAGTGCGCTCTACATGCTCGGCTGGTCTGACTTTAAACTCAATCAATATCAGCCAGCGCTAGGTTCTTTTATGTTAGTTCTTGATCGGCTCATTGGCCGTCAAGAAAATCTTAATGAACTCACCAACACACAGCAAAACTTGGCGGAAGATACGCTAAGAGTCAGTTCCATCGCGTTTTCGTATCTCGGTGGGGCAATAAGTATTCAGGAAACACTGAGTGTATTGGGACCTCGTCCCTACAGTGCCCTCCTCTATCAAAATCTTGGTTCACTCTATGAATCTCAAGAGCGCTTCAAAGATGCGGCGGACACTTATTTAGCATTTGTTAAAGAGCAACCGTTCGCCGATAAAGCACCGGACTTCAGCGAAGCTGCATTACAAACATACTACAACGGCAACTTCCCGAGTCTGATAGCCCCTGCCAAGGAAGAGTTTATCGCCAATTATGG
This sequence comes from uncultured Porticoccaceae bacterium, assembly GCA_964623085.1. GTDB lineage: Bacteria > Pseudomonadota > Gammaproteobacteria > Pseudomonadales > GM7GCV1 > CAZUTO01. The sequence continues at coordinate 44,422 of CAZUTO010000016.1, forward strand.
TGTCCGAAGCCAGTATTGGGCGCTCAAAGGAGACGCTGTTAAAACCAAACTCAAACCCTACCTAAGCGAGTATCTGCAGGAGCTAGCAAGCCACAACCACGCGCTTGCGCAAGATGAAAACATAGCGCTTAGTCATCAAGAACGGATCGAAGCCTATCTGCAAGCAGCGCAATACTACGATGAGTTTATTCTCACTTTTCCAAGTGACATCCAGGTATCGAAATTCGCCTATTTGATGGGCGAAGCTTTTTTCGCTGCAAACGCCTTTATCGAAGCTGCCGAGGCATATGAAAAAGTCGCCTATGTCTATAAGAGTGATGAATATGGCGCGGACGCAGGGTACAACGTCATTCTCTCCATCGACAGCCAGATTTCCAATTTGCCCGATTTACCAGGACAAAGCTCAACGATATGGCATGACAAAAAACTGGAAGCCAGTATCCGCTTTGCCGACACCTATTCGTTTGATGATCGCGCTGCAAGCGTGTTAGCCCAAGCAAGCGATCAACTTTTTCAAAACAATGAATTGGAATCGGCCATCGAGACAAGCCAGCGTCTTACCAACTGGCAGCCCCAGCCCGACCATCAAACACTGCGAACGGCCTGGCTAATTATTGGGCATAGCCAATTCGAGTTAGCACAATTTATCGAAGCGGAAGCTGCTTACAAACAGCTACTAGCTATTCTGCCTTCCGACGACGAACTCATTCCTGACATTGAAGAACGCATGGCCGCAAGTCTATATCGCCAAGGCGAACAACTTGCAGATCAAGGACAATTGCGCGAGTCCATCGATATGCTTCTTTCGATTAGAGATCGCTCACCGACTTCCGAAGTTGCGATCATCGCCCATTTCGACGCCATCAATTATCTGATGGAGCTTGAGGAGTGGGAACAATCAAGCGCAGAGCTACAACGTTTTTCGAGCACCTACCAAGCACATCCTCTCAGTGAACAGATTCCTGCAAAACAAGTATTGGTATACCAAGAACTTGAAGAATGGGAGCTTGCCGCTAACGCGGTGTTAGCTATGGTCGATCGTGAAGAAGATCCAGAAATAAAACGACAATCGCTCTATTTCAGTGCTGAGCTATATGAACGGGCTGGGGCAGATCACCGCACTAAAAACGTACTGGAGCGCTATGTAGCGAGCTACCCTTCCCCCGTTGAATTTACGATGGAAGCCTATTACCAGCTCGCTGAATTAAATAGTAGCGACATACGAGCGCGCAACCGTTGGTTGAATCGTATTTTGGATAATGCGAATAACGCGGACAACCGATCGCGTTACCTCGGTGCTTGGGCGGCCACAGATCTGGCCAATCAAGAATACGACCGATTCGCTGCACTTAGATTAACACTGCCGTTACCTGACAGCCTGAAAGCAAAGCAAACATCATTGCAGACTACATTGAATGCCTACAATCGTGTGCTGGATTTTGGGGTTGCCGAATTCACCACACAAGCGAGCTATCAAATTGGTGAGGTTTACGCGGAATTAAGCCGGGCGATATTCGACTCACAACGCCCCAGTGAGCTAGATGCCCTTGCCCTCGAACAATATGACATCCTATTAGAAGAACAAGCCTACCCCTTTGAAGATAAGGCTATTGAACTCCATGAAGCAAATATTCAGCGGAGTTGGAATGGCGATTACGATAAGTGGGTAAAGAGTAGTTTCGCTGCCTTGGCCAAACTGCTGCCCGCTCGCTATAACAAAGTTGAAAGCCGTACAGAGGTGAGCCGTGGGATTCACTGATAAGTCCATCTGGTGTGCACTGTTATGCGGCCTAATACTGCTGGTGAGTTCCTGCAGCACCATCCCCAGTGGCTCTGGTGCAACGGCGTCGAGCGATAATGGAAACGAGAACATGGTTAATCCGGCGCAAGAACAGATTTCTCCTGTTATTCAGCCAAATCCCTATTTAGAAAATGTACCTTCGATTAGCGGCGATATCAAAGCAAGATTCGAAGCAGGCGTCGCGGCAATGGAGATAAAAAACTGGGCAGAAGCAGCGCTTATTTTTGAAGACATGACAGTCACGGCGCCAAAACTATCTGGCCCTTGGGTAAATCTTGGCATCGCCCACTACCAGACAGACGATTTTGAAGCGGCGGAGACATCATGGAGTAGAGCAATTCAGATTAACCCGATGAACCTCGATGCCTACAATCGATTGGCTATTTTGAAGCGTGAACGGGGTGATTTTGCCGCTGCAGAGACTTTTTATCTGAACTCGCTCGCAAAATGGCCAGACAACGCTGAAGCCCACTGTAATCTTGGGATACTCTACGATCTATACATGGGTTTATGGCCTAAGGCTCTCGCTGAGTACCAGAAATGTGCTGATCTCGCAGAAGAACCCAATCGCCAACATCGTGGTTGGATTATCGATATCGAACGCCGCATTCAGTCGCAAGGCAGCTAGCGAACGCGTTCAAGTATGACTCTAGCTAGAACCGAGTAAATATATGAAACGGCCCGAAATCACCTTAATCATACTCGTAGCCGGGTTTGTCCACGGACAAAATGATGAAATTAACATCGAATCGACTGTCACCGGCAACCAAGAACAGCCCAATGTACTGACCATCGTACCTTGGAAACAAGCCGACGACTTACAAGTAATTGAACAGAGTTATGACGAACAACTTGAGCGGATTTTCCCGCATCTAGAACCAAGCGAATTCGCACGCCATCGCACCTTTGCTGATGACCTAAAGAACAACCCTACTCCTGAACTAAACCACTGATTGTTGGAGAACGAAGACCATGGAATTTCTCAACACAATACTCCGCTTTTTCCAAAACGGCGGACCTTTTATGTACCCCATCGCTTTGGTACTTTTTATTGGCTTGGCTATTACTATCGAGCGTTGGGTCGTGTTGGCAAACACTAAAACCGCGAATCGCAAAGCGTTCGACGAAATTTTGCCAATGCTTAAGCGCAGCGATTACAACTCTGTGATCAAGTTCGGTCATTCAAATGATACTCCTGTTGCGCGCATTCTCGCCGCTGGCATCGCACGCATGGGAGGAACACGCCGACGTGAAGATGTCGAATACGCCATGGAAGAAGGCGTGCTTGAAACCCTTCCCCGGCTCGAGAAGCGGACACCCTACCTCGCGATGCTCGCTAACATCTCGACGCTACTTGGTCTTCTTGGGACTATTATTGGCCTTATTGCTGCGTTTACAGCGGTTGCTAATGCAGATCCAACCGAAAAAGCAACCCTGCTTTCTCAGAGTATTTCTTTGGCAATGAATACCACTGCCTTCGGTCTAATCGCAGCGATTCCGCTTCTCATTTTTAATTCATTGCTCACCACCAAAACGTCAGAGATCGTCGACAGCTTAGAAATGGTCGGTGTGAAATGTATCAACATGCTATTCAATCCGTTAGAAGCAGAAAAAGTTGAAAAAACTGTCTCTGCCAAACAAGTAAAAGCCAGCCCAGTTTCGAATCAGGGAACGTCTTAAAAAGCAAAAATAGACGCAGATTCACAGATTGATTTAAAACGGGAATATTGGTCAAAAAACAATGCTAGCTAAACGCCGTCGCACGCATAAAGAGGCTGAACTCGATATCACCTCATTTATGAACCTGATGATTATTTTAGTACCTGTACTGCTTCTGAGCATGGTCTTCGCTCACACCACAGTATTGGATCTAAATCTGCCAGATTTGGCGACAGAGTCACAGAGCGCAGATGAAGATGACAAACCAAAAGTACTCGAAGTCATCGTGCGACAGGACTCTTTGGCC
>CAZUTO010000016.1:48288-49458 GCA_964623085.1 uncultured Porticoccaceae bacterium
TGCCCCTAAAGCAAATCACGCTCGAAAACGGCGACACCCAGTTAGGTCACGATTTCGAGCTACTCACACTGGTTCTTCAAGAGGTAAAACGACGCCTAAGTGACGAAGGTATCGAAAAACGCGATATATCGTTGTTGTCCGAGCCGAACACCGACTACCAAACCATCGTCTCAGCAATGGATGCGATTCGCTCATACAAAACAGTAGTGGTCGCAGATGTCGTTGATGCCGAGCTGTTTCCAGATGTATCCCTAGGCGATGCTCCTGAAATAGCTGCCAACGCAACAGGCACTCAACTATGAAACGCTCCGCACGCATTAAACGGCGCGCTCGCCATCAAAAGAAGACCAAGGTAGCAGGCCTGAACTTAGTGTCCTTAATGGATATCTTTACCATTTTGGTGTTCTTTCTTTTAATCAACTCCGGCAATGTTGAAGTACTCGAAACAGACGACTCTTTGGATTTACCTTCATCGAACTCTGAGCGAGCACCTGAAGAAACACTGGTTGTTTTGGTTAATCGCGGTGCAATTGTCGTCGGCGGACGTCCAGTGGCAGAACTCAACACACTTGAGCTCACCAACAATGGTGAAATTGTTGCGCTTTCCGAAGAACTTCAGCATCAGGCTAGTAGAAAAACCAATCTCACTGAACGGGAAGAGCAAGATGGGTTTGCCGTCACCATTATGGGTGACAAAGACACACCCTATTGGATATTGAAAAGCATTATTCAAACCTGCGCTGCTGAAAACTATCGGGATATTGCCCTGGCTGTCAATCAAATCCCTGGAGCCAAAGCTGAAGACGTTCTGACATCCTCCAATGCTGATATTTTAAGCGCTGAGGCTTTAAGTCAGAGTCCAATAGCTCAAACTGGGCAAGCGCGATAAATGCCTACTTTTGATGGCCCTGATCTAGCGCTGCCTTGGTCCAGCGTTCGTGACGAGGATAAGAAATACCGCAAATTGCTGATTATTTTTCTGTCGGTCTTTCTGGTATTTGCCATCGTCATACCCTGGGTATCTGTGCCTGAACTTAGTCGAGAAGACAAAGAGGAAATACCTGAAAACCTTGCGCGCTTGTTGCTAGAAGAACAAGAGATCCCAGAACCTATTGTTGAACCAACGCCACCGGTAATACAAGACGAAATTCCTGAACCTGAACCTGAACC
>CAZUTO010000017.1:0-40238 GCA_964623085.1 uncultured Porticoccaceae bacterium
TTTAGCCTATTACTTTTCTTCGTATAGTCTTTCAACGTGACATCGTTGCCTGCTGAATAAACCTGCGCTTAATTGCAGGGGTGACATTAGCACCTTGAAGACCAAGGTTTCGAATCGCGGCAATAGCTGGGTTGGTCTGGCCAAACAGGTCTTTAAACCCTTTCATGGACTTTAGCACCAGCTCGTTATCGAACTGTCGCGCGCGCTGGTAACGTTTAAGTATTTGTAGATTACCCCAAGGGATCGAGCGACTTGTCGCGCGCGCCAGCTCTTCGGTTAAGGCTGCGACATCTTGGAAACCAATATTCGCACCTAACCCCGCCAGTGGGTGAATGCTGTGTGCCGCATCACCGACCAATGCAAAAGAAGGTTGCACATAGGTCTGAGCATGGCGCTGTACCAGCGAGAAACTAAATCGTTTTGACATCAGTGAGACTTGGCCAAAACGCTCTTCTATTGCGCGTGTGAGTGCGAATTCAAATTCCTGATCTGAGCTTTGTTTTAGACGCTCTGCGTCTTCTTGGTCCAGTGACCAAACAATGGAGGATAGATGCCGACCTTCGAAATCTGCCATCGGCAGAAATGCCAAAGGCCCCGTCGGCATAAATATTTGCCAAGCACAGCATTCGTTAGGCAACTCATGCCAAACGTTGGCAACAATGGCCTCTTGGCCAGTGTGCTCTTCATTAACCTGAATGCCTGCCATTTGACGCAAGGAAGAATTGGCACCGTCGGCCGCACACACTAACTCTGCTTGCACTCGCTGGCCGGACTCTAAACCAAGTATCGCTTGGTTATCTGTAAGATCTAAATCAGACACTTTCTCAGGATGAACCAAGCGAATATTTGGCTGATTGTCGATTGCCTTTGTGAGCATCTCCTGAATCAGGTTGGCCTCGACAATATGGCCAAGTGACCTAGTGTCAAAATCGGCGCCAGAATCCACGCAATCAAATTCGATACTACCGGTGCCCTGTGCATCCCAAACCTGCATACGGGAATACGGCAAGCAGCGCTGCGATTGAATATCAGACCAGACGCCGAGTTGATCAAGAAGCGAACGTGCGCCTTCATTTAACGCAAAAATGCGCGCATCTGGTTTTTCTGGGCTGTATTTTGGTAAGGCGGCTGCCGCATCCAAAAGCAAAATGGGCTGGTTTTCATCAACACGTGAAAGCGCGAGCGCCAGTGCTGCACCCACTGGCCCTGCCCCAACCACAATTGCTTTATAGTTTTCCATTATTCGTTCTGATGCTGCCTAGCTAAATCTAACTAGGCTACCAACTCCTGGGTCATCAATGCCTCGATCTCCTCGACTGTTTTTGGCACACCGCCAGTCAGCACTTCATTGCCATCCTTGCGAATCAAAATATCATCTTCAATTCGGATACCAATCCCGCGCCACTTCTTATCGACGTTCTTGTTGTCAGGCTGAATGTAAATACCCGGTTCAATGGTCGTTACCATCCCGGCCTCAAATTCTCGCCAAGCGCTATCTGACCCATCGACTTTGTATTCGCCCACATCATGCACATCCATACCGATCCAGTGCCCAGCTCGATGCATATAAAAATCAAAGTAGGCACGTTTTTTTATAAGGCTATCGACTCGGCCTTCAAGTAAGCCGAGGTTTTTTAAGCCCTTAGTGATAACGCGCACGCTTTCTTCATGCGGTTCGTTAAACCTTGATCCCGGTCGACAAGCATCGATGGCTGCTTCTTGGGCATCGAGAACGATCTCATATATCGCGCGCTGCTCGGGCGAAAAACGTCCGTTTACAGGGAAGGTGCGAGTAATATCAGCCGCGTAACCTAGATATTCCGCACCGGCGTCAATTAGCACCAGATCACCGTCTTCCATCTTTTTACGATTCTCGGTGTAGTGCAATATACAGGCGTTGGCACCCGATCCAACGATTGAATTGTATGCAGGTGCAATGGCACCCTCACGAGCGAAGTGATACTCAATTTCGGCCTGCAGCTCGTACTCGTGCATGCCCGGCCGCGCTGCTTGCATTGCTCGACAATGTGCTTGAGCAGAGATCTTTGCTGCATTGCGCATCACCTTTAGTTCACTGGCGCTTTTTATCAGCCGCATCTCATGAAGCAGATGATCAGGATCGACGATCTCACCCGGCGCTGAAGCTCCCGTGCGGGACTGTGCGCGGATATGCTTAAGCCATTGATAAAGCTGTTTATCTAGGTCAGGGTGCTTGGCCACGCTGAAAAATACTTTTTCACGCCCCTCTATCAACCCCGGAAGAATGTCATCCATGTCTTCTATTGGGAAAGCATCATCCGCGCCATAATTTTCGCGCGCACCAGCAGGGCCTTCCCGATAGCCATCCCAAATTTCTTTTTGCAGATTTTTATCGCGACAAAATAATATAAATTCGCCTTGAGGCCGACCGGGCACTAGCACTGCGGTTGCTTCTGTTTCTGGGAAGCCAGTGAGATAGCTAAAATCACTATCCTGTCTAAACGTATACTGTGTATCTCGGCTGCGCGTCGCCTCTTTTGCTGCAGGAATAATCGCGATGGCGTTTTTACCCATCTGATTCATAAAACTGCGACGGCGCGATTTGTATTCTTTTACTTTGATCATAGAGTAATCACCGCTTAAAGGTCTAAATCAGTGAATCGACTGTTCAACGCCAGTAGAAACACTTTCCCCATCTTGTAGACGGAATTGATCGAACAAATTAAATACGGCTAAGCGCACATATTCGCAAACCTCTACAAAGAGCTCCTCGCTTTCATCCGACTCGTCAATATCCAAGCTGACTTGAGTAATCTCAATTAAATCCTTGATGGTGGCATTTTCCCCAATCATCACATCGCTGTCACCGAGACCGGCGGAGCTGGCAAGCCCAGCCAGAAAACCCTGACACCATTCCGACAGCGCTTCTAGTCGGGTACTCATAGCCTCTATATCCGAAGGCAAAAATAGCTGAAAACTAAACAAGTCTTTTTCAAGCAGCGCTGTGATTTGCTCCGCTAACTCTGTGAATGAGCCTGCCGATGCATCAACCTCTTCCGGCGACAAACCTAAGCATTCTCCGAGAATTTTTTTCCCAAAAGGACCCACTATCGTTTGACCTACCACCAACCTGCCACACAAATGCCCATGCAACTCAGACGCCTCAATTACAGCACCGAGTTCCTCCAATTGGGCTCTCAAATCTTCATGCGAAATCACACAAGCACCTTATTTGTTTATGAATTTGCATCCAAACTCTGCAAATCCTGTATTTCCAATGATTGACCACCGCGAGATGGGAATCTATAGTGAAACATAGTTTACTCCTCTCATACGCAAGAGTGTATGCATAGGAGTGGCCTTACTTGGCCAATTAAACACATTTTGATATTAGTATTAGCACCACGAGCACATAAAAATGAGCGAACCGACACTTCAACCTCTTGAGTCTAAGATTGACGAACTTATCGCGTTCTGCGATCACCTTCAGAAACAAAATGCGATGCTGAAGGTGCAGGAGTCTAAACTCCTGCAGGAGCGCGGCGAACTCATAGAAAAAAATCAGGTTGCACGACAAAAAGTGGAATCTATTATTTCTCGCCTTAAATCAATGCAGGAAAACTAGATAATCTCATGTCGGATACAACCACCGTCACGATCACGCTTCTAGAGAAGCAATATCAAATTAATTGCGGACCGGAAGAGCGCGAGGATCTGCTCGAATCTGCACGCATCCTAGACCAAAAACTCGCTGAAGTGCGCAATGCTGGTTCAGTCATTGGGCTAGAGCGAATCGCCATTATGGCAGCGCTCAATCTATCGCACGAGCTGGTTACAGCACAAAAAGCTAGCCGCACCGACAGCATTATCAGTTCGGGCGTGGAACGGCTACAAGATAAGATCAGTTCTGCGATTCAGTCGATGAATTTGGAGCAATCCAACTAAAGTCTAGGGTTCAACCCTTTTGCTTGGTAGATAAGCGAGTATAATCGCTATTAACCCTGGGGTGTTCGATGGCCAACACGTCCTCGAGCTTATGAATTTTACCCTCGGATTCTCTTAGATGTTGCTGTTGTGCAAGCCCGCTCGACGGGAAGCCTGATGTAATACGAGAGTTTCCACCTTGAACCTTAGAGTTCAAGGGCCAGTTCGGCAAACGGCACCTTGGGGCTTTAATTTCTATGCACCATTCCAATCTACGCTCCGAACTCCGATCTCGCCGCAGATCTCTCAGCAACAATCAACAATTAGACGCCGCAAATCAAATTGCAGATGCGTTTTTCCAGCTAAATTTGCATGCCGATAAAACACAAATTGGTCTCTACTGGCCGAATGATGGGGAAATCGACCCGCGTGTTTTGATGGAACGGCTTATAGATACAGACAAAGCCTGCTTTCTGCCTATATTAGATCCAGAAAAAGAGAACGAGCTGTGCTTCGGGCGATATTCGCCCGATTCACCTATGGTTAAAAACCGCTACGGCATTGAAGAACCAAAAACCACAGAGATACTCGATGCACAGGCATTGGATCTAATTTTAGTTCCACTGGTTGGTTTCGATCAGCACGGAAACCGCTTGGGTATGGGAGCAGGCTACTACGACCGCACACTTGCGCGCTCCAATACGACTGCTGAAAAAGACACTTCGACACTGATTTTGATTGGTCTAGCGCATCACTGCCAACAAGTAGAGCGTATTGATGCGCAACCTTGGGATATCCCGATGCATGGGATATTAACTGACTCTGAGTTTATCCAGATTAAAGCTCACCTACCCAGAGGCCACTTAACCTAAAAATAGCTTATACGCTGGGTTTTTGCTTTCGTCCCAATACTGATAACCTAATTTATCGAGCATTTTGCCCATCTCTTTTCTCTCTCGCACAGGCACCTGCATGCCAAGTAGTACTCGGCCATAGGCAGCACCGTGGTTGCGATAGTGAAACATCGAGATATTCCAGCGACTTCCCAACGTATTCAAAAATCGCATTAGCGCTGCTGGCCGCTCAGGAAACTCGAAACGATAGACGACTTCGTCCGTAATACTCGGTGCGTGACCCCCTACCATATGCCGAACATGTAACTTGGCCATCTCGTCTTCGGTTAGATCAATCACGTTATAGTCATCACCTCGCAGGCTTTTTAGCAGCCCCGCTCGACCTTCGTCCGGGTCTATTTGGACACCCACAAAAATATGCGCGGAATCGTTATCAGCATAACGATAGTTAAATTCGGTGATATTGCGGCTGCCAATATCCCGGCAAAACCGCTTAAAACTGCCTGGCTTTTCCTTGATTGTGACCGCCAAGACGGCTTCGCGCTTCTCGCCTATTTCGGTGCGCTCAGAGATATATCTAAGGCGGTCAAAGTTCATATTGGCGCCACAGTTGATTCCAACCAGTGTCTTGCCTTGACACTTTTCACGCGCGACATATTTTTTTATGCCCGCAAGGGAAAGAGCGCCCGCCGGCTCCACAATCGAGCGCGTATCATCGAACGTATCTTTTATTGCTGCACAGATCTCGTCAGTACTGATGGTAATGACTTCGTCCACACGGTCTTTCAAAAGCCGAAATGTCTCTTTGCCTATCTGTGCGACTGCCACGCCATCCGCGAACAAACCGACCTGCTTCAACTTACCTCGCCGACCGGTCTTCATAGCAAGATCAAGACAGGCAGAATCTTCCGCCTCAACAGCGATTATCTTTACTTCAGGGCGAACATACTTAATGTAAGTCGCGACGCCCGCACAGAGACCGCCGCCGCCTATTGCGACAAAGACAGCATCTAAATCGTTCGGGCACTGCTGGAGTATCTCCATACCAATGGTTCCCTGACCAGCAATGACATCCGGATCATCATAGGGATGAACATAAGTCAGTCCCTTTTCAGACACCAGTTGTTGGGCATAGTCTGATGCCTCATCGTAGGAATCGCCCTTGAGTACTACTCGAGCACCACGAGCTTTAACCGCGCCCACCTTAATATCAGGCGTCGTTTTCGGCATCACAATGGTTGCTTTAATGCCTAAATGACGAGCACCCTCTGCTACACCCTGAGCGTGATTTCCCGCAGAGGCTGCGATTACACCTCGTGCCTTTTCTTTATCAGAAAGGCAAAGCAGCTTGTTGTATGCGCCTCGAAGTTTAAACGAGAACACCGATTGGATATCTTCGCGTTTTAAGAACACTTCATTATCTAAACGCTCAGACATAATGGGTGCACGCTCCAACGGCGTTTCCGTCGCCAGATCATAGATGCGAGACTGCAGTATCTTTTTTATATATAACTCGGACATAGGCGCTGTTTTCTGACTACTGGTAATATATGTGAGTATGGCAGGTTTTTAAGTCCGCAAATGGTAACACCATCATCAAGGTCGACCCTAGCATCAGGAACGACGAATCGTAAATTCGGCAGGTCAAAAAAATGAATCAAGACGAGATGAAGAAAGCGGTTGCTGAAGCTGCTATCAACTACAGCATTCCCAAACTCCACTCCGATAGCATTCTCGGAATAGGCACGGGTTCTACCGCGAACTATTTCATCGATATGCTTGCCGAACACCGTTCAAAATTTGCCGCCACGGTTGCTAGCTCAGAGGCCTCTGCCGAGAGACTTCAATCGCATGGCATCAAGGTTCTTGATCTCAATGACGTCGACCGAATTCAAATATACGTTGATGGCGCAGATGAGACCAACCCAAATTTGCAACTTATCAAAGGCGGTGGCGCTGCCCTCACCCGCGAAAAAATTGTTGCCTCCGCCAGTGATGAATTTGTCTGTATTGTGGATGAAAGCAAGTGGGTCGATACCCTTGGCTCGTTTCCCTTGCCGGTTGAGGTCATCCCTATGGCGGCCAACAAGGTAGTGGCGGCACTTAAAAATCTGAGGGGCGCACCAAAGGTGCGAGAAAATGTGGTGACCGACAACGGCAATCTTATTGTTGATGTGGCCGGTCTAAAAATCGATCACCCCACGAAACTGGAAACCGAAATTAACCAAATCGTGGGTGTGGTGACGAATGGACTCTTTGCAAACCGACCTGCTGATGTTTTGATGATGTCTACGCCAACCGAAGTGAAGATTTTTGGCCATCAAAATACCTAGCCACGTCTTTTTTGACTAAGCAATGAAAAAATAGTGCCCCGACCAACAAAAAAGACGGCCTATATAGCCGCCTTTTATAATCGCTGTTAGCTATGTAATAGCTACCCTTTCACTAACTAAGCGATGCCTTGTAGATACTATCAATCGCATTATCAAGCGCATTGTTGAATTCATCATCCGATTGCTTCGCACTCAAGCCCTCAGTCAATGCACGTGAGAAGCTCGCGATCATGCCGTTGTTATCAGACACCTTGGCATTGGCAATATCGCGCGAGTAGCCGCCAGATAGCGCTACCACTTTGGTTACATTAGGATGCGCTACGCATTCTGCATAGAAGTTCGATGTATTCGGCAGAGTCAACTTAAGCATCACTTGTTGATCGGCATTCAATGCATTTAGGTGGTTCAAGATTTCAGCCTTCAAAAGATCTTCAGCAGCGGATTTGTCCGGTGCGTTGATATCTACTTCCGGCTCAATAATAGGCACGAGACCTGCGGCAACAATTTGCTTACCTACATCGAACTGCTGCTCAACCACCGCTGCAACACCCGCCGCATTGGCTGATTTGATCACCGACCGCATTTTGGTACCAAACACTCCCTGCTGAGTCGCTTTCTCTAACAACGCATTCAACTCTGGCATTGGCTTCATCACTTGAACGCCATCTGCCTCGTCTGCTAAGCCCTTATCAACCTTCAAGAAAGGTACGACTTTCTTTTTTGTCCAAAGATAACGTGCGGACGGTATACCGTCGATTTCGTTGTCCAAAGTATGTTCAAAAAGAATCGCGCCGAGAATTCGATCGCCTGTAAAAGCAGGGCTGGTAACAATTCGAGTGCGCATGGCGTGCACTTGCGCAAACATTTCGTCGTCGCCCGAATACTGATCTTCCTCAACCCCATAGAGTCTAAGTGCTTTCGGCGTGCTGCCACCACTTTGATCCAGTGCGGCTAAAAATCCGGATTGAGCTTTCACTTTCTCGAACATTTCTTTTGTCGACATATCAGCCATCAGGCTACTCCTGTATTTCTTAATCTTTAATAAAACGAAGCTGTATTTACTGCAGTTTCTCGTTAGTCGGCAGCACGCTGCTGCAATACTGCCACGGCTGGCAGGATTTTACCCTCAACATACTCAAGGAAAGCACCGCCTCCCGTGGATATATAGGAAACTCTATCGGCGATTTCATACTTGTCAATTGCTGCTAACGTATCTCCGCCACCAGCGAGGGAGAATCCCGACGAATGGGCAATGGCATTCGACAAACCCTCTGTACCTGCAGCAAATTGATCGAACTCAAATACACCTACCGGGCCATTCCAAAGTATTGTGGCCGCATTACCAACGACTTCGGCAAACTGCCTAGTAGTTTCAGGGCCGATGTCAAAAATCATATCATCTTCACTAACATCCTGAACGGCTTTAACCACTGCTTCAGCATTAGGTGAAAATTCTTTACCGACCACCACATCCACCGGCAACGGGATATCGCACTTCTCCATCAGCCGTTTTGCGTTGTCGATCAGGCTCTCTTCATAAAGTGATTTACCCACTGGGAAACCTTTTGCCGCCAAAAACGTATTGGCAATACCACCACCAACAATAAGTTGATCCACCTTTTCCGACAATGTTTCCAATACAGTGAGTTTTGTGGAGACTTTTGAGCCTCCCACAATTGCCAGCATCGGTCGGGAAGGCGCCGCTAGTGCCATTTCCAAAGCCGTTAATTCACCAGCAAGCAAAGGCCCAGCACAAGCTATAGATGCAAAGGTCGCCACCCCATGAGTGGAAGCCTGTGCGCGGTGAGCGGTACCAAAGGCATCCATCACAAACACATCACATAAAGCGGCATAGGCTTTACTGAGCGCCTCATCATTTGCTTTTTCGCCAACATTGAATCGAACATTCTCCAACAAGATAAGATCATCATCTGGAAGCTGCGATTGCCAATCTTTGACCAATCGCACTTGCCTACCCAAATGGGATTCGAGGCAATCAGCCACCGGCTGCAACGAAAACTGTTCGTCATACTCTCCCTCTGTCGGTCGACCGAGATGAGACATAAGGACGACTTTTGCTCCAGCGTCTAATGCGGAAGAAATCGTTGGCAACGCGGCACGAATGCGAGCATCAGATGTTACCCGGCCATTCTCCACGGGCACATTTAAGTCTTCTCGGATTAGGACTCTTTTTCCGGCCAAATTAAGATCGGACATCAATTTAGTACTCATCTAACCTCCCCGCTCTTTTGTCCATTCTGTGACCACATCCAACATGCGATTGGCATAGCCCCATTCGTTATCAAACCAAACCAGTATCTTTACAAGCTTATGCATCACCACCCGCGTCTGACCTGCATCAATGATGGCCGAATGGCTATCATGAACAAAATCACGCGAGACAATAGGCTCATCAATAAAACCCAGTACACCCTTGTATTTCTGCTGCGATGCCAGCTCAAGCGATCGATTCAACTCGTCCACGGAAGTATCACTACCCAAATTAAGTGATATATCCATTGCCGAGACATCGGATATTGGCACCCGCATAGCGGTGGCTTCAATACGCCCTTCAAGTCCCGGAAACACTCTATCTATTCCGACCGCCAAACCTGTATCTACCGGGATCAACGATTCAAACGCAGCGCGCGTTTTGCGCAAATCCGTGTTGTGATACGCATCAATCACTGGCTGATCATGCATCGCGGCGTGAATGGTTCGAATCATACCGGACTCTATGCCGAATTCACTGTGTAGATGTTCGATCACCGGCACTACAGCGTTAGTGGTACAAGAGGCAGCCGATACAATCTTCATATCAGGTTGCAGTTGATTCTCATTGACACCATAAACAATGGTGGCATCCATATCTCGATCTGCCGGCTGTGAAAACAGTACTTTCTTTGCACCTGCTCGAAGGTGTTGCTCAGCAGTTTCCCGGTCGGTAAAGCTACCGGTGCACTCAAGCACGAGATCAACGTCGAGATCTGCCCAAGGCAAATTGGCTACCTCTCGCTGCTTCAGCAATCGAATAGGCTCACCATCAACGATCAGATGATCATTTTCTAACCGAACCGACCGAGGAAATCGACCGTGCGTGGAATCATACTTTGTGAGATAGCAAAGAGTGTCAGCATCTGCCAGCTCATTAATTGCCACCACTTTCATCGCCGGGCCGGGCCCAGATATAGCAGAACTCTGCCTGGATTCCACCAGCGCACGCAAAAAGCATCGTCCAATGCGCCCAAAACCGTTGATGGCAACTCGAATCATGGTGTGTCTGACATGCAGCGCATCGAAATGCTAACTGAGGCATTCCTCTACTGAGGCGACAACGTTCTCTTTCGTGAAACCGAAGTGCTCCATCAAATCTCCCGCTGGCGCGGACTCGCCAAAACTTTCCATACCCACAACGCGACCATCTAGTCCAACAAATTTATACCAAAAATCAGCGTGACCGGCCTCAACTGCAACACGTGCATACACATCTGATGGCAAAACGGACTCACGATAACCAACATCTTGCGATAGAAATACATCCGTCGACGGCATACTGACCACTCGGATTTGAATCCCTTTGTTTGATAGCGCCTCTGCAGATTCAATGGCGAGAGCCACCTCTGAACCGGTAGCAATCAGGATTGCTTCTGGTTTTTCGGCACAGTCTCGAATGATGTAGCCACCTTTACTCACCTGCTCGAGCTGATGTTCGTTGCGAGCTAAGCAAGCTAGTCCTTGGCGACTAAATATCAGGGCACTGGGGCCATTGCTATATTGAATGGCTGCCTTCCAAGCAACAGCTGACTCAACACTGTCACAGGGGCGCCAAACCTGAAGGTTAGGTGTAGCGCGCAACGCCGTCATTTGCTCGACTGGCTGATGAGTCGGGCCATCCTCACCCAAACCAATAGAATCATGGGTATACACAAAGATGCTTTGTTGTTTCATCAACGCCGCCATACGAACCGCATTGCGTTGATATTCCATAAACATCAAAAAGGTCGCGCCGTAGTTAATGAACCCGCCGTGCAAAGCAATGCCATTCATAATGGCGCCCATCGCAAATTCGCGTACGCCGTAGTAAAAATAATTACCGCCGGCATCCTCTTTGCTCACCGCTTTTGAGCCCGACCAAAAAGTGAGATTTGATCCAGTTAGATCCGCAGAACCTCCTGCCAACTCTGGCAACATCGGCCCATAGGCATTTAGGCAGTTTTGCGAAGCTTTGCGGCTAGCAATTTTTTCGGCCTTTTGCTGACAATCAGCAATAAAACGATTCGCGTTCGATTCAAAATCAGCAGGTAGCTCTCCTGCCATACGGCGCTCAAACTCGGCAGCGAGATCTGGATATTCTTCAGCATAGGAAGCGAATTTCGTTTGCCACGATTGATTCTGCTCTTCTCCCTTGGCTATAGCACTCCAACCACAGTAAGTATCGTCAGGAATATGGAAAGGCGCGTGCGGCCAACCCAATGCTTGCCGGGTAGCTGCTATTTCTTCTTCGCCCAGTGCCGCACCATGAGAACTTTCTTTGCCCTGCTTGTTGGGCGAACCGTAACCAATCAAGGTTTGGCAACAGATAAGTGTGGGACGATCTTTTTCCGCACGGGCTGCATCAATTGCCGCTTTGACCTCATCGGCATTGTGGCCATCCACTTTCGGAATAACGTGCCAACCATAGGATTCAAAACGCTGCGGCGTGTTCTCGGTGAACCAACCCTCTACTTCACCATCAATGGAAATATTGTTGTCGTCATAAAAAGCAATGAGCTTTCCAAGACCTTGTGTCCCTGCGAATGAGCTGGCTTCGTGGGAAATGCCTTCCATCAAGCAACCATCGCCCAAAAACACATAGGTATGGTGATCAACAATATTATGATCTTTTCTATTGAATTGCGCGGCCAGCATGCGCTCTGCTAGCGCCATGCCCACTGCATTCGCCAACCCTTGACCCAAGGGCCCAGTGGTTGTTTCTACGCCAGGGGTATAGCCATATTCGGGGTGCCCCGGCGTTTTTGAGTGCAGCTGCCGAAAATCTTTTATGTCATCAACTAAGAGCTCGTAGCCCGAAAGATGAAGTAGCGAATACAGCAGCATGGAGCCATGGCCATTGGAGAGTACAAAACGATCTCGATTCGTCCACTCTGGATTCGCCGGGTCATGGATAAGGTAGTCATTCCATAACACCTCAGCAATGTCCGCCATTCCCATTGGCGCGCCAGGATGACCGCTATTAGCTTTTTGTACGGCATCCATAGAAAGTGCGCGAATAGCGTTCGCGAGTTCACGACGGGACGGCATTGACAACTCCGAGTAAAAAAGGGTGGCCATTGTCCACAATGGTGGCGAATCCGTAAACCAAAATTAGCGTTCAAAATGCACGAAAGATGTTTATAATCTCGCGCAACCGAACAGGATTATTTCTAAGAGAAAAAATCTATATTAATAGGGTCTATATTTATGAGAAAAGACATCAGACATATCGCCTTTGCAGGCCTTGCTTTTTATGGCCTATTTAGCACTAGCGCCAATGCGCAATCGCTTGATGAAGTTTTATTTGAAAGCAGTGAACACCTTCGGGTAGGTAAGGTGGTTGAGGCGTTAGAGTTCTTAGTAGAGCACGAAAATAGATTTGGCCAAGAACAAGAATTTCGAAATAACCTAGCAATCGCATACCTCGGCAACAATCAAGCCGAAAAAGCGCTCGAAATCGTTAGTGACGTCGTGGATAGCGATCCTTTATTTTCGATCATCGCTCACAACTACCTCGAGCTTGAGCTAGCTGCAGGCGGGAATAAAACAGATCGGTTCAACCCTATTCTCTTTGTGCAATCTGTAGATTCTTTCGCTGAAGGCGTCCCCGTTCCTGAAAGCACTTCACAAGCTGCCGAAAGAATTGCTCAGGTGCCAGAAAATAATCGATCAGCTGTTGAAAGAACGCCACAGCCACCCAGCAGCAGGCCCGCTGTCGAAAGAGCCGCGCAAGCCCCTGAAAGAATTGCAGAAGCGCTCAATAGCGAGAGGTCCGCCACTGAAAGAAGGTTGTCAGTTGTCGAAAGAAATGGTTCTATTCCCGACATCAATAACCAAACACTCACAGCATCAGATAGATCGTCCAATGACGCCGTTGCTGCGAGAAGCCAAGCATTGCTGGAAGACTCTCTGAAGTCCATCGTGCAGTCTTGGGCTGCCGCTTGGTCAAACAAAGATTTTGATAGCTACATATCACATTACGGATTTAACTTTAGACCAGATAATGGTTTGTCTGTCGGCCAATGGGAAGTACAAAGAAGAGAAAGACTCGCCAAACCGGGGGAAATAGAGGTTACAATAAGCAACATTACATTTGTTGGCAGCGACCCGTCGCCAACAGTGTTATTTGATCAATTTTATGATTCGGTTGGTTACAGTGATAAAACTGTAAAAGAAATGACGTTTGAACAAAACAATGGACGCTGGAAAATCAGCTCCGAAAGATCAATAGATCAATAGACTTCATGATAAAAAATCGATTATTGACGACTTCTTTAAGTCTGGCCTGTCTTCTTACATCCAATTTTTCCAACGCTCAGGCAGGCAGCCTTGCTGACGAACTTTGGGCCTCCGCAGGCGCAGATATTGATTTCATCAGCACAAGTTCAGCTGAACATGACACCGAGTATTACTACCCAGATGGCCTTATTGCCCTCCCGGAAGAGACGCAATACCTAATATGGACCGAACTTGATTATGGACGATTGAACCTATTGGAGCGACTATCTGAAAAGAAATATCGCCTAATCAAGCGTATACCTATATCTATTGGTAAAGAAGGAATTGGTAAAGAGATAGAAGGCGATAAGCGCACGCCCGTTGGCGTATATCGCGTGACGACCTACATAGCAGAAAGAGATCTCACGGATAATTATGGCTTAGGTGCCTACCCAATCAACTACCCCAACAGCTGGGACAGGCTGAAGCAGCGAACCGGTTATGGAATCTGGCTACATGGCTTACCAAAAGGCGTTGATGAGCGACCCCTATTAGATAGCGATGGCTGCGTGGTGGTTGATAATAAAAGTCTTACCTTCTTAGATGATTACATTCTTCCTGGCAAGACTCTCATGGTGCTAGCAAATGAGATGAACTGGGTTGCAACCGATGCGTTGGATGAATCGGACGCACTTATAGAGGCGATAGATGCTTGGGAGCAAGCATGGGAATCAGGCGATGCTTCCAAATACATTAACAACTACCATCAGGATTTCAGTGATTTCACTCGAGACCTCGACGCCTGGACTGAATACAAAACAAGAGTCAATGGGCAAAAATCCTATATTAACGTCGAGCTCAGCAATATCACAGCAGTCGAGTACCCGGGTGAAGATACCGTTATCGTCCATTTTCACCAAAGCTATGACAGCAGCAACTACAAATGGGAAGGATGGAAAGAGCTGTTATGGAAAAAAGATAGCAGTGGAAAATGGAAGATTCTATTCGAAGGTAACGGATAGAGCATTCAAATGAGTAATCGATACTTTGCAGTTTGTATCGCCATACTAGTATTTACCGGCTGGTACCTGCTGCAAACAGATATAGAAGAATATTCACCTCCAGAAGTAACATCGGAAATTGCGACGGCTCCCGAGCCATCAGTAGCGGAAATCGAAGAAGCCCCAAGTGATCCTATCGACGAACAAGCCGAGGCTTCTGATGAGCAAGCCGAGGCTTTTCAAGAAGAAGCGGGGCAATCATCGATGGCATCTGCTTCGGGTATTGTAGAGCGGGATACTGACCTTACATCTCCAACCGCTGAAGCAAGCAGCGAAACCGTCGTTCAAAAAGATGCGACGTCAAAAGCAAACCTCTCACAGGAAACCGGGGAATTTGCTGAAAACTTGTGCCGTGAAATTGGCAACAAACTGGGTAGTGTTGATATATCGGATTGCCTAGCGCAAGAATTAAGGGCAACCAAGGGTAAATCTGCTGAGGGCAGAGACCTAGCGGTAAAGAACTACCCTCCTACAGATACTCGAGAGCCTTTGGGCAAGGTGCTGGTTATTGGGGGTATTCATGGAGACGAGTTCTCTTCCGTATCCGTTGTCTTCAAATGGATGGAAATTCTCAACATCCACCACAGCGGGTTATTCGACTGGCGCTTTATTCCCGCATCCAACCCCGATGGGTTACTGCAATCTGAGTCTCAGCGTCAAAATGCTAACGGCGTTGATTTAAATCGCAATTTCCCAACCGCCGACTGGGATGAGAATGCCATAGATTATTGGATCAACAAGACCGACAAACGTCCTCGCCGCTATCCTGGTGAGACCGCCAATAGCGAACCCGAAACGCAATGGTTGGTTGCTCAGATCGAAGACTTTAAACCCGACGTCATCATATCTATGCATGCGCCATACCACCTCGTAGATTACGACGGACCACCCGGCGCGCCTAACCAGCTCGGGAGCCTCTATCTTAGGCAATTGGGTGTCTACCCCGGTTCACTGGGCAACTATGCAGGCGTGGATTTAAAGCTTCCTATTGTTACGGTAGAGCTTGCATCTGCTGGCATCATGCCAAGCAAAGAAGAAATATCCGATATGTGGGATGACCTCGTCGGCTGGCTTCGAACTAAGCTGCGCGAATAATCACACGTACCCCGATCACATTATCACCAAGGTGGACTATCAGGATAGATAACCACCCCCTCAGTTAGATCCACCACAACAGGCGACCAAGTATCGCCTTCGAATGTCTGCGTAATATTGCCAATAAAGTATCTGTGCCCAGGTCTTGAATCAAACGCAACAGGAACGTTTTCCGCAAACGACGATTGCAGATGATTTTTGGATGTGTGCACAAGGTGCTCACCGGGTGGCAAATGGATTTCAAAACCAAACTTATCGGGGTCGTTATAAATCTCTGTGGCGGTATGCGCACAAAGCTCGCACTTTATTGTAACGCTCCCTGTTATCCCATCGATTGCATTAATAATAGCCGGTGCCACAACCGGAAATAACGTCGGCGTTTCAAAAACGAACGCGCTTTTTAATAATTCGTTGCATTCCAAATTACACCGCGAAATCAGTATTGAATTATCGCTAGCGCCTGGTTCGGTGCCGGATAAGAAAATGATTCCGGAAGGACTAGAAGCACAAGCCATTAAGACAAAATAAAGTGTTAATAACAGGATTCGCAGCATAGAAGACAACCTCAGAAGTATTAACAGTACTAGTATCGAAATCAGATTATTCTTTCTCAGATCTATGCCACTCAGCTCGCGATTCCGCTATCTCTTCGATGTCGAGAACTGGTATTTCTATATCTCCATATGCCTTAAGAACCGGACTTCTCTTAAAGTCCGATTCGTAAATATCGTTGTACTTTTCTGGAAAATACTCGAGTACCTGGTCTTTAGACTCAGCATAAATATAGAACGCTACTGCGCCATGCTGATAGTCATGAGTCACCAAAAATTTTCGTTTCAACAGCACTGACCTATATCAATTTCGGCGGCGCGATCGTCAAATTTGGCCAGTTAGCTTGTCGCTGCTTGTATAAGAACTGAATTCCCAGGGGCGGCATAGCCTCTATCTTTTCTAAGTCAGTGTGACTAAGCGCGCTCAAAATTTTCGGGAGGCTAACATCAATAATACGCATCACTTCTTCGAATGCATCATGCATAGTAACTCTATCATCGGGATGAATATCGATGTCTGATGAGCACTGAATGGCAAAATAATCTAAAAAAGCTTGGTAATCATTCGACAAACTTGCCCGATCTGACATAAACCATTCGCGCCCAAAGGAAATACCCGCCTTTAGATCCATCGAGAAAAACCAGATTGCAATAACGTAATCGCCAATTCGGTATTTAATAATACTATTCGTGTGATAAAAACTGCTTTCGATAAACTCTAACCCATGTGCGGCTAATCTAGCCTCATAAGCCTTATGAAACAGATCAGCCGATGGGGTAATAGTTTCTTCAAATTAAACCCTAAGCTTCAGGAATTTAAACCAGCAACGGTTAAGCGCAAACATCAATGGACGAGCCAACTCGCTCATTACTAGAGATCACTAAACTCGCCTTTTGCTTGCTTGTCCGCATGATAGGAAGAACGCACTAGCGGGCCAGATGCCACGTGCGAGAACCCGATGGAGTAACCGTAATCCTCGTATTCTTTAAATTCATCTGGATGCACGTAACGCTGCAAAGGATAGTGCTCTTTAGATGGCTGTAAATATTGGCCGATAGTGAGCATTTCGATGTCGTGCTCACGCATGTTATCTAACACACGCAGCATTTGCTCTTTTGTTTCACCCATCCCTACCATCAGCCCTGACTTAGTGAGCACCGTCGCGTTGCGTGCTTTGTATTCCTTTAATAACTTTAGCGACCATTCGTAGTTGGCACCGGGGCGCGCTTCTCGATAGAGCTCTGGCACCGTTTCCAGATTGTGGTTAAACACATCCGGCGGTGTCTCAGTGAGAATATCCAACGCGGGTTCCATGCGGCCACGGAAATCCGGTGTCAAAATTTCGATTTGGATAGTCGGTGTTTTTAATCGTGTTTCCCGAATACAGTCGGCAAAATGCTGTGCGCCACCGTCGCGCAAATCGTCTCGGTCTACCGAGGTAACCACCACATAGCGCAAACCCATATCGGCAATGGCCGATGCGAGATTAATAGGCTCGTTTGCATCCAGCGCTAAAGGCTTACCGTGGCCAACATCGCAAAACGGACAACGTCTTGTGCAGATTTCGCCCATAATCATGAAGGTTGCCGTACCACCACCGAAACACTCAGCTAGGTTGGGACAACTCGCTTCTTCACAAACTGTGGCCAGCTTGTGTTCGCGCAGGGTATTTTTGATTCGCTGCACTTCAGGATTGTTGTCATAGCGAACACGAATCCAGTCTGGTTTGCGCAGATATTCGTTCTGCTCAAGACGAACAGGAATAAGCTCTACTTTGTCACCATCGCGCAATTTAACGCCAGCTTTGCGTTTGGACGCACGTCTTGGTGGTTCGAATATACTGGGGTCAGAGGCCACTTAACTGATACCTAGCGGAAATTCATCTTTTAAAAGAATATCATTATAGCGCAAGTTGCTTGCCAGCCTTTGCACAAGTGTCTGCTCGACCTGTTCGAGCTCTGGGCACGCTGCCACTAGGTTCTTTATTTGTGTCACCGGAAGGCTAAGCCCGCAGGGGTTAATTCTCTGCCAAGGCTCCATATCCATATTCACATTCATATTTAAACCATGATAAGTGCACCCGCGCCGAACGCGCAGACCCAGCGCTGCAATTTTATGATCTTCAACATAGACGCCAGGTGCGTCTGCACGCGGCTCTGATTCGATTTTCCACTCGCGCAGCGTCTCGACCAATGATTTTTCGATAATGGTGACAAATTCTCTGACACCTAGGGCCATGCGTTTGATATCAATAAGGAGGTAGACGGTGATTTGCCCCGGCCCATGATAGGTAACCTGACCACCACGATCTATGGGCACGACGGGAATATCGCCCGGGCTAAGTACGTGCTCTTGCTTACCTGCCCGTCCCTGCGTAAAAACAGGTTGATGCTGTAACAGCCATATCTCGTCGGTTGTCATCTCGTCGCGCGCATCGGTAAAAGATTTCATCGCTTCAAAACAAGGATGGAAAGGCTGCAACCCAAGATTTCTGACGAAAAGGTTCACAGTATCTGGCTCGCTAGAGAACGAGTTTCACGAGCTGGTTTTTTCTTAGTTCTGTATTTAAATTACTCAGCTGTTCTGGGCCGGTCGCCGTAATTTTTAGCGTAATGGACTGATACTTACCGTTTTTTGAATCTCGAACTTCCATCAGTGAGGCATCAAAGCCGGGCGCGTAATGCTCGACGATTCGAAGCACATATTCCCTAAACTCCACCCCAGCAAACCCCATCACCTTAATCGGATAATTAGGGCAAGGAAATTCTATTTTCGGCGGTTCCTGCTCAGTCACTGGCAGCTCTATAGGGTAAATCTTAGATTTTACCGAACATACCCATTACAAACAGTATGATGGAATCCCACAGGCCACTAAAAAATCCTGACTTCTCAACTTCACTGGTCACAACGATCGGTGCATCAAGTATGGGCTGACCCTGATAGGTTATCTGAATCGTGCCCACCTCTTCACCCAGTGCTAATGGCGCCTCAAGAACCGTGCTTATCGACATCTTCGCATCCAGTAAATTCTCAGCGCCTCTGGGAATGGTGAGGTACATATCTTCAGCTATTCCTAAGTCCACAGTATCCTGATTTGCCTTCCAAAGCCTTTGTGTTTCCAACAGCTCGCCTGCGGAGTAGAGTTGATGGGTGAGGTAGTAGCGAAAACCCCATGACAATAACTTTTGCGACTCAGTGATTCTCGCGTTTTCACTGCGCGCTCCCAGCACTACTGAAATAAGCCGCATGCCATTACGCTCGCCGGACGCGACGAGACAATATTGGGCTTCTTGGGTATAGCCTGTTTTGAGCCCATCGACAGATGCATCTTGCCATAACAACTTATTGCGGTTGTTCTGACTAATGCCGTTATACTCGAATGACTTTTCAGAATAGATTTTATAGTGTTCAGGATGATCATTAATGATGGCCTTGGCCAAAGTAGCAAGATCTCTCGCCGTTGTGCGATGAGCGAGATCAGGCAAACCTGTAGCGTTAACAAAATAGCTATCACGCATTCCTAGGCGCTGCGCCTGCTGATTCATCACATCTGCGAAGACCTCTTCACTGCCTGCAATATGTTCGGCAAGTACGATCGAGGCATCATTACCAGACTGAATAATAACGCCGCGCATAAGATCAATAATTCGCGCACGCTCATTAGGCGGCAAAAACATGGTAGACCCACCGCTATTCGTTCCGCCCTTACGCCAAGCATTTTCACTGACTAGCGCTTCGTCTTCCTCTGAGATTGTGCCCGCTTCAATCTCTTCCGAGACGATATAAGCAGTCATCATTTTAGTGAGACTAGCTGGAGGCAACTGCTCATCAGGCGATCTCTCTGCCAGCACACTGCCGGTTTCGGCATCAATCAGCAACCAAGCTTGCGCCGCCAAATCAGGTGCAGCAGGAATCAACGGCTGAGCCGTCAAACCAAAAGAAAGCGCAGAGGCAAAAACGAGAAGAGATAATTGAGAAAATAGTTTTTTATTCATTACTATCATAGGGTTTGAATAAGGTTATACCGAAAGCAGTGTACAAGTGGCACATACTAACAGCGTGATTAGCCAAGCCATAGTTCTTTACAAAGGCCCTTTACAAATTACTGATGTCAGTCGCTGAATTTGATCGCGCAAGCTGAACAAGGAAGCCAGACCTTAGACCGCTCGACCCTAAAACTGTCGACAATGCGCCCACTTCTCGATTGTCTTGCAGAGGCCCGACTAGAATTTTGTATAGTGGGCGCACGTCTGCTTCATCCCAATCAATGACAACCGGATACTTCGTCAGCGCTTCGATATCTCTTGCCAGCCCCGCTGCATCAAAACGATCAGATAGCGCAGCGACTTGATAGTAGCTATTTTGCGGCAATAACTCGGGCGCAGGAATCGCTTGTGGTTGCGGTGCTGGAGGTAACTCTGCTGCGGGAACTGGGACACGCGCAGGGGGTCGCTCCTGAGCAATCACTTGGCCAGGTGTAGAGCCCGTGGCGGGGTCAAGCGTGACTATTCGCACGCGCGCGGTGCCCTTGTCTGAATAACCAAGCTTTGCAGCTGCAGCCCAAGAAAGATCAATCACGCGATCACCATGAAAAGGCCCTCTGTCATTGATCCGAACAGTCACTTTACGGCCATTTTCTAAATTCGTTATTTCGGCATAGGTGGGAATTGGAAGATGCTTATGCGCCGCAGTTAAGTCATACATGTTAAACACCTCTCCGTTGGAGGTGTTTCGACCATGGAATTTACTGCCATACCAAGACGCAGTTCCCTCAGCGACGTAGCCACGACTATCGTCCAGTACGGCATAGGTTTTTCCTAACACCGTATAGGGACTTTTATTACCAGCAGCAGTTCGGGTAACTGGCTTTACAATCGCATCGGGAATCGAGTTGACGTCCACATTGCCACGGGGACCCCCATCTGAGGGCGCAAAAATCTGGTTTGTGCAAGCAGCCAGCAATAGGCTAGCTAAGAGAAAAAACTTTTTCATTCAGGATTTAGGCTAAGAGTAGAGAGTGGATTCTGATCAAAATTTTCTCGAATTGAATCGGCCAACTGATAGACCGCCATTGCGTATAGCTTGCTGTGATTATATCGAGTAATGACGTAAAAATTTTGCCAACCGACCCAGTGTTCAATCTCTTCGTCTATCTCAAGTGCCATCAACGTGGCCTCTTTCGCGGGGTCTACCGACGGCCCATCAAACACAATGCCAGAGTCTAGCAATTCCTGCGTTGTCCGATCCGGTTCTAATTCGGTGCTCGCGGCCACATTATCGAAAGATTCAGATGATGATACTTTCTGTGTGATGGGCTCTCCAGCGCGCCAGCCAAACGCATTGAGATAGTTGCCGACACTCCATATTGCGTCAGAGGTGTCATTCCAAATATCTATAAAGCCATCATCTTTATAACCTTTGGCATAGTTGCGATAGGAGCTAGGCATAAACTGCCCCAGCCCCATCGCACCAGCATAAGACCCTTTAAACTCTAGCGGATCTTGGCCCTGCTCAGACGTTAGGATGAGAAAATGCTTAAGCTCAGATCGGAAAAAAGGCGCGCGTCTAGGAAAATCAAACGCTAGCGTAGCCAGTGCATCGATGACTGGATAACTCCCCGTATTGCCACCGTAGAGTGTTTCAACACCAATAATAGACACAATAATTTCAGCAGGTACGCCAAACTCTAATTCGGCCGCTTGCAGTACCTCCTGATTGGCACGCCAAAATTCAGCACCATCTTCTATTCTTTGGTCTTGCAGAAATATATCGCGATAGCGGCCCCAGGTGAAGGTTCTCTCTGCTGGACGGCTTATCGCTTCAAGGATTGAGTCGCGCTTTTCTGCTTGCGAGAGAATCGTTTTTAGATAGTCCGCATCAAGGCCTTCCTCTGCCGCTAGTTCTTCAACAAGCAAGAGTGCATCCGGATGAGTTGAGTAATCTGCAGATACTTCTAGTGAGAGCGCCATCGCACCAAAAGACATGGCAAATGCGAGAGCAGGTTTAGCGAATTTCATCTTTAATAATTTAATCATCAGCCAACTTTTGTGTTTCTGTCGAAATTGCCATCAACACACCAAAGCTCATAAAGAGCGATAACAATGATGTACCACCGTAACTTACCAACGGCAAAGGCACCCCCACTACTGGGAGGATACCAGACACCATCCCCATATTAACGAACACGTAAATAAACAGTGTAAACGTAATAGCACCTGCGAGCATCCGCCCAAAATGGCTCTTTGCGGTTATGCTAATCCAAAAACCGCGACCAATAAAAAGAGCGTACAGCAGCAGTAAGAGCAACACACCTTGCAAGCCAAATTCCTCTGCTAAAACGGCGATGATAAAGTCAGTATGGCCTTCTGGAAGGAAATCCAAGTGCGACTGAGTTCCACTGAGCCAACCCTTGCCACTCCAACCCCCAGAGCCAATGGCAGTTTTAGACTGAATAATATTCCATCCCGCACCAAGTTTATCTGCCTCGGGATTAAACATGGTTAGGACACGCTGACGCTGATAGTTTTGCATCACGAATATCCACATTATCGGCACGGCAATCATCGCCGCAACGCCAGCGATTGCCATATATCGCCATCTTAATCCTGCCAGAAACAGCACGACCAAACCAGATACTGCGACTAACAATGCTGTGCCTAGGTCTGGCTGCCTAAGCACCAACACAACTGGAAGTAGTACCATCCCTAAGGTAATGATTATGCGCAAAAAAGTCGGCGGCAAAGAATGGTAGCTAAGGTAGGCCGCTACCGCCGTAGGTAAGGCAAGCTTCATTACTTCCGACGGCTGAAATGAAATAAAGCCAAGATCTATCCAACGCTGCGCACCTTTTGCGTCGTCTCCAAAAAAAAGTACGCCAACAAGTAATAGAACACCAAACAAGTAAACCAACCAAACCCACCGACGCATAAAGCTCGGTGAGATTTGCGCAACAGAAATCATCGCAAGCGTACCAATGCAAGCAAATACCGCTTGGCGCTTGGCATAAAACAAGGAACTATCACCCGCACTAGTGAGCACAAAAATACCACCACCGACAATCAGGTATATCAATACTAATAGCAGAGGATCAATGTGTATGCGCTGCCAAATCGACGGTTTATTGACGCCTTTTACTTCACCATCAGGCAGGCGCCTTAGAAAGTCTTCCATTTAGGATTCCGATTTCTCTTCATCGAGGCTTTCGTCAAAATCTTCAGAAACGCCTTCAGAGAGATTTTCAGAAATATCTGCAAGATCCTGCCTTTCCAGTCGATACCACTCATCCATGAGCGCTTTAGCTATGGCCGCAGCTTTTGTGCTTTGCTCACCATTTTCCAAAATAATAGCTACGGCGATTCCAGGGTTCTCTATGGGAGCAAAGCCGACAAATAATGCATGATCGCGTTGCCGTTCTTTGAGTTGTTCGGAGTCATATTCTGCACCCTGTTCAATACCTACCACCTGCGCGGTACCAGTTTTACCCGCTATTCGATACTCCGAATCAGAACCTACAATATAAGCCGTACCACGATTACTATGCATGACACTTTCCATACCAGCAAAAATCGCCTCCCAATGGGCTGATTCGGTGTTTGCCTTGAGAACGAACGGGTTTTCAAACAAAAATTCTGGCGCATCCATGGCCCGAAGAATACTTGGTTTAATGTTCCCACCACGACGCGCCAACATAGCGGTCATTTTTGCTAGCTGCAGCGGTGTCGTCAGCGTAAACCCTTGGCCAATGCTGACATTAATAGTATCCCCAGGGTACCAAGCAATACCTCGGTAATCGCGTTTCCAATCTCGCGAAGGCATTACTCCCGTGCTTTCAGCGGGAAGATCAATTTCCGTCGACTGCCCCAATCCAAACATCTCGCCATATTGGCTCAGTATTTCGATACCGGCGTGATACCCCATTTCGTAGAAATAGACATCACAAGACTGCTCAATAGCCTGGCGCATATCAATTTCGCCATGCCCTACCCTTTTCCAATCACGAAATCGACGCTCTTCGTTAGGCAATTGAAAGTAACCGTAGTCAGATACCGTATAGTCAGGTGTAACTACTCCTTCAGCCAGTCCTGCTAATCCATATACCGGTTTCAGTGTAGAACCCGGCGGATATTGGCCATAAATTGAGCGGTCGTAGAGAGGCCTATCAAAATCATTGAGCAACGCGTTATATTCTCGACTACTAATCCCCGTGACAAAAAGATTGGGATCAAAACTGGGCAAACTTGCCATAGCGAGCACACCGCCGGTTTCTACTTCGATAGCAACAATTGAAGCCCGACTGCCTTCGAGTATTTCATAGACCTTTTTTTGTAATCTACTATCTAGGTGCAACCATATATTTTGGCCAGGAACAGGGTCTTCACGCTCAAGTACCCGCATCACATTACCGCGTGCGTCCGTTTCCACGTGCTCATAGCCTACTAGGCCGAGCAGACTGTCCTCATACTGCTTCTCAACACCGATTTTCCCGATGACTCGGGTTCCCTCGTAAAGGTCCCGATCTAAACGAGCTTGCTCACTTTCGTTAATCCGCCCTACGTAGCCCAGCGTATGCGCATAAATTTCTCCAAGAGGATAATGCCGCAGTAATTCAACTTCGATCTCAATACCTGGAAGCCGAAACTCATTGACTGCAAGCTTCGCAACCTCTTCTTGAACTAATTGAAATCTAAGCGGAATGCCGTCATAGGGTCGCCGATACTGATCGCGCTGCTCTTCAAACTGCTCGATCTCTTGCTCGTCCAGACCGATCAGTTCCGTCAAATCAAGCAACAATTGATCAATATCTTCTGCACGCTCGCGCACAATGGACAGGGTATAACTCGGACGGTTTTCGGCAAGAATTACGCCGTTACGATCATATATCAGACCACGTGTCGGCGGCACTGGGCGCACATGCACACGATTCTCGTCTGATAGCGTCGCATAGAGTTCATGCTGTTCTATCTGCAGATAGTAGTAGCGCACTGCCAAACAGATAGTGAGGAAAAACGCCAGACCGAGAGCAATGAGTATTCGTTGCTGCTGCAGTTTGCGCTCAGCTTTTGGGTCGTTGAGAGGCTGAAAGTCCGTCACGCTGAAGTTCTATGCTCTAGTAGTTTAGTAGTTAGCGTTACTCACGATGGCTATTCCCGATGACTATTCACGATGATAAGGGTGATTACTATTAATCATCAATCCCCGATATAGCTGCTCAATAAGAACCAATCGAACAATCGGATGTGGCAATGTCATATGCGACAGCGACCAACGCTCATCACCCAACTGGCTAATACGCCTATCTAACCCATCCGGCCCGCCGATAATCATCGCGACATCTTCGCCTTCCATCTGCCAACTGGAAAGCTTTTCAGATAATAGCTTAGTGCTCACTGGCTTGCCCAACACATCGAGTACAATAATTTTCTCACGTGGTCGTAGTTGCTTTTCGATAATATCAGCTTCGGATGCTATGGCCTGACTTATGTCGCTGTTTTTACTCCGTTTTGCGAGCGGTACCTCAACTAGTTCTATATTTAGGATTGGGTCTATACGCTTGGCGTAGTCGGCGTACCCCGCCTCTACCCAAGACGGCATCTTGGTTCCCACCGACAAAATACGAACTTTCAAGGGCGAACAAGGCCTAGAGTAAAAGTATCACTGCGTGTCTTGATCTTGGCGACGCGATTCCGGAGTCAAGCTCCACAGCCTTTCCAAGTCATAAAACTCCCGCGTATCTGAGAGCATTAAATGTACGAGGATGTCACCAAAATCAACGAGTATCCAGTCAGCCGCGTCTTCACCCTCAGAGCTTAGCGGTCTATACCCTTGCTCTTTCGCTTGTTCAATCAGGTTGCGGCTCAGTGCTTTAACGTGCTGATTGGAAGTGCCTGTCGCAATAATCATTTGATCAGCGATGGAGGTCATTTCTCGAACATCGATACTGGTAATATCGACCCCCTTTAGATCTTCAATTGCCGACTGAATGGTTTCACTCAAACTCGTATTAGACATTTTGATACAACCTATTGTCTTGAATATATTGCGCGACACTTGGATGAACCTGTGCTCTCCAATCTTCAGCTCCAACTGAGACACTTTCACGAATAGATGTCGCTGAAATCGCTAATTCTTCGGACTCTATAAAATAGATATTGCCCGATCTCGTATTTTTATCAGATTTAAAATCCACAACCCGCTCACTGAGTTCTGCAGGCAAATCCCGCACCTCTAGCCCAGGGCGTTTCGCTACGGCCAAATGGCAAAGTTGCAAAATCGCGCTCCATTTATACCAAGAGGTAAAATCCAACAAAGAATCTTCGCCCATCAAAAAAAAGTACTCGGTGTTTTTCGTTTGGCAAAAATGCTGAAGCGTCTCATAGGTATAAGTGACTGACGACTGCTGCAGCTCCCAATCGTCACACACAAACCCCGCATGATCACTAACAGCCAAATCCAGCATCGCCCATCTGTCTTGCACTGACGCGCCAGTAAGGGTTCGGTGCGGTGGGTTGCCAGAGGGAATAAACACGACTTCTCGAAGTTCAAACTGAACCAGCGCGGCTTGCGCCAGTGCAATATGCGCTCGGTGCACCGGATCAAAGGCACCGCCATATATACCGACTCTGTTATCGGCACTATTGCCAACATTATTGCCGACCGCACCGGGCTTAGCTTCGACAGTGCCCGTCGCCAAGAACTATCCACTTTTGTGATGTAAGACCTTCCAACCCAACCGGCCCGCGGGCATGAATTTTGTCTGTTGATATACCAATTTCTGCACCTAGCCCATACTCGAACCCGTCCGCAAACTGCGTTGATGCGTTGACCATAACCGAACTAGAGTCCACGTCACGCATAAACTGACGAGCACGACCATAGTCTTCGGTGACAATGGCATCAGTATGCCCCGAGCCATAGTCAGCAATATGCGATACGGCGTCGGCCAAGTCACTCACTACCTTAACCGCAAGGATGGGGGCCAGATACTCAGCCGACCAATCTTCTTCCGCTGCAGCATTTGCCGAGATGATTGTCTGCACTTTTTCACAGCCTCGAAGCTCAACGGACTGCTCCGCGTAGAGTGCTGCCAACTTGGGCAATATCTCCGAGGCAACCGCTTCATGGACAAGCAAAGTTTCCATAGCCCCACAAATTCCATACCGTCGACACTTTGCATTAAAAGCAATATCAATGGCTTTTTGTTGAGCGGCATGCTCGTCGATATAGACATGGCAGACGCCATCGAGATGCTTAATAACCGGAATCGTTGCCTCACTGGATACGCGCTCAATTAGGCCACGGCCGCCACGAGGGACTATCACGTCCACTGAGTCCTTCATCGTGATCAACTCACCGACCGCTGCACGATCTGTTGTTTCAACAACGGAAACTGCCGATTCGGGCAATCCCGCGGATTTAAGGCCAGCGGAAATCGCCGAAGCAATCATTTGGTTTGATGCATGAGCCTCGCTACCGCCGCGTAAAATAGCGGCATTGCCGGCCTTTAAACACAGGCTGGCAGCATCAACGGTCACGTTTGGTCGCGACTCGTAGATAATCCCAACGACACCTAGAGGAACACGCATGCGCCCAACCTGTATGCCACTCGGACGATAGCTTAGATCCGTTATTTCACCCACCGGATCAGGCAGCGCAGATACCTGCTGGAGACCCTCAATCATGCCGCTGATTCGATCGTCATTTAACTCAAGCCGATCAAGTAATGCTGAATCCAAACCAGCCGCTTCTCCCTTGCTCAAATCCTCGCTATTGGCTTTTTTTAGCGCTTCTCTGGACGCATCAATTGCTTTGGCGGTTTCAGACAGTGCAAGATTTTTTTGCCTCGTATCTGCCGCAGCCACCAAACGCGACGCCGTCCGAACCTGAGTTCCGAGGGTGCGCATATATTCTGTTACATTCATGCCAATACTATTCGCCAATACTATTAATTGTTATACCTAGAAACGACAACGCATTCTAACCGCTTTAGCCGATAGGCGCATGAGAATAAGATGTCAGTTAAATGTTGCTAAGCTCATCAATTAAAATCTGTATTTTAGCGAGGCGCTGAATCGCGCTTGATTCAGCAAGTAATTGCACTCTTTTAACCGTGGGGGCCGGCAACACCTGAGCGAGCTTCCAACCCAAATCTGATACCGACATCTGCTCCGGCAAACTGACCCAATTCAATGCTGGATGCTGCGCTAGGTCACGCAGCAAGGACTCCATGACGAGCAGACTGGACTCTGAGCAGTTCTCTGGTTCAGGTCGTTCCGGCAACCATTCAACCTGACCGATAACCAAACCATCTTCTTCAGTTTCAGTGCTGTGTAGGTTAAAACGTTTTTCGCCGCAAACGGTGATGCTGAGCAGTCCATTCTCTAATTGCTTCCAATCAACAACTTTGACCGCCAACCCAAAATCATAAATAGCTGCGTGCTCACCGACGTCTATACTGTCTTCTGTGGCGACGATGCCAAATTCTGATTCTTCACGCATCGACTGTCGAATTAAACGCAAATATCGTTGCTCGAAAATTTGCAATTCAAGACGAATGCCTGGAAAAAGCGGCTGGCCAAGCGGAAATAGAGGTAACCGTTCGTTAGCCAAATAAACACCTCGCTAATTGGCATAGCTAACATCAATAGATGCGCTATGGATATACAGACCAATATGCCTGAAAGGGTCAATGGAAGAAAGCCCTGACCTCAGACCGATCCAGCATCCACCTAAAATTGAGTTAAGAAACGACCCTTGTTTGCGTTACCTGACAAATAAGCTGCTAGGATTTAAAAATAGACAGATTTTGAAATAGGGAGATTTCATTTGAAACTCAACTTACGCTCTAAATTCACCCTAGCGACCGTTCTTGTTCTAGCGCTGACATTTAGCATTCTGCTCGCGTTGTTTTTTTATTTCTCGCTGGCTAGCAATACCAATATAAACGATAGAACTGCGCCAGCGAGCAACGCGGAAATAACCGCGCCAGTAGAAAATGAGCCGGAATCGAAACTCATTCAGTCGCTTGTTATTGCTGGGTCAGCCATCGTTCTATTGATCATTGGTGGGGTCAGTAGTTACAAAATTTCGGGAAAATTAGTTCACCCCATTGATCAACTAACAAAGCAGACTAGGCAATTAAAGCGCGCATTACCGCCGGCAGAAGAACGCATCACATCGAGTGACGAAATAGGTAATCTTGCTAAAGCGATTTACGCAATAGCCGGAGATTCGGAATTGCAAAGTAGATCCATTCAATACCTAGCCTATAAAGACCCACTGACAAAGCTTTCGAATCGCAATAGTTTTAAAATATGCCTAGAGGATAGCATTGTCGATACCGCTAGTAGGCGTCAGAAGCTTGCTATGCTGTATCTCGATCTTGATGATTTCAAGAAAATTAATCACACACATGGACACGAATATGGTGATCGCGTCCTGCGAGCAATCGCCACGCGTTTAAGTACCTGCGTAGAAGAAGCCTGTGAGCAAAAAAATTATAGAGTGCCCATGATCGGGCGCCTGGGTGGCGACGAGTTTGCTACCCTCATTACTGGCAAATTGGACTCTTCGGAAATAGCGAAGATCTCAGAATCTGTCCTCAACGAACTTAGCCAACCAATCGAAATCGATAATGATACTGTCCAGCTCTCGGCAAGCATTGGGATTGCTTTCTACCCCACCGACGCACTGCGAGTTAGCGATGTATTTAACCGCTCTAACATAGCAATGTATGCGGGAAAATCTTCCGGCAAAGGGACATATCAGTTTTTCGATGAGAGTATGGACAACAGCGACGAGGTAGCTTGATCATAGACAGCCAGAGCTAACCCTTAACTCTGGCTGGACTGTCTTCTCTATGGCTACTCTTTAAGAAACCGCTGCCCTAGACACAATCTTAGATATCGTTACTAGGCAGCGATTTTTTTGTTAAAGCTTAGGGCCTGCCGCAACCAACGCAGCACCTTGCGGCGTATCCGTAAACTTCTCAAAGTTTTCGATAAAGAGCTTAGCCATAGGCTCTGCCTTGGCGTGCCAATCTGTCTCAGAGGCATAAGTAGAGCGTGGATCAAGAATAGATGCATCAACACCCGGAAGTGCCTCAGGCATATCCAGCCCAAAAATTGGTAACTCAACCGAAGGCGCGCTATCAATAGAGCCATCTAGAATCGCATCAATAATGGCGCGCGTATCTTTAAGCGAAATACGTTTACCGGTGCCATTCCAACCCGTATTGACCAAGTAAGCTTTCGCGCCCACAGCTTGCATACGCTTAACCAACACTTCGCCGTACTGCGTTGGGTGCAACATCAAAAAGGCGGCACCAAAACAGGATGAGAATGTCGGCGTAGGCTCTGTGATACCTCGCTCAGTACCAGCTAGTTTAGCCGTAAACCCTGACAAGAAATGATACTGGGTTTGCTGATCAGTCAATCGAGACACCGGAGGCAATACACCAAACGCATCGGCAGTCAGGAAAATAACCTTCTTAGCGTGACCTGCCTTGGAAACAGGCTTCACGATATTCTCGATGTGATATATCGGGTAAGAAACGCGTGTATTTTCCGTTACTGAGCCGTCCGTAAAATCAAGCTTACCGCCGTCATCAATGGTCACATTTTCTAGCAACGCATCGCGACGGATAGCCGCATAAATATCGGGTTCTTTTTCAGCATCAAGGTCAATTGTTTTAGCGTAGCAACCGCCCTCGAAATTGAATATGCCGCCGTCATCCCAGCCGTGCTCATCATCACCGATTAGTGCACGTTTAGGGTCAGCAGAAAGTGTCGTTTTACCCGTACCCGAAAGGCCAAAAAAGATAGCAACATCGTCGTCTTTACCCACGTTGGCCGAGCAATGCATGGAAGCGATACCTTGCAGTGGCAGCAGGTAGTTCATCACAGAGAACATCCCTTTTTTCATTTCACCGCCGTACCAAGTACCGCCGATAAGTTGCATTTTCTCGGTTAGGTTAAACGCAATAAAGGTTTCAGAGTTGAGACCCTGTCTCTCCCAATTTGGGTTTGATGCTTTAGAACCATTAATCACGACAAAGTCTGGCTCAAAGCCTTCAATTTGCTCGTCTGTTGGACGAATAAACATATTTTTCACAAAGTGTGCTTGCCAAGCGACTTCCATCACAAAGCGCACTTTGAGGCAGGTATCCATATTGGCGCCACAGTAGCCATCGACTACGTAAAGGGTTTTGCCAGACAATTCTTCCGTAACCAGCGTCTTTAACTCACCCCAAACTTCATTGTTGATTGGCTTGTTATCATTTTTCGCGCCGCCTTCTTTCCACCAGAGCGTGTCTTTGGTGGTGTCGTCTTTGACAATGAACTTGTCTTTAGGTGACCGGCCAGTGTACTCACCGGTAAACACGTTGACCGCACCAAGCTCAGACACATAACCCTTCTCATAACCTTGCAGGCTTGCGTTAGTTTCATCCTGATACAACCTATCGTAGGAAGGGTTGTAAACAATTTCTGCTGGCTCTTGTATCCCTAAAGATGCGAGGTAATTGGCTATTTTTTCGTTGGTCATAAGTCAGAATTTATATGGTTATAAGTTAGTTGATTCAAAAGGCGCTTAACATGCGATTATTTGCCGGTGCTCTCTCGCTTTTTCACACTCAGTCATCGCGGCGCTGCTAGAGCACCATCGAAAAGCATCGACAGCCGAAAGAAAGGCGGTTATTTAAACCCTTGCTACCTTTTTGAAAATCACAGAAAAACGGGCGCAATTATAACGGATAAAAGCCATGACGAGAAATAGAATTGCCGAACGGTAGATTACATTTTTCCTCAACAAATCAGTAGTCAATCTCGTTTCATCATAACGCTTGCAGACAATTTATATTTTTTCTTTGAATTGGTGTATTTGGCGACGTTCTTTTTTTGTTGGTCGGCGATCACTGTTCAAAATAGATTGACCACTAGCCTTGCGCATCGACGCATTTCGTTCGCGCTCAGAAACACTCTCCTCCGTTTCCTCGTATAGCTTTTGCGCCTCACTTGCGCCTTTTCTTTGATCTGAAAGCACAAGCACTTTGACCGTGCGCTCGTCATAACCCTGCCGGAATAACACCAAGTCCCCTACTTGCAACTCCCGACTGGACTTGGCTTTCAAGTTATTTACCTTCACCTTGCCACCATCAATATTTTGCTTGGCGAGATTCCTTGTCTTGTAAAACCGGCAGGCCCAAAGCCATTTATCCACTCTGACTCTACCGGCACTCATATTAGATCCTCAAAATCATGAATTTGGCGAAATCGTCCCGGCCTCATCGGCGCCAACTTCATGTCGGGCTGATAAATGCCCAACAAGTGGCCAATTCCATAGCGCTCGGCGCTCGATAAAACATCTTCGTTGTCGTCAATGAACAAAGTGCGCGCGGCATCAAACCCTTTTTCTGTGTGCAAGCCTTGCCAAAATTCTTGCTCCTCCTTTGGGTGCCCAAAATCATGCGAGCTATGTATCGCATCAAAATAGTCTGCGGGAAGCACCTGTTCAACCTTGAGTGCAATAGACCAAGGATGCGCATTAGAAACCAATGCCACGTGTTTGCCCGCTTTCCTTAACGCCTTTAAGAAGGCAAGCACGTTGGGTCGAAGCTGAATTTTGTCGCTGATCTCACGTTTGAGATCAACAATGTCTACCTCCAGCTGACGCTGCCAATATTCTAGGCAGTACCAATCTAACTTGCCACGCAACT
Source organism: uncultured Porticoccaceae bacterium (assembly GCA_964623085.1). Classification (GTDB taxonomy): domain Bacteria; phylum Pseudomonadota; class Gammaproteobacteria; order Pseudomonadales; family GM7GCV1; genus CAZUTO01. Next base: position 32,981 of record CAZUTO010000017.1, read on the forward strand.
TGTCGTACTGACCGGTCAGAAATTGACGCACCTCACTAGGATGCTGGTCTTTTATATGGGCATATCTCACTGGCAGATGCTCTAACCAAAAATAGTTATCAAAATGAAGATCCAGCAGCGTGCCGTCCATATCTAGAAATACATTGTCGATCACATCCCAATTGACCATATTTTTACCGGTATAATCCCCACTATAAATTAAACACCCCAATTCAATACCAAGTATACAAGGCGAAAATCCCTATGAACCTATCTCGAACCCTTTTAGATCAAATCATCGAGATCTCTCGTGACGCTGGCGAGAAAATTCTAGACGTTTACCATCGCGATGAAGGGTTTGATACTGAGGTCAAAGCAGACAACTCTCCCGTAACAGAGGCGGATTTAGCCGCGCATCACGTCATCTTTCCAAAACTAACTGCGATAGATTCAAGTGTTCCGGTTTTATCTGAAGAGTCTGAAATACCGGACTACGATACAAGATCGAAGTGGGAGCGTTACTGGATTATTGATCCACTGGATGGCACCAAAGAATTCATCAAACGCAACGGCGAGTTCACAGTCAATATTGCTTTGATAGAAAACGGCGTACCTGTTTTGGGCGTAGTCTACGTGCCCGTCTTGAACATCATATACGCGGGCGCTCAAGGTCTAGGCGCAATTAAAATCACCGAAGAGGGTGAAACCACGATTCAATGCCGGAGCGCAGATTCTCTGCAAGGCGAGCCACTCGGAGTGGTCGCCAGCCGCAGCCATGGATCCGAAGCCGTTGAGAAATGTGTTGAAAAACTTGAGAAGAAATTTGGCGCCGTGGACAGAAAAAGCATGGGCAGCTCACTGAAACTTTGCCTCGTTGCCGAGGGTGCTGCAGACATCTACCCGCGTCTAGCACCGACGTCTGAATGGGATACCGCCGCCGCACAAGCAGTAGTAGAAGCAGCAGGTGGAATTGTCGTTGATTCAGATCTAAAAGTGCTTCGCTATAACACCAAAGCCGATATTCTTAACCCCTACTTCTATGTATTAGGCGACCCAGATCAGCGTTGGGATAGTATTCTTTAAGACGGCTCCATATCGATCAGCACTGCGCGCGCGTTGGTAATGAGCGGCTAAGAATTAGCCGCTCGATCAGCCATAATCATATGAATAAGCTCTAAACCCGTCTTCTCACAAGTCGGCAACTCGACATCTGTTGTGCCTATTGGTTTGACACGCTGGCCCCATTTCACGAGGTGTGCCGACCAAGTCAGACCAGCGCCAAACGCTGGCATAAGGAGGTAATCACCTGGACGTATGCGGTGTTCTTCTAAGGCTTCCGTTGTCGCAACAGGCACCGTTGCCGCAGATACATTTCCGTATCGGTGCACATTCACATAGCAGTTTTCAGATGGCACACCCGCTTTTTTCGCAACCGCATCAATGATGCGCTTGTTGGCTTGATGAGGAATACATAGGCTAATGTCTGAAACCGACACGCCTGCCTTTTCAATCGTATGCAAAGAGGCTTCCGCCATCGCATTCACTGCACGCTTGAAGATATCTTGACCTTGAAAATTCCATTCACACAGATCATTGGTCGGCTGCCCAGGCTGATCAAACCCGTACTTAATTTCCAAGATCCCACGTGCTTCCGATATACAACCGAGCTTTTCTGCCAACACACCTTCTGGCTCATCCGTCGCTTGCAAGACCCATGCGGCTGCACCATCGCCAAACAACACCGAAATACTGCGATCCATCCAAGGAATCAATTGCGACATCGCATCCGCACCAACGACAACAGCAGTGCGTATCACTCCGGCTTTGATCATGCTAGACGCAGTAGAAAGCGCATACATAAAGCCGGTACATGCCGTGTTGAGGTCATAGGAGCCGGCGTTTTTGGCGCCTAACTTATCTTGAATATATGACGCACAGTTGGGCATACCAGAATCTGGGGTACAGGTCGCCAGCGCCACCATATCAATGTCTGACGGGTCGATACCCGCCGCAGCCACTGCTCTCGCGGCAGCAACATAACCAAGTTCAGACACTCCAACATGGGATATGCGGCGCTCTTTCATGCCTGTTCGGCTAGTAATCCACTCATCAGAGGTATCTAGGAAAGTCGCGAGGTCATCATTGGTAACCACTGCTGGTGGAAGGCATTTCCCCCAACCTGTTATTGCCGCATACGTCATTCGGACTTCTCTATGTTTAGATCGAGCGATTGTAGCAGAGCTGACTCAGTAGTTAAGCCGCGTTTAACAAAGAATATAAACTAACCCGAGCTTGGACTCACTAGTAGTTTTATTGCATCCAAAATTTCTTGATCGAACGTCCGGCTTAGATTTAGATTGGCTCGTAAATCAAATCTATCGCCGGGATCAGGCCCCTCTGGATACACCTCTGAATCAAAGAGGTTCCCCACCCTAATTCCTTTAATCCTAGGTTCTGAACCACTCAGTTCGAAGAGCACGCCACCAGAGCTTCCCCCGATTGAATCACAATTGTCCCAAACGAGGTGGCCAATATCACCAACCAATGAGTCAGGCTCCGGTTCACCAAATTCGCAATCAAGATCAACCATAAACCCACCGCGCGCTTCGTCAAATCCAATAAAAAACGCGTGCTGTGGGCGGCGAATATCTTGCTCTGCGGCACTGTGTTCCAAATGTCGCGCCGCTTGCTCAACAGGTAAAGAAAAAGCACTGTTGCTCCAGTTTTTCCATGCACTTAGTTTTACGAGCGTCCAATCTTGAGAAAATTCTATGGCTCTAGAGCGATCAAGCTGATGATCTGCAACAGAAAAAGAACCACTCTTGGCATATCTCGATGTCAGCGGCTGCGCCTGCCAGGGTTTTCCGGCCATTAGATACTGACAGTCTTCAAGCTCCCCATCACTAGCCCCCGGAAATACGTGTTTTGCCGTCAGCAATATTGGCTGGCGCTCTTCATTCTCGGAGTCCTTAACGCTAAGTAGCACTGCAATGCCACGCTGGTTATCAGCGCACTCAATGGTTCCGATAAAACGTTGATACTGCGCAACTTCTGTCAAAGCAAGAAGTTGGCGCTTATCTTCTACGCCGTTCTCAGGTTCACCATCACCAAAAATTTCCGCCTCAGCGAAATTTATGTTGGCGATAAATAAAACATAGAGCAGAAAAGGTATCGCGCCAAATTTAAAGCTATGCATCACAATGAGATCTCGACCCTATTAACAAGAAGCGGCTTGATTAACATTAATGGCCAAATATTAGGCCAAGTTTCGTTTATCAAACGCCAGAATACCTTAGTGCTAGAGGAATATTCAGTCCTCGAGATTCAGCCTTGAGAGAAAAGCCCTGACCAGTTAGGCTGAATTGGCAAGTTGGCGAGATAGCCCGAGGATTTATGCATGTCACAGACCGCTGGCGGCGGACCTAAAAAAGTACTCTATACGCTTAACACGGTTAGGCGCATTGGCATAAAAAAGGCGGCCAAAGCGCTCAGCGCAAAAAATACCTGCAAAGCCTGCGGGCTAGGTATGGGTGGCCAACGCGGGGGTATGACAAATGAGTTGGATGAATTCCCCTCAGTCTGCAACAAAAGTATTCAGGCGCAATCGACAGATATTCAGCCACCGATACCCCTGGAAATATTTGACCACAGCCTCGACGACCTAAAAGAGCTGAGTGGGCATGAGCTCGAGCATCTCGGTAGGCTAAACACGCCGCTTCACAAAAAAAAGGATGCCGACCGCTATACCCCTATATCTTGGGATCAAGCATTGCAGATCGCTGCAGAAAAATTTAGCCAAACAGCACCTGATCGATCCTTTTTCTATAGCTCTGGGCGTTCGTCGAATGAAGCCGGATTCTTGCTGCAATTAGTGGCGCGCCTCTACGGCACAAATAACGTCAACAATTGCTCCTACTACTGCCACCAAGCAACCGGCGTGGGGTTGGGATCCACTATAGGCACAGGGACCGCAACAGTTGAACTCGCGGATCTAAAGGGCTGTGACCTTGTTTTTCTGATCGGGGCGAACCCAGCATCAAACCATCCTAGACTCATTCATCAACTCAAGGCGTTGCGAGACCGTGGCGGCGATGTCGTTGTTATCAACCCTGTAAAAGAGCCCGGTCTGGTTAAATTTGCGGTACCGAAAAGCCCAAAATCAATGCTGATTGGTGGCGACTATATTGCCTCGCACTATCTGCAGCCAAAAATCGGTGCCGATATTGCGCTGCTCAAAGGTATAGCAAAAGCCGTATTGAGCAAAAACAATCACGAACCCGAATTCATCGCCAAACACACACTCGCATTTGATGCCTTCCGTGACGATGTTGATGGAACCTCTTGGGAAGACGTATGCCACACCACGGGGTTAACTCAAGCAGAAATAGAAAAAGTGGCCGACATGTACGCGGCGTCAAAAAATACCGTCTTTGCATGGGGTATGGGTGTCACCCATCACGTTCATGGCTGTGAAAACGTCGAGTGCATCGCCAATCTCGCGCTTTTGCGAGGCATGATAGGCCGGCCAATGGCGGGGCTACTGCCGCTGCGAGGCCACAGCAACGTTCAAGGCATCGGCACCATAGGTGTGAAACCAGTGTTAGCCGAAGACATCGTTAACAAGATGGAGACGGAGCTAGGCATCGACCTACCCCGATCTCGCGGCATGGATACCCTCGCCTGCTTAGAATCAGCAGCGGAGGGGAAAATAGACAGCGCATTGATTATGGGAGGCAACCTGTATGGCGCCAGCCCAGATACCACCTGGTCCGAGCAAGCATTAGGCAATATCGGCTTCAAACTCTATCTAACCACGACGCTGAATACCGGCCACGTGCATGGCATTGGCGAAAATGAAGTGCTCGTTCTGCCCGTTTTAGCGCGGGACGAAGAGGCGCAACCCACCACCCAAGAATCCATGTTTAACTACGTTCGCCTCAGTGACGGCGGTATCGAGCGGTTTGACAACCTGAAATCCGAGGTCGAGATTCTTGCCTCTCTTGCAAAACAGATTGTGCCGGAATCGCCGATCGATTTTAACCTCTTCAAAGCGCATCAACACATCCGGGAAGCAATTGCGAAATGCATTCCGGGAATGGCAGAGCTAAAGGATATCGCCGTTGCTAAGCGCGAATTTCATATCCAAGGGCGGCTAATGCACACCCCAGTGTTTAACACTGAATCTGGGCGAGCATCATTTGTTGTAGAAAATTCAAACCATCGCTCTGAAACAGGTGAATCCGAGCACGCCTTCACCCTCGCCACTGTGCGCTCTGAAGGCCAGTTCAATACCATTATCTACGAAGAAGAAGACAGCTATCGCGATGTTACTGACCGCTGGTCAGTACTCATGAATACTGGTGATATGAGTGAATTAGGCATCGAAGAAGGCGCTAAAGTCGATATTGAATCGGACTTCGGTGAGATGCGCGCACTCAAAGTGAAAGCTTTTGATGTCCCCAAAGGTAATCTGGTTTCTTACTACCCTGAAAGCAACATACTCATTGGTCGACAACGCGATCCGCGCAGCCAAACACCTGCGTTCAAATCCATTGAAGTTAGTCTCAAGCACTCCTCAGTATAAGGACTCAAAAGGCCTATCAAGTCCCCACTGCAAAGCAATTTTTAGTTATACTAGTGGCTAATCTTCACCCCAAATCAATCATCATATCGACCAAATACGCGGTGCCCATATTGCGGGCTTTGCAGGCAGGCTTACAGCATGCAGTTACAGGGGTGTTTACAGGAGTATCTGCGTGATATCTGCAATCCAATTTGGATATCTGCGAGTTGGATGTAAGGCTCATTTTACATAACGTCAATATGCTTTGTTCCGAGATAAAAACCGCAAACCTTATGCATCCTTTCAACAAAACTCATAAAAATGCGTACAACATCACTTTATGAGCATGAAGCCTGCATGTTTCCTGCAATACTCACAATGAGAAAGATCGATATAACCTATATGATTGGGTACTGGATAAATAAGGTGAATCACGCCAAGTGACGCTGACAAATTAACTAAAGTACGTACTAGAAGACTGGACCAAGCTAGAACACTACATGACAACTGACATAGCAACCGTTGACAAGGAGGAACTCAAGGATCAAGAGTTACTTAAAGGCGTGGAATCTGATTCCGTCATGTCTCTGCTCGCTAGCTGTAATGTCAGAAGCGTCGCCCATAACGAAGTACTCATCGAAGCCGGCGAAGAGAACCGAAGTGTTTATCTGGTTCTGTCGGGCTCTTTTAACGTTCATCTTACACCTGATCCTAATGAACCCTTGGTCGTTCTTTCATCAGGCGAAAGCATTGGTGAAATGTCAGTTATCGATCACCACCCTGCTTCTGCCTTTGTTTCTGCAGCAGAAGACTCAAGAGTGCTGGTTTTAAACGAGCATGTTGTTTGGTCTTTAATCGGTAGCTCTCACGCTGTCGCTAGCAATCTGTTGATCATATTGGCGAGACGGCTTCGTCACGGTAATTCTTCGATTAAGCGAGTGAAAGGGTTAATTGGCGAGCACGAACACAATGCCACCATCGATGCATTAACAGGCTTGTACAACCGACGTTGGCTCGACTCTATGTTCGCTCGAGTGATTCAACTCTGTATCAAAAACAAGCATGATCTTTGCGTTATGATGATTGATGTGGATAACTTCAAACAGTACAACGATCAAAACGGTCACTTAGCAGGAGACATCGCTCTGCGCAGTATCTCCCAGAAAGTTGACCGCTTCTTGCGCGAAGAAGATCTCGTCACACGCTATGGCGGCGAAGAGTTTTTAGTACTCCTGCCTGGCCTAACATTAGTGCAAGCAGCTTCAGTGGCAGAAAGACTGCGATTAGAAATTAGTACAACAAAAATTATCGGCGCTAACAATGAGCCACTTCCCAGTGTAACCATCTCCTGTGGCTTAGCAGAAATGGTCAATGAAACCGAGCCACGGCAACTTATAGAGGTCGCAGATAAAGCACTTTATAAAGCCAAGCACGGCGGCCGCAATAGAGTTTGCTACTAAACCACATCCAGTCATAAATACTTCACTTTTAGCGCCAACCAACTGAAGCTTTAGGCAAAAAAAAGCCCCGCTATCGCAGGGCCTTCTTCAAACAAAGATCTGTCTTAAAAATTTACCTTACTAAGGCAATTTATCCGCCATTACTTCTTCTACTTTCTCTTCGATCTTTTCAGTTAGGGTTGCTGCTTCTGATGTCGCGTCTTCTAATTGCACATCTGATGCTGCTGCTCCTGGCGCCGCTACTGCTGGTATTGCT
>CAZUTO010000017.1:40338-47199 GCA_964623085.1 uncultured Porticoccaceae bacterium
GCTACATCTGGTGCCGCCACTTCTGGTACCGCCACTTCTGGTACCGCTACTTCTTCTACAGGTAATGGCTCCAACTTCACTTCACGCTTAATCGTCTCGCTGGATCTACCGCTCGCCGCGCTGCCTTGACGAATCTCTTCAGTAATCGTCATTTTGCCTTTTTTGCCGACAATGGCACTTAACGCCATCACGTCTTTACCGTCACGACGTGGCCAACCGAAGATTGTTACATCATCGCCAACCGCTACCCACTCGCGATCTTTACCTTCACGATCCCAGCGCTGTGGCTGCATGGTTTCAATTTCCCATGTCTCAGTCTCACCGTCAGGACGCAGAACTTCTACTTCCATCATAATATGTGGCGAAACAATCCTATATTTCGTCAAAACGCCCGTGCGTTCGATTTTGTTGTCGATATCGTAGATCGAGAACGAATGGTGAGCAGAAGCTATAGGTGCCGTGAAAAAAGCTCCAATTGCCAATGCCAGAAGCACGATATTTCTTTTACTGCTCATAACTTTCACCTCATAAATACATTAAGCCCAGTTTAGCGATCCAAACTGTTGCTTTGCGTTAAGAATTATATAAAGGCGCAACATAGTGACTATTGCTGCCCACTGCAATTCAGGCCTTCTAAATCGCAAGTTCCATTTTATTTAGGCCAAACGCCCAAACCACATAAAGCGCGCGCAGCCTACCGTAATAGACATAATATCGCCATAAATTCCTTTAAATTGGCTCGTTTTTGAAGCTAGCCGTAATGGAAACCCGCTTATATATGCGATATTTTTGGCAGAAAGCACTTCTGTGGCCACCTGAGGAGCGTATCCAATGATGTATCCTAAGTTCACCTTTGGCAAAAGACACTGGTCCTATATAACTGTTGCCCTTTTAAGCAGTATTACTGTGAACGCGTGGGGCGATTTTGACGGCAATATTGTTCTCGGCAGCCCCACTGGGGTATCCATTGTTGCGAATATTTTGACGGACACTAGTCAGGATATTTATCTGTCCTATGGCACCCAATCAGGCAACTACCCGCATAGAACAGCAAGTATCGCTCTATCAGCAGACACCCCCAAAGAAGTGCTGTTGTCTGATTTAACTCCAGATACCCAATACTACTATCAGCTGAACTATAACGAAGGCGGTGATCAGTTCATACAGCATGAAGAACTCAGTTTTCATACTGCACGCGAGAAAGGCAGCTCTTTTGTGTTCGGTGTTCAGGGAGATTCGCATCCGGAGCGCGCGCCCCGTGACTTTATCCCAGAGCTGTATACCCAAACGCTCAATCAGGCGAAACAAGATGGCGTGGACTTCTATTTTACGCTGGGCGATGACTTTAGTATTGATAAACGATATCCACTAGGTATCACCGAAGACGATGTCAGAGAACGCTACCGGATACAGCGGCCTTGGTTAGGAGCGGTAGGAAAAGAAGCACCCGTGTTTCTCGTCAATGGCAATCACGAGCAAGGCGCCTTGTATCTATATAACGATGCCCGCAACTACCCAAAACCCAACAACCCTGCTGTTTGGGTGCAAAACGCGCGCAATGACTACTTCACTCAACCTGAGCCAAATGCGTTCTACACCGGCAACGATGAGGAACTCGCGTTTATCGATAAGGGCTTAAAAGGCACCTACTATGCGTTTGAGTGGGGTGATGCCCTATTTGTGACCTTGGACCCGTTTTGGTCTTCCGAGGCAGTGGTTAACGGTGTTTTTGAGGGCATTAAAAATGACAGCGCAGAACAAACTGACAATGGCAGACCCGAGGACAAGTGGGACATTTCCCTTGGTGATAAGCAATACAACTGGCTAAAGGACACGCTAGAAAGCAGTAATGCCAAATTCAAATTTGTCTTTGCTCACCTCATGCACGGTGGCGGCCGCGGCGGCGTAGAACTCGCGCACCTGTATGAATGGGGTGGCCAGAACAGACGAGGTAACTACGAATTTGATACTGAGCGCCCTAATTGGGACAAACCCATTCATCAACTCATGGCCGATACTGGGGTCACCGTCTTTTTCCACGGACACGACCATATTTGGGCAAAACAAGAGTTGGATGGGGTGATCTACCAAGAAGTAGGCTCTCCCGCAGATTCAGACTACGAAATACCTAGATGGGCCGAATCCTATACCGATAAAACCACCATATTGCGCCCAAACACAGGATATACGCGGGTAACCGTATCGCCTGAGCAGGTGCAGGTTGACTATATTAGAGCCTATCTGAGTAAAGATGAGAACGACGAAAGACAAACTGGTGAAGTGAGCTACAGCTATGTTATCAAATAGCTTTCAGACTAAAATGAGCATAGATATCAGCGCTAATCACGCATAGATACTGGCTTTGAACGAATAGTTTGTAGTCTTTCTTTATCTATATACAATTGGGTCATGAAAGCCTCGAAAAATTGGGGTTTAATCAGTAACTAACGTTTTTTGTAGCGAGGAGAGAAAAATGGATCTAATGCAATTGGCGGTAAAAGCCTTTATGAGTCAGATGCAGAACCAAGGCAACACTCAAGCAGACTCAAGTCAGGTAACCGAAGCACTATCAGGTCTATTACCAACGTCTGGTGGCAACCTTGATGTTCAAGGCCTAATGGGCAAGTTAGACGGCGGTGGCTTAATGTCATTGGCAGCGAGCTGGCTTGGCGATGGTCAAAACGAAAACATGTCAGCAGAACAGGCGCAATCTTTGTTCGGACAAGAGCAAATAAGCGAGTTTGCTGGAAAGCTGGGCATGGATCAAAACCAAGCAGCGGATGGTTTATCCAACATGATCCCAGATCTGATTGACCAAAGCAGCTCAGGTGGCAGCTTACTTAAGTCTATCGGCGGTAGCCTGTTAGGCAAACTGCTCAACAGATAGTCTTCTAGACGCAGTGTCTAACAAAGCCTCGCACTTGCGAGGCTTTTTTTTGCCCCTACTTACAAAGCAAAAACATTAACTAATGAAATTGATCATTCGCAATCTCGATCGCAACACCACCGAAGAAGAGCTATACACCCTTTTCCAAGAGTACGGCAAGGTGCAGTCCTGTGATCTCGTGTTGGACAAAGACACGGGCGGCTCCAAAGGTTTTGCCTTTGTCGAAATGCCGAGACCAGGCGATGCCAAAGCAGCGATGAAAAATCTGAACAATAAGGTAGTAGGAGAAAGCAAGATTCGAGTCAAAAAAGCAGAACCCAAACCGGCCTAATATGAGCAGCGAACAACCCAATAACCCGCTACATGGGTTAACGCTTGAGCACGTTGTAACGAAGCTAGAAGAACACTACGGCTGGGATGAATTGGCCCAGAGAATCAACATCAATTGTTTTAAGAATGACCCTTCTATCAAATCATCGCTGAAGTTTCTGCGCAAAACGCAATGGGCCAGAGACAAGGTAGAAGACCTGTATATTGCAACATTCTCACAGCCCTCCCCTTGGGATACCGTCAAATAAACGCAAGCCTAACGCTTGACCTCCCACACCCGAAAAGAACGGCCTTTTAGCTTCCCGGTACTGAGCTTTTTCAACGCCTGTTTCGTCGTCGATTTTTTGACCGCAACATAGGCCCAGTTTTCTAGGATATTTATCTTCCCCACGTCCGAGCCATTAATGCCGTTTTCGCCTGTCAGTGCGCCGAGAATATCGCCGGCGCGCACTTTCTGTTTTTTACCGCCATCAATTTGCAAGGTGCTCATCTTGGGTGGATCAATAGGCTGAGCCAAAAGACTGGGATGAGGCAACTCACCCGGTTTAATAATGCTCTGCAAATAATCTTGCAGCAGCGCGATTTTATGGTGTTCCTTATCCGCATAAAGCGAGCAAGCCACGCCTTTGCTACCCGCGCGGCCAGTGCGCCCAATACGATGCGTGTGCACTTCGGTATCAAGGGCAATATGGTAATTCAGCACCATATCTAAAGACTCGATATCCAAACCACGGGCGGCCACATCGGTGGCAACGAGCACAGACACACTTTTATTGGCAAAGCGCACCAGCGCGCGATCTCTATCGCGTTGCTCCAACTCACCATGTAAGGCCAGCACATTAAATCCCGCGTCATCCAAGTTGCGCGCGACCTCTTGCACCTCGCGCCGCGTATTGCAAAAAATCACCGTGGATTCAGGGCTGTGTTCTTGCAGCAAGAGCTTAGTTGCTTGCATGCGGTGCTCGTTACTATCTACCTTATAAAAGAACTGCTCGATGATGGAATCATCGTGGCGAGACTCCACCTTCACCATCACCGGGCTGCGCATAATGTGCTCAGCAATCTTTTGAATCTTGCCTTGGTAGGTCGCGCTAAACAACAACGTTTGCCGACCCTGTGGTATCTGCTCAACAATGGCCGTCACGGCATCTTTAAAGCCCATATCTAGCATGCGGTCTGCTTCATCAAGCACCAACATAGACACATCCACCAGCTTTAGGTTGCCCTTGCGAACGTGCTCATCCACCCGCCCCGGTGTGCCCACCACAATATGCGCACCGTGCTCAAGCGAGCCAACCTGCGGGCCAAACGCTGTGCCACCACAAAGCGTCAGCACCTTAATATTGTGTATGGCCCGCGCCAGCCGCCGCAGCTCCTTGGCCACTTGATCGGCCAGCTCCCTAGTAGGGCAAAGCACCAGCGACTGAACACGAAAGCGTTTTACCTCGAGCTTTTGCAATATACCCAAACCAAAGGCAGCAGTTTTACCCGAACCCGTTTTGCCCTGACCAATCACATCCTTGCCTGCCAAGATCTCGGGCAAACTCTGCGACTGAATCGGCGTCATGCTGGTATACCCAAGCGAAGCCAAATTAGAGAGTAAGTCTGGCTTTAAACCAAGCTTGGAAAACGAATCCAACTCTGAGGAAGACTGAGTCATGAACAACCAAAACCGCTATTACGAAATAATCGCGGGAATAGTACTGAGACAGTATCCTTATTGATAGCAAAGCCGACAAAAAGCACTATTTAAGTCAACAAATTAGAACGGCACTCTATTGGCACCCCACATCTATCCGCAAGCTAATTCTTCTCATTGTGATCTTTGGTTACTTACGCGGATTGAGGATTTGGGAGATCTGAGCTGATTGTTTTTTAATTGATCAGCTCAGCTTTCTAGCGATGACAGAACGAGTCGCCAAGAAAGGCGCAAATGCTGGCAGTAAGTTTTGGGGCTGCTCTACTTTCCCAAAATGCCGAGCTGTTGAAAAAATTACCTAACAGATTGATGAGGGTTGCGTTATTTTCAGGAAATGACCGTGTTTAATAGGAATAGGCAGATGGCGACCCCTTTTATTGTGTTAATGCTAGAGGCATCTTAAATCCCTTTGTTGTTATGAGGAGTTGATACTTTTCCCGTTTAATGCGTTGATATAGTTCCAAATAGTCGACCTATGGTATTTCGATCTGCGTTTTTGGAAAGGTGGGTATGTATGCCTTCATATTAAGCGCTGGAATGAGAATACGTGGTGGACACTATGGGCAAGGAATACGGGAAAGCGACCTTAGACCAAATAAAGCAAACCCTCTCACTTGTGCCTGAGCTTTCTAAGATTGGTAAGGAATTGCCTAAACTATTTAAGGATGATGGTGATTTTTTTAAAAAAGCGCCGTTAGATTTCGCTTGGTCTGATTTCTATATACTCCCCTTTCAAGAAGTGCTGAGTATATTTTATGTTGTTGGTGGACTTGCGGATGATGCCCATGAAATTGCTAATTCAAGTGATCCAAAACAGTTTGTTTTTGACGAACTCCTAAAACGCGAACCAACAATTCAAGATTTCGGACTAGGTAAAGAATACTCCGAATACGTATATGTCGGAGTGTTTGTTGCGATGGTTCGCTCATTGCAAAGCATAGAGATTCATGGCTGCTCTCTTAACCGCCTGATGGAATACGCGCGACTAGGAAGCGACAAAGCGCTTTTTGAAGCGATCAAAATTGACCGATCCATCGCTACTTGTGAGCTCGCTGCTAAGCGTTGTGCTATCGCTGAACTCAAAAAAGATAATCAGTTTTTCAATAAGCTCAAAAATGCATTGGATGGCAATCCAAAAAAACACGACCGAGCACACAACGACCTCCGGTTCGTTTTAGCCATGCTAAATGAGTTCGACATGCTTAAAGAGTTAACTCCTAAGAAACTTTTTAATCTTTGTCATGCCGAACTCAGTCTTTATCGCGATGATGAAAAATCGTTCAATACATTTGTCCGACGCTGGAAAAAACAGCATGCGGCATCAAATGAGAATTTCATGTAGACGATTTAGGCAAGCGCAGAACAAAAGGCAGAACAAAAAGGGTCGATGACAATTAGGGTTCATTTTCACCATCATTTGCCACTAACTCTTTTTTGTTTTTTATGATAGCTGCGTTATATTTTCAAACATTGCTGCGCTTAATAGGAATAGGCAAATGGCAACATCAACACTAAAGCTATATCGAAAGCTAAAGACACTGCCGCTGGGTGGGTGTGTATTTAATTTGGCAGTCAGTTTAAAAGCACCATTTTTTAGAACCATTAGGCCAAACATCGTTGAGCTTGAGCCATCACGCTGCAAGATTCAGATAAAAGATCGATGGGGTGTCAGAAATCACATAGGAACAGTCAATGCTGTGGCGATGTGCACAGCCGCAGAGCTGGCTGGAGGTTTAGCGTTAGACGTCACGATTCCACCTGAGTTACGTTGGATACCTAAAGGAATGACTGTGTCATACCTGAAAAAGGCGAAAGGCACACTTGAGTGCACCTGCGAACTCAATGACGCACTGATTCAAGAAGGTGATATAACTGTGCCTGTGGTTATAAGAAACGCTGGAAAAGAAGACGTCTTTTCTGCTGATATCACCATGCACGTTAGTAG
>CAZUTO010000018.1:0-42521 GCA_964623085.1 uncultured Porticoccaceae bacterium
GTGTGTTTATTCCAAGCTCTAGAGTCACCTGAATTAAATACATCAGCCCAGCCCTTTTATTGACGGTGGCTTCAGATGTGGCCTCAGACGACTTAGACACACCAGATGCAATATTAAACGCAGCAGTAGTGGCTGATGCTGAAATCTACGCATTTTTTCCGGCTAATTTATAGAGTTATTTTTTTTGTGGCATTGCCATTAGTTAGTCTATTTTTATCTGCACTAACTATTAGGTTGGCTAACTTTCTTGCATGGAATATTGGGAGCTCGGTAACTGTTTTCATAACGATACTAATAGTATCGATGATAAGTTTTTACACAATTTATAGATCAAAAAACTAGCTTACATTGAGTAAGCTGAAAATTATGCTAAATCAGTATGAAAGGGGTCGGTGACAAATGAAACTAAGAACTAGAATCGTTTGTCACCGACCCCTTTTGCTCGCCCTTTATTTTAGGGCTGAAATACTGACAAATTTTGATTTAACTGGGCCACATTGCGGTGTGAGAAAAAGTTTTAAGGTGTGTAATTGAGCTATCTTTTTGAGTGGGATTGCACCCACGCCAACTCTTTTCATAACACTGCCGGCCCGATTCTATCGGAATTGGGCTTTGAGCTTGTAAACGACCCCCAAAAAAAAGTTGGCCGTTATAGTATATCGAGCGCTAGATATAAATCTGCCGATGGCTTATATCTAGCGATAGTCTTTGATCCATTTGAAAGCGGGAGCATCTTGGTATATTTCGGCAGATCTTTGAAAGTAAAAGTCGGAAAATATAACATTAGCGAGTTATCTAACTGCTACGGTGTGGTGGCGAAAAGATTCGGAATAACCGTTCCAAACTACTACGCACTTCACTATAAAGAAAAAATCTCTGATTCCATGCAGGACGTTTTGCATGACCTGAGAGAAACCCTTCCCACAGTTTTGTCGAACGTGACACTTGAGGATCTTATTGCGGTTGAAAAAGAACAATATGGGGCTCAGAAACTCGCAGAAGGATACCTCGGAGATCAGTATCTCGATCATGTTGAGATCAGTGAGCTCACAATAGAGAGTCGCGATTAATCACCATCATAGTTATTAAAGCCAACAAGCACACCGGTATCTTGTGCCAAGGGCCCTTCAATAAGTCGCTCCATATCTGTCAGGCTGGTATGAATTTCTTTCGTAAAAGGGGTCGGTGACAACTGAGAATCGTTCTCGTTGACCTGGTTTTTGATTAATCTGGTTTGAAACCACGTTAAAAAGCAATGTCATTTACGTTTACCTCGGCGGGGAGGTATTGGCGAAAGGCGCGTACTGATTTACCTGCTCGAGAAAGCTGGTTAGTTGTGCATGTTCATTGAGCTGAATGCGCTCTCGATATAGCCCCCAATCCAAAAAACAGGCAAGGCGCAACTCGCTATCGCTATATGGTGCTTGTTCCGAAAAAAGATGTTGATTGAGTTCGCTCAGCCCGCTTTCAATTCTTTGCGACTGCCGCTGTAAGTATGGGTTTGCATCCGCTGAAAGCCCATGGCGCTCAAGCAAAAACAAATTTACGCATGAATCTAGAACCGTGTTAGCTAAACAATACCGTTCATAGTCCTGGAGATCTTGGAGAAAGGGCTCCCCGGCTTTTTCACGCACGTGCTTAAGAATGGAGCTAGAGTCAGTCAGCTGGATATCACCATCCTTAAGAAAAGGAACTCTCTTGGTGGGAGACTGAGCAGCGCTCGCTTCCCCATCAGTTTCGACAAACTCGAATTCGAACTGCTCTTCTAACAGAGCGATGCGACAGTGGCGGACGAAAGGGGAGGTAAAGCTACCGAATAATTCCATAACAGCTCTCTAAAGATATCTTCCCTATTCTAATAAGAATAACCGTTAAGACTAGAGGTTGATAACCAACGCGAACCAAAGAATTAGAACGCAAACCAAACTGCAGACAAATGCAATTAAGCGATGTAGCGGATTGTTGTAAGTGTTGTGAATATAGGTATGTGCAATTCGGCACAATAGATATACCCAGCCAATAAATATAGTGAATGCTGATTCCAGGCCCATTGCAATAATCAATGCGCCGGCAATATAAAACAGTGGTGGAGTTTCTAGTAAGTTTGCGAAGTGTCTCGTTGCCAAGCGGACATTGTCAGGAACATCATAACCGGACATGGTTTTGAAGTAGCGGACGTTTATTTCTCCACTCTTGGCGGCCTGGAAACGCCCGTAGGCCATATAGCCGCCATAACCCAGAGTTAGTAAAACCATTAAAAACATGGGGTAGATCATTGTTCTCTCCCGTGGTGTTTCAGCTATTTATTTTAGTGTTATCTTAATCAATTTCTGCTTTCAGTTGCTTGATAAGAATCTCGATAGCTTGCCCGCGATGACTGACCCGATTTTTTGTTTCTGGTGGCAAATCGGCTGATGCACATTGTTGATTAAAGGCATAAAAAAGCGGATCGTAGCCGAACCCGTTTGTCCCGCATGGGGCGGTTAAAATCCTGCCGCGCCATGATGCTTGTCCAATCATCGGCGTGGGATCGAGATGGTGACGCATATATACCAGTGCACAGTGAAAATGCGCTGTGCGTGATTCTGTGGCCACTCCTTCTAGTGCTTCAATCAATTTAGAATTATTTTTCTCATCGGTGGCATCTGGGCCTGCATATCGCGCCGAGTAGATACCGGGTGCACCATCTAAGTAGTCAACAGCAAGACCAGAATCATCGGCGATGGCAGGTAGTCCAGTTTGTGCAGATGCGGAGCGCGCTTTTAACAGCGCATTCTCAAGGAAGGTAAGGCCGGTCTCTTCTGGCGCTATTACGCCTAGATCATTTTGGGAGACAAGCTCGAAGGAGTCGCCTAGTCGAAATTGGAGCTCGCGTATTTTTCCTTTGTTGCCGCTGGCGAGAACAGCCTTAACTTTTTCCATTTGCTCTTTTCTACTTGTTTGGTTGGTCAGTCGTGGTAAAGCGTTTTGGAAAATGTGACTGTATTTGAGTAACGCTCGTCGGGTAACAGCACATGAACGCTAAAGTTAAGTACTTCTTGATCAGAGAATGCAAACTCCGCTAAGTAATAGGTGGCGTCACCTTCATCTATCTCTACAAAATCGAGTTCCGCTTCTTGCTGGAGCAAATTAGTAAAGCTGGCTTTGAGTTCAACAGGCAAACCTTTGCTTAGGCCGCCCGCATCTTTTTCCGTGACGGCAATATTAATAATGGCTCTATCGCCTGCGCGCACAAATCCATATCCAGTCGCTGCTTCTTGCGGTAAAAAACTGCTGTTAAACACGGAATAGTGGACGGTGTAATCACCGATATCCTTTTGGCTGTCTTGCGCAGAAAGCAAGTTGGCCACTAAGAGCAAAACAAGTGTTGTGAATAATCGTTTCATAGTTTTTCCGGTCGGCTTTTTTGCCGGGTGTTAATCGCGGGTGAGATGGTAGATTGCATTCTCTGCAAACAAATTCGGCACGATGTTTTTGAGCTGGTGGCTAATAGGCTGCTCGGCCAGCATGACTTTTTCTTGAATCTTGTAGCCTTTGTCATCGCAAAGTACCTCAAAGTCACGCACTGTACAAAAATGGATGTTGGGTGTGTCGTACCATTGATAGGGTAGCCTCTTAGTGACGGGCATTTTCCCAGCAATGCTGAGATACATCCGCGTGCGCAGATGACCGAAGTTAGGAAAAGTAACGATACAGTTCTTACCCACGCGTAGCATCTCTTCCAAAATAATATCCGGGTGTTTCATTACTTGCAGGGCTTGTGTCATGACGACTAAATCAAAGCTCTGATCGAGAAAACCGTCTAGTTTACGATCCAAGGTTTTTTCGACCACATTAACGCCATTCGTTATGCAGGCTTGGATTTGGGCAGCATCATTTTCGAGCCCATAGCCGGTGACACCGCGATCGTCCATTAGGAATTTGAGTAGCTCACCATCACCACAGGCTAAATCCAGAACGCGCGCGTTCTTTGGCACTAAATCAGAAATAGCTTGTAAGTCAGCACGCATCAGCGATTAATCTCCGTAGCCACGCGAGTCATGTATTCGCCGAAGGCATCCATATATCGAGGTACTGGCAGTAGGAAAGAATCGTGACCTTTATTGGATTCTATTTCGAGATAGGACAGATTTTTACCCGCTGCAATAATAGCGCTGGTGATCTCTTGAGAGCGTTCTGGCGGGAATCGCCAGTCGGTGGTGAATGACGCAACAAAGAAATCACATTTGGCATGGCTGAATGCTTCGACTGGGTCGCTATTGTATTCTCTAGAGAGATCAAACACATCGAGCATTCGGGTGATCAGTAGATAAGTGTTGGCGTCGAACTTTTCGGAAAACTGATCGCCTTTATAGTTAAGGTAGCTTCCGACCTCAAACTCCAGTTGTTCTTCAATGCCACGTTCAAAGGTGCCCGCTTTTAAATCGCGGCCAAATCGTTCCTCCATGTCATCTTGTGAAATGTAGGTGACATGCGCAATCATTCTGGCTAGTGCCAGCCCGCGATCCGGCTGTTTGCCTTCCGCAAGATAATGTCCATTGCAGTAATCTGGATCGGAGGTAATAGCTCGTCGAGCGAGTTCATTGAAGGCAATATTCTGTGGGGTGAGCGACATTGCTGTGGCCAGCGCGACACAGTGACGCAAGCGGTCAGGGTACTCTAGTGACCAGCGTAGTGCTTGCATGCCACCTAGGCTTCCGCCGATGACGGCCGCCCAAACGTCAATACCTAAGGCATCAGCCAGTTGCCGCTGGCTGTCAACCCAATCTCGAAATCTCAGAGGCGGGAAGTCTGGCCCCCAATGTTTTCCTGTTTCGGGATTAATACTGCTTGGCCCTGTGGAGCCGTGACAGCCACCGATATTGTTCGGTACAACGACAAAGAAGTGATTGGTGTCGATGGGCTTGCCGGGGCCAATGCATGCATCCCACCAGCCGGGTTTATCCTGCTCGTCGCCAGCATGATAGCCAGCAGCGTGGTGATTCCCGCTTAGTGCATGGCAGATTAATACGGCGTTGGAGTTATTTTTGTTGAGTTCCCCATAGGTTTCATAGACTAGATCGTAGTCTGCCAGTGTGCGCCCACAGGAAAGCGTCAGCGGTTCGCTGATACGTTGTTTTTTTGGTTCGATAATGCCGACAGAATCTGCGGCTATTTCGACAGGCATACGCTTGGTTGTTTTTCTGCTATCTCAAATGTTGGCTCAGTCTAACTGAGCAACCTAACAGAGCCAAATTCTGAGCATTGCGAATCGCTAGATGCCAGGCACGATCAATCTTATCGTTTGACTTAGTCCAGCGCTGCGCGCAAACCCAGTCACCACAATTTCTAGGACGTGGATAAGCATAAATACTAAAAATGGCGAAAGATCGAGGCCGCCCATAGGGGGAAGTATTTTTTGAAATGGCGCCATTGCTGGAGCCATAAGTTGTCTCAGCAAGTCCAGCGCGGGATGAGAAATATGCATGCCGCCCAACATAATCGCAAAGCTGACGATAATGATGGCGATCAAGCCAAAGTAAAATATCTTTAGTATCAAACTGGCGAGGCCTATTGCGCCCCAGATAAGCGCATCGACTGGGGTGATAAATGTTTTAAAAATAACAAATGCACCAATTTCAATAATGATGACTTGGAAAAGTAAGCACCAGATCACTGCTGCGATATCTAAATTTCGCCATTGTGGAATGAGTTTTCCTAAGGGGCCAACAACTGGCTGGGTGGCTTTCACGATAAATTGGCTGACTGGATTATAGTAATCAGCACGGCCTAGTTGGAGCAGAACTCTCAATACTGCAATGGTGGCGTAAGCCCCACTCAATACTTGAAATACATAAATAAAAACCTGTGTGAGTGTGTTATCCACTATTAAGCTCCAAATTCTTTCGACATCGTCTCGGCGCGATCAGCGCAATCCTGCATCGCGTTTTTAACGAGTGATTTTAAATCATCTGAGATAAATCGATTAATCGCTTGCTCGGTGGTTCCTCCAGGGGAGGTCACTTTTTCGCGCAACGTTGTGAGGCTATCCTGACTCTCCGAAGCGAGAAGCCCCGCCCCTAGGCATGTTTGCTTGGCTAGCGTTTCGGCGACACTATTATCGAGCCCCATATCTTTGCCAGCCTGTGCGATAAGTTCGGTAAAAAGAAAAAAGTATGCAGGGCCACTACCAGACACCGCTGTCACGGCATCGATTAAGGGTTCTGATTCAACCCAGCAGGTTATGCCAACTGCCGACAGAATAGTGTCTGTGGCCGATTTTTGTTCTTCTGATACCTTCGCGTTTGCGTATAGACCAGTTGCGCCTTTCTGAATGAGTGCGGGCGTATTGGGCATAGCTCTGACGATGGCGATTGCCCCCAACCAATGTTCCAAAGACTGAACAGAAATACCCGCCGCGATCGATATAACGAGTGAACCCGGTTTTATGTGCGGCTCAATGCCCGTTGCGACGGATTGCATAATTTGAGGTTTTACCGCGAGGACAATAATGTCAGATTCAGCAATCGCAGCATTATCTGTGGATACGCTAAGACAACTTGGATAATCCAAAGATTTTTCTAGCAAGGCTAGTTGGTCTGCCGATGTATCACATGCGAGGATGTTCAAGCCTTTGGTCGTGTTCTTTATAAGGCCACCGATAAGACTTCTGGCCATATTACCGGCACCTATAAAACCGATGTTCGGTTGCAGCATTTGTTTACCTTATTTGAAAGTGATGACTCTGATTAGGTTCTTGCGCCGAAGATGTCCGTACCAATTCGTACCATGGTTGAACCCGCAGATACAGCCGCCCGCAGGTCGGCTGACATACCTAGAGAGAGTGTATCAATATCTAGGGAAAGCTGCTTGAGGTCGTTGAACAGATTAACCGCTTTTTCGCATGCTTCTAATTGTTCGTCGTATTTATGACGCGGCATAGGGATACACATCATGCCGCGCAAAGTAAGGTTTGGGAGATCGATTAGCTCAGCAGCCAATGGCATCAACTCTGCTGGCGAAACGCCGGCTTTTGTTGGCTCTTGGTCTAGATTGATTTGAATACAAATATTTAGCGGTGGCAATGAACTTGCTCGCTGTTTGCTCAAACGCTGGGCTATTTTTAATCGGTCGACAGATTGGACCCAATCAAAATGATTGGCGATCGTGCTGGTTTTGTTGCTTTGAATCGCGCCGACAAAGTGCCAGACAATATCTAAATCCTGCGTGCTATTAATCTTCTCCAGCGCTTCTTGAAGGTAATTTTCACCAAAATCGACAATGCCGTGGTTTGCGGCTAACCGCACTTCTTCAGTGCTTCGTGCCTTACTAGCGGCCATAATTCGCGGCAATTTTGCGGTCGAATTCTCATCTTGCGCTGCTCGATAGACGCGATCTTTTACTGAGGCAATATTTTCGGCTAGGCTGGTCATATTAAATAACACGAGTGGTAGGTTCCAAAATTAATGGATATTACTGAGCTTTTGGCGTTTTCTGTAAAGCAAAACGCATCCGATTTACATTTGTCTGCCGGTTTGCCGCCGATGATACGTGTCGATGGCGATGTGCGTCGAATCAATCTTCCTTCTCAGGAACACAAAGAAGTTCATGGGCTTGTTTACGATATTATGAACGACAAGCAGCGACGAGACTTCGAAGAGCTTCTCGAGACTGACTTCTCGTTTGAAATTCCCGGTCTGGCGCGCTTTCGTGTTAATGCGTTTAACCAGAATCGTGGTTGTGGTGCGGTTTTCCGTACTATTCCCTCTAAGGTTTTAAGTATGGAAGATTTGGGCATGGGTAATGTGTTCAAAGAGATTTCCATGCAGCCGAATGGACTTTGCCTTGTTACGGGACCAACGGGTTCCGGTAAAAGTACTACGCTTGCTGCGATGATCGATTTTATCAATGAAAATCGCTATGAGCATATCTTGACGATTGAGGACCCCATTGAATTTGTGCATCAGAGTAAGCGTTGTTTGGTGAACCAGCGTGAGGTACATAGAGATACACATGGTTTTGAACACGCACTGCGTTCGGCGCTTCGTGAAGATCCCGATATTATTCTTGTTGGCGAGCTGCGCGATCTAGAAACAATACGACTAGCGTTAACCGCGGCAGAGACCGGTCACTTGGTGTTTGGAACACTCCATACCACCTCTGCGTCTAAGACGGTTGACCGAATTATCGATGTATTCCCCGCCGCAGAGAAAGACATGGTCAGAACGATGCTGTCGGAGTCACTTAGGTCGGTGGTCTCACAGACACTACTGAAGAAAACAGGTGGTGGTCGAGTGGCAGCGCACGAAATTATGATCGGCACGCCCGCGATACGAAATCTTATTCGCGAAGGTAAGGTCGCTCAGATGTATTCAGCTATTCAAACCGGACAGAAGCTGGGCATGCAAACGCTCGATCAATGCCTGACCGATCTTGTAAATAGGAAAGTCATTTTGCGTGATACAGCTCGTGAGCGGGCTAAATCGCCAGAAAACTTCTAATTCTAGTAGGTGCATATAGATGGATGTTGAACCGCTTCTAAAACTGATGCTTGAAAAGAAAGGCTCAGACTTGTTTGTTACTGAGGGCAAGCCGCCTTGTATTAAAGTAAACGGTCTTATAAAACCTGTGGGCAAACAAGAGCTTAACCATGCTCAGACACGAGCTATGGTACTTAACACGATGGACGAGGCGCAGCAGGAAGAGTTTCTTCGGGTGAAGGAACTGAACTATGCGATTACGACTAGTGAGAGGGGGCCAAACAAAGGCCGCTTCCGTGTTAACGCGTTCTTCCAGCGCAATGCCTGCGGTATGGTGCTGCGTCGTATTGAAACGGTAATTCCGACACCTGAAAGCCTCAATCTTCCGCCTATTTTGAAAGAATTGGCGATGAATAAGCGTGGCATCATCATTTTTGTTGGTGGCACCGGAACCGGTAAATCGACATCGCTAGCTTCTTTGATTGGCCATCGTAATGAAAGCGGTAACGGCCATATTGTCACTATTGAAGATCCGATTGAATTCGTGCATGAGCACAAAGGGTGCATCATTACCCAGCGTGAACTGGGCGTAGATACAGAATCCTGGGGCGCGGCACTTAAAAGTACATTGCGGCAAGCACCGGATGTCATTCTTATTGGCGAGATTCGTGAATCCGAAACCATGGAGCATGCTATTGCGTTTGCGGAGACGGGACACCTCGTATTTGCGACCTTGCATGCCAACAATGCTAACCAAGCATTAGATCGTATAATTAATTTCTTCCCTCATGAGAAGCGAGACCAGCTATTGATGGATCTTTCGCTCAACATGAAGGCCTTTATTGCACAGCAGCTAATACCTACTATAGATGGAAAGGGACGCCGCGCTGCGATTGAAATTTTGATTAATTCGCCGCTGATTACTGATTTGGTTCGCAAAGGCGATATTCACGAAATTAAAGAGATTATGAAAAAGTCTCGTGAAATTGGGATGCAGACATTTGATCAGGCGCTTTATGAACTCTACAACGAAGGCCTAATTACACAGGAAGATGCGCTCAAGCATGCTGACTCTGCCAATGACTTGCGCTTGATGATCAAGTTGCAATCAGGGAGTGAGATGGATTTCGATGGAGATGATGAAGATGAAGATACCGTTTTGTTCTTGCGTGAAGACGATAAAAAATCGACGTTCTTCTGATAGCAATCTCTTCAGTTAACAACGAGTTATAGTAGCTAACTGTTCTGGCGGAGCCACTGTTCCGCCAACAGTCTGGCTGCCAGAGCGTCGATAGGCGCGTCCTTATAATCTCCTTTATGTCCTTGCTCTTTGGACATGGCTTTTGCTTCAAAGCTAGTTAGTCTTTCGTCAACAAATTCGATTTTTATTCCGGTTCGGCCATGAAGTTGGTTGGCAAATTTTCGCGCCCGAGTGCTGATAGCGCTCTCTGTGTCATCCATGTTGAGAGGCAAGCCGACGAGACATATATCTGGATGCCATTCTTCGAGTATCTGAGTAATCTCATGCCAATCGGGAGCGCCATCTTTTGCTTTGAGTATACATAGCTCTGTTGCTATGCCAGATAAAACTGAACCGGTGGCGACCCCGATTTGCTTAAGTCCGAAATCGAAAGCAATAACTTGCTTGATACCCTGAGTCTTCAAAAATGAGCTGGGCGCTACGCGCTTCCATGGGATGTCGATAAACGCGAAAAATCAATACCGGCCGCCGTCGTTGCCATACTTAGTCTGTCTTCATATTCCGCTTCAAAAAGAATTTGATCTGAGGTCGGGAGATTCAGCCAAGAGTTTTCCTTTATTTCCTGCTCCAACTGTCCTTCGCCCCAGCCTGCGTAACCGAGGATCAGAATAGCGCCAGAGGGAGCGCTCTTGTTCGCTAGTGCTTCGATGATGTCGTGCGAAGCGGTAATGGCTACTTCTTCCGAAATATCCAAAGTGCTTTTCCAGCTCTGCCCATCCTTACGGTGAAGCACAAAACCACGTTCATTGGATACTGGCCCCCCACAGAGAACGCGTTCATTTTCTATGTTGGAATCAAAGGGGATATCTAGCTGCTCAAACACGTCGGTTAACGTGATAGTTGTGGGTTGATTTATAACGAATGCAATTGCGCCATTTTGATCATGTTCGCAAACCAGACTCAGTGTGCCTGAAAAATTTGGGTCGTTGAGTCCTGGCATAGCTGCAATGAGCTGGCCTGATAGCGAAGGAAATGAATTAGCGTCGGTTTTCATAGAGTCTTACTTGAAAGTGGATTCCATCATATCAAATTACTTGTATAGCTAGGTTCCCCATGTGTTTGCCGATGCACTCACTTAGGTAGAGTTCAATTTATCTATTGCCCAAGCAGCATGCTCTTGGACCAGCGGGCTGTCGAGGCTTTTAGTTTTTAGTGCAGTGATGGCTTCTGCTGACGCAGGTCCATTGCCAAGCCCAACTGCTAGGTTGCGTTGCCATCTCTCATAGCCTACCCGCCGAATAGGGGAGCCGGCGGTGTGCTGCAAAAAGTCTTCTTCGTCCCAATTAAACAGGTCGATTAGATCTGCTGAGGCTAACCCGTGCCGAGGAGAAAAATCTTTTTCTGATGTTGCTTTCGCATACCGATTCCAAGGGCAGATTAACTGGCAGTCATCGCACCCAAAAACCCTGTTCCCCATGGGCGTACGCAATGCTTTGGGAATAGGACCTTTGTGCTCGATAGTGAGGTAAGAAATACACTTTCGTGCATCCAAAACATAGGGTTCAGGGAACGCGTCAGTTGGACAGATTTTTAGACATGCACGACATTTTCCACAATGATCTTTGTAGTCTGGTTCGTCTGGCGTTATTTCGAGGTTGGTATAAATCTCACCAAGGAAAAACCATGAGCCCTCTTCGCGATTAAGTAGCAGCGTGTTTTTGCCAATCCATCCCATGCCTGATTTTTCGGCGAAAGGCTTCTCTAGAACGGGGGCACTGTCGACAAACACACGCTGAGAGATATTGTGCTGGGGAAGGTTCTCAGATGTCCAGCAACGAATTCTTTCGGCAAATTTGGCCAGCCTATTTCGAATAAGCTTATGGTAATCGCGCCCTAGTGCATAACGGGATACGTATGCTTTTTCTGGATCGTTAAGTATTTTGACCGGTTCGGTATCGGGGCTCAGATAGTTCATGCGCACGGATATCACCCGAATCGTTTTCGGCACTAGATCCTCAGGGTTGGCACGCAAGTCGCGACGGTCTTGCATCCATTGCATGTCGCCTTGATACCCCGCTTTAAGCCAATCGTCGAGATAATTCAGATGCGTATCGATAGCAATATCTGAAACACCAACTGCAGCGAACCCGAAATCTTCGGCCCAGCTGCGCAATAGCGCTTTTAATTTATCGGATTCCTCGAGTGTCATTGCCTCATCAGTTCCTTGGCAGCAATGTTCTGAGATAGACTTAAGGGATTTACTCGATAAAAAAACGATGGCTCAGCAGGTTCTATGACTGAAAGCCGTATTGATGCTAGTCGGAAATTATTCAACAGCAATGATAAATGTGAACAAGACCGAACTCTGATTAGCAAAGAAGACATCGATGGTATTTTACGCATGAAACGTGCCGGAAAAGTGGTTTTTTCTGTTGTGTTAGAAACCCACATAGAGGCTCGTCATTTTAATAAGAATTTGCAACTTGTAAGACCTCGCAACTTTCTGTGGTTATGTTTATGACAGCTAAAGAGATACAGCAACTAGATGACGAATCCGACACCGTCGCAATGGGGGTAGCTTTGTCCGAAAAGCTCCACTCAGGGGGGCTTGTGTTTCTGCATGGTGATCTCGGCGCGGGAAAAACCACACTTGTGCGAGGGATCCTACAAGGACTGGGCTACGAAGGGCATGTGCGTAGCCCAACCTATACAATAGTAGAGCGCTATCCAACCAAACATGGGCTAGTTTGCCACTATGATCTATACAGGATGTGGGATCCGACTGAGTTGGAGTTTGTTGGTGCGCGAGAAGATTTGGTCCCTGAAAACCTTTGCTTGATTGAGTGGCCTGAGAACGGGCAGGGATGGCTAAAAAGCCAACTCTTAGACATTTACCTTACATTTTCTTTGCAACCACATGAAATTATTAAAAAAAATGGTAGACAAATAGAGTTGAAGTGGCACAATCACGAAAAATAGTCACAATAAAGCTTTAAGATATGGGGTTGTCAGGTACTTTCTCTAGAATAAGGTGCTTATTTGTCGTTGCCACGGCTTCGGTGTTTGTACTTTTCAGTTCACCTGCGTTAGCGGATTCAGCCGTCGAAGGTGTGAGGGTGTGGCGAGCGCCTGATAACACGCGTCTCGTTTTCGATCTAAGCACTTCTGTTGAGCATAAGATTTTTGAATTGAGTAACCCAAGTAGGCTTGTGATCGATATCGAATCAGCCGATTTTGCTGCGGATATCGAAGGTATAGAGTTAGCTGATACCCCTGTTCAAGGTATTAGGACGAGCAAACAAGATGACGATGGATTGCGTGTGGTACTCGACCTAAAGACATCAATTAAACCCCGTAGTTTTTCGCTTGAGCCGAATGATGATTATGGCCATAGATTGGTTGTTGATTTATTTGATGAACACCAAGTTTCTGAGACGTCTATTAATGACGTCGTAGAGAACGACCGTGACATTGTGATTGTGATTGATGCTGGTCACGGTGGTCAAGATCCAGGTGCAATAGGCCCCGGCAAGGTAGTCGAAAAAGACGTCGTTATGGCGATCAGTAATGATTTGGCGGCTATGATTAATGGACACACTGGCTATAAGGCAGAATTGGTGCGATCCGGAGACTATTTTGTCTCGCTGACTGACCGGCCGAAATTGGCTCGTGAAAAGCGCGCCGATTTCTTCATCTCTATTCACGCTGATGCATTCAATCTTTCTTCTGTGAGCGGCGCGTCCGTCTATGCACTGTCAGGCAAAGGCGCAGTTAGTGCGCGCAACAGATATGCGGCCGATAGGGAAAATCGTTCAGATTTAATTGGTGGGTCTGGCGATCTTAGTTTGAAAGACAAAGATGACCAGTTGGCAGATCTGCTGCTAGATTTATCTATGAATGCAACTATGGATAGCAGTCTAAAAGCGGGTAATGCAGTTTTATCTCAAATCAGTTCAGTCACTAAGCTACACAAAAAGTCCGTAGAGCAAAAAGGCTTTGCTGTTTTGAAGTCGCCGGATATGCCGTCATTGTTGATAGAGACTGGATTTATTTCTAATCCGTATGAAGCGAAGCAATTGTCGAGTAAAAACTTCCAAGGAAAGATGGCGCGTGCGATTTTTAATGGCATACGGTCTTATTTTGCTGACAACCCTCCAGCCGGAACTTTGATTGCGGCAAGAGGTGATAGTGATCCGTTGGTTTATCAGATCAAAAGCGGTGATACACTATCTGAAATTGCGAGCCGATATAACGTATCGCTCGCCAGTTTGAAGGCGGCAAATAGGATCGACGGCTCAGTTATTCGTATCGGTCAAGAGCTTCAAATACCCAACACATAGCGCTCCTCTAAATTTTGTGTGCTGGCGCTATTCAATGAGTGCCACGAGTGTTATTGCATGCAAAAAATTGAACGTCTTTCTGCGCGTTTGGCAAACCAGATTGCCGCCGGAGAAGTGGTAGAGCGTCCCGCATCTGTCGTAAAAGAACTCCTTGAAAATAGCCTAGATTCGGGAGCCTCGCAAATCGATGTCAGTATCGAGCAAGGTGGGGTCAAGCGAATACGGGTTCGCGATAATGGTTGCGGCATTGGTTTGGACGACCTCCCATTTTCTCTTGCTCGCCATGCGACCAGTAAAATCAAAGACCTAGATGACTTAGAATCGCTGAATAGTCTAGGTTTTCGTGGCGAAGCACTAGCGAGTATCGCTTCTGTGTCTCGGCTGGCGCTTAAATCCGCAGTCGCCGGTGAGTCCGGTCATCAGGTTGAGTCCGAAGGCGCGGAAATGGATCCTGTGGTTAGTCCTGTTGCACATCCGGTTGGTACCACCGTAGATGTAACGGATCTTTTCTTTAACACCCCAGCGCGCCGCAAATTTTTACGCACAGAAAAAACTGAGTTTTCTCGCATCGATGATGCCGTTAAGCGTCTGGCTATGAGTAATTTGAGCGTGGGCTTGCGAATGGATCATAACGGTCGCAGCCAACTCAATTTTAATCCCTGTGAAAACGCGGTAGATCAAGAACATCGTATTGCAAGTATATGTGGCCCGGCATTTATGGAGCAGGCGCTGCCGCTAGATCAATCAAATGGCGATTTAAGACTATGGGGCTGGATGGGCTTGCCGACGTTTTCGCGCAGTCAGGCCGATTTACAGTATTTCTATGTCAATGGCCGGTCGGTGAAAGACAGAGTGGTTTCTCACGCCGTGAGGCAGGCCTATCAAGATGTGCTCTATCATGGGCGTCACCCCGCGTTCGTGCTTTTTCTGGAATTAGATCCAGCCACGGTTGATGTCAACGTTCACCCTACGAAACACGAAGTGCGATTCCGAGACAGCCGCCGCGTCCACAATTTTCTATACAGTACCCTACATCGAGTGATCGCAGAGGTTCGGCCAGGTGATATTGGTGCTATTAATTCAGAATTATCTGCGTCGGAAGCCGCGCCAAGCTCTCAATACGAGCCGCCAGTGCAGTCCAATTTGTCATTTAGATCGACATCTCATCCTGAAGGAGTATCGCGCGTAGCGGAAACTGCAGCTTACTATGAGTCTTCTTATAAATCTTCCATGCCCCTTGGCGCTACTGGGGCGCCTAACGATACTGTTGAACAATCATATTTAGATCAATCAGTTAGGGCCATTGGTGAAAGCGAGTCTCAAGAAATTCCGCCGCTTGGATTTGCTCTGGCCCAATTAAAAGGCATTTATATTCTTGCCGAAAACGCTGAGGGTTTGGTGCTTGTTGATATGCACGCCGCTCATGAGCGTATTACGTTAGAAAAAATGCGTGCAGCATGGGATATCGAAGGGCTAGCAACGCAGCCTTTGTTGGTGCCGGAGTCGATTGCTGTGAGCGCACGAGAAGCAGAGCTTGCGGAAGAAATGTCTAAAGAATTTCTGCGGCTTGGCATTGGGTTGGAAGCTGGCGGTCCAGAAACAATAGTTGTTAGGCAGGTACCCGTGTTGCTTAGACAAGCAGAGGTCGAACCCTTGGTTCGCGACGTGCTATCGGATTTTATTTCTCATGGCAGTTCTAGCCGAATAGAGCATCGGATAAACGAGATCTTAGGAAATATGGCTTGTCATGCATCGGTTCGTGCCAACCGAAAACTGACGACGCCCGAGATGGACGCTTTGCTGCGTGAAATGGAAGTCACTGAACGAAGTGGTCAGTGTAATCATGGTCGGCCGACTTGGACTCAAATGAGCCTCCCTGATTTGGATAAACTCTTCCTTCGTGGTCGCTAACGTGGCCGGTAAATAGGGAAACTGAATTGTTGGGAGAAAATGAGCGGCCGCCTGTTGTGTTTTTGATGGGTCCCACCGCATCTGGCAAAACGGAGTTGGCGATCGGTCTCAGTGATAGATTACCTATCGATTTAATCAGTGTTGATTCAGCGCTCGTTTATCGGGGAATGGATATTGGCTCGGCGAAACCAGACCGAAAAATACTGCAACAATATCCGCATGCGTTGATCGATATCCGCGATCCTTCAGAAGCCTATTCTGCGGCTGAATTTCAAAAAGAAGCATTGGAACATATTAATGAAAGCCATAGCGCGGGCCGTATTCCGTTGTTAGTTGGTGGCACTATGCTTTACTTCAAGGCGTTACGCGATGGTATTGCCGATATGCCCAAGACGAATATTGAATTGCGAGCAGAAATTGAAACACGGGCTGAGAAATACGGGTGGGCTGCACTGCATGAAGAACTGCGAGAAGTAGATCCTGCAACAGCGGCGAGATTGCATCCCAATCACAGTGCTCGGATCGAAAGAGCGCTTCAGGTATATCATGCGACTGGGATTCCGATGAGTGAGTATCATTTGAATCAAAAAGAGAGTGATTTTACTGATCGGTTTGATTTGCGCCAGATTGGCCTTTGTCCTCAAGATAGGCAGAAGCTTCACGATCGAATTGAGAAACGCCTAGGGGCCATGTTCGAACATGGCTTTATAGAAGAAGTCGGCCGTTTGTATGATCGTGGTGATCTAAGCGCGGAACTTCCCTCCATTCGCGCAGTCGGATATAGGCAACTGTGGTCGTTTTTTGAAGGCGAATTTGATTTAAGCGAAGCCAAACAGCGAGCCTTTTATGCGACACGGAAGCTAGCAAAGCGTCAGCTTACTTGGATGCGCTCCTGGGATAACTTGAATTTAACTAATACTCAGGACGATCAAGGGGCTACACTTGGTAGCGACTTGATGGTACATAAGTGTTTGAAATTTCTGGATTTGAACTAACCTAGCGTTAGATAAGGTAAGAAAACGGTGTGGTTTAGCTCGTTCCAGAAATCACTACAACCATAAGAGCTAAAAAACACAACCACGGAGAATCGATATGTCAAAAGGGCACAGCTTACAAGACCCTTTTTTGAATGTACTGAGAAAGGAACGAATTCCCGTATCAATATATCTTGTTAATGGCATCAAATTACAGGGCCAGGTCGAGTCTTTCGACCAGTTCGTCTTGTTGCTGAAGAACACGGTAAGTCAGATGGTATATAAACATGCCATCTCTACCATTGTTCCATCTAAACTGGTGAAAATGCCAATGGATACTCCAGCTGGTCAAGACGGCGGAGACGACAAGTTTGAAGATGATAACCCGCCAGGGAATAGCGCCTGAGGGTCAATATAGTTGTTTTTTGATCGACCGGATTCCGGCGAGTTAGCTATATTAGTTCAACTATCACTTTCAGGCGTTGATAGTGCAGAAGACCCAGAGGAGTTTCGTGAGCTTGTAGTATCAGCGGGCGCTACACCCTGTGCTTGGGTGGGGGGTAGCCGTGCGAAACCCGATGCTCGAACCTTCGTTGGCAGCGGTAAAGTCGAGGAATTGACTAAGCTGGTAAACCAAGAGAAGGCGAAGATTGTGATATTCAATCATGATTTATCGCCTAGCCAAGAACGCAATCTCGAAAAGGCACTCTGTTGCCGTGTTCTCGGTCGAACGGGCTTGATCCTTGATATCTTCGCTCAGCGTGCCAGAACCCATGAGGGGAAACTGCAAGTAGAACTCGCCCAGCTGGAACATCTATCCACGCGTTTGATTCGAGGTTGGACTCACTTAGAGCGTCAAAAAGGCGGCATAGGCCTGCGTGGCCCGGGCGAGACTCAATTAGAAACTGACCGCAGATTATTGCGCGTTCGAATTAAATCAATTAAAAAACGCTTAGACAAAGTTCGGACCCAGCGAGATCAAGGCCGTCGAGCGCGGCGAAAAGCCTCGGTGCCGACAGTATCTGTAGTTGGTTACACTAACGCGGGCAAATCAACGCTTTTTAACACACTGACTGAATCGGACGTTTTTGCCGAAGATCAATTGTTTGCCACGTTGGATCCAACCATGCGTCGCTTGCAAGTTTCAAATGTTGGTCAGGTAATATTGGCAGATACAGTGGGCTTTATCAGTCACCTTCCACACAAACTTATTGAGGCTTTTCGCGCTACACTTGAAGAAGCCGCTAGCGCGGATTTACTCTTGCACGTGGTAGATGCAACAGATCCGAACTGGCGCCAACAGACTGAAGATGTTGAGATGGTTCTCGAGCAAATAGGTGCTGCTGAGATACCGATGATCAAGGTATTTAACAAAATTGATTTACTGGAAGATGGCGCGCCAAGAGTAGAATTATCAGAAGATGGTTTGCCTCGCACAGCTTGGGTTTCCGCGAAGACGTCACTAGGTTTAGAGGCTTTAGTCGAAGCGATTGGTAAAAAGCTGATACCAGATTCTGTCCATGGGTGGTATTTGATTCCAGCTAAGGCAGCGAAGTTTCGTGCTCGATTGCATCAATTAAAGGCCATTGATGAAGAACAGTACGATACAGATGGCGATTTACTGGTGAAAGTGTTCTTAAGTAAATCTGATTGGCAACGCGCGCTTAGTGCCGAGAACCTTACGGATGGGCAAGTTAAATCCCTCGGTGAGCGCCGTCCTGCGGAACTTGCTTAAAATTTGTGCGTTTTTTCTATGGGGATTGATAGAATCCCCCCAAATGATATTAACCGGAGAACAAAATGGCTTGGAATGAGCCCGGTGGTGGAGATCGAGACCCTTGGGGTAAGCGTAAGAATGAGGGTCCGCCTGATCTCGATGAGCTACTGAAAAAAATTAAGGACACTGTGTCAGAGATGTTTGGTGGCAGTGGAGGCAAGGATGGTAAGTCTGAGGAAGGCGAGCCGGAGCTTGGCGCATTTCCAATTTATATTTTGATTGTCTTGCTAGGCGTTATCTGGTTGTTTCAAAGCTTCTACAAAATAGATGAAAAGGAACGTGGTGTAGTCCTTCGGTTTGGAGAGTTTCATAGGGTGTTGGAACCAGGCCTCAATTTTTCACCTTGGTTGGTTGACACGGTTGAGCGCGAGTTTGTGACCGAAGAGCGCCAATATACGGCCATCGGTGCGCAAAGCCGGATGTTGACGAGAGATGAAAATATCGTGCAGATCCCGCTGACTGTTCAATACAACATCGCTGATGTGAGTGCCTATGTGCTCAATGTGAACAACCCGGTTGAGACACTTGAGCAGGCTACTGACAGCGCTATTCGCCATGTGGTTGGAAGTACAGATCTGAATGCGGTTTTGGGTCAGGGTCGAGAGCGTCTTGCTGCGGAAGTAGAGGAGAGGCTGCAAAATTATCTCGACAGCTACGGCACGGGCATCAATGTCATTGACGTGACGCTGCAGCGCGGCGAGCCGCCCGAGGAAGTTAGAGAAGCGTTTGATGATGTACTTGTTGCTGAGCAGGATAGGGAGCGGTTAATCAACCAAGCAGAAGCTTATCGCAATCAGGTATTACCGCAAGCGCGAGGTCAAGCACAAAAATTGTTGGAAGAAGCCAATGGCTATACGGGTCAGTTAGTGGCGAGAGCGGAAGGTGAGGCCTCAAGGTTCTCGCAACTTCTCGCTGAGTATCAACGTGCTCCCGAAGTCACACGCGAGAGGCTGTATCTGGATGCCATTGAATCTGTTTTTGAGTCTTCCTCAAAAGTGATGGTGGATGTGGAAGGTGGTAACAATATGTTGTACTTGCCTCTCGATCGAATTAATGAGAATCGTTCATCACCTTCTACCTCTGGCAATACTGGTACTAATCAGCAAGAGGTTAGGGCCATTGTTGAAGATGTGATTCGCGAGTTTCAGCGAAATTCTAGTACGTCGGGGGCGAGATAATGAATAACAGGACCCTATATGTTGCTATTGCAGCGGCGTTAGTTATTTTTATCGGCAGTAATGTCCTCTTTATAGTCTCAGAAAAAGAGGCAGCAGTTCGTTTGCGATTTGGTAAGTTGATTGAAGAGAGTATTGAACCTGGGCTGCATGTAAAAATACCGTTCTTTGAAGAGATACGGAAATTTGATGCACGGGTGAGAACCGTTGATGCACCGGTGGAGGATTTTTTCACGATTGAAAATGAACGGCTTCTTGTCGATTCCTTTGCGAAATTTAGAATCGTTAATGTCGGAAACTATTATCGAACCACGGGCGGAGATGAGGCCGTGGCAGAGGGTCGTTTGGCCGCGCGGGTGAATGACGGGCTGCGGAATGCATTTGGTGTGCGAACTCAGCAGGAAGTGGTATCTGGTGAACGCGATATCTTTATGCAAGAGCTCACGGAAGAACTCAATTTGACTGTTGCCGAGTCACTCGGTGTTGAAGTATTGGACGTGCGAGTGAAGCGAATCGATCTGCCTGAAGATATTCGAGATGATGTTTTCCGCAGGATGCGGGCGGATAGAGAGAAACTCGCTCGCGAATCGCGATCAAAAGGTGAAGAGGAAGCGACGAAAATTCGGGCTGATGCGGATCGGCAGAAAGTGCTACTAGAAGCGGACGCTTATCGTGCATCAGAAGAGATTCGCGGTGAGGGTGATGCGACTGCAGCAGCAATATATGCTGAATCCTATAATCGTGATCCTGAGTTTTATTCCTTTATGCGCAGTCTAAATGCGTACCAAAATGCTTTTGGGTCATCCGGTGATTTGTTGGTGATTGAACCGGATAGCGACTTCTTCAAGTATCTGAGGCAAAGCGAGTCGGAATAGTGTTGCGCGCTTTTCTGGGAGGCTTAATCGCTCTCGCAAAGCGCTGTTCGCTCTATTAGCATTCGTGCTAGAATCGCACCAGCCGGGGATGCCCCGGCTTTTTTGTGTGCCTAGTTTATGGGCTTTTCTTACATATTCCCGTCATGCTTAGGTGGGAAAGTGAGGGACGATTTGGAAACATTTTTGATAGAAATGGCCCGAGCGCTATGTTTGGTGTTCGTTATAGAAGGTATATTGCCGTTTTTGTGGCCAGATCGTTGGAGAAACCTACTGGAAACCATGGCGCACACCGATGATCGCGCACTACGCGCAGCTGGATTGTTCTCTATGTTGCTTGGCGTCGGTCTACTTTATCTTTTATAAGCGAGCGATGATTTCGTGAATCGATGGTTATTGCCAGAAGGTATCGAAGAGATACTTTCTAAACAGGCATTGGCGACAGAGTCGCTTCGTAGACAGTTGCTCGATTTGTTCGATAGCTGGGGTTACGATTTGGTGATTCCCCCTGCTATAGAATTTACAGATTCGCTATTGACGGGTCTTGGCGCCGATCTCGATTTAAAAACCCTCAAAGTGACGGATCAAGTCAGTGGCAAAACAATGGGTTTTCGAGCCGATATTTCACCACAGGTGGCACGCATAGACGCCCGAACTGCGAGCGAGGGTGTGAATCGACTGTGCTACGCCGGAACCGTTTTTTTTACTAAACCGACGGATGCATTGAGTTCTCGAGCACCGATTCAGATCGGCGCTGAACTTTTTGGCGTAGATAGCGTTTCTGCCGATCTTGAAGTGATTCAGCTCATGCTGACATCGCTGCGCCTTTTGACCGACAAATCGCTCACGCTAGATTTGGGGCATGTTGGTTTTTGTAGCTGGCTTTGGAAAACCTGCGAAGATGAAGGTCTCGATGCCGAGTATCTATACACACTGATACAGTCTAAACGGCTGCCTGAATTAGAACAGGCGCTATCAGAAGGCTCGGTAAATGATCTTGTGCGTAAACGATTGCTAGCGATGCCAAGATTAATTGGTGGCATTGAAGTGCTCGATGAAGCAGAACAATGTTTTGACGGCGTCGAAGAGGTGTTATCAGCGATAACTGAGTTGAAGTCAATTTCCAATAGCATTATGAAGTTAGTCCCTAATATCGAACTTTTCTTTGATTTAGGGGAAATGCAGGGCAGTAATTATCACACTGGCGTGGTTTTTGGTGCCTTTGTGGAGCATCAAGGTGTTGCCAAGCGAATTACGAATGGTGGACGCTATAACGATGTGGGCGCGGTTTTTGGTAACGCGCGAGCAGCAACTGGATTTAGCGCAGATCTCAAATTGCTCGTCCAATTGCAAGAGACCGATCTCGAAGAGCGATACTCGGTTTATGCACCCGTTTCTAGTGAGCCTGGATTTTGGGAGCAAGTAGGCGCTTTGCGCGCAGACGGAGTGAGAGTCATTCTTGGATATGAAGAAGATGGCGCCAATGGTCCTGAGCTGGATTGTCAACAGACACTCCTTTTTGATGCAGGTGAATGGCACCTCGTCACACAGAATTAACGTTTTAGGTAATACAATCAATGGGAAAAAATGTCGTTATTCTCGGCACTCAGTGGGGCGATGAAGGGAAGGGCAAGATCGTTGATCTACTGACTGAAAAAGCAGCATATGTGGTGCGATTTCAAGGTGGCCATAATGCTGGCCATACCCTCGTAATCGATGGTGTAAAAACTGCATTGCATTTGATCCCGTCTGGCATTCTTCGTCCGGGAGTAAATTGTTTGATCGGTAATGGAGTCGTGCTTGCCCCGGATGCATTGCTAAAGGAAATCGGCATGCTTGAGTCCCAAGGTGTGGATGTGCGCTCAAGGTTGTCTATTAGTTTGGCCTGCCCGCTTATTCTTCCTTACCACGTTGCGCTTGATCAGGCACGAGAAGCCGCGAGAGGGAACAAGAAAATCGGAACTACTGGCCGTGGTATTGGTCCTGCCTATGAAGACAAAGTATCTCGTCGTGGTTTGCGGCTTTCAGATCTTGCCAATCCCAGCCGTTTTTCGGAGCGACTTCAGACGGTGATGGAATATCATAATTTTATGCTGGAGAATTATTTCAAAGCGACGCCGTTAGATTTTCAGGAGACCTATGATCAAGCCTTGGCATGGGGAGAAGAGCTTCTGCCGATGGCGGCGGACGTGGCGGAAATTCTCTATCAGGCCTCTGAAGATTCCGCTAATGTGATGTTCGAAGGCGCGCAAGGGACACTGCTGGATATCGATCACGGCACCTATCCCTTTGTGACCTCATCCAATACCACAGCTGGTGGGGCATCGACAGGAACCGGTCTTGGACCATTGCAGCTCGATGAAGTGCTCGGTATTACCAAAGCCTATACGACAAGAGTGGGTGAGGGTCCTTTTCCTACTGAACTGTTCTGTGAATTGGGCGAACATTTGGCAGTAAAGGGCCGCGAGGTTGGTACGACTACAGGGCGTGGACGCCGAACCGGCTGGTTTGATGCTGTCGCGCTTCGGCAGGCGGTGCATATTAATAGTTTGACCGGACTCTGTATTACCAAGCTAGATGTGCTTGATGGTTTAGAAACAGTAAAAATTTGCACAGCATATAAAACAGAAGATGGTGAAATTCTCACGGTTCCCAAGGATTGCGAAGATCTCGAAACGGTTGAACCAGTGTATGAAGAGCTTCCCGGTTGGGAGGAGAGTACCTATGGTATTCAAGACTGGGACCGGTTACCTAGCAACGCGCGCAGTTATGTCGAGAGACTTTCAGAAGTGACAGGTGCCCCCGTCGATATTGTCTCGACGGGCCCGGATCGAGAGGAAACGATCCTTATCAAGCACCCGTTCGAAGGTTAAAGTGCATCGACGCCGTTCTGCGAATGGTGTTTTGCACTTCGTTGGCTGAGCGCTAGAATCGGTTATAAGGAGGATCGCTTCTATGTCTGATCCATCAATCGGGAAATCTACAGCGGGAATTCATGGTGCCTGGTCAAATCGACTGACCTTTATATTGGCTGCGACGGGCTCTGCTGTTGGGCTCGGAAATATTTGGAAATTCCCCTATATTGCTGGTGAAAATGGCGGCGGCGCTTTCGTGCTCGTCTATCTTGTTTGTATTCTAGCGGTTGGAATTCCAGTGATGATTGCGGAGGTGTTAATGGGTCGTCGTGGGCGATCATCCCCTATTCACACCGTAGCGAAACTCTCTAAAGAAGCGAAAGCGCACCCCGCTTGGACGTTTATTGGTGGTATGGGTGTGGTCGCTGGTTTCCTTATTCTCTCCTATTACAGCGTGGTTGCCGGCTGGGCCTTAGCCTATGTGCCGAAGATGATGGTAGGGATTTTTAATGGAATTGATGGTGCTGGTTCTGGCGAGGTATTCGAAGGCCTATTGGCTAGCCCGGGCACTTTGCTTGGTTGGCATAGTCTATTTATGCTTTTGACCATGTTTGTGGTGGTTGCGGGTGTGACCAAGGGACTGGGTGTGGCCGTTCGTACCTTTATGCCATTACTTTTTGTCCTGCTGCTGATCGTTCTCGGTTTTAGTATGGCGCAGGGCGACTTTGAACAAGCGTTCTCGTATCTATTTTCGTTTGATGCTAGCCGTTTGAGTTTTGAAAGTGTACTGATCGCCTTGGGACATGCATTTTTTACATTGTCCTTGGGAATGGGTGCCATTATGGCCTACGGTGCATATACTTCAGCAGACACGCCCATAGGCACTTCTGTTCTGACCATTGCCTTCTTGGATACCGCTGTTGCGCTTGTAGCAGGTATGACCATATTTCCAATGGTGTTTTCCAGCCCCGATATTGTTCCAAGTGAAGGCCCTGGTCTTCTGTTTATCAGTCTTCCAGTTGCATTCGGAAACATGCCAGCAGGCATGCTTTTTGGAACACTGTTTTTCGGTCTCGTATCACTGGCAGCATGGAGTTCTTCTATCTCCCTGATCGAGCCCGCGGTAGCCTGGGTTGTAGAAAAGACAGAAATGACACGCTTAAAGGCTGGTGTTATTTGTGGTGTTCTATGTTGGTTACTGGGAATCGGCTCGCTGTTGTCATTTAACCATTGGTCGGATGCAAAGCTGCTTGGCAAGTTTACCTTTTTTGATTTTTCCGATTTTCTTACTGCCAATGTGATGTTGCCGGTTGGCGGTGTCTTGATAGCTATCTTCGTTGGGTTCGTAATGAATCAGAAGATTGTTCGTGATGAGTTAGGCGCAGATAGCGGTCTTATTTTCAAAGCTTGGCGTTTTGTGTTGCGTTGGGTATCGACGATCGCTGTCTCCATTATTTTTATTGAGGGTATCTCGGGCGTCTTTTTTGATGCGTCACCGTTTTCATCACTCTGGAATATGCTATTAGGGTAATTCATGCTGAAAACTGAACCTACACAGATTTCTAAATCGGCGCTATTGCCCTATCGAGCAGAGCAGCTATTCTCATTGGTTAATGATATTGAATCTTATCCGACGTTTTTGGATGGTTGTTATAACGCAGAGATTATCTCCAAAACGGAAAGCGTTTTAGAGGCTAAGCTCTACCTTAGAAAGCATGGTTTTGAGCAAAATTTTACGACGCGTAACCATTTGTATCCGAATGAGCGAGTCACAATGGAACTTGTACAGGGCCCTTTTGAATCGCTTGAAGGCGAATGGAATATTACTGAACTCGCGGATCAAGGTTGTAAGCTTAGTCTTGATTTGGCGTTTTCTTTGGGGCGATCTCCGCTAATGCAATTGGCTGCCCCTTTCTTTACTAGCATGGGTAATCGGTTGGTGGATGCCGTTGTTGAAGAGGCAAGTAAGCGTTTTGATAAGAATCAGGAAAAGGCTGCGAGCTAATGAGTGAACAAAAAATAAAAATTGAAGTGGCCTACGCATTGCCGAAAAAGCAGAAAATTCTGACTTTAGACGTAGATAAAGGTTGTTCAGCACGGGAAGCGGTGAGTCAGTCGGGAATCAAAAATGACTTTCCTGAGATTGATCTAGACGCTGCGCCGCTAGGTATTTTTGGCAATACGCTTGGTGAGCGAGGTTTGGCGGTAGCGGAAGAATATAAAGTAAAGCAAGGGGATCGTATTGAGATTTACCGTCCTTTGCTCGCTGATCCAAAAGAAGTTCGTCGTCAGCGTGCTGCCGAGGCAAAACTTAAAAAAGAGCAGGGGACTTAGCTTAGCTCTTCAAGGGACGTTATATTGAGTTCTTTGATTTAGGTTAAGAGCTTCGGCGTATCAACCGTCTTCTTCGGTTTCCGCTTCTGAGCTGGGAACAAAATCACCTTCAAATGATACAAGTTCGTCACCTTCGAAGAATATGCTGAGCTGCTCTTCTAACTGCGTGCCGTTGCCCAATAGCAATATGTAATGGTAGTCCCACCTATTTTGATCAAAAGTATCAGAAATCAATGGTGTTCCAAGTACAAAGCGAACCTGAGTCTTAGTCATCCCTGGACGCAGTTTGTCCACCATTTCCTGCGTTATCTTACTGCCCTGCTGTATGGGAATTTTATGAACTCCAGGAAAAAACCCAGTGTTCGATCCGCCCGCACAACCTGAGAGGATTAGAAAACAAGTCATAGCAATGGGAAACAGCTTTTTTGTCATATGGGGTTCCATTGTATTAGCGAACGCGGATAATAACCGAATTCGCGATACCTTTTTAAGACGACCTTTTATAAGAAGACCTTTATGCTTAATCAAAACAAAGAACTACGTCGAGCTGGCCTGAAAGTCACCATGCCTCGTGTCAAAATATTGGAACTGCTTGAGCATGCTGAGGGTGGTCATCTTAGCGCCGAGGATATTTACCAGCAGCTCTTGGAAGAGGGTGAACAGGCGGGTTTGGCGACCATTTATCGGGTACTTACGCAGTTTGAATCTGCAGGTTTGGTGCTTAGACATAATTTTGAAGGCGGTAAAGCCGTATTTGAGCTCGATCGAGGCGAACATCACGATCATATGGTCTGTACGGAAACGGGGAAAGTGATTGAGTTTCATAGTAACGAAATAGAAGAAATCCAGAAAACAATAGCTGATGAACATGGTTACGAATTAACCGAACACTCACTGGTTCTCTATGTTAGACCCAAAAAAGCCTAAAAGTTTAAAAAAACTGGCCAGTTAATAACGGTAAGTGAATTCCTAAGAGAAGGTCGCGATTAATCCCCATCGTAATTGTTAAACCCAACAAGCACACCAATGTCTTGTGCCAACGGACCTTCTATAAGCTGTTCCATATCTACTAGGTTGGTATGCATTTCTTTGATAAGGGACGGCTCGATTTCTTTCGCAGCTTCCAGCGAAACGGTAAGCAGCTCCATATTGTTAATTTGTGCAGCAAGTAGGCCTTGGCTATTGACGGTAATATCCAAACGTTCGAGTGCTATTTTTAGGTGCTGAATAATTGACCCATAGCTAGCTTGATATATATCTTTAGTCAGTTCTGAGCGCCAACCTTCACTCAGTATCGGTATCAGATTACCGTCTTCATCAAACCCGTTGCGAAGTCGGTTGGACATCTGTCCAACCTGCTGGAACAAGAGATTGAGGCTAATACTCGCAGATTCAACGCGATATGATTTTTCTAGCCATTCGGGTTGAATAATCGGGTTGTCTTCGTGGTACTGAACGATACCATCCACTTTACCGCTATAGTCGTCTGCGACAGTGGGGAGTGCGTTACAGCGCTGATCTAGGCTGAGGCCTTCCGAAAATGTCAGCCACTCCATAGCAGGCAAACCCTTCTCTGCTGCGATAGTCGTTTCTAGATCGCTTGCAGATAAAGGCGTATTTGATTGCATGCGCTGAGAAAGCTGCTGTTCCACCATATTGCGCTTGTCAGGCCAAAAGTAGAGTTCGAACTCTAAGTTGTTGTCTGAAATAGCCTGGTATGGGAAACCATTTAGTGCCGCCCAATGCAGTGCTAGTTCCTTCCAGCTTTGTTGGAGCGCATCTAGCTCAAGGTTTTCTTGGCAATATGAGGTGGCGTGGGTACTAAATACACTGCTTTTTACTTGCCACTCGATCAACATATCGTCGCTCCAGCTTTGCCAATACTGTGCTGTGTTGGGGCCCTGATTTGAACAGCCGGCAAGAGTGATCAATATAGAGAGCGCTAGTAGCTTTTTCACAGCGAGTTTAAAAATCCTAGAAGTGATTGCTGTTTGTCTTCAGATAATTGAAGTACTTTATCACGAGACGATGCCGCTTCGCCGCCATGCCAGAGAATTGCTTCAAAGACGTTTCTGGCACGACCATCATGGAGAAGTTCTGTATGGCCATTGACATCAATATAGTCGCCCAAGCCCCATAGAGGCGGTGTTCGCCATTCCGAACCATTGGCAGCAAATTCTGAACGATGATCGGCGAGCCCATCACCCATATCGTGAAGTAATAGATCGGTGTAAGGGTAGATAGTTTGTTGACTCAAAGCAGGGCTGCTAATTTCTCCGGTTTCCCATTTTGGTGTATGGCAGCTCGCGCAACCGACTTCATGGAATACCTTCTCGCCTGCGACTTTCTCTGAGTCCAAGGCGTTGGGGCGAGCGGGGGTTGCTAGGTGTTTGGCATAGAAAACCACTAAGCGGAGAATGTCATCACTCACTTCGGGCTCTCCACCATTTGGTGCCTGTAAGCAGGATTCTTGTAGTGAAGTACAAGGGCCACTTGGATTGAGTGAAGTAGTAAGTCCCATGTCACCTAAAAATGCCCCAGATGATTGTTGTTCGACGTTGGGTTGGCCGGCTTTCCAGCCAAATCTGCCGAGTGTTAGCGATTGTGCTCTCGCGTCCCAAACCTCGTTTGCGCGTCCAGATATCCCATCGTTGTTTTGGTCGTTCGGATCCGCTTGCGCAAGAATAGCGTCTTCTGGAATGGCGCCCAGTAAACCAAGCCCGATCATTGCTGGTGCAACACGCGGGCTAATGACTACCTCTGGGCCTATCTCGCCATAGCCGAATTGAGTCAGGTTTATATCAGGTGTTCTCAATTCATATTCATTGCCATCCGCGCCTTGGAGTAGATAGGGAGCCCACTCCCAATTGATTCGCATTTCTGCGGGTATGCCGGCTACAGAGAAATCTTGAATCTGATCGCCGTAGGTAGGTTCTTCAATGACTGATTGATGAGCTTCTCGTTGGCGACTTTCTGTTTCCGGAAGGCTAATGC
The DNA here is from genome assembly GCA_964623085.1 of uncultured Porticoccaceae bacterium. GTDB lineage: Bacteria > Pseudomonadota > Gammaproteobacteria > Pseudomonadales > GM7GCV1 > CAZUTO01. The sequence continues at coordinate 28,893 of CAZUTO010000018.1, forward strand.
GTATGAGAGTGGAGACCAGATGCGCCTGGTTATCCCGAGGAGGGTGGCCACGGCCATCCTTAATATGACAACCTTGGCAGCTATTGGTGTTGAAGATAGGCCCTAAGCCGTCACGTGCATCAGTACTGGCGGGTGCAGTGACCCAAGGGTTACGGAAAAAACTGTTGCCGACGCTAAAGTCGAGACGGCCGTCAAAGGACAAATTGGCGGCGGACTGCGAAAATGCATTTGCGCCTTGCACCTGTGTTGTGGTTTCCCCGCCGGGGTATCTTGGATCTGCTAGCAGTAGAGAACATGAACAGCTGGCAAATAGTACGACGAGTGTTCGCGCAATGACGTTTAACACGAACTGACAAACTTAAAAGTTGTGCCCGGCGCTGTCCGGATTCAGCGTGCCGAGATTTAGATCAGCAGCGAGCAATTCTACGTTGCGGGTAAAGTTCACGAGGCTTTCAATGGCTTGATCAATAAGTTGCACGCCTTTAGCATTACCCGGAGCAATAAGCTGGTCGAAGGTTTGGTCTGTCTCACCCGATTCTACAATGGCGTTTAAGGCATCCAACATAAGATTTGTGCTTTCACTTAGTGAATCATGAGTGTCGGAGTTTGCACTCGACCAGCCCATAAGTGATGCCCCTGTTATATGTTCTCCAGCAAGTGTCTCATACTCGCCTCGCAGCACCATGGCCAGCCCTGTCGCATTTGCATTGAGGGTATTATGAGTGGTATCTGAGAAGCAATCATGCTCGTCTTCCGTAGAGTTGGCATAGAGAGCGACTTTCATTCGCTCGCCAGCTAGTTCGCCGAGTGACAAACTTCCCACACCATAGAGGATTCTACGAAGCTTCTCGTCGCCGGACATCGCGTCAAATTCTGACCGATAGTTGTTCGCACCGGCTGCCCATTGGGAAACAATAAATTCTAGATCGGATACCAGTAGCTGGGTGACGGCCTCTAAATAATTGCGCCTGCGTGTGCAATGATGGTTTGTACAAAGGTCACCTGTGGCGAAATCAGTGTAAGGCCGATTTCCGGCACCTTGATTTGTGCCATTAAGATCTTGGCCCCATAAAAGAAATTCGATGGCATGCCAGCCCGTGGCAACGTTCGCTTCAGTACCGCCTGCTTCGTTTAAGCTTGCCAATAATTCTGGCGTGAATGCATTCAGTCCTATTTGCTCAGAGCCAATAGTAATAAAATCGCTGGCGATCAAATTAGCTTTTCCTACGGCATTGCCAAGCTCGTAAAAATAGTTATTGTCATCCACATAGTCGATAAACCCTTCATCAAGCGGCCAAGCGTTCACTTGCGGCTCCCAATCATCGACCACCGGGTGCGAAAATCTGAACACTTCGGTGGCGCCGTAGATTTTACGAGCCCCTGTCCAGCTTTGTTTTGCACTGATTAGCGTTTGCTCACTAGGGTTATCCAACAATGCCTGAATGTCATCAGCGAGGTTTTGCGCGGAGATGAGAGAATCGTTATAGCTTGCGTAAGCGAGGTTGGCATAATTTTCGCCAATATCATCAAAGCTTTGAGCCTGAGATACGCCTGAGAAAAACACAGCCAGAATGGTGAAGATCGTTGTCTTGCAAAGATGGGGTGTCATATTGAGTTCAGAAGCTATTGTTGGGATAAGTTCGCAATCAAAAAATGTTATCATTGGTGAATGTGAAATTCACCTGTTCTAAGGCTTTAGAGCGGTTTGCCTGAATAATAGTATGGGTAAGAAGCTACCATACGTCACCTTACTAAGCTGAAAGTTGGCTAGGCATGGATTTAATAGCGGTAGCCTTATATAATTTCGCGCAGTAATTTTGGTCATCTACTCCTCCATTGGACGTAAATCAATGAATAACGCTAGACCCATCAACCTTGACTTGGCATCGGTTTCTTGGCCAGTCACAGCGATAGCATCCATTCTCCACCGCATCTGTGCGGTGATCATCTGGGTAGGTTTAGCATTTCTGCTCCCTACGATTATGGTAGCCACGTCTTCGGAAGAAGGCTTTGAGTCTGTTGCAACTTTGATTCAGACGAATTTCCTCGCGCAATTCGTTGCATGGGGTCTGCTTACAGCGCTAGGCTACTATTGTATGGGAACAATTAAGCACCTTATTCAGGATATGGGCTTTTTTGAGAGTTTTGATGGTGGTAAAACCATATCTTGGACGGCCATTGCTTTAGGTATTCTTATCAGTATCGCATCGGGGGCTTTGATATGGCTGTAATGAATGGTGTTCGTCAGTGGATATTTCAGCGCACAACCAATGTGTTTCTGGTTATTTTTGGATTGGTGCTTTTGATAACTGCGTTTAGCGGGATTAGCTATGAATCCCTCTCTGCTTTATTAGGAGCGGGTTGGTTTAAGACCCTGGCGCTTGTTACGCTTATCCTAGGTTGTTTGAATTCGGTATTGGCTGGTTGGCAGATTGTTGGTGACTATGCCAAAAAGTTTCATCTTCCTGAAAAGCTGCTAAATATCGTTATTGTTTTGGTGACGGTGATATTTTTTATTATGGCGGTTGGAATTATTTTCTGATCAGTCGTTTTTGAGAGCAGCAGTCAGACATAAAAAAAGGCGCATATAGCGCCTTTTTTTATGTCTGACTAATCATCGTTTTAGATGCTAGTCAGGTATGTTTTCATGATGTCCTTGGTCAGGATTTGAGGCAACACCTGTGCCTCGCTTGATCCGGCCTCAAAGTAGAGGTAAAGCGGAATACCCACACGGTTGTATCGATCCAGCAGTGCACTTATTTCTGGATTGTCGTTTGTCCAATCTGCGATTAAGTAGACCACATCTTTTTCCGTGAACATTTCCTGTACTTCGCTGCTGTATAGCACACGGCTTTCATTGAATTTACAGGTAATACACCAATCAGCGGTAACGTCCAAAAAGACCGGCTTGTTTCCACCTACGACTGAATCCAAATCGGATAGAACGAAATCTTTATGTGCGCTGTTTCCAGGGATAACAGGAACTTCAGAGTTGACGCCTTTCCATACTAAGCCGCCAGTTGATACCAACATCAATACTGCAAAAACGGTCGCTGCTTTCGAGCCTTCTTGCTTCATGCCCCAAAACATGGCGGCGAGAGTACAGAGACCAGCAACGGCTAACGCAGCGCCGGTTGCGCCGACTTGTGCAATCAAAACCCAAAGTAGCCACGCGGATGTAAGATACATCGGAAACGCGAGCACTTCCTTGAGCGTCTCCATCCAGGGGCCTGGTCTTGGTAGTTTTTCTGATAATGCAGGTACGCTATTAATCAGTACTAGTGGGAAGGCCATACCTATTCCAAGAAACGCGAAGATGAGCAACGCTACCCAAGCAGGCTGGCTCACCGCATAGCCAAGTGATACTGCCATGAAAGGCGCCGAGCAAGGGCTAGCAACAACCATTGCCAATACGCCAGTAAAGAATGATTGAAAAGGTTTGCCCTCAGCGACAAGATCTTGACCCATGCCGGCAAAGCGAGCACCAAACAATATCCATCCAGAAAAGCTAAGGCCGACAACAAAAAACAAGTACATAAGTACGGTGACGACGGCTGGCGATTGAAGCTGAAACCCCCAGCCTATCTGAGAGCCACCTGCGCGTAAAACGAGCATTGTCCCTGCGATACACAGAGTAGTGAAAACAATACCTGCTGTGTAGGCAACGGAATCTTTTAGCCGCACCATCGTTGAATCACCACCACTGCTCACTTTCAAAGCTTTGATGGCTAAAACTGGAAAAACACAGGGCATAAGGTTTAGGATCAATCCGCCTCCAAATGCCATGAGGAGCGCAGCAAAAAAGCCTACTTCGGGGCTTAAGCCTCCTGCGATTGATGCAGATGCCGAATTACCTGCGGCAGTGCCAGAAGCGCTTGATGTTTGAGCTGGCGCATCAATAGCTGTCGCCTGCTGGCTATTGGGATCAACTGAGAACCAATAGCTGGTCGGAGCATAACAAAGGCCAGCTATTGCACAGCCTTGCGATACTAGCTCTAGTTCACCTGAATGGTCAAAATCAGTGATTCGAAAACTGGTTGACTCGTAATAGACTTCTACTAGCCGCCCGTAGTATTCGTCGTCGCGCGTAACCCCCGCCTCAAATATGGGCTCATTAAAACTTTTACCATTGGCTTTTACTTCGAGTCTTTCTTGGTAAAGGTAGTATTCCGGCTCAACATACCAATTCACTATCAGGTCAGAGTTATCAAACGAGATAGTTGGCTGAAAAGCCTCTTTTACTGGCAGAAAGTTTTGCTCGCCGAATAGATCCTCAGTTAAAGATTCAAAATCCTGACTGTGTGAAATGGTTGCGGTATTGGCAACCAGCCCTATAAATAGGAAGAAAAATACTCTATACAAGTCTAGTACCTTTGTCTTTTTGAGGACCCCGAAGGGTATTTGGCATTAGATGCCTACTATAAGAATGAATACTATTATAAGTGGAGATGAAAAGGGGAAGCCTAACTAAAGATTAAGTCTTTTTTTGATGGCCTAAACAACTCTAACTGTTTGAAAAAATGGAAAAAATGCTCTATTTTATAATGAGTTAAACTCGATATAACGGATTTTTCAATGTTTGATCACCCCAGCTAGCATATAATAGTCTTTCTTATGGAATTGTTTGAATTAAAATGAAAACAGCTTTTATCTCATTATTCAGTGCGTTATTCGTATTTAGCTCAGTTTCTGCCGTTGCACAAATTACCTTTACCGACGCGACAGTTAAACAACCTGTACCCGGACAAGCGGTAAGTGCTGGGTATTTCTTGGCTGAGAATCTGGGCAACGGTTCACGTACGCTGGTTGGTGTGTCTTCTGATGGCGCCGATAGAGTAGAAATGCATACTCATACTCACGAAGACGGAGTTATGAGTATGAAAAAAGTGGAATATTTTGACATTCCTGCAAGTGCAGTTTTGGAGTTTTCGCCGGGGGGAAACCATCTGATGTTATTTTCACCGAGCGAGGATGCGTTGGAAACTGGCGTAATAAATTTGGAATTTCAATTCGATGATGGCGAGACTATTGCTGTCACGGCCAAGGTTGAAAACTGGCAGTAGGGAATCCCTTAATCACATTCGAGTTTTTTGGCCAGCACGGCGTATTGATCAGATGCGAGGCGCGGCCCTTGTTGGACAACAACCTCTGCTGCACCGATACAGGCAAACTCTGCCGCTTGTTCCAATGAATATCCTTGATTGAGTGCTGCTAGTGCACAGCCTGCAAACATATCGCCTGCACCGTTAGTATTGACGGCATCGACTTTTGGGGCGGAGATTTTGGTCATCGTTGTTCCATCCCAGCACAGCGCGCCCATGGCACCAAGTGTGACGGCAAATTGATCACAATCATTCTTAAGCATATTGGCTGCTGTATCTAAGTCTTGCGCGTTCGTCCATTGCAGTGCCTCCGCTTCATTGCAGAAAATCATCTGTACTTTAGAGCCAAGTATTTCTTTGAGCTGAGGCCGAAAGTATTCCACGATGCCTGGGTCAGAAAGGCTGAGCGCTACCGAAACATCTCGTTCCTGTGCCGCTTTACGAAGATCGATCGCCGCCGCAAGACCCGTTTCAGAGGTCGCGAGATAACCCTCGATATAAACAAATTTGGCCTGATCTAGTACATCGAGTTCTAGATTCTCCGGGCTGAGCGATTCGCTGATGCCTAGGCATGTATTCATGGTGCGTTCTGCATCAGGCGTAATCATGACCAAACACTTGCCAGTTGTGCCTTCGAGTTGCTGTTCTGCTCGGTTGTAGCCTAGGCCAGCTTTTGTAAGTTCTGATAAAAACAGATCGCCGTCTTCATCCTTGGCTACTTTGCAGAACATAAAGGCCTTTGTATTCATACTGCCTAATGCGATCATCGAGTTTGCTGCGGAGCCACCGCAAGCACGGTTGGCGTTACCAATATGTTCGCGAAGGTTCTGAAGGTACTGCTGTTGGGTAGTTTCGTCGCAGAGTGTCATGACACCCTTGTCGATGTCGAGTTGGCGCAGGTCCTCGTCGGCCACCTGTATTTCTGTGTCGACTAGCGCCGCGCCGATGCCAACGATATCAAAAGGTGGATTCATAATTTTTACCTAATACTTTTTAGAGATATTCTGTCGATCAAGGCCGCGATAGTTTGTATTCAGCACAATGGTGTTTTCTGTTTTAAACGCATTGGGAGAAATAGTTAACGCGATATCGCGAACTCTTGATAGCGCGCTAGGTGCGCTGTTTGTTATAACCTTTAGCTGCGCAGTTCGTCCGGGCTGACTAATACCCGTGTCTTCAATGCTAATAACGTCGTAGCGCTTACCACCATTATCAGTGACAACAAAATCATCGGGGCTGAAGTTTTTTAGACCAATAGAGTCTTGGTCGCTCGTCGCTAAAGAGACATCGAGTATAAAATTGATGTATCGATATGTGCGGACATTCTTACTTTGCGCCCCAGCTTTTTCTTTGTATTCTTCGACGAATGCATCGCTAAGCTGCACGCTGGCAACTTCTATGTTTCCAACTAAATTCGTGGGCTGATCGTTCTTAGTGACCAGTGGAATAGGAGCGTCTGCAATCTGAGCAGTTTGTGCAGGTGGGGGTGTGCTTTCAACAACCGTCCAGCTGCCGTCAGTTTTTATCTGAATCTGTTGCCCATCTGGCGTCGTTGCATACCGATCCTGAGAGGCGAACTCCCAAGTACCATCGTCATTAAGAATGACTTCTCTACCATCACTAGTCACTAAACGCTGCTCGGTCATGCACCAAGTGCTAGTAGCGATTGTGATGAAAAAAACAAAGAGCTTTACAATATGTGTGCTCATAAGAGGGCGTCGTGAAATGTTCATTATTACGGTAGTTAGGAACAGATAAGTGCGTTAGTCTATTCTAGCCGTCTGGAGAAAGACATATTGAATATGGGCTGATTAGGATATTCCTATGTATCGAATGAGCAGTTTCTGTCTTTCCGTTCAATATTGGCATTAGATGCGGCAACGAGCAGTCTATTTATCGTGAAGATTTTGTTACGCTCATTGACCTCGGTACGACCTTTTCGCAATATTACACTTTTAACCTGATATTTGAGAACGCACCATGATTAGTCGACGTGATTTGTTCAAAAAAACGGCGCTTACAGGCTCAGCCTTGGCGTTGTTACCTCAATTACTCAATGCTCAAACTGGCACTGGAATGATAAAAAGAGCCATTCCAAAAACAGGGGAAGAGATCCCGATTATTGGATTAGGTAGCTCAGCGACATTTTCTTCCTTGGCCACCAGTGAAGATGCGACACAGCTGCGAGAGGTGCTGGCTGCTTTGATTGGCAGCGGTGGGACAGTGTTTGATACAGCTCCCGGATATGGGCGTGGCACATCAGAAGGCGTTGCCGGTGATTTTGTAAATGAGTTAGGTGTTGCCGAAGATATTTTTTGGGCAACTAAACTCAATGTGGTTGGCCGTGGTTCAACTTCTGGAGCTGATCCAGAGGCGGCATGGGCTCAGATAGAAAATTCTTTCGACATTATTAAGAAGCCGCAGATTGACCTGATTCAAGTCCACAACCTAGCGGACTTACCTACCCAAATGGGTGTTCTTAGCGAGCTTAAGCAGGAAGGACGTGTTCGTTATATTGGCACCACCTCGACCAATGGCCAGAGATATCAAGACCTTATCAGTGCAATGAAAGACTACGATTTAGATTTTATCGGCGTCGATTATGCTGTCGATAATCGTGTAGCTGCAGAGGAGATATTGCCTTTGGCGCAGGAACGAGGCATAGCAACGCTTATTTATATGCCGTTTGGTCGTGACCGTCTTTGGAGTCGAGTGAGTGGCCAGGAGTTGCCAGAATGGGCAAGCGAAATTGGCGCCAATACATGGGCGCAGTTTTTCTTGAAATATATCGCAGCTAATCCAGCCGTCACTGCGATTACACCTGCCACAAGTAAACCCAAGAATATGATTGATAATATTGGTGGTGGTGTGGGTGAGTTGCCCGATAGTGCTACGCTTCTAAAAATGTCAGCTTATGTGGATGCGCTGCCTCAAGCATAGGTATTATTGTTTTATGCAGAGAAAACGGTAATTCTCTATTTGTGAAAAAGACTTTTGCTAGTATCGTGCCAATTGTAATACGAGACTCAGCTAAGGAAGTGTGATTCAAATATCTAATATAGTGCGAGTTCTGACAACTGCTATCTTCTTGCAGCTGACGCTGGTTGCCTGCTCATCTCAACTAGGACGAGTGAGCCATTTTTCCGGTGAGACTATACCTGCGCCAATTCGTGAATCGTTTGCTACTGTTCCTCCCGTTCCCGATCCGGTCGTTGTGAGTAGTCTTGACGCTGAAAAATCACCGGCTTTAAAACTAGATGCCGAGCTGTCTTCTGCTGCAGTTTCAGAAGCAGATGTTATGCACCCGCAAGATATAGCTAGTAGCACACAGCTTCTAGCGCAAGTTGATACCGATGCTGCAAATATAGATACTCCAGCTGAGATGGCTGCCGAATCAGAGGTTGAATCTGAAGTTGAGTCAGCCGCGGAGCCCGCGGTTGGAGTTTCAGCTGCGACTGAGCTGACCGATGATAGTGCCGCCGATAGTGGTGCTGACAGTATCGATAGTGTGGAAGAAAATATCGAAGGCGCTGTTTCAGAAGCAGCTATTTCGGACGACCCGGTTTCAGAAGATGCGGTTTCGGACGAGGCAATAGACGAAACGGAAGTCGAAGGTTTAGTGCAGCTGGCTCTGCCGGAAGATGCAGAAGTCTCGGTTGGGCAAGAAGAGGGTACAGAGTCTGATGTTGCGACCTATTTGCTGGACGAAGCCGAGAATTCCTTGGAACGCGATAATCATGAAAGAGCCCGTGGCCAAGCGGAGCGAGCGCTTGCGGTAGAGCCTACAGCCGCACGTGCTTATTTAATATTGGCTCGAGTTGAGTATGCTGAAGGTCACCCTGAGCAAGCAGCGGAATTGGCACGGCAGGGTCTGGAATCCAGTTCTGATTCAGACGAGATTTTTGGAAAGCTCAATCAGATTTTGAGTGAAATTTCAGAATCGCAAAACCAGTCAGAGGGGCCTGAAAGTGAAAGTATGGAAGATGAAACTGCAGAGGATGAAACTATACAAGTGCCTACTCAATCTCAAGACGCCAGCCCGTCTACCTAGTTTATAAACTTAGCTCAGTAAGCTTATGGCGGTTCTCGCCTTTTCAATCGTGTCATCTAAGTCTTTATCAGTATGAGCTGCGGACATAAATGCAGCCTCATAAGAGGCAGGTGCAAGATACACGCCTAGCTCCAGCATTTTGTGGAAGAATTGGTTAAAGCGTTCACCATTGCATTCCATGACTTGCTCATAGTTGCTTACCTGCTCTTCTTCGGAAAAGAATACGCCAAACATACTTCCGGCTTGATTGGTTGTCAGTGGAATACCCGCTTCATTTGCGGCGGTTTGAATACCCGAAGTGAGTTTGGTGACTTTGGCTTCTAATTTTGAGTAGAAGTCTTCTGATTGAATGAGCTTGAGTGTGGTTAATCCAGCCGCCATGGCGGCAGGATTGCCAGAAAGCGTCCCGGCTTGATAAACAGGGCCGAGCGGAGAGAGCTGTTCCATGATTTCACGCTTGCCACCAAAAGCGCCAACGGGCATGCCGCCGCCAACAACTTTGCCCAGACAGGTAATATCGGGCTGCACAGCATATGCTGCCTGAGCGCCGCCGAGGCTAACTCGAAAGCCGGTCATGACTTCGTCGAATATTAATATTGATTGGTGGGCTGTACATACCGAGCGCAGTTTTTCGAGAAACCCAGGCTGCGGCGGTATGCAATTCATATTGCCAGCAACAGGCTCCACAATCACGCAGGCAATTTGCTCGCCCAGTTCTCGGAAAGTTTCATCAATAGCCTCTAGGTCATTGTAGGGCAGGGTGAGTGTGTGCTCAGCGACACTAGCCGGAACACCGGGAGAACTGGGAACGCCGAAGGTGAGTGCGCCAGACCCTGCTTTTACTAGCAATGAATCTGAGTGGCCGTGATAACAACCCTCGAATTTAATGATTTTATCGCGACCGGTATAGCCTCGCGCAAGGCGCAGCGCACTCATGGTTGCTTCAGTTCCTGAACTCACCATGCGCACCATATCCATGCTCGGAACGAGGCGACAAATTTCTTCAGCTACCTCTGATTCCAGCGCAGTAGGTGCACCAAAGCTAAGCCCATCCTGTATCGTCGAACTGACCGCATTAAGGACTTCAGGGTGTGCGTGACCGAGAATCATAGGGCCCCAAGATAAGACATAATCAATATATTCTTTGCCCGCGACATCATATAGATAGGCACCCTTCGCGCGTTCAAAAAATACGGGTGTTCCGCCTACGGCTCGAAAAGCACGAACCGGCGAATTGACACCACCAGGAATGGTTTTCTGGGCTTCTTTGAACAGGGTATTTGAATCTAACATCTGATTACTCAATATTCTAATTAGCAGGTTTAGTGTTTAAAAAGGTTTCACTACAACCAATATGACGATCGCAATGAGGGCGACAACAGGCGCTTCGTTAAACCAGCGAAAATAAACATGCGATTTTTCACATCGATCTTCTGCCAGGGCAGTCATATGCCGTTTGCAAACAACGTGGTAGACCACGAGTAAAACGACCAGCAACATCTTCGCGTGAAACCAGCCACCGCTAGAGGCCAATGCTTGGCCTACGTCGGTAAAAATTATGGCAATGCCAAGAAGAATACTGAGCATCATTGAGGGGTTGGCAATACCTCTATAGAGTTTTCTTTCCATCACTTTGAACCGCTCACGCGATACCTCGTCTTCCGACATACTGTGGTAGACAAACAGTCTAGGTAGATAGAAAAGTGCAGCAAACCAACAGACAACTGCGATGATGTGAAAAGCCTTTAGCCAGAGAAATAACATAATTTATAACCAAGATTAATTTTGTTTTCGTCGTTTAGAAAAAACATAAAGCAGGTGGACATGATTTCTACATATACGCTAGTTTACCTGATCAATTTGCGTTCGCCGCATCCGTCTTTATCATACGGGGATTAAATGTGATTAGGAATTTAGTATTTTGGTCAAAGTAGCGATTATTGGTGGTACCGGATATACAGGTGTTGAGTTGCTCCGGCTCTTGGCTCAGCATCCGCGCGCAGAGGTAGTGGCCATTAGTTCTCGGTCTGAGGCGGGGCGCCCCGTCGCTGACCTATTCCCAAACCTACGAGAGCATTATGACTTACGCTTCACTGATCCAGCAGATGTTGATTATGCGGATATTGACCTTGTTTTTTTCGCTACACCTCATGGTGTCGCCCAGTCGAGTATGGCCAAAGTGCTATCAAGCGGGACCAAGGTCGTGGATCTTTCAGCGGATTTTCGAATTCAAGATCAGCAAGTTTGGGAGCATTGGTACAACCAAGATCATCAGTGTCCAGAACTGATAAGTGAAGCTGTATATGGTCTCCCCGAAGTAAATCGCGACAAGATACGTGACGCACGACTAGTTGCTGCACCTGGATGCTATCCAACCAGTGCGCAGCTTGGGCTCATACCTTTGTTGGAGCAATCAGGGTTAGTTAATCTGGAGACCATCGTTGTTAACTCTGCATCGGGCGTGACGGGTGCAGGGCGTCAGGCCAGTTTAGCCACATTGTTTTCCGAGGTGAACGATAGCTTCTCTGCCTACAAGGTATCTGGTCATAGACACTTGCCTGAAATTGAACAGGGGTTAGCCTCTATTGCGGGTGCACCCGTTACGATTACATTTGTTCCCCATTTGCTTCCGGTCAATCGAGGCATCCATACAACGCTTTACCTTGATTTGCTCGATTCTGCTGAGAGAGACTACCAAGCGATATTTGAAGATAGATACCGCGATGAGCCTTTTGTCGATGTGCTTCCAGAGGGGCAGCTACCCACGTTGAAGTCTGTGCGCGGAACAAATATGTGCAGACTGTCTGTGCAGCGACCTTTAGGGAGAAACAAGCTAGTAGTGGCTGTAGTGGAGGATAACCTCACCAAGGGCGCGTCTGGTCAAGCAATACAATGCATGAATATTATGTTGGGCTTTGACGAAGCCGCTGGCTTGGAGTCTGTTGCGCTGATGCCATAGGCATTGCATATATCAGCTAAGACAGGGCCAAAGAGAAAGAAACGTGGAAATAGAAAGACATAGTGTTCATCAAACAGGGATGGCAATGCGTGCTCGCTTTATTTTGATTTGTGCCGCGATAGTGCTTTTGCCGTTGTTGGCGGGGTTTGCCACCTACTACTTTTTTGGTGCTGAAGAGCGAAAGTTTCAAAGGCGTATTTCGGAACTTGATTCTGAAGTCGCAGTGTTGAGATCAGAGCTTGCACAAGTAGAACAGTTGAAGGTCAATGCCGAAGTCGCTTCGGAAGTAGACAAGCAGGCGATTGAAGATTTACGAAAAGATTTGGTTTCTTGGTCAGAAAAGTATAGTCAGCAAACTGAAAAAGTGAACTTCTACCAATCACTTATGGACCCTAGTCCTTCTAACAGCGGCGTCTATATTGAAAGCGCCGCTATACTAGCCACGGATGATGAACGGATATTTGACTACAAGATTTTAGTGGCACAGCGCTCGTCAGAACATCGCAGAGTCAGTGGCTCTATTCAGTTAGAGTTAATTTCGATAAAAAATAGCGATGATGTTCAAAACCTTTCTTTGAACGAATTGACTAGTGAGGTAGATAAATTGAAACTGCAATTTAGATTTTTCCAGCAGCTAGATGGTAGTCTACGTTTACCGGATGGTTTTAATCCGGGGCAGATTAAACTAGTAGTTGAGATTATGGGCGATTCCGGTGTTCGGTTTGAAGAATATATAGACTGGACAGTGCGATCTTAAACGCAGTTTGTATTGCATCCTTCGAGGGTAAATTGAGATGTTCGGTTCAAAGAATACACAAGCCATGCAGGGCGTTACCACACTAATTGCACGCAATACGCGTGTTGAAGGGACGATTAAGTACTCGGGTGAGCTTGATATAGAGGGCGTTATCGCAGGTGATATTTTTGCTGAGCACGGTAAAAAATCTGTTGTAAAAATTCTCGAGCATGGTCGAGTCGAGGGCGAGGTTCACGCACCGGATGTCATCATTAACGGCCATGTCACAGGCGATGTATACGCAGCTGGGCAGCTTTATTTGGCTGCTAAAGCGGTGGTAGAAGGGACTGTGTATTACAACACCATTGAAATGGAAAAAGGCGCCCAAATTAACGGTAGCCTTGTTCATTTAGACGAAAAAACTGCTAATCCGGCAATTTCGCAAAAAGACAATAAAAACGTGGATAAAACCGCCGTAACTGCAGGTGCCAAATCAGTTCAGGCGGATTTAAAGACGGCCAATAGTTGATATCAGTGCTGGATTGATGAGAAAATCCAGCCTATACGTAGAATTTAGCATTAGCTATGTCTCAAGCCGAAGTATTTGTCCCTACAGCGATTACCATTACGGATAACGCCGTTTCAAAAATTCTTCATCTCGTAGAAGATGAAAGTAATCCAGAATTAAAATTACGCATTTTCGTAACGGGCGGCGGCTGCTCAGGTTTTCAGTACGGATTTTCCTTTGACGAAAAAGTATCTGAGGACGATACCGTGGTAG
>CAZUTO010000019.1:0-39064 GCA_964623085.1 uncultured Porticoccaceae bacterium
CTGAGCACTGAGTACTGAGTACGTTATCTAACTCTCTGGTTTGATCCAGATTACTTGTATTCGATAATGTTCGCTGTGTTGTTGAACAATTTATCGCGACCGAACTTAACAAGCCCAGTGAACTCGGCGAATTTCCCCATGATGAGAAAATATGCCCAGCTTGCTTTTGCGGGCCGATCATTGGTCAATTCCTTTGGCTCTGATGAGAGAAAGATCTTTGTCCACTGGGCAGGATAGGCCAAAAGTAGTAACCAAGCCCATGACCAAACAAAGGTAATTATCAGTGCTGCAATGGGTATTAGACCGCCCCATACTAGCGCACGCAAACTTTCTCGGACCCAAAACTTCTCTTCAGAGCGCCCATGGGTAGAAGCGCCTAGTGCAAATGCATATCCGCTTCGCTGTGCTCTTTTCCACCACTGGGAAAATTGAGTGATATCCGCGTCATGCGATGTCATCTCTGCATCAAGGCGCCATACTTTTTTTCCTAGAGCCCGAATTCGAAAACAAAGTTCTGGCTCTTCCCCGGCGATAAAACTGTCATTGAATCCTTCTACCTCTATGAAAGTCTCAGATCGATATATCGCGTCACCACCACAAGCTGTGGCTTCACCTATTGGCGTATCCCATTCGATGTCGCACAGTCTGTTGTATATGGATGCTTGTGGATGAATTTCTCTTCTGCGGCCGCAGGCTGCAGCCACTTCGCTATGACTTTCCATAAATGTCAATGCTTGGCCAATCCAGTCTGGGTGAATACTGCAGTCACCGTCCACAAATTGGACATATTCGATATTTGGCGCGATCTCCATTAGCCTAGCGAAGCCAGCATTACGCGCTCTTGCCGCGGTAAAAGGCTTCGACATGTCTAGTGAAACAACATCTACGCCTCGTTCTTGCATTTGCTGAACAGAATCATCTGTGGAACCTGAGTCGACATAGACTAGGTGAGGCACATTTCCGATCAAGGATTGAGCGCAGGCTACAAGGCGAGCACCTTCATTTCTTCCAATCATCACCGCGCCGATTCCGGCATTATTCTGACTCATAACTATTTTGACGATTGCTCTCTGTCAGTCTTGACCCATTCCAGATTTCGAAACTTTAGAATACGAAAGTAATGGGGGATTTTCTTGACGGTTTTTATTGGCAGATCGATAAATAGTTCTGTGACTGCTATATCGCTCCGCCCGCAAGACAGCCAACAAATGAGAATTGAAAATGAAATGGCGGCCAGTGAAACAAAGTTAAGTGCTAGCGTGGCACTTAACCCTTTTGCTAAATACGGAATGAGGCTCAGCACGCTTAAACCTAGGATGCCAAGTATGAGCAATGATACGGGCGGTACCAAAATATGCAGAGCGCTGAGTGCTAATCGATAATCTCTCTTATTAATGGCTGCAACAGTAAGCTTGGGAACATACTCAAGTGCGATCTGTAAGTTACCCTGTTCCCATCGAACAGATTGCGATTCTCTGGCGGCATCTGTATCAGGAAAGTAGCTGAATACATTAAATTGAGGAGCAAACAGAATCTTGGTTCCAGATAGTTGCAGATCCAAGCCTATTTTCGTGTCTTCAACGATGTTGCTGGTTGCAAATTTTGTCGAAGAGATAATTGCCCATGGGAACAGCATACCTGAACCGAGAAGAGGCACCGAGCATCCAAAATTGAGTAGTGCTTGCGACCTTATTAGGTTTTTGATCTTGAATAAAAACCCAGAAAGCCTTCGACTTAGATCAGCGCCATCCTGAGCTTTGATCAAATAGTTCGGTTGCACCACATGTTGGCCCTGCGACAGATTGACCAAGCCCTCTGGGGTATCTGGCTCAATAGTGCAGTCAGCATCCATAATAAGAACATAGTCTGGCGGGTCGGATTTTAATTCTTCAATACCAAATGCAAGGGCGTGACCTTTTCCGCGTAAGCTGTCGTTTTGTCGCTCAACAACTGGAACACCAGCATTTTTAACGATATCCGCAGTGCTGTCAGAGCAGTTATCTGCGATAACTAAGATTTGGTCGGGAGAGATCGAAGCGTCGAAAAGTGATTCCAACGTTGTCTGGATAACAAGTTCTTCGTTATGCGCAGGAATCAATACCTTTAGTTTGGTTTGATCTTGTGCACCTTCCACTTGCCGAGGTTGAGCTTTGGGCGCTAACCCGAGTAAAACCTCGATAGCGAAGAAAAGCGCAGGAATGAGCAGCACTAGCGAGAGTAAAAAGAGGACGATGTTTACAGCTGATAGCAACATTAGGTGCCTGACAAATTATTTTGAGTGACGAGCGCTTGCCAGCGTTCTTTTGATAGTAAGTAGAGTTGAGCTAAGCGAACTACTGGCTTGCTAGCACCACTTATATGTAGGTTTTGTCCCTCTTTTGACAGCATCGTATGGAGTCGCAACAAAAAAGCGAAGAAATACCCATCTCCGTAGGTCAGTTCTTCTAGTTTTATTTCTAGGCTTAAAGGGTTGACCATACGCTCTGCTATCGCTTGTTTTAATTCAGGTAGTGAATCTTGGGTCGCGGCACCTGAAAGAGACAGTGTTAGCTGACTATCATTTTCCGACTTATTTAGACTGTATGTTAGTTCTCGACTAGCTAGACTAGACCAACGTATTTTTTTGTAGATCGTAAGCGGTATCACTGTTTTAGCCAATAGCAGGAGAAAGCAGAGACCATCTTGAGCATAGCGTTTTGCTAATCGTGGCTCTTGAAGAGTTCGCCAGACCCACTCCAACCCTAACTTTTGCCAAAACTCAGGCGCACGCTTTATATTGCCAGCAACAAAATTAATAACGGCGCCCAGATGACTGACAACCGGTGCGTTGAGTTTATCCTTATTGCTTAGAATCCACTCTTGGCCCTTTGCGGCACCCAATGCGACGACAATAAAGTCAGGATTAGCATTATTGATCTGTTCAATAACATTGGCGGAGCTCATGTCATCGACACTGCCTCGCCCAGGGTCCAGAAAGCCGGCGGCGAGTAACCCGTTATCGGCATGTTCTAGCTTCGCCGCGGCTTCTTCGCCTACGCCGGGGTCGCCACCAAAAAAGAAGACAGAAATGGATTGGTCTTCTTTTCGATTCATTACGTGCTCGAAGAGGCCAGAGCCTGAAACCCGTTCGGGTAAATTCTCGCCCATGAGTTTAGACACAAGAACGAGTGGCATGCCATCTGCCACGCTTAGATTACTGGCGCAAACCGAGTCAAAAAACAGCGCTGAGCTTAATGAAGAAACGACAAAGTTTAGATTGGGTGTAGAAAAAAAACAGGGCCGTTTCTGCTGGGCGGAAGCCACAATATTTTCGAGCGCTTGCTGTTCTGTTAGCGGGTCAAAGGGCAAGCCTAAAACGCATACTTCGTTGCGTTTTAAAAATTCGTCGATGCTTAGATCCCAAGTGCTTGCAGTCATTTAGAGTAGGTGATGCATGATTTAATCTAGAAATAAGGCCTTTGATGGTGGCAGCCTACTCACCGAGTGTGTTCGGCTAGTATGCGTTGGGATCACGGAAACCTTTAAACACTGTTTCAATGATGATCTTTAAATCCAGAATGACTGTCCAATTTTGAATGTACTCCAGATCATAACGGATTCTGTTTTCCATCTTTTCGAAGGTATCTGTCTCCCCTCTGTATCCATTGACTTGTGCCAATCCGGTTATCCCAGGTTTTACCTTGTGTCTTAGCATGTAGCGTTTGATCTGAGACCGGTATTCTTCGTTGTGTGAAACAGCATGGGGTCTTGGCCCAACAATTGACATGTTGCCGCATAGTACATTGAAAAACTGCGGTAACTCATCCAGCGAAGTGCGTCTGAGAATGCGGCCAAATGGAGTGATGCGATCATCATTTTTAGTTGCTTGTACGACAGCGTTGTCGCCTTCATCCATGACACGCATGGTTCGAAACTTCCATACTTTGATTTTTTCGCCATTGATACCGTATCGATTCTGTCGGAAAAAGACGGGGCCAGAAGAACTTAGCTTTATACCGATCGCTATAAAAACCATGGGGATTGCAATGAGCAATAGAATGAGTGTGCCAACGATGATGTCAAATATACGCTTGATGTAGTTATTGATACCCGTATGCGGCGTCTCACAAATACTGATAGCGGGCATGCCCTGAATATCAAGCGTTTGGGCGTTGAGCAAATCGAAACTAAACAGATCTAGCATCATGTAGACTGATACGGTGCTGTCGGCCAGCTCATCAATAATAGAACGAATACGCTCTTCCGCTTTTAGCGGCAATACCATGAAGACGATGTCGACCTCACCTTCTTTTGCTGCTCTATATAGCTCCTCGAAATTACCGTCAGGTTTGGCTTCTGAGTCATTTAGGCGCCGTCCTTCTTCAAAATCGCGATCGTCGTAGAAACCTTTAAACCTATATCCTTTCCACGGCATCTCTTCTAGTTGTTCTTTGAGTTTCAAACCAAGGTCGGTTGCACCAGCGATGGCCACAGAACGCTTGGCAGCGCCTGATTTCCCAAACGCATCGACGGCACATCTCATAATGGCATGCCAAGAGAGTAATTCTATGGGAGTAATGATGAACCAGCTGTAGATTGTCCAGCGATTGTGTTCGACACCCCCGTCAGAGAAAAGGCCAAGAAGTGCAAGTAACAGACAGGTAGCAATCCATGACGAAAATAGCGCGCTGATATCAGTGGCTAAGCTATTGCCTCTCCAAGAGTTGTAAGAGTAGTTAGCATCGGAGAAAAAAGCGAAGGCGCAAACGCCGACGAACAGTATCCAGAAATGGAGTGAAATCCACTCTTCCTGAAACCATTCAAGGATCGCCCAGAACGTAACAATGAGTATGAGGCTATCAACTAGGCGCGATATAGCATTAATCTTATCGTCTGAATTTTGAATTGTGCCTTGGCTACTATTTGAATTCATGTGTCTATAGATTTTGGTTTAAGCAATACTAAACAGGTTATTTCACCGGCGTATTCTATAGGTCGTTTAGAACCAAAGACATGCTAATCGATAAAACAATGAGCTAAAGAGAGATACTTCTCAAATTCGTTTAAAGAATTGAAGAATCCGTTGATATGCCTGCTAATGCTCACTAACATCGTTTTTACACTTTTCTCTGAGAGTTATTCATCGCTCAGCTGTTGCGGAATGAAAAAACTTGAATCTCAGACACATGATAATTGCTAGGCTCAAATCTGTCCGTATTTATCGTGAAATCGTATGTGTTAAACATGCATATTCATTTTGTGAATGATGTTCGCATGCATTATCTGTGTTTTTTAAATGCAGTCAGAGATTGAGAATTGCGATAATTTTTATAGTAACACATACCCCGATATAAGTTTTTTATATATAAAAAATTATATATATATATTTGAATTATTTTGGGCGTTAGCTGATGATTATCAGCAGTTACGCGAACCCCATGTTGCAAAAATACGACAATATGAGTTGTTAGGCAGCAAAACTAATTTCGATAAACCTACTTAGAGAATGACCATGTCCAGATACACCGAAGACATCAATGCGACTGAAAACCTGATTCAATCCCAAAATGGCAAATGGGATTCCATTGATGCCGAGTCTGTTGCTCGGATGAAAGCGCAAAATCGATTTCAAAACGGCCTCGACATTGCTAGATACACGGCAAAAATTATGCGCGACGATATGGCAGCGTATGATGCTGACTCAAGCCAATACACAAAATCCTTAGGTTGTTGGCACGGATTTATTGGTCAGCAGAAAATGATCTCGATCAAAAAGCATTTTGGTGGCGAAACAAAGGGACGCTATCTCTACCTTTCTGGTTGGATGATCGCAGCACTGAGATCTGATTTTGGTCCATTGCCAGATCAGTCAATGCATGAAAAAACAGTCGTGCCAGGACTTATTGAAGAGTTGTATACCTTTCTGCGCCAAGCTGATGCGCGTGAATTGGGCGGCTATTTCAGGGAGCTGGATCAAGCGCGAGAGCAGGACAATGACCTGAATGCGCGTGAAATTCAAAACAAGGTAGATAATTTCCAGACACATGTTGTTCCTATTATTGCGGATATAGACGCTGGGTTTGGCAATGCGGAAGCCACCTACTTGCTTGCTAAGAAAATGATTGAAGCAGGCGCTTGCTGTATTCAAATTGAAAATCAGGTCTCAGACGAGAAGCAGTGCGGGCATCAGGATGGCAAAGTGACGGTTCCTCATGAGGATTTTCTCGCGAAAATCCGCGCTGTTCGCTATGCCTTTTTGGAATTGGGCGTTGATGATGGAGTAATTGTTGCGCGCACCGATTCTCTTGGGGCTGGCTTGACGAAACAAATTGCCTACACCAAAGAGCCAGGTGATCTTGGTGATCAATACAACGCTTTCTTAGATTGCGAAGAAATTTCTGCCGATGATTTGGGTAATGGTGATGTGGTGCTAAAACGTGATGGTAAGTTGCTAAGACCAAAACGTTTACCAAGCAATCTATATCAATTCCGTGCAGGTACAGGTGAAGACCGCTGCGTACTTGATTGCATTACCTCGCTACAAAATGGCGCAGATCTAATATGGATAGAAACGGAAAAGCCTCATGTTGGTCAAATCGGCGGCATGGTTAGTCGTATTCGTGAAGCGGTTCCAGATGCGAAGTTGGTCTACAATAATTCTCCTTCATTCAATTGGACATTGAGCTTCCGGCAGCAGGTTTTTGATGCTTGGTCAGAAGAGGGCCGTGATCTGTCTGACTACGATCGTGACTCACTAATGCAGGTTCAATACGACGATTCAGAGCTTGCCAAAGAAGCAGATAATAGAATTCGCACCTTCCAAGAAGATGCGGCACGTGATGCAGGCATCTTCCATCACTTGATCACTTTACCGACTTATCACACAACTGCGCTCTCTACTGATAATCTTGCGAAAGCGTATTTCGGTGATCAGGGTATGCTCGGGTATGTCGCGAGTGTTCAGCGTAAGGAAATTCGCGAAGGCATTGCCTGTGTGAAACATCAAAATATGGCGGGGTCTGATATTGGTGATGACCACAAAGAATATTTTGCAGGCGAGGCGGCACTTAAAGCCTCTGGTAAAGACAATACGATGAATCAGTTTGCTTGATTTGATATCGACCTGTAAGTGCTAATAAAGCCCACCTTTTACAGGTGGGCTTTTATTTGAGCCCACTTATCTTTGTGAAGTAGCTCGAGCTTGATTTAGATGTTCGCACATTTGTTCGGCGCCATCCAAAATTCTAGGGCTATGCCGATGCAAAAAGTCGGGGTGAATATGAAAGAGCTGTTCATTCTCCACGGCAGGTATAGAAGGCCACTGATTCCAATCATCTAACCAAGTTGGACGTTCGCCGCCAATACCGCTGGCGAAGATAACTTCAGGCGCTCGCTGGATTACCGTTTCAATATTTACTGTGGGCACCAAGGGAATAGCATCACCGAAAACATTGGTGCCCCCACATAGGCGAATCACATCCGATATTAGATGCTTGTCATTGATCGTCATCTTTGGTTCGTGCCAAAGTTGGTAAAATACGCGCATCGGCGTTTGATGCTCGTAGCGTTGTTGCAGTTGTTCGAGTCGAAGCTGAAACTGTTCTGCTGCTGCCAAACCCTGCTTAGTATTGCCTGTGAGTTCTCCATAGCGTTTAAGACTTTGCAGGACATCTTCCAACGACTTAGGTTCGTGGCTATGCACACTGAGATCAAGTGAGCGCAAGCGATTCAGGGCTTCTTCTCCATTACCGCTTTGCCAGCCAAAAATCAGAGTGGGCTTTAGCGCTAATATTTGCTCAAAATTGATTTGATCTGCGCTACCTATTCTGGGTATCGCTTCAGCTTCAATAGGGTAGTCACTGAAACTAACTGTTCCGACGATAGTATCGCCCGCGCCCACGGCGAACAATAGTTCGGTGATATGCGGAGCCAAACTGATGATGCGATGTGGCGCTTCTTCTTGGGTCAGAGCAGTTGGAGAGAAGAAGCTTGTGACCGTTAGAAAGCAGAGAAGTACAGCGGCTTTTATCTGGTCGTTTTTTGGAATTATCATTGGTACTTAGTTATCGATTTTATAGGGTGTGACCGCTGTTTTGATTCATGATTGAGTCGTGCTTCATTAGAGAGTTTTCTGTACTCAATAGTAAATCAATTACCTGATTTATTTCTTGATCAGAAATACTAATTTGATCAACTAAAGAGCTACAGAGGTTAGCACCCAAAAGAGGCGCTTTGGACTTAGTTAGAAACAGGTTTAGTGCTTCGTTGTTGTCATCGCCATTATCCTTTCCAAGGAGACCAATAATTACTTCGGGGCATAGCATTCCCGCTGTTTCCAACACAGGGCAGCCAACAACGTTATGAATGGCTGTGAGTAGCTTTGGTCCAATAAATTGTGGTGGCATCGGCCCATTGCATTCGAGTAGAAGCTGCTCAGCATGCTGGATATAAAAATCCAGAAAACTATTGCCCAGAAAACTATCGCTGCGATCAAAAAATAGAAAGGCATTGTGCACTTTGACATAGGATCGTAGCTTGCCGGTATCTGCTTGATCCTGCTGCACCCATACTTCTCTACCCACCATATATTTCAGAGGCAGTTTATCGCGGCTCGGCAGCAGAAATTCATTAGGCGCGAATATCAAAAAATCAGCGTCGAGCCATACAACTCGATCATAGTTTTCGAGCCCCGCTTTGATGGCGTAAAGTCTGGCTAAGTCAGTAGCAATAACTTTCTGCGTGCTGACTTTTTCCATGATTGCTGGACTCACTGGATCAAATAATTCGTCGCCAATCCATTGATAGTTGAATTGGTTGTTGTCTGACCATCTGCGCACTGAATCAACACAGCGCGTTAGCCAATCATGGGGCAGACGGTCAGTGTGTGATTGAATAACCAGCGTCGACATGTGGCGATATGACTTAGATTAAATCAGTCTTCTGTTGCATTGCTAGTGCCGACTTCTGAGTCAGCGAGCAGCGCTTTTGGAAGAGGGCGAAGCGATGATCTTGTAGTATCGGGTAAATTGTTAGGTTCTGACGAGGAGTCGGGCTCAGAGTTTATCCGCGCAATTCTCTCATCTGTTGGCGGGTGGGTGCTAAAGAACTCGGCGCCTAAAGCAGCCGATGCATCTGATTCACTCAACATCTTCGTAAAAAACTCATCTGCACCATTCAATGTTCCGTACTCCGCGAGCACAGCAGCAACCGCATCTTCATCTGCTCTGCTTTCTTGATCTCTACTAAATTGAGATAAGGCGCTTGCGCTCGTAAAACCGGCGACGTTTGCCATCACGGAGGCATCACCGAAACCTGAAAGCGCCGCGATACCAACCATGGCTACCACTCCTCTACCTAGCGACATCATGGGGTCGCGATGTTTGATATGGGCAATTTCATGTGCGACCACCATTGCCAAGCCGTTTTCACTGGAAGTGTTATCAATTAAACCCTGATGAATGACGATATTTCCGGCGAGGGTTGCAAATGCGTTGGGGATCTCTGAGGGATCATAGTGTGCTTGAATCACCATACCTTCTGGTAAATCCATATGTGCGCTAAGCCGATTTGCCAAATCTTGCAGCGCTTGTTGTTGATCTTGGAACTCCTCACTGTCCTCGTACAATACATTGAGTGCATCGAGCTTGAATGTTTCGAGCAGTTGCTTCTCTGTCTCGAAGGGGATGTGGCCGACGAGGAAACCAGCTAATACGTGGGCTAAAGCAACGATAACAAGAACAAACCCTACCGCACCCAAAAGCATCAAACCAAAATCCGCCAGAGGGTGCGCTTTGCTGTAATTAATACCCTCTGGAATTTCGGGCTCGATATCCAAATCGTTTTTGCTCGCTATGTCTGTTGAAAGGCATCTGTTGGCGGTTGAGTACTCTCAGGTAGGCGCAACGCTGTTCCATAAGCATAGACCTCGACGGCTCCTACTTGACCTTTAGCACCTTTTGAAATCGATGATGTTTCGATACGCACATTGCAGATGGTGTCGGCACCCCAAGCATCAGCTTGCTGTTTCATTCTCAGCGTTGCCTCGCGGCGCGCTCGATCTACCAGCGTTTCATAGGCACTGACGCGACCACCAAAGAAATTCCTAAGCCCCGCCGACACGTTTTTAAAGTAGTCTATAGCGACAACAACATTGCCATCTACCAGTGTCGAATCGGCGCCTGAAAATTTTTCGGGCACTCGTTTTAAGCTAATGGCAGGCAGCGTTCTGTATTGTGCTTCGCGTTCGCGGATGCTTTTAAAGTGCTTTTTTTCGTTCCAAGAGCCGAACAGATATCCAAGGCTCAGAAGTACGACAAAAATAATGAGATCATACATATTCAGCTACTCGACAACGACAGCAGTGCCGTACACGAACAACTCCGACGCGCCAGCTGTAACCGAAGAAGTTGAAAAACGAACATTGATTACTGCATTGGCGCCAATAGATTGTGCTTGTTCGATCATGCGCGCAGTTGCTTCTTTACGGGATTCAGTGAGCAATTCGGTGTAGCCTTTAAGTTCGCCTCCAAACGCGTTTTTAATTCCCGCCATAAGGTCGCGGCCTGCGTGTTTGGCCCGAACGGTATTGCCGTTGACCATTCCAAGATGCTTTACGATGGTTTTTCCGGGAACGGTTTCGATATTGGTTACCGTGATATCAGACATACTTTCTCCTATTGTTATCTATCCCTATTGTTATCTGTGTTTGCTGGGACATTGTGAAAAGATAATAGCGGCCGTTTGCGCATAGCGTCACCATAGTGTTTCCAGCGTGAAAAACAAGCGTAAGGCACTTCGATGGTATTGAATGCATGGCTTGGAAGCGACGTTAGTTGCGCATGCAGTGTGCGAAAAATGCCCCCATGTATAATGATCAGTACGCGTTTGTTTGCATACTTGATAAGAACATCTTCCCACGCCGCCAGCACGCGGTCGCATACCGATAGATAGCTGTCGCCAGCATCCGGTGTAAAAGATTCAGGGTCAGAGAAGAACTGAGAAACCTGATCGCTGGATTCTTTCAAAACTTCAGCACGCAGACGGCCTTCCCAAATACCAAAGTCAAATTCTCGCCAGCGCTCGTCGATAGTGAGAGGAATCGACCGATCGGCTGCGAGCGTTTCGGCGAAAAGCTGACAGCGTTTTAACGGCGACGAAATAATTTGATCCCAATCACGATTAGCGACAGCTGCGTGCATCTGTTGCCATCCGAGCGCGCTTAGCTCGACGTCAGTTGAACCACGAAAGATCTCACCGCCTTGGCATTCGCCGTGCCGCAAAAGGTCGATACGAGTATATGAGTGTGTCTGCCAGTCGCTCATTTTTGTTGACGCTTGTGATCGACTAGGCCAATAAAACGTTGCTTGGTTGTCGGGTCTGTATAAAAGCTAACATCTGCGTTAAACACCTTACGAACAAGTGATTCGGTGAGCACGGCGCTGGGCGAGCCGAAACCTTCTAGCTTTCCGCAGCATAGAACGCCGACATTATCTGCGCATTGCATGGCCATATTCAGATCGTGGAGGACAACTAGAATACCGACGTTCTGGCTAGCAAAATCACTGATGGTGGATATCAACATTTGCTGATGAGTAAGATCGAAAGAAGAGGAGGGTTCATCGAGGAGCAGTAACCGTGACTTCTCCGCTGGTTGCCAAATTTGTGCTAGCACGCGCGCCAACTGCACGCGCTGTTGCTCCCCGCCAGAAAGCTGAGTATAGAGTCGATCAGCAAGGTAATGGGCATCAAGATAGCTAAGTACTTGGTCAATAATTTCTTGATCTACTTTTGCCCCTGAATCGTGAGGGATTCGCGACAGCCCGACGACTTCACGCACAGTAAACGGAAAGTTGAGGTTGGATCTCTGCGGCAGAACAGCCAAATGCTGCGCGAGCTGGGTTTTATTCCAATTTTCACGAGGGCGTTTGTGAAACTCGATCTTCCCAGCGGTCGGCTCTATGTCTCCAGCAATAGACCTAATCAACGTGCTTTTGCCTGCACCATTTGGCCCAATAAGGGCGACGACTTCACCCGCGGCAATATCGAGATCGACCCCATCGAGGAGTTTTGCGTCTTCAAACGTAACGGAGAGCTCAGAAACCTTAAGCATCAACGCGCCTTTGATGAACTAACAGGTAGATAAAGAAAGGCACACCAAGAAAGGCGGTGACAATCCCTACGGGAAGCTCAGACGGTGCCAGAATCGTTCTTGCGATGAGGTCGGCAAGTAGCAATAGAATGGCGCCCATTAAACCCGAGGCGATTAGAAGATGACGATGATCTGGCCCTGCCAACTGCCGCACTAGGTGCGGGACAATCAGTCCAACAAAAGCAATGATACCGGCCAAAGCGGTGCTGATGCCAACAGCTAGTGCTGCCAACAGAATCAGTCTCTTTTTTGTCGCGCTTATGTCCACACCTAAATGTCGCGCTTCGGATTCTCCGAGCAGCAGTGCATTAAGGCGCGTAGATTGCCGCCGCAGCAACAAGGTAAACACCAGAAGCATTGCAGCACTTATTAAGACGCGATTCCAACTGGCTAGATCAAGATTACCCATTTGCCATAGGCTCATGCGCCGGAGCATTTCGTTATCAGCAAGAAAGCTCAAGAGATTAGACATAGCTCCAGCCAGCGCACTTATGGCGATACCTACTAACAGCATGGTAGAAACGGATGTGCCTCGGGGGCCTGTCGATAGTCTGTAGACAACCCAAACTGCAATGATACTGCCAATAAAGGCACCTAGCGTGACCAATGAGAGTCCAGCAAA
This sequence comes from uncultured Porticoccaceae bacterium, assembly GCA_964623085.1. Taxonomy (GTDB): domain Bacteria; phylum Pseudomonadota; class Gammaproteobacteria; order Pseudomonadales; family GM7GCV1; genus CAZUTO01. Next base: position 12,750 of record CAZUTO010000019.1, read on the forward strand.
GCTGGCGCTTATGGTACTCCCACCAACGAAGATACTAAGGCTCGCACCGACTGAGGCACCAGCGCTTACGCCAATTAAACTTGGATCAGCAAGCGGGTTGCGAAACAGGCCTTGGAGTACAGCACCAGATGCGGCCAATACACCGCCAATGATGAGGGTAAGCAGCACTCGTGGAAGACGAATTTCGGTTAGGATCAACAGATCAACGGAATCGGTTTCGCCCGCTAACAGCGTATTTATAGAAAGAGGGGTTGATCCAATGAGCGCGCAGAGCAGGGCGACGAAAGGCAGGCAAATCGTGAGCGCAAACACTAGGTGTTGGCCGGAGATTAATCGCACAATGCTGCCTCTGGTGAGGGGGTGCGTTTTATTTTCGTGGCTTTTTCAAACTTTTGCCAATCGATATGAGCTTCTAGAACCTTGGCGAGCTGATTTAGGCTTTTTTCTCGCAAGGCATTGCGATCTAAAAAGGCGGGCTCGGTGAGCCCAGCCCAGATCAATATACTTTCGAGTGCGAGCGACTGGTCAAACAGACCGTGCACATAGGTTCCTGCGATACAGTTATCCTCGCTTATCGCCCCTTCGGGTTTTCCGTCGAGAGATAACAGAGGCCTTTCGAGTGCGGAACCTGTGCTCAATCCGCAGTGAATTTCATACCCCGAAACTTCCGCATTTCCTTTAAAAAGGAGATGCCCGCGGACGTTTTCTAGGTGTTTGTTAGTATTGAGAACAGTAGACATCTGCAAGTGGCCTAAACCATCACTACTGCCCGCTAGGCCCTCGACACCAGCTAAGTCATCGATGCGATTGCCGAGCATTTGAAATCCGCCGCAAATACCGAATACCTTGCCTCCGTAGCGTAGGTGTTTTTGAATCTGTGTCGCGAAGCCTGTTTCTTTAAGCCAGAATAAATCTGCACGAACATTTTTGCTGCCGGGCAGGATGATTAAGTCAGCTTCGGATAGATCGCCTTCTGCAGCGATGAACTCTAGGTCGACCTCAGGGTGGGCCCGAAGTGCATCAAAATCGCTGTGATTACTAACTCTAGGAAATACGGGTACTTTGATTTTAAGAACGTTATTTTGTGTTCTGTCTGTATCGCATTGATCTGTGGCGATGGCATCTTCTTGGTCGAGTGCGAGGCCTTTGATGTATGGAAGTACGCCTAAGACAGGTTTGCCCGTTTGCTGTTCAAACCAAATCAAACCATCTTCTAGTAACTTGATGTCACCACGAAATCGGTTGATAACGAAGCCGCGAATACGATCTTGTTCTGATGGTGATAGTAATTTAAGCGTGCCGATGAGCTGCGCAAACACGCCGCCGCGATCGATATCAGCAACAAGGATCACGGGGCAATTAGCCGCTTCCGCAAACCCCATGTTGGCAACATCGTTTTCGCGTAGGTTAATCTCGGCTGGGCTTCCCGCGCCCTCAACAAATATCAGATTATATTGGCTAGCAAGGCGATGATAAGACTCTAAAGCAATCGTCAGTGCGCGTGATTTAAAGCGTTGGTAGCCCGCAGCATCAAGATTGATTAGCGGCTGCCCTTGAATGATCACCTGTGCATCAGTATCAGAATTGGGTTTTAGCAGTATGGGGTTCATATCCGTATGGGGCTTTAATCCGCAAGCATAGGCTTGCAGTGCTTGCGACCGGCCTATTTCCCCACCGTCTTCCGTAACCGCGCTGTTGAGTGCCATATTTTGCGGTTTAAAGGGAGCAACATGATTGCCGGAGGACGCAAAAACACGGCATAAACCAGCCACTAATGTGGTTTTCCCAGCATCCGATGTTGTGCCTTGAATCATCAGCGTGTGCGTGCAATTTCCCATCATCTAAAAGTCATTCACCGCTAAAAATCGACTCCCCGGCGAGCTTTGATACCTGATTTGAACGCATGCTTGATTTCTTTTACTTCTGAGACGGTATCGGCTTGATCCTGTAAGGCACTGCCGCCCCCGCGCCCAGTAACCACAAGGCTTTGGTTGGTGGGTCGGTTGGCGATGGCATCCAGTATCATTTTTTCATCTAGGTATTTGTAGGCGATCATATAAGTAAGCTCATCTATTACTACTAGATCGTAGCTTTCATCAGTCAGCATTAGGATCGCTTGTTCCCAGGTTCTCTGCGCAGCGGCAATATCGGCTTCTCGGTCCTGAGTGTTCCAAGTAAAACCGGTGCCCATTTGGTAGAAAGTAATATTTTCCCCTTCGGGCTTGGTAGCAAGATCACGCAGATAGAGCTCTTCACCCGAGAGTTGTTCTCCCTTGATAAACTGCACGACGCCGACTTTTTGACCATAGCCTAATGCGCGCATCACCATGCCAAAGGCCGAGCTAGTTTTCCCCTTCCCGTTTCCAGTTAGAAGCACGTATACGCCGCGCTCGATATCGGCGGCCTCAATACTCGCGTCGACCTTGGTTTTTTGCTTTTCCATAGCCTTTCGATGCTTTTCATTTTTTTCCGACATATTGAGATACTCAGTTGAGGTACTCAGGTGCAGTTTTACTGGAACTCCTTCACAGAGTTCCAGTAGTTTTTTAGAAGCGGTAGTTTAAAGATGCTTTCCCTATACGTCCCTCTGTCTGAAACGGATTGGCCAAACCTGATGCTAGATTAAGCACATAATCTCGATCAAACAGGTTGTCTACTCTTACATTCAATGAAAGCTTTTCATTAAATATGTAGTTAGCACTCACTCCTAGTATTCCGTAGCCGCCAATGCGGTTTCCGCCATCAATACGCCCGGTTTCCGCCTGCCAATCTATCAGCAAATTCAGTGCGTTAAATTGCTTTTGTGCAGAGAGATTAGCGGTTACGCGCGCTCGGTCTGTCAGTCTGCTGTTGGCTGTTTCATCAATGGCATCAAGGTAATCGAGATTGGCGCTAAAGAGCCAATCAAAAGCCTGTGTGCTGAGTTCAATCTCAACTCCTTCAAGAGAGGCTTCTGATACATTCATTGGAAGAAAGGTGGCGAAATCAAAAGCTATTAAATCTTCGATGTCTGTTTGATAAACCGATATGCGCGCATTTAGATTTTCATAGTGATACTGAAAACTTAATTCGATAGATTCGCCTTGTTCTGGATTGAGATCAGGGTTGCTAAAACCGGGGAAAAACAAATCGTTAAAGGTGGGTGCACGGAAAGAGGTGCCGTAACTCAAAATGACTTCGAGATCGGACGTTAGATCATAGCCAAGCGCTAAGGTCGTTGTGACCTCGTCACCATAGGCTTCGTTGTCATCGTAGCGAAGGCTGGCTATGCTGCTTATTGCACCACGGTTGTATAGTGCCTGAGCAAAGAAACCCAGATTGTCGCGGCTGGTTTCGGTAAAGTCGCTTAGGGTCTCTACTTGATCGTCATAGTAATCGACGCCAGCCACAATAGTTGTATGAGCGCTGTGTTCAAAACTTGCATTAATACCTGCCGAGAATCGCTCTGTTGTAATATCAGAAAAAAAAGCGGGCGTGACGGACTCATCTTCCACATAGCCGAAATCGTAGTTGATGGTCAGATCTTGATTAATGCTTTGGATAAGTTGCGCTGAAACTTTCTGTAACTCGGTATCGGAGAAAAACCCTGTGTCCGCGCCAAAGGTATTGTCGAACTCAGCGGTGGAATCGCTATATAGGTAAGCTAAACGAGCAGAAAAGCTATCCGTTAGCGTCAGGTTGCCAGTTAAGCCGACATTAAGTTGTTCATAGCCGTCGTCGTCACCGTTGCCATCAGCTTGGCTAAGTGTTCTATCAATACCATCGGTGTCCTCGTAATTGATATTGAGACCAAACTGATTTTTTTCTGTGCCAAAGGAAGTAGACACACCATATTCCTGCAGTGAATTACTTCCCAGTGAAATATTGGCCGATCCGTTAAAGCCTTCTGCAGAAGGCTGTTTGGTGATCACATTGATGACACCACCGACCGCATCCGCGCCATAGAGGCTAGAGGTAGGGCCAGTTACGATCTCAATTTGTTCGATATGTTCGACAGGAATATTGTTGAGATCGGTTGCACCTGTTGTTGCGCTCGCAGAACGCACACCATCGATCAATATCAAGGTGGCGCCGGTTGCATTGCCGCGCACAAACACACCATTCACGGAACCGCGACCGCCGCTGTCTGCGAAGTCTACGCCGCTGACTCGACCAAGTGCACTACCTAAATCACGCGGGCCAGTTAGAGCGAGTTGCTCCTGGGTAATCACGTGAGTGGTCAGTAAAGACTCTTCTAGTGGGATAGGGGTGCGCGCACTTGTTACAACAAGCTCTTGGATGTCGGTACTAGAATCGACATTACTACTCGTAATAGGTGTTTGAGATTGTGCCCATGCGGGTGTTAGTGACAAAGACAGCAGGCCAAAGTAAGCCGACAGTTGATAAGTGTACTTAGATAGCATCAGAAATAATTCCTCAATTGCGTAAAAATTAAATGTCGCGAATGAGGGAGGGTGTAGGGGGTATCAGGAAAATATGACGACCCTCGACAAAGCCCTCCGCTTCGTCTTGGTAAGCACTCACTAACACAGAGTACTATTGTTCTGATACAAGGCCGGTATCGGGCTTAGGATGCGTTTGGTTATGCATCCGTCACCGTTGCGGGGGCAGCCGTGGAATAGTTTGCATCTGCCATACTTCCAATGCAGGTTCACCACAGTTCCCGTTTAACCTGACCACAAATACTCGGCGGTATTTGGTTCAGGCACCTTTCTCAGGAGCGGCGAGTTTACGCGTGAGTATAGCTAGGCGCAATGGTTAGAATTAGATACGATAGCTATAATATAGAATTGTTCTTTGGTCTTGATGCAAGGTTCTTGATGGCTAAGTTAGCCAACAGCATCATTGCAAAACTGAAATAAAAAGAAGCAGCTAAGGATTGCCCTTAGCTGCTTAAAAGTACCCAGAATAACTTTTCTGGGACCACACTGAATTACTTGCGTCGCTGCTTTTCGCGTCTGATTGCCATCAATCCACCCAAGAGCGCTAAAGTGATGGGTGCAGTACTGCCATCAAATTCAGGTACAGAGGTAGGATCATTAGCACCAGTAACACCAGCATAGTTTGCTGTTACATTGTTGATCGCACCTGAGCCACCTAAGTCAAACTTGAGGCCAAATACTTCGCTAGTTAAATTAAGCGCGCCGAAAAAGATGGTTTGAATCGAGTTATAGAAGTTATCAGCAAAGGTAATACCATCCTGACCTTCTAAAGATTCGAAGGTAATCTCTGAGCCTGAAATCACGTTGCTATTTTGATCAAGTAGAGACAGGCTTGCCCCTGTGCGTTCAACTTGCTCGACATCCACCAAGTCAAAGCTGGTTGATTCAATAGCTTCGTCAAAACCGATATATAGAGCACCGGCTGGTCGTGAACCTTCATCATCAGGTTTGCTACAAACACCAGTGCTGCAGCCGTGATTATTTTCTTGAATGATTAATAGGTTGCCAGCGTTAGTGTTACGAGCGTTACCACCATCGAAACGGTTGTCTCCACCTACTTCAAGGTCGCTATCTCTGCCTGATCCTGTACTTGAATAACCGACGGCTAAATCTGGTCCGCCGCCATTATTTTCCGCCCAAATTTGGACACCTAGATTGGCGTATTCGTTATCTATTACTTGACCATGAACGATCTCGTTTCCGTTGCCATCAACATTAAAATCTAGCGTTACAGAATCTAAAGTTAATGAATAGGATAACGCTTGCTGAGAAGCACATACTGCAAGCAGTACGGATGCCATATGAAGCGCAGACTTTGCTTGCTTATTCATAATACAACTCCAAAAAATATTTTGTTTAAATTGCGTGGAAAGAAAGTTACAGGAATCACAGAAAGCCTTTCAAGTTTGCGAAAACATGAATAAATAATGAAGTTTTTAGTTTACAAATCCAATAAAAACAATGCTTTATACGGTTTTCTCATGTCTTGAAAATGATAGTTTTTAGTAAAGCAGTTTTAAAATAAATTGTTTTATGCCCTGCCTTTATGTGCTCTGGATCACAAAAAATTATGATTTTTAAAATATTGAGCAGATAAACGGTCAATAAGATTTAGTTGGAATTCGATGGAAAATAACCCGATAGTAGGTTGACTGTTTAAATTTTTTCGCAAACTTAATGCCTAATTTTCAGTATTAATAAAGCTGCTTGACGTCAAATGGCGTAAGTCGTTAAGGTTGCCGAATAAACACAAACAAGTAGAGCAAATTAGGGGTAAAGAATGATGTCAGGTCCAGCGCATCTATTTCGTTCAATTAAAGTTGCTGTCAGTCTGCTGGTAATCCAGTTTGGGTTGTTAATACCAGTGACTGAGGCACATCATTCATACGCCATGTTTGATAATGAGCGCATTCAAGAAGTCACAGGAACCGTAGCAAAACTTGAATGGGATAACCCGCATATCTTTCTTTGGATATATGTCGCCGACGAGTCTGCAGAAAGTGGATACGAACTCTATGCCTTCGAAACTGGCAGTATCACCATGATGGCAAAATCCGGCTGGACGCGTGACGATACGGTTACCGTCGGAGAAGAAGTGAAGATTGTATATTTCCCGCTCTTTGATGGTCGTCCCGGTGGTTCTTTAGCGACGATTACCCATGCTGACGGACGCATCACGGATGGTGATATACCCGCACTTAGATTTTTAGAGCGTGCTCGCGCAGCAGAAAGTGAGGCGGCAGGAGAATGATAGATCTAAAAAGTGCAGCTATTAAAGGCGTGCCTACTAAAGGCGCGGCTATTTTTACGAAATGGTTAGTGTGCGTTGTTGTTATTAGTTTTAGTGCTTCTCTAATGGCTCAAGATAAACCGGAAACGAAATCTTGGGATGAATTGCCTGACTGGAGTGGCTGGTGGGACGCAAGGGGTGTGCGAAATACCGGCGGTTTGGGAAGAGTGCTTGGTGACTTACAGGTCTATCAACCAGAGGCCCGCCAGATTATTCAGGCAGATAGAGTGCCAGGCGCTAACTTGGGAGGAGGTTCTCTTTATTGCCTTCCTACGCGGTTCAACGGTGCAAGCAATGGCGGAATCGTCGATCACGTTGAATTTTTATTGCGACCAGATCGACTGACCATTACTAACGAAAATGGGCTGTTGCGTCGTATTCCCATTGATGGGCGCGTGTTGCCCGATAACCCTGAGCTTTCAAATGGTGGTACGTCGGTAGGCTATTGGGAAGGAGACACCTTGGTAGTTGAAACCGTTGGGTTGCATCCTGATACCACTTTCCCAACGGCCTCTCGCCCTAATTCTGCGGTCATTGGTAAAGACGTTCGCGTCCTTGAACGCATAAGACTGAATGAGAATGACCAGTTGGTGGTAGAGACCGAACTGACTGCACCAGAGATGCTGGTTCGGCCAATTAGTTATACATCCACTTACCGACGAAATCGCGATCACACCTACCGTGACCATGATGTTTGTTCGCAGAATGATCGGTCTATCGATCCTGAAACAGGCCTGCAACGATTCGACTTAACGCCACCGGCAGATTTGCCTCCGCCGCCCGGCGGTTAGCTAGTATTTCGTAACTCGGCAGATACTAGGTTAAGCGCTATTGTCAGCCGAGCGGTAACTGATGTGTTTTATGAGTTTTGAAGTGAGTGATCGTCGCAGATTTGTTAAAGGCGGAATAGCGCTTGCCGGTGCGGCCTCTGTTTTACCCCTGCTTAACGGCTGCGAAAAGCTTAGATCCCACTCTGGGCCAACAATTCTTAGTGGTCGCTCAGAGCGTTCAGGCAATCATTTTGTCGGGGCATATAGTCTTTCCGGTGAACCCCTATTTGATCTGCGTATTCCAGATCGTGCTCATGGTATGGCCATGAATCCCGTTAGACCGTCCGAAATGATATTTTTTGCTCGACGGCCAGGGGTGCATCTTCACCGCCTAAATATCGAAGATCCACTGGACGTAAAAACCATTGATTCAGAAGAGGGCAGGCATTTTTACGGGCACGGATGTTTTTCTGCCGACGGCAGCTGGCTATATAACTCAGAAAACGATTACGAAAACGGCCGTGGCCTGATAACTGTTCGCGATGCCATATCGTTACAAGTAGTTGAAGAGTATTCAAGCTATGGAATAGGGCCTCATGAGCTTCGTCTTATGCCGGACCAGAAAACACTGGTCGTCGCCAATGGCGGCATTTTGACTCATCCAAGTGCGCCCAGAGAACCGCTTAATATCGAAACGATGCAGCCTTCATTGGTCTACATTGATCTTAAAAGCGGTCGGCTGTTAGGAAACTACCAATTACCGTATTCACAGTTAGGCATTCGACATATAGATGTTAACGCTGACGGTCGTGTGGCCCTCGCTACGCAGATTGAGGCAGATGCACAGTTGCCTAATGGTGAGCAGAGTATGCCATTGCTAGCGACCCATCATGGAGAAGATCAGCTGCAGCTATTTTCTGTGGAATCTTATTCCTGGAACCGACTAAAAGACTATTGTGGCAGTGTCGCTTTTGCAAAAGGCTCAGATTTAAAAAATATCGGAGCGGTCACGAGTCCGCGCGCGGGGCGCTTAGCAATATTTGATTTTCTCAACCAAAATCTGGTCGCCGATTTTGCAGTACCAGATGTTTGCGGCGTCTGTTTTTCGGAAAAGTTGGGAGGTTTTGTCGCAAGTACTGGGAGCGGAGCGATCTACTTAGCAGAGGCCTCCGCTGGAAAACCGAATATTGAAAAGCTGGCAACCCAAGTTGGCGTGTATTGGGATAACCATCTTCTGGTTGTTTAGCTATTGGCTAAATGGTCTTAGATGCAGTAGTTCTTTGATTTATTTTATTGGAACGCCAATAGTGCCCTCGCGGCGGGAATCAGCACCGCCTTCCAAATGTCCGTCTGGCATTCGCATGATAACGCTTAATCCAGAATTCTCGCCTTGGGATTCTGTGACATTAAAGCCGTAGTTATGCAGTGTATTAATAAGATCCGCCGAGGCTCTGTCTTGTTCGATTCGGATACTATCGCCCCTTGCCACTATGTTTGGTAAATCCACAGCTTGCTGTGGAGAGAGCTCCCAATCAAGCAACGCGACAAGTGTTTTTAGGGTATAGGAAATAATGGAGTTTCCGCCAGGGGAGCCCGTGGATAGCAAAAATTCACCGTTTTTATCCAACACAATCGTCGGTGACATGGAAGATCGAGGCCGCTTAAGTGGCGCCGCGGCATTGGCTAGCAGCTGGCCTTGATCGTCTATCGGATTGCGGGCGAAGTCAGTCAGCTGGTTGTTGAGAATCATCCCTTTGGCCATGCGGGTTGAACCAAAGACGCTCTCGACGCTGGCAGTCATGGCCACCACATTTCCTTGACGGTCAACGACCGTAAAATGGGTGGTTCCGGCAACCTCTTGGGTTGAGTCTTTGCCGTATCTTTTTGCTAATGCTGTATCAAACGTCCAAGGATCACCCGGAAGTACTTTGCTAGCAGCACGATCTACATTTATTTTTGCCGCGCGCATAGCAAGATAGTCAGGGTGCAGTAGTCCATCTAGTGGCACATCAACAAACTCATCATCAGCGATATATTGGTCTCGGTCAGCATAAGCTAGGCGCAGGGCCTCGCCAAAGATGGTCCAGTCTCGCAAAGGCGGTGAATCCTCAAGATAGCGTGGGGCTTGTTCAAGCATGCTCATGACCATGCCCACCGCAACCCATGATGAAGGTGGCGGCGGTCCACAAAGCACCAGATCACGGTAGTCTGCACACAGTGGCTCCAGTTTTCGCGCTTCGTATTGCTCTAGATCACTTGTCGACAAAGTTCCCGCTCGCGGTTCTGCATTTGCTGCCTTAGTAATCGCGTCGGCGATATCGCCTTCATAGAAAGATCTGGGGTTCGCACTGATTGCGCGCAACGTTTCTGCATACTCTGGGTTGACGAGTCTTTGCTTTGGTTGGCCATCGATATCATAGAAATACTGATATAGGTCGATTGGGCCTTCGCTGACGGAGTCAGGAATATTGCGCTGAAAACCGACGAGAAAATTCAGTAATCGTGGCGAAACATCAAAACCGTTTTCGGCGTGTGCTATTGCCGGATTAAACAATTGGTTCCAACTAAGTAAACCGTGATCTTGGTGCGCCAATGCCAGCAATGACACCATGCCGGGAACACCAATTGAGACACCGCTTGTTTTCGCATCCAAAAAACGCATCGCGTTGCCGTTTTGATCCAAAAACATATCCGAGGTTGCACCTGCTGGTGCAGTTTCCCGGCCATCATAGACATCGATACGATGGGTTTCTTGATGGTAGTGGAGCATAAACCCGCCACCACCAAGACCAGAGCTTTGCGGTTCGACAAGGCTCAAGACTGATTCTATGGCGACTGCAGCATCCACTGCTGAGCCGCCGGCTTCTAGTACCGCAATACCTGCTTCTGTAGCAAGTGGGTTTGCCGTCACCACCATGCCAGTATTGCTAGTTAGCAAAGAAGGCGCGCTGTCAAAAGAAGGCGCGTTCTCAGCTGTATTGCAGCTGGCTAAAGCTGATGCAGTTACTACTAGGAGAAACAGCTTTAACCTGATTTTAGCGTTCAACTTATATGGGCCCTTAATTCAAAGTGACGCTGATTCTACGTCGCTTAGCCTGTGAAGATTATCTGGTGTTGATGATTTAGTTACCGAAAAACAAGTTGTTTATATCTCCACACACAGAAGTATTTGCAGTTTGTGCCAAGGTTACCGCATAGTTTCGCCACTTGGTAATAGATGAAACGCAATTCCATATGACCCAGAAGCAAATCCCCACCCAACTATCCGCTGTTCAACGCTTTCTGCTTAGGTTGGAGGACTATGGCAATCGGCTGCCTCACCCAACTATGTTGTTTTTGTATCTATGTGGATTAGTACTTTTGATATCGCTAATAACCAGCTGGCTAGGATTAAGCGCTGTGCACCCCATAACAGGGGAGAGCATCTCGGCGGTGAACCTTCTTTCTGGGCAGGGTTTGCGGGATATTCTGTCTAAGGCTGTTACAAATTTCACGGGGTTCGCACCGGTTGGCACCGTTTTAGTAGCGGTCATGGGTATAGGGGTGGCGGAGCAGAGTGGGTTAATACGAGTTCTGCTGCAAAAGACGATTCTAAAAGCCCCGCGACAGTTGATGACGCTGCTGGTGGTATTTGCCGGTGTGATGTCTAGCTTGGCTGCGGATACTGGCTATGTTGTGCTTGTGCCACTGGCCGGGATTGTCTTCGCTGCGGCTGGCAAGCATCCAATTGCAGGTATCGCCGCCGCATTTGCTGGAGTATCTGGTGGGTTTAGTGCGAATCTTCTTATTGGTCCGCTCGACGCTATATTGGGTGGTCTCTCCACGGAAGCGGCGGTGCTTGTGCAGCCAGGGTACGAGGTTAGCGCGGCAGCGAATTATTACTTTATTATCGTGTCCACGATCTTGATTAGCATCGTTGGAACTTACGTGACTGAACGTTGGGTTTCGCCTATGTTGGGCGAGTATGATGGAGAGGTAGAGGCTGTGTCAGCGGTTTCTGCATCCGAATCCAAAGCACTTAAAGCGGTACTGATTTTTACGCTTCTGTTTTCAGTGGCACTGCTTATCTGTGTTTTGCCAGAAGGTGGTGTCTTGAGAGATCCCGAAACGGGTAGTGTGTTGCGGTCACCTTTTATCTCTGGGATTGTGGTGATTATTTCAATCTATGCAGCGGTGGCTGGCTGGGTATTTGGTGCAGTCAGCGGTGCTTTTTCTTCGTCGAAAGACGCTATTGAGGGTATGGAAAGCGCAATGGTACCCATGGCATCCTACATCGTCCTAATGTTTTTTGCCGCTCAGTTTGTGAGTTGGTTTGGTTGGAGCCAGCTTGGCACTATTACCGCAATAAAAGGCGCGGGCGCACTGCAAGCGCTCAATCCACATCCCGCGATACTACTCGTATGCTTTGTGCTCCTTGCGGCCTTTATTAATTTGTTGATTGGGAGCGCCTCTGCAAAGTGGGCACTCCTTGCGCCCATTTTCGTGCCAATGCTTTTACTTTCCGGTATTGCACCTGAAGCCACGCAGGTGGCTTATCGTATTGGCGATAGCTCGACAAATATCATTACGCCGCTTATGCCTTACTTTGGTGTGATTGTGGCTTTTGTTCAGAAGTACGATAAGAAAGCGGGTATTGGCACCATGCTTGCGACCATGATGCCATACAGCGCAATGTTTTTACTGAGCTGGTCTGTGCTCCTGGCGGTTTGGGTATTACTCGGGTTACCACTTGGGCCAGGGGCACAAATCTTCTTTGGCTAGCCGCCCATACCGCCCATGCCGCCGCCACCCATAGCACCGCCACCCATACCGCCTTCACCACCGCCGCCAGGTCCAGGTCGTGCAGCGCCAGCGAGTGTGGTCACTATTTTTTCCATGTTACTGGTAGCGATAGTGACAATGTCTTCTGTTGACGCAGCATAGGTATCAAGCACAACAAGGCGGGCGCCAGCAGTTCTGGCCGATTGTCCTATATCCCGTATAGGCTCTTTGCTGGCGATCACCATGGGCTGGCCTAGATCGTAGAGATTTTTTATCAGGTCGCCGAAATCATCAATGACCCATTCGTCTTCCGGCTTAATAACCTGGCCTACCACCGGAACATTAATGTCATTGGTAAGGTAGAAAAATTCGTTAGTTAATCCATAAAATTTTAGGTCTTGTCCACTGACTGCTTTTTCAAAATCTTCTCTTGCGGCTTGGATTTTTGAGGTTAGTTCAGATTCATTGTTCCGAATCGCGTCGCTAGCACTTGGGTAAAGCGCCGCAAGTGCTTCCGAAGTCGTTTCAATTGATTCTACGACCATTCCTGGGCTCACCCAAAAATTAGGTGGCGCATCCGCATCGATGGACGAAAAGGACCGGCTGACATCAATATTCGCTACCGAGGGATTCTCCGCCTGTGCAGCTGCGTATAAGGATGCTTCTGAAGAGATTGTATCCATAGAAACAACGGCGCCAGCCTGTGTATAGGTTCCGTTTTGAGATTGTTCTTCAGCTGAAACACTCATGACCTTTATCTCGGTGCCGTCGAGTAGCCCGTTGGCGATACTGTATAGAGGACCGGAAGGCGCGAGCACAAGTGGTTGAGCATCTTGAGCCGATGCTGCATTCATCAAACTGCCGCAGGTGATTAGTAACAATGCATAACGCAGAAAAAGTGGATGTAGTAATTTAGACATTAGAAATTGCCCCCTTAGTTGTCAGAACTGGCTTGTGGAAATAACACAATACCAACGTAAATTTATTTAAAACTTCAGCGCGTCCGCGCCCGTCAATGTGATGTCAGGATCGGAATAAACAACGCTACCCTCAAGTAGGGTTAGCACAGAACGTAAGTGCCGGATATCGTCTTCGGAAACATCGAGATAATCCTCGTTCAGCACCACTAGATCAGCATATTTGCCGGGTTCGATAGAGCCGATTTTGGTTTCATCCTTCGATGTCCAAGCGCTGCCTAACGTATAGGTTCTCAGTGCCTCAAGGCGAGTCAGCTCTTGACCTTCGTTGACCTGATTACCGGCGACATCTTTGCCTGAAACCATGTAGTAAATGGATAGCCAAGGGTTCATGGGTTGTGCGTTGGTGCTGTCAGTGCCACCACCTATAGTTATGCCCATGTCGGTCAGCATACGCAAGGGTGGGCCGCCTTGATTGTTAGCTAGGCTGCCTCTATTTAAATATCGATGCACTTGAACGGTTACGCCGGCATTGAGATCTTTTAAGCGCTGCGCGATTTCTGGTGTTATTTGTTGGACATGAGTCAGTGTCCAGCGTAAATCTTCAATAGACGCGATGTCGTTTGCCGCTTCGAAGGCTGCGATGTGCGCATTGTTTTCTGCGGTTTGTGCAGAATGTTGTTCTAGCGTCCAGCCCTTGGTGGCTGCGAGCTTCGCAACCTGAGCAAACTCCGCGCCGCGCGAATTGGATACCACATGCTCGCCGATGCCAGCAAGACGCAGTCTATCATCGCCAAACCCCATAAAATTATTGCGCAAATGCTGTTCGACCTCAGAGTTTCCAGTGCCGTCACCGACGCTCTCATCCCAGCTGATAAACATCATTCGAACGCGCATATCGAGGGAATCATTGCGCCACAAATCAAGCAGCGTCTGGTAGTCGGTATAAGGGTCAAACAACTGTGCACCGAGCTGGTTACCGCCGCCTTGATCTCTTATTGTAGTTAACCCGAGGCTATTCGCATGTTGGATAAATGCTTTAGTGCCACGCTCGCGATCATCATCAGATTGACTATTTCGCAAATACATAAATGCTGAAACGGCAGATTCTCCTGAGGGAATCATGCCGTCTTCGGCAACCTCAATTCCAGCGGCTTCGAGAATAGCCCTGCCTGCAGTGTTAGTAACCGCTGGCCCATTCTGTCGTAAATGCATATAGAAAGGGTGATTGGGAATCACGCCATCCAATTCGTCCAAATTGGGAAAACGGTTCTCGCCTAAAAATTGAACGGGATCCCAACCGCCAATTGCGGTAATAAACTCGCCCGTCGGCACCTGCTCTGATTTTAGTTGGATTTCCTGAAGCAGTGCCTCGATAGAATTGGCGCGCTCAATCTCACGCAAATCATAGCCTGGGCGCAAGGTGGCTCGTACAAAATGCATATGAGAATCGTAGAGCCCAGGTATCAGCGTTCTGCCGCCAAGGTCGATCACCTTGGCGGACTTTGCCAGATCACTGGATTCATCATCTACTCCAGCGATACGCCCCTGATGGATCAAAACGCTCTCGGCGATGTGCTCATTATCATCGAGTGTGATGATTTTTCCGTTGGTGAGCAGAATAGGGGTATCCTGCGCGGACGCGTGGATAGGAAAAAGTACTGCAATGGCTAGTAGCCATAAAGCGCAACGACCAGCTCGGTATGCCATAGTGTTCATCATCTTTCTCTCCCCCCAGAGTTGCCATAAGCGATAAACAATGATGATTGTTATACGGCTGATAATAGAGCGAAAATCACACCGATCCCACCTTTTTAACTTTAAGAAACCCTAAGAGCGATTTTTTCAGTGAGCAAATTTTTGAGCAAACAAAGAGCGCAGTGGGTAAACACGCTAGAAAAAGTACGAAACGCCTGCTGAGAGGGCTCTATCGCGTTGCCTTTCTGATCTGAGCTGGATTTCAGTATTTGAATTGAGCCTATATCGGTATTCCAAACGAAACAGATTTTTTTCATCATTCGTGGAGTCGACTACTGCTCTAGATATTTCTGCAGATAACCCATGTTTTCGAGCATTGAATAGGAAACCAGCTTCAGCGGAGATATCAGCATCGCCTCGTTCTGGAAATGTATTGGCTGTCAAAAATACAAAGAATTTCGTTGACTGAGAAAACGAAGTCGCTCGCCCGGCGCCAGCGCTAAAGTATGGTTCAAGGCAGCTATTGCAGTCATTCTCTCTCTGTATGCCAGCGTCGATGAGCCAAGATAGTTTCGACTCTCCCCGGATCCTCGGGGTGTCGCTATTGAGTTTTCGAATGCGAAGTAGGGTTGTGTCAGATAGAAGTGGTGATCCTTGACTATCGATATCCAGCGTGAAGTTAAGGAATATCAATTCCGAACCATCTTCACCATGCCGACCCAGCTGGTCGTAAAAAAAGGGTGAAGCGGAGATGCGGGTGATATCTGAATCACCGCTTACTGCCAGTCTTTCAACACGAATCAAGTAAGGTGGTGTGCCGTCCGATGGCGGAGCATAATTCTCCCACTGCGGTAAGTTTTTTGTGGCAGGTAGTTTGAACCTTTCGGCCAATAGCCGGTCTCTTGAGCTTTCGGCAATACCTTTGTATTGCGCATAGTCTACTAAGAAGTCCAGAGCGGGTAACTGCTGACTCTCATCAAAGTCTGATAATCCATCTAGATTAATTTCGTCACCCTCAGTCAAGCTGGGTAATATTCTATTTAGCTGCCGCTTTTCTTGTTTAGTAAAGGTCCTAAACGCGTCATAGAGCTGACGTTGTTGCGAAGGAATAAAATCGGTATTAGACACTAGAGGTGCGCCGGTAGCTGGGTTATTCGTGTTTCCAAGCTTTTCAAACAAACTCACAGGGGCATATGAGAGTCTTCTTTTTGGGAGTAGATCGGTCTCCAAAATGGGTTCCAAAACTTCCGAAATTCTGAACGCACAATTTTGCAACAAAAAGTAGTAATCAAACTTTTTGTCTTGTAGCTCCCATAGGTGAGCCATGAGCAGAAGCCGCTGGTCTGAGGTGAGATCAAGGCTATATTCCCAGATGTCTCGCTGCTCGGTATTGCCATAGACTAAGTCATGACGATAGTAGTCTTGTACGCTGAAGCCCGCGTCATAGCCACCAAAAAGCCCCTTTGCTATGTACTTGGCAGTGATTTCTCCGGGTGGCACATCGGCACCGAAATTTATCGCTGGATCCAAGAGGTTTCTATTTTCCTGTTCCCTCGACGAACTATGGAAGCGGACTAAAACATGCCCAAAGGTAGATGCGGGGTTCCCTAAGTAGCTGCCGACGTAGCTTAGGCTAATACGCGATATTTCTATCGGATCTGCCCATTTAACTAATTCGCTACATAGGGATAGCGAAAGTGAATCCGAAAGTTCTATATGGTTTTTAAGCCACAGGTAACGTGCAGGGAATTTACATACGGCTTCTTGCGCTGTTATTCCCGGCCAGCGTCCATTTAATGCCTCAATAGTGGCATCTAGCTCATCTTTGGGTGATTGATTTAACGCGGAATAGAAGAAAGAAGGGCTGCGAACTTTGCTTTGGCTTAGCGTATCTGAGTAATCTGAGACGTGTAGTAATTTAAGCCAAACTGTTTTGTCATGCGGCGAAAAAGGCTCGTCGGCAGCGAGCGTAGATACACTAAATAAACTGAGAGTTAGGCTGGCGAGAAGATTACGCAGCCGGCAAAAATAAGAACCGCACACGTTCTATCTATAAAAAGATATGTTGTTGTAGCGTGTACGGTTCTTTTGTTAAGCGTAATTTAGCTTAGCGTTGAGCAGCTAAGAGTTTCCTCATCAGCAAGCTGAGGGAGTACTATTTGATAGAGAGCATCAGACTTCTCGAACGCACTCATAGTAGAGTAATCTTCTGATGTAACTACTTTTCCAAATGCATCTCGAACTGAGGCAGTAGCGTTAGATATAGCTCGGTCTTCACACTGCATAATTGATGCCAAAGAAGTCAGGTATTCGCCTTCGCCTTTCGCAAGATCCGCTTCCAATACGTCAAAAGATTCGTGGATAAAGATAGCGGCTGTTGTCTCGTTGGAATCGACATTACATCCATCACTCCCGTCAGAGATCGCCGCGGTAGTACCTAAATCGAAACTAACATTTGATATAATGGCTAGCGTTGGGTTTGAATTTCCAAATAGAAGGCCGCCAATACCGCATTGTTCATAAATCTGTTGAATGTTTCTTTCAGCAAACACTGAATTTGATGCAGTAAAAGTTATAGCTGCGACACACAGGGTTGTAAAAACTTTCTTCATTATTGTTTTCTCCTAGGCTAAATTTAGATAACGCTAATACCAGACAACTCTAATAGAAATGATCGATCCTGTATAGACGAACAGATCAGAAAAACTAGCGATTATTCGGGCTTATAGCTAATCGCTTCTTTATCTTCGATTAGCTGGCCCCAGTACAGATTATAGGGATGCACTTTTGTTGTATCTTGCGCTTGATTAACGAGCGGTCTTTCATCGTTGCTCCAGCGAAACACACCACCTACAAGATTGTAGCTGGCGCTTGCATTGTTCTCATCGACAATCTCGGTCACTTCAGATAACAGCTTCGTCGAACGCACGCCGACGGAACAATAGAAAACGAGCGTTTTACCATTAATCTCATTGGCGAAGCGATCTTCGAATTCTTCTGGTGAGGTGTCTGGGTCAAGCTGTATCGCGCCATCAAGATGACTGACGTCAAACTCCTTCTGCTCACGCACATCAAAGAGGATGACGTCTTCTGGATTCATCTCTATAAGTTTGGAAGCTTCTAGTTGGCTGACCTGTGCGTAATTGCTAACGATATCATCGTGGATTTCGTCTAAATCAGGTGATAAAAACCCGGCGCTGACTCCAGCTGAAAAGCAGAGTCCAGAAAGCGATAGTGCCCATTTAGAGAGCGCCAGTTTCGAGTACATAACCGCTCTCGTATTACAGACGTTGTTGACCTTTTTCAAGCAGCTCATCAATGAGTTCGCGCTGCTGCAATTCCGATGAGTCACCCCCGCCAAATACTAATTCGCCGGACGAAAAACTCGTGCCGAAGCTATTGACGGTGTTGATTGTTTGCCCAATTCCAGAAAGAAAATCTTCTTCAGTAAGCGAAGACAGTGGATGAATAAATGTGCTCCACAATATGCCCTGAGCAATGGCGTATCGAGCATCTAATGTTGAATCGAAATTGGCTTGCATCAATCGATGAAGCAAGGCTTCGTCTAATTGGTCCGATGAGAGTATAGGTATAACGATACGCATCCTGTCCGCAGATTCATCGGTTGCGATGGTGATATTTCGATCAACGAAGCTGAACTGAATCGTGCCGCCTTGGCGTTGGTAGTTTTCGTCCAGCACCGCAACAGTAAGTTCCAGGTCGTCAACTGTCATGCGTAAGCCACCTAAGTTGCTGGGTGGACTGCTCACTTCTGGCGACGGTGTGGTGATGACGGTTGGCTCTTCTTGAGCAAATACGGGGAGGCACAACAATAATGCGACTAAAGAAATCCATATTGATATACCAGCAATGCTACTGCGCGCTTTTGCATTCATCTATCTCTCCTAAATAACACGAGTCTTAAGCCTATTCTAATTGTTAGGTTCGGAGAATAGCAGCTCTGGTTGCAGTTAGATGTTTGAGTCTAACGGATGTGCCATGTTCTAATAAGCTAATCTTCTGTAATGCGTCCCTGATATGTTTCTGCGTCCTTAGACACATCAGAGAGTAACGCGATGGTTACAGCCAGAATTTGTAGTGTTTTTTGAATTTAGGGGAAAGTGATGGCGATAAAAAATGTTTTGGCACTGTTTGTTTTTGTTTTTACCGGTCTATCTGCGGTTGCGCAGGATGATTCATCTGCTGGAGAGCTGATTGTGCTTTCAGATCCTTTGGATGAACCAGAGTTCTACTGTTTTGATCTCGCCGGCTGGGGTCAGAATTTGCTGCTTGATGATCCGTTGCAGGCACATACCTGCAAAACACGCAATGCCGATGATCAAATGTTCCACTTCGAAGACAATAGACTGAAAGTGTCCACTCAGGATCTTTGTGTTCAGGTAGCGGGTTCAACAGGCAAAACACTGGCTGGGTCAGCCGTATTGGCGCGCCCTTGTGTAGAGGACAACCCACTGCAAGATTTGTCTTGGGAAGATGGGCAAGTACAGGTTGGCGGCACCGATTTTTGTATTGGTGTGGGTTCGGTATCCGCCGAGGCGGGTGGGCCAAGCCATGTTTGGCGAACACTCGGTGTTGTGCACTGTGAATCACATGATGACAACCTGCTGACTTGGCAGCGTGGCCTTTAAATGCAGAAAATTCAGCTTTAGCTAAACCAGTCTAAGTACTGGTATTTAAAACCCTCGGAAATGGCAGACCTCATTGAGGTCTGCTCTGCCTACTCGGTATTGGTTAATCGGGGCACTGGTATCACTGTACCCAATTGCCATACCCATAATGACCTGTTCTTCGTCCGGCAGGTTAAGCGCTTTTGCACAGGTTGTAGGCCAACTAGACCAGCTCCTTTGCGCACAGGTACTTAGCCCTGCTTCCTGCGCCAGAAGCATCAGCGTTTGTACATAAATGCCCAGGTCGATGTATTGCGGTGCACCCATCTGCTTATCTAGGGTAAGCATCAGCCCAACCGGCGCACCAAAGAATGCGTAGTTCTCTTGCCACTGCGATTTGCGTCGTATTTTATCTGTACGATCGATATCCAGCGCTTCATAAAGTGCCATGCCGCACTCGTAGCGTCTTTCTTTGTATGGAGACTTAAGGTTTTGAGGGTAAGAGTGGGTGCCATCCTCATCTTGCATCTTGCCCGATTCAATCTCAGCGTTGACGGCCGAGATCAATTGATCCTTGGCATCACCGGTTAAAACATAGGTATTCCATGGCTGCATGTTGCCACCGGAGGCCGCTTTGTTGGCGCTCGCCATTAGTGCCCGCAGCTTTTTCTCCGAAACAGGCCTATCAAGAAAGGCACGAACTGAATGACGCTCGGTTAAAAGTTGATCGATCTGAGACAAAGCAATAGGCCCTCTAAATTTAATAAACGGTCGTAAACTTTCCGCGAAGGATGACCGCAACACCTATTTTACTTTGTATAAAAGCTAAATATAGAGATGGCTAAAGATATGGGCTAAATTGGAAGAGCCGGGTTAAACCGAAGAACGAGCTACTGAATCAACTGGGTTTCAGGAAATGCTGCATGCCATCCAAACCAAAATGCTCGGTGATAAGGTAGACGGTCGAGTCGCTCGCCGTCTGATTTTTCCAGCCACTCTTCGTGAACCTTCCAGGTGTTTCCGCTTGAGTCTTCAGCGAGTAACGCGCCGTCGTAGCTAACAAAATCCACATCTTTCGGGTCAAACACACGGTTGGCACCCGTGGTGTCAGTGAATACAACGAACTTTTGTTGTGCGATGTTGCTTTTGTATATCGGGTTTTTCTTTAGGAATTCAGTATCAATGGCGAGCTGATTTTTTGGTGCTGCCGCAAAGCGCAATGCGAGAACTTCTTGTTTGTTGTCTAGGCGATCGTCGTTGAAAGGCGTGACGAACATCAGCTCATCGGTCGCAAAATAGTCGTTATAGGCAACACCTTCGCCATAGTCGCGTTGATGCCCAGTGTTCAGTGAAAGCACAGTCGTATCTGGATGGCGTTCTCGCCACGCACCCCAGGTGGTGGTGACCACGCTCTCATACGAGAGCGCAATACCTTTGTCTACAAGTGGCCCCAGTACCGGTTCGCCGCGTTCAGTACTCCATAAAGACTGTGTTGCGCGGTCATACATCAACTTGTTAGACCGATATAAAAAACCACTGGTTCCAAGTGCATAGTCCACACCATTAACGCTGGTTTTATAGGGGATCACCGTGCCGCACAGTGTGCAATAGACACCAGCGATGGGCACGCCGCCAATGGTGTCGGTAAACATCTCGTGCCAAGCCAAAATTCGTTTTGGGTAGGCGCGAGCGTCGCCGTTTATCTCGATACCAAAGACGATATGAGTATCGTTGAGATAATCAGCTTCGTCTGCGTCGATCATTTCAGGATTTCGCAGCGGCGGAATGCCATCTTGATGAACACCGCCCCAGCGAATTTCGTCCAACCGAATTCGCGCACTTTCTTGCCGGTCGCGGAAATAGGTTTCGAAACGCGCATCGATCAAGCGATACAAATCAGCTTTAAAATTACTGTAGTCAGAAGTGGGTGTGATGTCATTGTTCCATAGCCACTGATACCAGCCATTGATGTCCGTTGATTCAGATAGGCCAGACTCTTGCGCTAACAGCGGAGTTAGGCGTTGGCGGATTTGCAGTGCATTACTAAAGTAAATGGCCTCAAGGGCAAGCGGAGCAAAACTGGGCTCCCAGTTAGCTTCGATAAAGTCGAGCGAGGCATCAGTCGATTGCGTATCGGACTCAGTAATAATGTTAAGAAAGTGATCACCAATGGTTGGTTGAGGCAGAGCTAGTGGTTGTGCAACCGGTTGAGCAGTATTCAGTGCAAGTACAACCGCTAGTACAATAAATCCCAGTAAAACAGTTGGTAGTACTAGGGCTGATACACGAGTCATACATTCACCAAAATTGTTTTAAAGTTATCCGTAAGACGACAATCATCCATAGCGGTTCAACCAGATTACCGCTTGGTAAACTCTTGATGCGAAATGTATTGGATGCCAACGCTGTGTTTTAGCCCCTATATATATCGACGGTTATATATAGAGGCTAGTTATGACTAAAGCTTGAATCGGCCCTATTGGCCGCGTTCGCGCAGGATAGCTCTATGCAGGCCTGCAATGTTGTCTGCTCGGCGATCCGCATAGAATTCCCACTCTGAATAGTCTTCCAGAAGCAACGATGCCTGAATTTGCTCAAGAGACTGCCCAGCATCAATGCCATTGCTGACGCCTTCTCTTAAATCCGACATGTACTGTTGGAGATCACGCACATTCTGCTGGGTTCCGAGCGAGCCATGGCTTGGAATGACAGTATCTGCGTCGAAGGCCAGTGCTGTATCAAAGGTGCGCTGGTTATCATCTTTTCCATACCAAGGAATCGTTGACCAAGGCATCGCTTTCAAGGTAATCACATCCACGACAAATAAAATGCTTTCTTCAGGAAAAAAGATGTAGGACATATCAGGTGCGTGATTGCCGCCAAAGTGATGCATCTCGACTACTTTGCCGCCAATCTCTAATCGATTGACGCCACCTTCATAGGTTTGCGTGGGAGCAACCACATCCCGGTAGTTATAGTTATAGGCTTCTTGGCCGGTGACTTTTTCATCTCCATTGGCGTCGATCTCGGCAAAGTTGTTACGTAACTCGGAAGCACTTAAGTAGCCGTCGCCATTGCGATCCGATGATAAATATCTGCCAGTAAGTGGCTCGTCTGCATCAGCTGTAATTAGATCAAACGTGCTCTGGTGGGAAATGATTTCGGCACCGTCAAAAAAGGCAGCGCCAGATGCATGATCTTGGTGACCATGTGAATAGAGCACATGGCTGACAGTAGTATTAAAATTAGATTCGATCTCACCCTTTACCCATTCAGCATTGCCCACATTCAATGGGTCAACTAAGACTGCGCCCTCTTCTGTCAGCATAATTAGGCCGGAGTGGCCATTGCTATGAAATCGATAAATATCGTCTTGGATATGCACAATAGAACGTTCTGTTCGCCCGTCCGTGAGGCTGCTAATGACTTTCGGTTGTGCGATGGGGTCATGCTGCGCATGTGCGAGCGCTGGACAGCTAGCAATATACATGGCGCAAACTGCTAATAACCAAGATAGGCAATCGGTAGGTTTCATTAATCTTCTCCTTAACAAATGATGAGCCGCTAGATGATGAACCACTAGGGCTATGGCCTAAAACGCCACTAAATCAGTGTTTCATAAAGATCTCAAAGGTATTACACCTATTGGGAGAAGCCGTTTCAAGATAAGTTGGCTAGATTAATAAAATAATAGGCTTTTGCATTGTTTAGTTAACCTGGCTTGCCCTAATTTGGTGATGTGCTTTAGATAATTAAGTGAGCAACGAAGTACGCATGGATGTGTGTCAGAACAAAAATCTAGCCAGTTTTCACTTTGTGGAACTTAGCTCACAGTTTTACTGTGAACAGATCGTTGTTAGCAACTCCTGTGCTTACCGACTAGCCGTTAAAGTTTGCCGCAAGGCCCTCTCCACCACTAACCTTCTTTACATTCCTTCAAGCTTTATTGAACAGCGACCTAAACCTATGGATTTAATTAAAGACCAAGCGATATTCGATACTGACGAGTTTATCTTCCGCGAGGGAGATCCCGGTGACTACGCCTACATCATAGATTCTGGCTGTGTGGAGGTGTCATCCGAGAAGGATGGCCGCCAAGTGGTCGTAGCGAGGTTGGCTAAAGGCGATATCCTAGGGGAAATGGCGATCATTGATCGTAAGCCACGAATGGCTTCCGCCAAAGCTATCGAACCTACCGTGGTTTTGCCTATTCCGCTTGATTACGTCACTCGAGAAGTTGAAGGGTCCGATCCAACGGTACGCCTGTTTTTACGATTGGTCGTAGCTAGGTATCGCGAGTTGAGCCAACGATTTGCACAGATTTTAGAAAATTTTTCATCTAATCAAGATGGAGCGAATAGCAAGCATAAAACGACAGGCGAGCATGATCTCGAAAGTACGGATGAACAGTTCGTTGAGATGCATAAGCGAATTGACTCCGTCGTTAAGGAAGCAGAACAAACCGATTTTAAGATGAGCTTCTGTGAGCAATCACTGGAGATGACAAAACAGCTCGTGGCTAAGGATCGAGCACTAAAATCTGCGCTGGCGAATGAAGAGTTCTGTTTACATTACCAGCCCATCTTAGATCTGAAATCAAACCAAATTATTGGCTGCGAAGCGCTAGTGCGCTGGAATCACCCGTCCGGCGAGCTCCTGTTCCCTGGCGATTTTCTCAGTCATGTTGAACGCAGCGGCCAGATCGTTGAGCTTGGCTATTGGATTGCCAAGGAAGCCTGCGAGTTTCAGCGTCGCATAAGCGAAGAGCACGGACGTGAGCTGACTATGAGTATCAACCTGTCTGGAAAGCAATTTGAGGATCAGGAGCTCGTACCTAAGCTGATAGCGATCATGGACGAAGCGGGCGTGAAGCGAGAAAAGATTAAATTCGAAATCACGGAAAGCCTATTGATTGACAATCCCGAGCTTGCATCAGAATCATTGAATCAACTGATCTGTTCGGGCGCTAAGTTGGCTATTGATGATTTTGGTACGGGTTACTCGAGTTTTAGTTATCTCTGTCAGTTTTCATTCGATACCTTGAAGATAGATCGTACTTTTGTCGGTTCAATGGAGAGCCGCAAGAAAAGCGATCAAATTGTTAAGTCATTAATCCACCTTTCCCAAGGCCTTGGTATGGATGTTGTCGCCGAGGGCGTAGAGTCTGAAGTTGCCGCAGAGATGCTTGGGGATTACGACAGCGTGACAGCGCAGGGCTATTATTTCTCTCCGCCCGTAAGCGAGAGCGACTTCCTTGATGTGCTTGCCAACGAAAATGAGCTGGGTGAACAAGCGGCGTGCCTAAGCAAATAAGCCAAATACTCTTATGAAGACAGTGAGCGCTTTCAGAGGTTTACGCGCTCTAAGTCATATTACCATTGATCCTTTGTTAAGTTGACACTTCACAAACGCTCTGCTCCAATGATCTGCTAGTTTGCCATCAGCTATATAAGGCTGGGGCGAAAGAATTAAATTGGGTGGAGAAACACATAATGTATAAATTGGCTATTCTTTTTGCCGCAGCGACGATATCTACATTTTCGTCTGCGACAGTTATCCATGATGAAGCGCTTCTTGGCGATTTATCTAACGATCCTCTTGCTCCGACTTCGCTAACTTTTGGTGTTGGTTCTAATGAGATCTCAGGAACGGTAGTTAACACTAACGATACGCGTGATTATTTCACGTTTACCATTGGCGATGGCTTGGTACTGGATTCCATTGATCTAGTCTCCTACTTTGATGTCGACGGTAATCCTGCGGATGACGGTTTCGCGGCTATTAATGCTGGAACAACTACGACCCAACCAGCAGGCATGGGTGGTTCGGTTGATGCAGATTTTCTAGGCGGGGCGCATGTAGGCGCAGACCAACTGCCGGGAGCTGATAGATCTTTGGCAGCTGACTTAGCTGGCGCAGAAAATATCGGAACGACTTTTGACTTTCCTTTGACTGCTGGTGATTACTCCTTTCTGATACAGCAAACTGGTCCAGAAAATACTGGTTACACGCTTGATTTCGTTGTATCGCCAGTGCCACTGCCTGCAGCAGCATGGTTGTTTGTCTCTGGTTTGCTCGGGTTGTTTGGCGTTAAGCGGATGCGCTCATCAAGCTAAACTAGGCAGCACACATAGTAAACCGGTTTTCTATCGGTTTCTTAAAGGCAGCAAAGGTCTCTAGCGAGATGTTTGCTGCCTTTTTCGTTTTGTTTCTTGAATTTATATCTGGTGCCCAGAAGAGGACTTGAACAAGAACCTTCTAACAACCGAAGATCAATAACTTAAATTTGGTCTGACTGGTGAGTTAATGAAGAAGTGTACCAGACCCTGTGCCAGATTTATCCGCTAGGTTTGGTTGGCGGAAAAGACTCAGGGTTCTGTGCCTTTCTCAAGGCTGACCATGGCACCTTTTTATCGATTGACCAGCATGTATCTGCAGCAGGCCATGTAAGCTCGTAAAGTTCTCCTCAAAACGTTCCAGAGATCTTACTTCCTGGAGCCTATGGATATAGAAACGAGAGTGACTTAGTCACATGACTTTGTTGTCAAAAACTTACTAGAATTTCCTAATTACAAAACTCAATTGGGGAGGAGGATCATGCATCACTCGTTTAGGTCTTTATGTCTCGTAATAACAATGTGCATTGTCGCTTGTACAAACGTAGGCGATAAACCTGCTACATCTGGGGTTTTAGCCGAAGAAGCGAATGTACAACCAGATATTAATAACACGTATAAAGACCCGGATCTCGATCCAGAGATGTGGGCCGAGCGATTTACTGGTGAAAGCCGAGAGGTCTTCGCACAACG
>CAZUTO010000020.1:0-3786 GCA_964623085.1 uncultured Porticoccaceae bacterium
CGAGGATAAATTCGAATTCCACTCCCTTTAATAGAGGCTGAAATCGCGCCGAGCAAAAATAAAAGAGCCGCCCCACATGATATGAAGCGGCCCTTTAATGTTACATCGCTAGCTAAAGGCAAATTGTTCTGCCTTTAGTGAATGAACGCTGTATGACTTAGAAGAATCGAACGTCCCTATGACCAGAACGGCCACCGCCATCTGAATTGATATAGGAACCTAGTTTTAAATATAGGCGCTGACCGTCCCAAGCCGAATTGTTCAAATTGATAGTGGTTCGCGTTGTTTTTTCACCCCTATTGCCGTCATTATCGAGATCAAAAATATCTTCCATTTCGAGATTAACGTAATTGCCATCTACGCTTAGGCGTAGCTGATTTCCCCACATGCCTAGCCGGTAGGTTCTGTAAGAACCATCTATATTTCCAACGAAAGAATGCGAGAAACATGTACTGCTGCCGCTGCTGCAAGTCGGAGATTGGCGGATAGAGAGCCATATACCCTCACGCGAGTCACCATCTACATCCGTATTAACACCCGCTGCGGCCCAATTAAGCCGAGCTACAGGGCCACTGCTATCTTCAGAGTGTAATTGCGCGATGGTAATTTCTTCAACGCCGCCCTCTCTATTTAATATTCTGGCGCGCGTGCGAACATAATCATTTCCAGTTTGATCAACGGTAAATTCTCTTTGTTCACGTAATTCAGAGCGGAAGGCATCACCAGTTTCTTCAAAGTAAACCGTGTTACCGCTGCTTGATAACCAAAAATGATCATTAAAAGCGTCTTCATCTCCGATAGAGTCTCCTTCAGCAAAACAGGTGTCAGAATCATCACCGATCTGCAATTTCGCCTTACGAATTTGTGAGCCATATGGACTGCTTGAATGCCCCGGAGCTCGTCGATTATCTATTTCTTGGACATTATTACCCGATACACTGCCTTCGGTACATTGCCACGAAAACGCTACCGATGGCAAAGCTAATAAAATTACTGAAACAGCAGCAATACTTGTAAACTTGTTGAAATATGATTTTTTCATCATTTAATCCCCTTCTCCTAAAATTAGTAGTGAAAATTACACGCTTAATTTCCCAACAACCTAATTATATTTAATAGACAATTCGCAAAAATATGATCAGGTTGATGTGTCAACGATAATGTGATAATTTCGTAATGTCTATACTTTTTTAAAATTTTTTTAATTTTTAAAAATAGGCGTAACTCTATTGAAACCATCTAGAAGCCTGTTAAATACACATAGAAGCCTGTTAAATACACAGACCTTCAGATATAAATTAATTGACGCAAGATATTGATATTAAGTGATATTAACAGTCAATATGGATATTAAGTGATAGTAACGGTCAATATGATATGAACGAGACAGAGAAATGATTAAGGCAAATTACATCTTAGGAGGCATAGCTCTTCTATGCGGAATTGGATTTGCTGTGATATCTTCTCAAAACAATTCCAACAAAATCACTTCAATTGAGCACACGAATCAAGAAGCTGGGCCAATTGATGGACCAACTCACAACCCTCAAATAGATGCCTTTAATAAGCCGTCCTCTGGAAACTTCGAGTTAGATAAAAATTCAAAAAATGGCTTCAACCCGAACGCGTGTTATGAAGACTGCCAGAAACACCTCATCAACTCTGCATTATCTGGCTCTCGTTTGAGCCCAGAGGAAGTTGACTATATTTATGACAATCTAGATGACTTTGTTCGTTTCTTGCAGTTCAACCCTGATGCTGTTGAAAAGGTAGGAATATTCATGGCAACCGCTGATGTTGGGGAAGAAGGCACCTCCGATTATAACGAAATTTTAGACGCAAACGTTTTGCTAGTGAGAGCGATCGTCGATCAATTGCCCGTAAATGACCTAAAATGGATAGCTGACACACTTCTGCTAAGCTCCGATGATAAAGTCTCGCGACAAGCGGGCTTGATTTATATTGAGAATATGCTTCTAAATTTGGAAGATGAATTTGCAATATCTCCCTCAGAAGATATCGATACGCGCAGTGCAGACGCCTTAGAAACAAAAGCCGAACTATCGTTGCTTATAAATAACGTTTTATATGCCGAAACAGATCCGGAAATTCAGATCGAAGCAATACAAATCCTGGCTGACTATAGTCCAGAGATGATGTCAGAGCAAATTGTGGGGCTCCTATCTGGATTGAGCACAAATACGGCTAATCCGGACATTCGAGGCCAAGCTATAGAATTAGCGGCGGCTTCCGCCAAGCCCGACTCTCTCGTTTTAACCCAAATAGAGGACGTGTTAACACAGTCTTCCTCCCCCACACTACAGGTCTCCTCTTTGAAAGCGCTGCATACAAGTCTGAGGCGCGCTTTCAAGAGAGACGACGCTATGATGACCCGTTTGGGTGAATTTGAGGTTCACCTAAAAGAGCTTGCGGGTAATCCCGAACTGGACTCAGAAATATCAAATTATGCCGCGGGGTTGTTGCAGGATTATTACGCAGAGTGAATCAAAATGTAACAAGCGCAAGCAGTCGGAAAATTTACTCGCAAACGCGCCTAAATTTCCGCTGTTTCAGGCGTTATATGTCCGCTTTTGGCCGAAAGCAGACATTTTTTAGCTCGCCTGAGCTGAATATAGAGCCAAGTGCTTTCAAAGTTGATACTGGCGATTTGGTATCAATGGATTTGGCGCGGGCGATTAATGTAACGGCGCAGATGTTCCAGCCTATCGCGAGTCAAAAGGTCGCGCCAAAGGGTCGCCAATAAATACGCCTTGTCCGGGCATTTCTACGCTTGCCCAGTACGCGCCAGCGAGGGTATCGCCATCAACATAGCGTCTTATGAGAATATTGGGGTCAGGAAATTTCCCGATAAAGTTGCAAGGTTCCGCAACAGTTCCATAGCTACCGCTGGTTCCCGCCTGAATCCATGCCAGCGCACTCATTTGCGATCCGCCGTAGAGGTTGCCTCCATGCGACGTTAGGTGGTCACCGATGGCGCCTGGCAAGAAGCCCAGCTCTTCGAGGTGCGGCACCTCCTTGGCGCCCGTGAAATAGAACACCAGGTCATCCGCAAAGCTTACAAAACCGTTTCGCTTGGTAATAATCACTCGGCCGGGTGGCTCTGCAACCAACTGGGAAAAACTGTGTTGGCGAACATCGCGAAGTCGGTCGCCTGATATTACCAAGGCCGCTTGACCATCCGGATGGTTTCCCTGTGCTGCCGTTCCGCGCAGAATGAGTGCCTGAGTTTCTTGCAGGTTACCTCCTGTGACGAGCATACTGCGCAGTCGTTTTCGAGTGCCAGCCAGCTCACCATCTGGATCAAGAAACCACGGATTAATTTGAGTACGCTCGCAACCTGATGCACAAGACGCTGGGTCAGTGGAGAAGGTGATCGCGGACGTAATGGACATGCAATCCACTCGAAATGGTTTGCTCCAAAGTAACGCGATGGCATTGGTCTGAGCGGGAAGCTCTGAACGGATTTGTTTTTCAACGGTCAGAAACTCGGACGTACTCAGAGAATCTTTGACTGGAACTTCAACACGAATGACGTTGCTAGCTGGAATATCGTAGGCCGTCACATAAGCCGCCCCGGCACTCACGCTCTCTGGGTCGAGGCTATTGATAATTACAGCAGTCTTGGCTGGTGTAATCTCGACATGTTTGTGAAACGTCGGCTGACAGGCCACACACACCAGGAGTAAAAAGACTAGCGAGCAAAATCTCAGTCTGTGCACGGTATCCTCTTAGTTGCAATAACATCCCGAGTATAGGAACGTAAAA
>CAZUTO010000020.1:3886-35615 GCA_964623085.1 uncultured Porticoccaceae bacterium
AAAAATATAAAGGGGTCGGATCCCTTTTATTCTGCTCCTATGTATAGGTATACGGGTTTTAGCCTGTATGCTGTTCGTTGTAAAATAGACAACTCTAGAACTGATTTTTATGTTTTTTCTTGTGGTGGCTAAACCTGTATGAGGGCTTTAAAAGAAATGAGCGGTGTGTGGTTCGTGTATGACGGAGACTGTCCTATCTGCACATACGCCGCAGAAGCGTTGCGTATAAAGCAAAAATTTGGCTCTCTATCTTTGCTTAATGCGAGAGAAACCGCAGATGCGCCACTAATAGATGAGATCAATAAGCAAGGCTATGATCTTGATGAAGGAATGGTGATCTACGCTAGCGACGAGTTCTATCATGGAAAGGACGCTTTGAATTTTATGGCGAGGTATGGCGAAGCCAGCAATCTCTTCATGTATGCCTCCAAGGGTCTGTTCTGGTCGGATACGCTTTCACGGCTTATCTATCCTTGGATGAGAGAAACACGCAATTGGCTGATCCGACGAAAGAATGTCAGTCAGATTGATAATCTCAACTTAAAGGCGGAGCCGATCTTTAAATCCATTTTTGGTGAGGATTGGGACAACTTGCCACCGATTATGAAGAAGCACTATGGAAGCCGTCCCTATTCAACCGAAGTCACCACTGTTGAAGGTGTATTAGATGTTTCCTGTAAGAAGCCATTGCTGTGGTTTTCTCCTTTGATGAAGTTGCTGGGGCAGATCCCAGCATTCAATAAGAAAAACGTGCCTGTGACTGTGCAGTTTCAGAGCGACGTAAACTCAAAAGCGTTTCACTTTAATAGAAGTTTTAAATTCCCTGAGCGTAAACCCTATGTTTTTCACTCTCGTATGCTTCAGGTTAAAGCGAATGAAGTCATCGAAATTATGCGATTTGGTCTGGCGTGGCGAATGGCGTACTCATGGGATGGTGAAAAGGTCATTCTGGCGCATAAAGGCTATGCCCTTCATGTTTTTGGCCACATGGTTCCATTGCCGTTAACACTCCTTATCGGTGCCGGTAGCGCAGAGGAATGGCCTGTAGACGAGAATACCTTTGATATGAAAGTTCGCATTACTCACCCATTGTGGGGTGAGGTATATGGTTACAAAGGGCGTTTTGAGGTGTCTACCTAGTTGAAGCGTGTTCTTGTTATTGGTGGGTATGGTAATTTCGGTAGTTTTATTTCGCGAAGCTTAGCCAAGCACGACAATATTGCTCTCGTTATTGCTGGGCGCTCTTTGGATAAGGCCAAAGCCCTAGCCCAAGAAATTAATGGCGAAGAAATCAATGCTGACCTAGTCAAAGCGGAAGCCGCCGCGATTGATATATACAGCGACTTCGCTGCACGGCTAGAAGACATAAAGCCTGATATCGTTATTCATACGTCAGGGCCATTTCAATCACAGGGCTATGATGTTGCCGAAGCCTGTATCAAGTGCGGCGCGCATTATATTGATTTGGCTGATGGGCGAGAGTTTGTCGCCGGCATTGACCGTCTTGATCAAAAAGCTAAACAGGCCGACACGCTCGTTGTGAGCGGCGCGAGTTCGGTGCCTTGTTTAACATCCGCTTTAGTCGAGCACTACAAAGATAGCTTCAAGACACTCACGCGCCTTGATTACGGTATTACCACAGCGCAAAAGACCACGCGTGGTTTGGCGACTACCGCCGCCATACTCGGTTACACGGGGCAACCCTTCAAAACGCTCATTGATGGTGAAGAGAGAAATGTCTATGGATGGCAGAGCCTTCGTTCACGTAAATACTCGGAGCTCGGGCGGCGGCCACTTGGCAACTGCAATATTCCTGATTTGGAATTGTTTCCTAAAATGTACCCTGAACTTAAAACCGTACGGTTTTATGCCGGGTTAGAGCTTCCTTTTATTCATGTCACGCTATGGGCGCTGTCCTGGTTGGTGCGTATTGGCCTTGTGAAGAGCTTGGTGCCCTTGGCTCCGATGCTGCTTAGATTGTCTTTTCTGTTCGATTGGCTTGGCACTGCTAGCAGCGGGTTTCATATGGATTTAACCGGAGAAGATATGAATGGCCAAGAAAAGACCATAGGGTTTGAACTAACCGCCCGCAGTGGTGACGGCCCATATATCCCCTGTATGCCAGCTATTTTACTCGCGAAGAAATTGGCTAATGACGAAATAGAGGATAGAGGGGCCATGCCCTGTGTTGGGATGGTCAGTCGGGCAGAGTATTTGGGCGCGCTTGGTGAAATGGATATTAGTTGGACAGAAACCCAAACCTAAGCCTGCGCTTTTTAGCCTAAAGCGGCCATTAATAGCCTGTCACTCCTACGTAACCGTAACCCCGTTATGCCAAAAACCTGATATTTTTATTAGTCCTCTGTTTAATGGATACATAGCCGTATGAAAACCCTAATTATTAAAACGCTTTCTGTTCTGTCACTGGTTTTGGTTCTTTCCCCATTCGCGAAAGCGGCGGATGATCAGCCAGAAGTAATGGGTATCCTCTTTTATGCGGATTGGTGCAGCAGCTGCAAAGTGCTGGAGCCACAGTTAGATCAGGCGCGTACGGATTCTGATCTTGATAATCAGTCGATTGTATTCGTCACGCTGGATCTCACCGATGAGACAACGAGTCATCAGGCAAAGCTCTTAGCTCAATCGCTTGGTTTGGGTGATGTTTACGCTGCAAATGAAGGCACAACCGGTTTTATGTTGCTGGTTGATGCAGAAACAAAGCATGTCGTCACGCGTTTAACAAAAGAGCTAACAGCAGAAGTGATTAGCGAGCGGATTGGTGTTGTTATCGACCACGTGAGTGGCTAATTACTGCAGAAAAGTCTGGTTATACATCTCAAGCGGGTCACCATGACCCGCTTTGAGCACATTACGAGCTTTCTTTTCTTAGTCCCTATATACTCGTCACTCGTACGTTCTTAGTGTCTGGATACCATTGACCGAATCTAATCAAACCTCCTCATCTGACTCTAATCAAACTGAGTCTCAAAAAAGCAAACCTCGCCGCCGTCGGCGCTCAAATAATCGCCCGAAAAAAGCCTGGGAGTTGGGTCAATTTAAAGTTGAACCTGCAGAAGGCAAAGTTCGTTTTCACGATCTTAGTTTGCCGGTAGAGCTAATGCACGGCATTGCGGATTTGGGTTTTGAGTATTGCTCACCCATTCAGGCGCAATCTTTGCCCTATACCTTGGCGGGTAATGATGTGGTCGGCAAGGCGCAAACGGGTACGGGTAAAACGGCGGCGTTTTTGATCGCCATTATTGATGATTTGATAAAGCACCCACTTGATCACGAGCAATATGCGGGCGAGCCGCGTGCGTTGATTATTGCGCCAACGCGTGAGTTGGTGATGCAAATTGCCGAAGATGCCAAAGGACTAACCAAATACACCGACCTGAAAGTAAAAACACTGGTCGGTGGCATGGACTACGATCGCCAAAAAACGGCGATGCATTACGACACGGTGGATATCGTGATTGCCACGCCCGGTCGGTTGATCGATTTTGCGGGCAAGAAAGATGTGTACCTTGATCGTGTTGAGGTATTGGTGATTGATGAAGCGGATCGCATGTTGGATATGGGTTTTATTCCACAGGTGCGCCGTATTGTGCGCATGACTCCGCGTCGGGAAAATCGCCAAACGCTGATGTTTTCTGCCACCTTTACCAGTGATGTCGAGCGTTTAGCAGATCAATGGACGGTGCAACCAACACGAATTGAAATTGAAGCAGAAAACGTGGCCGCCGATTCGGTGGATCAGCGCGTTTATTTGGTTTCCAGTGATGACAAGTTTCAGCTGTTAGAACAGGTGCTCGACAAAGAAGATGTTGAATCGGTGATTATTTTTGCTAACCGCAGGGATGAGGTTCGCCGCTTGTTTGAAAAGTTGAAAAAGAAAGATCTAAGCGTCGGAATGCTGTCCGGCGAAGTGCCTCAGCAAAAGCGTGTAAGAACTTTGGATAACTTTAAATCCGGCACTTTGAAAATCTTGGTGGCCACTGATGTGGCAGGCCGTGGTATTCACGTTGATGGCATTAGCCACGTGGTGAACTACACCTTGCCAGAAGAGCCTGAAGACTATGTTCATCGAATTGGCCGCACAGGCCGCGCAGGTGCGGTGGGCGTATCCATTAGTTTTGCCTGTGAGGATGATTCCTTCAGATTAGAGCCAATTGAAAAACTTTTGGGAAGTAAGTTGGAATGTGAGCAACCAACGCTTGATTAGGCTTGTAAATTGGTAGAAGGTTGGGGTATTAGCCCACTTTAACGTTCATATTTTGTCCTTTGTGGGCTTTACTCGGTTAAGTTAGCATGTGTTTCGGTTATAAGCGGTCATGCGTCTTATACGCGGTACATGCCCTCTGGATAGTCATGTTTATTAGCAAATCAGTGAAAAATGGCCGATAACGACATTGTTATAGGTGGCCAGCAGCCAAAAAAGGTAGAGGCCCTGCGTCCTGGGGAAGAGCGCCTGCGGCTCGAACTCAAGCTCGCCACGGCTGAAACCGAAAAACTCCGGACCGAAAACGATAGTCTTCGGGAGCTGGCGAGGGATTTCTACGCCGTTCTTGAACACACCGCTGACTTTGTCTATGTCAAAGATGTTGACCTAAAGTACACCAGTGCAAGCAATGCGCTCGCGCGTGCAATGGGCCATTCTCATTGGTCTGAGCTAGTAGGCAAAACGGATGCCGATCTCTATCCAGAATCAATCGCCGACCAATATAGAAGCACGGAAGAGCGTGTACTGAGGCACGGCGAAGAATTACAAGATCATGAAGAGCCCTGTCCGATTTTGCATGATGGCAGTGGCTGGGTGCTATCTACTAGAAAGCCTGTGCTTAATTCGGAAGGTGAAGTGGTTGGCCTCATCGGCATTAGTAAGGATATTTCCCGCCGGGTGGAATCTCATCAAGAGGTCGATCAAACGGCGCATCACGATGCGTTGACGGGGTTAGGTAACCGGAATCTCTTTGATATTCATTTTCATCGTACCGTGATTGATAGTGTGGTTTACGATGAAACCTACGCGTTGATTTATATTGATATCGACCAGTTTAAGTCAGTGAATGATGGTTACGGCCACAATATTGGTGATTCAGTATTGGTTGAGATTGCCGAACGCCTTGTTAATGTGGTTGGTCAGCGCGGTTTTGTAGCGCGTATAGGCGGTGATGAATTTGCTATAAAGATGAAAATCTCATCCTACTATGATGAGCTTGAGCGATTTGTTCAGCGTATTGTTTATATGATTAATCAGCCAATTTCTGTGACGGAGACCGAGTCAGTCACTTTAGGCTGTAGTGTTGGGATCGCGAAGTTCGAAGGTAGCGAGGCCCGTGCGCCAGCGTTGCTTGAGCAGGCGAATGATTTGATGTGTCAGGCTAAGGCTGACGGACCTAACGAGTATCGTTTTCACCCTTCCTTTCGGCTTGGGTAAATATCTATAACTTTATGCGGTAGGCTCCGCTGTTGAGCTGCTCTAATTCGAACCTCTGAATACTCTCACGCCACTTTTCTGTTTCCAGTAGCGCACCAATTTCTTCTTTAATTTTTCCGCCTCCGACGATAAGTCGGACATAGCCGTATTGCTCTTTGCGCGCGCTATTTAGTACGGCATAGAATTCTGTAATCGCTTGGTCGACGGTTTGATGATCGTGGGCGATATCACGGGTATAGGTGAGCGTCTTGTTTTGGTCGTAAACGCCAAAATCACACTTGGGGCAGGCTTCGCATTCGGGCTCAAAATCCATGCCGCATTGTTGGCAATGATGAAGGTGCATTATTCTTGGGCCTTAACGCTGATGCGTTCGGATAGATCATCAATATTGATGAGCGTCATTCTCCCGCCCCATACGCAACCCGTGTCTAGTGCGTGAACATGTTTGGCCTCTGCCTCGCCCATGAGCGCCGCCCAGTGGCCAAAGAGTATGTCAGTCTTTTCTGCTTTGCGGTCTTTGACTTCAAACCAGGGCTTATAGCCTTTGGGTGCATGCTTAATGCCCGCTTTTGATCGAAACTCTAGCCGGCTTTTACTATCGCAAAAACGCATTCGGGTCAGGTAATTGGTAATAACACGCCAGCGTTTAGTGCCTGCTAATTGCTTGCTCCAAACGCGAGGTAGATTGCCGTACATGTTAGCGAAGTAAAGCCGAGACAGTTTTTTATCTCGAATTACGTCTTCGACTTCAGCGGCAAGCGCTAAGGTCTTTTTTACTGACCAGATTGGTGGCACGCCGGCATGTACCATTAAGATGTCGCGGTCTTGATCGTAATGGGCGAGCTTTTGGTTGCGCAGCCAGTCGGTAATCTCTTTGAGATCAGGTGCGTCTAGTACGTCGTGGAAGGTATCGCTGTCTTTGGCCTCAAAGTAGCCCAATGCTATGGCGAGAAAATGAAGATCGTGGTTGCCCAGCACGCAAGTAAAGCGATCTCCAAGACTCATGCAATATTTAAGTACTTGATAGTCCTTGGGGCCGCGATTGATAAGATCGCCGACGCTCCATAGTTCATCTTTGCTTGGGTCGAAATTCGCTTTTTTTAAAAGCTTCATCAGGGAGTCATAGCAACCCTGAATATCTCCGACTGCATAGCGCGCCATGGTGAAGAAAAGAAAGAAACGTTAGTTGATAGAACCGGGAATGGCTAGTAGGAAGGGTTCAATTGGTACACGAAATGTCTTACCGGTGTCGGTTTCCATCTCGTAGTAGCCTTCCATAGTGCCGACGGGTGTCTCCAGCAGCACACCGCTGCTGTATTGGAATTCTTGGCCGGGCTCTAGGTTGGGTTTTTGTCCAATCACGCCTTCACCAAAAACTTCCTGTTTTTCTCCGGAGGCGTCAGTGATAAGCCAATGCCGGTTGATCAGCTGACAGGACTCGCCTTCGAGATGGCGAATAAGAATATTGTATGAAAAAAAGTACTTATTTTTTTCCGGCTTCGACTGCTCAGTTTGGTAAGTCGGAGAGGGGACTATTTCTATCTTTGCATCAGTCATCGAGTTGATTCGCTAAGCTCAGGTATTGTTCTAACGTCAAATTTTCCGGTCTTAGACTCGGATCTATGTCCAATGCGAGCATTTGTTGTTCGGTATACAAATCTCGTAACGCATTGCGCAGCGTCTTGCGGCGCTTATTGAACGCTATACGAACAACTTTTTCCAGTCTATCTATGCTTTTGGCTTTGGTTGGAGGCTCACATGGGGAAAGACGCACCACCGCGGAGTCTACTTTTGGTGGTGGGTCGAAGCTCTCTGGTGGAACATCGATCAGATCTTCTACCTGACAATGATACTGCACAATGATGCCGAGCCGCCCCCAAGCCGATGTGCCGGGTTGGGCCGCAAGCCGCTTTACGACTTCTTTTTGCAGCATAAAGTGCATATCTTCGATTTGTGAGCTGGATTCAAGCAGGCGAAACATAATGGGTGTAGAGATGTTATATGGCAGGTTGCCGACCACGCGAATGTTGTTTTCGCAGAGGTCAGCATAGTTGAGTGCAAGTGCATCTTTGTTGATTAGATTGAAATTAGATTGGCCTGCGAACTTGCTTTCCAGTCGCGCTGCGAGGTCTCGATCTAGCTCAATGGCAGTAACCTGCGCGCCTGAGTTAACTAGTGGCTCGGTTAAGACACCTAAGCCGGGGCCGATTTCGACAATGTGATCACTTTGTTTCGCAGAAACTGCATTGATGATGTCCTGAATGACCTGTTCGCTAATGAGGAAGTTCTGACCAAATCGTTTTCGCGCCCGATGGCCAGTATTGGCTTGGCTAGGTAAAGGCTTCACGTGGACATCATTTGGTTGCGTTCTGAGCTAAGTCTGTTGCCATATTAATGGCAGTGACCAACGACTGCTCATTTGCTTCTCCGCTTCCGGCAATGCTCAGTGCCGTACCGTGGTCTACTGATGTGCGAACAAATGGGAGGCCCAGAGTCACATTTACCGCGTCTCCAAAACTAACGTTTTTTAGCACCGGAAGGCCTTGGTCGTGATACATAGCGAGCACCGCATCGGCACGCGCGAGATATTTTTCGGTAAATAGCGTGTCTGCGGGGAGTGGTCCTTCTAGGGACATACCCTGTTGTTTGAGCTGCGCGATGACAGGCTCAATGATGTCACGCTCTTCGGTTCCCAAGTGGCCGCCTTCGCCAGCATGTGGATTCAGACCAGCAACAAGAATATGCGGTTGTGCGATGCCGAATCTCTGCTTTAGGTCTTGATATAGAATCTCAAGGGATTGGCGCACATTTTGCTCGGTGACTGCGTCCGCCACCTTTCTCAGTGGCAGGTGTGTGGTCACCAAGGCAACACGCAGTTTGTTTGAGGCCAACATCATGACTACTTTTGGGATGTTTGCCATCTGTTGCAGAAACTCTGTGTGCCCGCTAAAGGCGATGCCGGCATCGTTGATGACGCTTTTCTGAATGGGCCCCGTCACCATGGCATCAAAGGTGCCGTCGATACAGCCTTGCGCTGCCCCGCGCAGGGTATCGATAACATAGGCCGCATTTTTCGTGTTCAGCTGTCCTATCTTCATGCTTTCTTGCATAGACGTAGGTAGAACCCAAAGATGATTGGGCTGATGTTGCTGAAAGGGAAGGCCTTGTTCCCACGTGCTGATGCGAAGGTTTTGGCCGAGTTGCTCTGCACGTTCGCTAAGAAGCGTTGGGTCCGCGACGGCGATCAGCTGGACGCCAAAGTCCTTTTGCGCAGCCTTGATGACTATGTCTGGACCAATACCCGCAGGTTCGCCGGGGGTGATAGCCAGACGTTGCATAGGAATAGTTGCAGCTTATTGTTCAGCGATATCGATAAACGAGTCGCTACGGATTTCTCTTTGCCAGAGATCTAGTTCTTCGTCAAAGCGTCGGCTGCGGATTACGTTACGCGCTTGGTCACGCAAGATTTCATTGCTCATATCGACGTCGCGGCGATCTTCAACCAGTATGATATGCCAGCCAAAATCTGTTTTTATTGGCTGACTGACAATATTGGCTTCAGCCTCGTTCATAGCCTCTTCAAATTCAGGCACCATGACGCCGGGGAACACCCAGTCTAGATCGCCGCCTCTAAGTGCATTGCCGATATCTTCGGAATGTTCTCTAGCCAGTTCCGAGAAATCTTCACCATTGAGGATGCGCTCGCGAAGCTCAGTAATCTCTTGTCGCGTTTCTTCGTCTGATCGAATGGTGTTCGGCTTCAATAGTATATGGCGAGCTTTGGTTTGCAGAATCATGGCTTCTT
This sequence comes from uncultured Porticoccaceae bacterium, assembly GCA_964623085.1. Lineage (GTDB taxonomy): Bacteria > Pseudomonadota > Gammaproteobacteria > Pseudomonadales > GM7GCV1 > CAZUTO01. The sequence continues at coordinate 13,132 of CAZUTO010000020.1, forward strand.
TGTCGCCGCCACGGAAATCTAATATCTTAAATAAATGTATGCCACCTGCCGCCCTAAGTGGTTTGGTGTGGATGCCAAGCTCTGCATTTTCGATGACTTCGCCAAGCTCTGATTGGAATTCAACAGCACGTCGCCAGCCAATGTTTCCGCCTTCCAGCGCCGCAGGGCCAGAGGAGAACTGTACTGCAAGTGTGCCAAAATCCGAGCCATTGTTTAGTTGTTGGTCGATGGAGTTGGCGAGAGTTTGGGCGTTAATTACTTCTTGAGGGTCGGCATTGGCGCTCAGTGGAATCAGGATATGTTGCAGATTGTATGTGGGCGCAGACCAAAATTGTCCTTCGGCGGAGGCGAGGAAATTATCAATTTCTGTTTCGGATACGAAAATTCTGCGATTAACGCTAGCCTGCTGAACTTGTTGTATGGTGAGTTCTTGGCGCAAGTCGCGAAACACACTAGAAGGCGTTTGCCCTTCGCTCACTAGTCTTGCCAGTAATTGGTCTGGCGACAGGCCATTATTACTCGCCATTTGCGAAAAAGTTTGGGTGAGTTGGTCATCTGAGATTTGAATTCCAGCCCTGTGTGCAGCGGCCAACTGAAGGCGCTCCATGATAAGTATATCTAGTACTTGAGATTGCAGTACTGCATCGGGTGGTAGTTCGGTGTCAGTTTGCTGGAATCGAGTTTTGATTGAGTTAATGCGATAACCCAACTCGGATGTTAGCACTACGTCGCCATCGACGACGGCAACGATGCCGTCGATTTGTTGTACTTGGGCGAGTGATAACTGGGGTGCGGTTATCGCCACGAATAGGAATAGAAATAAACCACTAAGTAATCGCATTAAAATCGTGCCTTTGTCTCTTTGTTGTTAAGCCAGCTTTCGGTTTAGCTTATTAGGAAGTTATTGGATTCGTGTACTTTCTAATAGTTCCAGTGGTGTTTGGCCAATACCGCCTAGTCCAATCCATTCAAAACTAAAGAATACACCATTGTCGTGACTGACTGCCCCAGTACCAAAGGGTTCGTTGTCGTCCCTTTCGAGCCATCGTCGCCAGCTAAATGAGGCACTCCAGCAGCAGTTTTCAAAACTCAAACCTACGAGGCTATTTAGGTTTCGGTTATTACCGAAATCTTGCTGGATAAGAGATACGACGCTCCAGTGGTCTTGCAGCTCAACAATACCGGTAACACTGGCTTGTTCGACATTATCTTGCACGAGTTCGTCTAGCTGTGAGAATCCATCGCCATCCTGATCGCGAAGAAAGACGACGTCAGACTCACGAAAATAGCTAAAGCTTAGCTGTTGGTTTTTAGTGGGGTGCTGATAGGCAAATTGGACTTGCGAGCGTTCTATATCGTCGTTGACGACATCCCATATCAGCTCACTGTTGAAGTTCCAGTTTTCGGCGACGTTTAGATCGAGTGTTGCAATAAGGTCTGATCGATTTTCTACCAGTTCATCGAGAATTTCTTGGCCAGCAACAGCGGCTGTGAAAAGTGGGTCGTTTTCGTTGAGCACGCTGGGGTCAGTTAAATCCAATAGCACGGCATCACTGGCATGCACCACACGATCTTCTAGGAAAAAGGCTTGGGCGATTCGGAATCGACCCAGTTCTCTGCCGGTTTCATTGTTGTAGAGACTAGAACTTAGCCCCAGTGTGATTTGATGATTGTCCGATAGGCGGTCACCGCCGACAAAGCTATTTCTTCGAAACAACTGATCGTAACTACTTGTCGCGATGGTTGTGTCGAACAAAGGAATATCACTTTGATCGCTGGCATCACGGAAGAAGTAGAAAATTTCAGGTTCTAAAGTTTGTATCCACTGTTGGTCGAACAGGTTTGTTTCGCGCTCAAATACGAGGCCAAAATCAATGCTGGCATTTGGCGCAAGCTCAGATGGGCTGGCAGTATTTTGACCCTGAACCGGAGAATCAAGATTGTAGTAGAGATAGTCTACACCGATGGCGGGCCTAAATAGGTACCAGTCACTTTCCGATGTCCAGCCGGTACTATGTTCAGCTCGTAGTCGTTGGCCTGTCACCCAAGTGCCGTCAGCTGCTAGCTCGAACCCTGTGGCGCCGGTTTGATCATCACGCGCATGACCAAATAGGCTGTATTGGTAATCGGCTTGCCACCATAAATCTGGCCCGTAGTTTCCGCGTCCGGAAATATCAAGTTCGGGAAATCGGCGATATTCATTGCCATTTTCGACAACGAGGCTCTGGAAGTTTTCCGCCAACAAACTAAAGTCCCAATTTCCTTTAGAGAGGCCGATGGCTCCATATTGTTGGAGGTTTGAAACGCTGGCATCTTCGAGTATCGATGTGCCGAAGTCTTCGAAGTAATCGATATCACTTACACGGCTGAATTCTACTTCTGTCCAAAAATCATTCACGTAGCCTTGGTGTTTTAGGTCTAACAGCCAGCGCGATTCGCCTTCCAAGAGCCCAGCGCGTTCGTCGCTTTGGTCTGACGGAAAAAAGCTACCGGTGCTTACGGTATAGGTATTGTTGGTGAGAAATCGATGTTCGGCTTGGAGACCAAAACCACGTTCGGAGATGTATCTAGGGGTAAATGTTGCGTCTTGGTTTTCTGCAATCGCCCAGTAGATAGGTTGTTTGTAATCGAAGCCATCCTCGGAGGCTAGCTTTATCTGCGGGTAGAGCAGGCCGGAACGCGGCCGATCATCAATTGGGTAGCTAATATAAGGCGCATAAAAGACCGGTACACCGCCTGTTCGGATCAATACATTGCGCGCCGAAGCCAGACCTGTTTTTTCATTGATGCGCAGTTCTCCGGCGCTGAGTGTCCATGCACCGTCTCCAGGTTCGCAACTGGTGTAGGTCGCATTTTCGATAACAAATTGATCACTGCCTTCTCGCCGTACTTCGGTAGAAGAACCTCTCAATCGAGAGTTATGGAGCAAGTAGTTTGCATTGGTTACCACCAAGCTATTGTCTTCGCCGTCAACGGCGGCCGAATCGCCAATCACAAGTAATCCAGGTTCTCGAATAGATACATCTCCTTCGAGCCGATACTGAGAGTCTTCCCGATCAACGCTCACTGTTTCTGCGGATACCTGACGCCAGCCTTGGCTAAACACAACATACCCGCCGAGTGATGCTGCCTGTGTTAAAGCGTCGATTTCGCCGCTACCTGCTTCAGCTCGCAGCTGCGCGTCTCTTGGGTCGAGGTTGGCCTCTTGGCCTATTCGCTCGGGTTCAATGTATGCGCCTTCACAGCCGCGCGGACAGGCAAGCCTTTGCTCTTCAGTGAGCTGTGCTTTTGGCACCCAGTCAATGTCTGCCCTCTGCTCTAAGCGGTCTTGAGTCTCATCCCTTGTAGTAGTTATTTCAACTTGTATTGGAGGCGTGTCGGTAGTCGATGGATTTGCTTCATTGGTGCCGCAAACCCACTCGCCATCGACAAGCTGGCAATCCCATGGTTCTGACGTTACCTGCGCGCGCAGGCACGCGCTTGCTGATACCAGAATGACAAACATTAGCGCGGCAAGTACTAGAGGGAATCTAGTTTGATTAAACAACATTCAGAACCAGGTTTTTGTTGTGGGCTACATAAAGAGGTATTCTACCTAAAGTTTACGTCTTTCGTGGAATCCTTTATCGCTGTGTTTAGCAGCAGCTTAGAATAAAAAAGATATCGATCTGATGAGTTCGTCTGTGCCCACTGAGTTTAAAGAATTTGTGCGCCGCTATTGGCCGTTCTCCGACCAAGAAATGTCGGATGATTGGCACGCGTTATCTGGCGATGCTGGTTTTCGGCGGTATTTTCGTGCCGGTGGCACAGCGACGGTAATTGCTGCGAATTCACCGCCGACAAAAGAACAAAACCTCGCCTATGTGAAGATCAGTAGATTGCTTGCTGAATTAGGCGTGCGTGTGCCAACAATATTCGCTGTCGATTTTGGTCAGGGATATTTTGTTTTAGAGGATTTGGGAGATGGGCTTCTTCAGGATCAGCTATCGAGAAATGACACCCAAAGTGTTTATACGAAGGCGATGGAGCAATTAGGGCTTATTCAAAGCTGCGCTGCGCAGCCAGATTTTATTCCCGCGTATGATCGGCAAATGTTAATAGATGAAATGGCGCTATTTGTTACCTGGTTTGCTGAAAAACTTTTAGGTGCAACCATAGATCAACATCGAAAAGCGCGTATTCAGGATTTGTTTGAATTTCTTGCAGAGCAAGCACTGCAGCAGCCTAAGACGCTAGTTCATAGAGATTTCCATGCGCGTAATTTAATGACTTTGCAAAACGGCGAGCTCGCTGTGATTGATTTCCAAGATGCTGTGTGGGGGCCTATTACCTACGATCTCGCCTCGCTGGGCCGAGATTGTTACGTTAGGTGGTCGCGTGACCGACTTGATACCTTTGTTGAGCAAAGTGCGGATCAGTTACTCAGTGCTGGGCAAATCAATACTGCTCAAAGAGCCGAATTCAGGCAGTGGTTTGATCTGATGGGGCTGCAGCGCCATATCAAAGTGTTGGGCATCTTTTCTCGGCTTTCCCTGCGAGATGGGAAACATCGATATTTGCGTGATTTGCCGTTAGTGCTGAGATATACCTTAGAGGTGATGGAGCAATATGACGCATGCAAAGAGATGGCGGATTGGATGACGGATGAACTCATCCCAGTTTGCGTAGATCAAGATTGGTACAGCGATTGGCAAACTGCCGGTTCTGAATCTGAGTTGGCTTAATAGGTTTGAGATAGCGTGAAGGCAATTATTCTAGCGGCTGGGTATGGGAAACGTCTGCGACCACTGACTGAAACCACCCCTAAGCCCCTTATAGAAGTGGGCGGCAAACCACTTATTCAGTATCACCTAGAGAACCTTGCTGACGCAGGTGTTAAGGATGTGGTGATCAATGTTCATTGGCTCGCAGACAGGTTGATAGACACCTTGGGTGATGGCACCGATTTTGGATTGCAGATTCGTTGGTCGCGGGAAACCGAGCTTTTGGAGACAGGTGGTGGTATTCGCAATGCGCTGCCAATGCTGGGCAACGCGCCTTTTCTGTTGGTCAACGGTGATGTTTATTTTGACTATTCATTGCGATCACTCGTGCAGCGATCGCTAGCAGAAAGCTTGGCGCATCTAGTGCTTGTGCCGAATCCTGAACACCATCACAAAGGCGATTTCTGTGTCGATGATGAACAACGCCTATCGCGCACAGATAGTAACAACGACTATACCTACGCGGGTGCTGCCCTGATTGATCCGAAATTGTTCGATAATTTGCCGAGCGAGCCGGCGGCATTTCCGCTACTATCGCCTTTGCTTTCTGCACTGCAAAAAGGCTTGCTAACAGGTGAGGTTCATACCGGCCTTTGGGAAGATGTGGGAACCATAGAACGACTGAATGCGCTGAATCAAACATTACTCAGCCATACCCGAGATTGAAACTATGAACGATTACATCATTGCACCTTCTATACTTTCAGCGGACTTTGCTCGGTTGGGGGAAGAGGTTGATCAGGTGCTTGCGGATGGTGCTGATTGGGTGCATTTTGATGTGATGGACAATCACTACGTGCCCAACCTAACTATTGGTCCCATGGTTTGCTCCGCGCTGAGAAAACATGGAGTCACCGCGCCTATTGATGTCCATCTTATGGTTGAGCCGGTTGACGATCTTATTCGCATGTTTGCGGATGCGGGTGCTAGCTACATAAGCTTTCACCCAGAGGCAAGTCGGCATGTAGATCGCTCATTGCAGCTCATTGAACAGCTTGGTTGTAAAGCCGGGCTGGTGCTCAATCCAGCTACCCGAATCGATGTAGTTGAACATGTGATAGACAAGCTAGATTTGCTTTTGTTGATGTCGGTCAATCCAGGATTTGGCGGGCAAGCCTTTATCCCCGAGACGTTAAATAAGCTCAGACTCGCGCGTGAAATGATCGATAGTGCGGGAAAAGAGATTCGACTTGAAGTCGATGGCGGCGTTAGTTCTGCCAATATTGCGGACATTGCAGCCGCGGGTGCGGACACATTTGTTGCTGGTTCCGCGATCTTTAGCAAAGATAACTATGCCCATGAGATTAAGGCAATGCGCGAGGCATTGTCTTAATAGCATAGAGTCAAATAATCTAGATTCGGACTTGCGGTTAGACAGTCTTGTCGTCTAGCCAGTCTTCAGGGATAGCAACACTTCGTTTGGCTCGTGGAGCCTTGTCGCTATCATTGGTTACTAACCATAAATCGCCGCACGGGCGCAATCTATCGATGTCTTCTGAGCTCACTTCGCCTCGGAACATATCGTGCAATATTTTTTCTTCCAGCAGTGCTTTGCCGCCTTCAATTACTTTGAGTTCTACCACCAACACTAAACCTATACTTCAGAATTGATCGCTCATGGTAGGGGTGGTTGAGGCTTAATGGGACCGCCGTTTTGACTGTATGCGACTTAGTTCTCACCAAAAAAATTGGCCGCTTTCAGAACCTAGACAACGGTCACATAAATGCGCCGGCTTGTGCCGTTTGTAGTTGGGTGTCGGTGCGCTTAGGTTTGAAACCAAACCTTATTTTCGATGATTTTGAGCTCGGCAATCTCCAAACTTGCGCCTTTGCATGGTCCTGCGAAGCAGTTTCCTGATCTGATATCAAAAGCTGCCATGTGATTCGCGCATTGAATGAATTCTTTGTTCGTATCTAAAAATACATCGGGGTTTAAATTCAGTGGCCAGCCCGCATGTGGACATACATTGTAGTAACCGTAAAACTGCCCTTGTTTGTTGATAACAAAAATTCGGCGCGCATCGTCGATGCGGAACTCCTTTGCAGCCACTTCGTCCAGATCATTGATGTGGCAGAGTTCGATCAATTCTTGCTTCATTCAACTATGACCTTGGCGTTTTAAACATTTAGAACTAACCATATTAGTTTTTATTCTTTTAAAGAATAAGCTTTTTTGCCTATAGTATGCGCCGATTATGAGGGCCTGTGCGCCTGTATAGACTTGGAAACGCTGTGTTAGATCTCGATAAAGCCAATGCAGAACTGAGAATGAAAGATCCAGAGGAGGTTATTCGCTGGGCGCTCGATCTTGGTGAGCCTACGATTATGACCACCAGCTTTGGTCCAAATTCCGGCGCTTTGCTGCATATGCTAGCGGCGGTAGACAAGTCTGTTCCTGTTGTTTGGGCTGATTCAGGCTACAACATGCGCGATACCTATGTGGTTGCTGAGCAGCTTATTAAAACTCTGGAACTGGATGCACGCGTGTATGTTCCAGCGGTAAGCGCAGAGCGCCTTAACGTCCAGCTTGGCGGTATCCCAACGCTTGATGATCCTGAGAAGCATGCAGAGTTTACGCGTATCGTAAAACTAGAACCTTTTCGGCGCGCGTTGGATGAGTTGAGCCCGAAAGTATGGATTAGCGGGATTCGTCATGGTGAAACTGAGCTCAGAAAAAATCTGGATATCTTGTCCTATGATAACGACGGCATTTTAAAAGTGGCGCCCATCTTTTTTTGGAGCGACGAGCGACTTGATCGTTATATGGAACAATATGAATTGCCATCATGCCGGCACTATTTTGACCCTACGAAAGTCGAAAGTGGCCGCGAATGTGGGCTTCACACTTCAGCGTAGCTCTTTTTAGCCGTCCTTTTTAGTAGTGTTCATGATGGTGCTATTGATTGATAGCACCGCTGCACACATATCTATTCGAACGATAGTCTCTTATGGTGTTCATCATTGAGGCAAGTAGCAAATAACGTTTATGCTTTTACGCAAGCAGTTCTAAAAGGGTGTCAGGCCTGATTAATCTCGATTCAAAAATCGCCATCATCGGTGCGGGTATAGGCGGACTCACCTTGGCGCTGGCTCTGGCCAAGAATGGTGCGCGCGATGTGCATCTGTATGAGCGACGTGCCGATGCCCAAGAGTTAGGGGCGGGCATACAGATTGGACCAAATGCCGTGCGGTTACTTGAGCATTTGGGCTTGGCAGAAGGTCTACGAGCCATATCTGTGACATCGCCAACGGGATCTATGTTCGAAGGTAAGACCCACTCAAAACTCACCGAACTGCCCATGGATGTGCATGCGATGCAGCACTATGGCGCGCATAGCTATCAGGTATTGCGAGCTGATCTGCATCGGCTTTTACTCGATGCCACCAGTGATGCTTTTGGGCAAAACCCGGTGCAGTTTAGCAAGGAGTTAGTGGGGTTATCGCATGGGCAGCAGCCAAATATCGCCTTTGCCGATGGAACCGAAGAAGCGGTGGATCTGGTTGTGGGCGCCGATGGCGTTGAATCTAACGTCCGCTCCTCGCTCTTTGAGCATAGCGCAACGACCTATAGCGGTTACTACGCATGGCGTGGTCTGCTCAAGACCGATCTGTCTTCCAGCTATAAAACAGTTGATCGACTCAACGTCTGGGTCGATGCAGGACGACATTTGATTGCTTATCCAGTAGGTGTGGACGGCAAATGGATAAACCTTGTGGGTGTGAGTGAATCCCCCGATTGGCATCCTGAAAACGCTGTCGAAGAGCGACCAGTATCTGAATGGTTAGAAGACTATAGCGGCTGGAACCCTCAAGCGCTGGGATTAATCGAAGGGTTGGAGCGTTGCCAGAAATGGTCGTTACGAACCATGCCCGTAATGAATCGTTGGCACCTCGGCTCAGTTGGATTGCTGGGCGACGCTGCGCATCCAATGTTGCCCTCGCTGGCGCAAGGCGCGGCCCAGGCCATTGAAGATGCGGTCTGTTTAGCTGGTCTGATTAGTGCTGGTGAGTTATCTGTTGATGCCTTGTTTTCAACTTATTACGACCGACGCAATGTCCGCGTGGCTAGAGTTCAAGCTGCTTCGCACTGGAACCTTAAGTTCTTTCATCGCCCTCACACTATGATGGCAAAGCTACAAAATATTGGGATGAAAGCGACGGGGGGGTTGGCCTCGCGGATAATCGCGAAAAAGTACCGTTGGCTCTACGGTGACTAGGTGAGTCAATCAACCTCGCTCGGTGTGGATTCTTTGGTCTCATCAAATTCGACACTCTCAACTTTGGCACTCACAACTTCGGCGATCTCAGTTTCGGCACTATCAATTTCGGTACTCTCAAATCCCACATCTTCAAAAAGGCCGACTATTTCGTCTGCTTCTAGTGGGGAGCTAAACCACATGCCCTGAGCTTGTTCGCATTTTAGTTCGGTCAATATTGCCCTGACTGCATCGGTTTCTACGCCTTCGGCGACGACTTTCATACCTAGGGCATGGGCAATGTCGATGGCACCTTTAACTAATATCTTGTCTTCGTGGCGGTGTTGCATATCGCGCACAAAACTTTGGTCGATCTTGATGGTTTCAAATGGAAAGTTCTTCAGATTAATAAAGTTGGCATAACCTGATCCAAAATCATCAATAGCAATACTGATACCCATTTTTTTAACCTGTAACAGCTTCTGCGCAAACGCTTTGGAGTTCTCCACCAGCGCGTTCTCCGTGACTTCCAACTCAATGAGTTTGGGTGGTACGGAATAGACTTCAAGCGCGGAGTAGAGGATCTCTAGAAAGTTTTCGTTGTTGATATCTTGTGGAGAGACATTGATCGCCGTTTGCACATTCATGCCTTTGCCGATCCACTTGCGCATATCCATCATCACCATATCGATAATGAAAGTAGTGAGGCGTGTCATAAGGTGTTGTTGTTCTGCGAGAGCAATAAACTCGGTTGGGGAAATATTTCCCAGTTCAGGATGTTGCCAGCGGGCAAGTGCTTCAACGCTGATTGGCTTGCCCGTTGCAAGATCAAACTTCGGTTGATACATCATGCGGAAACCGAGTTTTTTGAAATCAGATGATTTGAGTGCTCGAGCGATTGCCTTTGTGCGAGCGGTATGAGCAAACAGGTTTTCGTCGAATATCGCAAAGTGATCAGGGGAGGATTTTGCAGCGTAGAGTGCAAAATCTGCTTGTTGTATAAAGTCGTCAGTCGACAGCTTTTTTTCCGATTCCAAGAGTGTTGCACCTAAGCTAACGGAAAAAGGAATTGTATGGTCGCGAAATTTTATATCTCTGACCATGCGTCGAATGACAGTGGCACAAAATTCGGCGAGCTCCGCACGGTTGGTGTCCGCAACAATAATGGCAAATTCATCGCCGCCTATGCGTGCGACAATGTTAGATGGGTCGACACGTTTCAACCAATAAGCAACGTACTTAATCACGCGGTCCCCAATGGGGTGGCCATAGGCGTCATTGACGTTTTTGAAATCATCGACATCAAGCATAACGAGCGCGTAAGTCTCATCGTAGTGCTTGATTCTGCTAAGCGCTCTGTCCAAACCTTCGTTGAACAACAATCGATTGGGAATGCCAGTTAGCGGGTCTTGAACCACCTGCTCACGCAACTCGAGGTTGCGATTGACCAGTTGCTGTCGCATCGCCTCCAAGTTTCCAGCCATAAGGTTGAATTCGCGGATATTGGATTCTATGCCTAGGTTTTGCGCAACATCGCCACTCGTTACTTGATGCGAGTCTTTTGCCAGTTTGTCGAGTGGTTCGGTAATCATGCGGGTATAGAAATATGCGAACCCCAAAAAAATGGCAAATAGTGAAACAATGGCTGAGCAAACTAGAACCTTTGCCGTCGTGATCAACTCGTTGATGTCTGTTTCGTCAATGCCGACTCGGAAGTTAGCAGGCTCTGGTCCGACATAAAAGCCGACGTCAAAGTAATAAACATTGTCGTTATTTTGACCAAATTCAGTACTTTCTATGAAGTTTGCTTGAACCTCAGGGTCGGATAATTCACCTAGATACGAAAAGCCGTTTAACTGCAGCTCGGCGTAAACAACATTGGCGCGAAGAAGGTAGTTGTCGATGTACTGCTTAATACTCTCATCTGTGCCGTCGTTTAGGGTCTGCGCTGAGACAGTAATGTACTCATAGGTAGAGGCTTTAGATACGTCGATATAGCTATTGGCAGTGGCAATCTCCACAATTCTTACCAGCGATAGGTAAAGCAACGCACCCAATATGGCCAGCGCGATCACTACACGAGTGAGGAGATGCCGTGCAAGAGACTTGCTCTCCTGATGCTTGCGCAAACGAGTGTTCATTGGGTTGCCCCACAAGCTGAAAGGGCATTTTCTGCTTCCATGCGCAGGCGTTCACGAACATTTTGAAGTACTTTGCCATAGCAATTCATGCCGCGCCCATCTCTGCCAACTCCCCAGTAATACTCTCCGAAAGCATTATTTGCGAGTGGCTTAGATTCTGTCGCCAAGAGCGCTTCAGCTACTTCGCTGTGTGCTCGACATTTAGTGTAGACAGCTCTTGTCATCACTGTGGCTCTAATGTTTTTCCATTCAGTGCGCTTGCGCTTGAAAATACTGCGCCCTATTTTTCGCGCCTGTATAGGATGCTCGCAGGTACGAATTTTTTCCTTTAGAGGATCTTGATATTTAGACGCTTGATAATAATGCTCTACCGAGGGCCAGTATAGCTCTTCGAGCTCAAAGCCGTGGTTGGAGCATGTTCCCAAAACTTCGTTAGGGTCGAGCCGGTTAATAAGAATGGCATCCGCGGACACACCAGCAAACAGACTCATTTCTGATGTCCTATACGGACTTTTTCGAACAGCGAGGCGAGACTGGTTGTGTGACTACGGTGCATAGTCTGCACCGTAGTCACACACAACATTAAGGACTACATAAGCTGACTTGTTCCCGAACGAACTGACATATTTACTCGGCAGCAACGACAAGTTCAGGGTGATCCAATAAATAGGTAGTCAGTTTTTGGATTGCGCGTTCGGTTACTTCTCTTTCTTCTGTGGTCAACTTTTCCAGCAGAAGGTTCTGAGTTTCCTGACGCACGGGGATAACCTGCTCGTACAGCTCTCTACCGGAATCGGTCAGTGATAATAGGCTGCTGCGTTTATCCAATGGATTATCTTGCTTTTGCACATACCCTTTGGCAATTAAGGCCTTAGCTGATCGGCTAATCTGCGCCTTGTCATTTTGGGTGGAATCCACCAGTTCGCTCACCGTACTTGGAGAGCTAACGGCGAGTTGCCCAATTGTCCACCATTCGGCGACGGAGAGGTCATACGTGCTATTTAAAAAACGCGCTGATCGCCTCACCATCAAACGATAGAGAATACTGATTTTAAAGCTTAGGTACTCACTGATGGGAGTATCAGTATCGATAGATGTTGCCATAGGTTTATATAATTCCTTAACTGTTGAGTTAACATTAACTTTTGTTCAAAAAACGTCGCTAGTCTACTACTATGTGTGCTCTATTGGTTAGCGGCTCATGTAAATCTTTGTGTGAAAATCTATCTTCAAGCACTCCTTGGTTTCTGTACATCATAGAAGCGGACGATCATTCGCTCTATACGGGGATTACGACTGATGTCGCGCGTCGATTTGAAGAACATCGAAGTTCGCGTCGCAAGGCGCGGTATTTTAATGGGCGTACGCCAATTGCAGTCCGCTATGTTGAAGAATGTGCTGATCGCGCCAGCGCGAGCAAGCGTGAGTATCAAGTAAAAGCTTTGCCTACAGCAAAGAAACGCGCGTTGGCAAAGATGGAATGATCCCCAGGCTAGTTTTTGTCGCGCCATCATTTCACCGTATTGAGATATCGAGCCTTTAGTAAAAAAGTCAGCAGTCTGTCTCAGAAATATATCTGTCAACAGATGAAAGACAATAAAATTTCTAAGAAGTTTCGTTAAGCCGGTTGATTGTTCCACTAGCATCGCGTTTAATCAGCACATACTTAATTCATTACTGCACATAAAAAAACTAAGCAGTGGTGAATGGAGGGGGAAATAATAATAATCCATTCTAGATGGGGAAAAATCTGTAACTAGTATGCCCGCTTTTTTGCGGGTATTTTTTTGCCCAAATTTTGGTAGTCTGACAGCAGCTACTGTGCCTTTTTTGTATTGAGATTTTGTCAACAGGTGCCTTTTCTACTATGTCAAAACGATCCCTATTAGTTATTTTTTTGGTTATGTCCGTGGTGTCGCCACTTAGTTGGGGTTGGAACACCTATGGTCATTTGCTGACTGCTGACTTTGCCTTGACGAAGCTCGCGCCCGCTAAACAACGAGCTTTTGATCAACTTGCCTTCACGCTTGTACGACAGATGGAGGCGGAAAAACGACTCTATTTAATGCGAACGTTTGAGGATACCTCTGCCTTTGCGCATCTCTCCGTGCTCCCCGATGATTGGCGAGGGGTCAAAGTCTCAGAGCTCTTTGATCAATATGGTGAAGGTGTACCGGAACAGCTAGCGCGCTATGCCGACACGACGACGGATACTTGGCACTATATTAACCAGCCTTATCAATTAGGTGATTCGGTTCAGGCCTGTGGCGTGGACGAGGATAATGTCGCCACCGTGTTGCCCAATCTGATTGAGGCGTATAAGTCATCGTCCTCCGAGGCAAACAAAGCCTTAATACTGGCATTTATTGTTCATCTTGTTTCAGATGCCCACAACCCAGTGCATACCGTGACGCGTGTTGATGATGAATGCGAGCATGACCGAGGCGGCAATCGATTTTGCGTGGCCTATCGTCGCGGCAGTAGCACCTGTGAAGAAAATCTACATCAGGCCTGGGATAGAGCACTGGGGTTTTTCGAAGACTATGAGAAAGTGGCGGATGCGCAGGATTTTCTCGGTTACGTTAAGGTTGATGAGAATGCTGCCGCGGAACTCGAACCAAGTGTATGGGTTGAGGAGGGCCTCGCTCTCGCTCGCATTGTGTATTCAACGACGGAAGGGCAGACACTGGACCCTTTTTATATCGACGAAGGAAAAATTATTTCCTATGAGCAAATCGCGCTTTCAGCAGCGCGGCTCGCAGCGATTCTCGACGAGTTGTAATTGGTGTCGCGTTGGATACTCATTACCGGATGCTCTTCTGGCATAGGGTTTGATGCAGCGGTTAGTCTAAAAGACCGCGGTTACAACGTGATTGCCTCAGTAAAAAATGGGGCAGATACGGACGCACTAAAAGAGCGCGGCATTCAGCATGTGATTGAGCTTGATCTGCGAGATTCCGAATCCATCAGCCGCTCGGTTGACTATGCGAAAGAGGTCAGTGACGGCAACATTTCGGCGCTGTTCAATAACGGTGCTTATGGTCAGCCTGGAGCTGTCGAGGATTTAAGCCGCGATACGCTAAGAGCGCAGTTCGAGACCAATTTGTTTGGTGTGCAGGAACTCACTAACCTCTTACTGCCGACATTCCTAGATCAACCCGATGCGCGCATTGTTAACTGTAGCTCGGTATTGGGTATGGTGGCTATGCCTTTTCGAGGTGCATACAACGCAAGCAAATTTGCGCTCGAAGGTCTGACGGATACCTTGCGCTTAGAGCTGCGAGAGACATCGGTAAAAGTGGTGATCATCGAGCCTGGTCCGATACTCACTCGGTTTCGGCAGAATGCACTGCAAGCGCTTGAAGATAACATTGACATTAGCGCCAGCAGACATCAGCTGGACTACGAAAAATCATTGGCGAGATTAAAGAAACAAGGCGCGGCTATGCCTTTCACGCTTGGACCGGAGGCGGTAACAAAAAAACTCGTCCGTGCTTTGGAATCCAATCGCCCCAAACCACGCTATTACGTCACTGTCCCTACTTACTTTATGGCGCTCTGCCGTCGCATACTAAGTAACCGAATGCTGGATAACTTATTGGCTCGTTCCAGATAGTCGCACTTGAGGTTTAGGGCACAGTTAGCACGCGCAATGTATTCGTTTGGCCGCTCTCACCAATGGCGTCGCCAATTGTGCACAGAATGCGATCACCAGACTGCAAGTGGCCCTGTGATAAAAGTAACTCGATGGCAGCGCGAATGCTATGTCTGACGCTGGTTTTCGGGTCTATATCCAAGTAGTTAGGGTAGACACCGCGAACCAAACAGCAATGACGCAACGCATGTTCTTTTCGCGATAGTGCGAAAATCGGGATGCCGGAGCGAATGCGTGACATCAGTTCAGCAGTGGTGCCGGATTCAGTCAGCGCGATAATCGCTTTGGTATGACCCATATGGTTGGCCGCATACATGGTGGCCATAGCGATGGTTTCATCGATCCTTTCGAATTGGCGATCCATGCGATGCTGAGAAATCTGAGTGATACGCTCATTCTCGGCACCAAGAATAATCCGTGTCATCGCTTCGATAACCTTCACTGGAAATTTGCCCACAGCTGATTCCGCAGAGAGCATCACAGCATCTGTGCCATCCAGTACCGCATTAGCAACATCAGATACTTCAGCGCGAGTCGGCATCGGGCTATCGATCATGGATTCCATCATCTGTGTTGCGGTAATCACAATTCGGTTTAACTGCCGAGCTCGCAGAATGATGCGTTTTTGCACACCGACGAGCGCGGCGTCACCGATCTCGACACCGAGATCGCCGCGAGCCACCATCACGACATCCGATGCACGTATCAGCGCATCAAGGGTTTCCGATGAGGCAATACTTTCTGCACGTTCGATTTTTGCAATCAGCTTGCCAGTGAATCCCGCAGCGGTCGCAGCCTGTCTAGCCATGATCATATCTTCGGCATTTTTTGGAAAAGAGACAGCGAGGAAATCAACACCGATATCGACGGCTGTATGAATATCCTCGTGATCTTTCTCGGTCAATGCCTGAGCAGAAAGACCACCACCGGCTAAGTTGATGCCTTTCTTGTCGGACAGGACACCGCCGATAACAACGGTGGTTTCAATCCGAGTACCTGAAATCGATACTACTTCCAGTTCAATTCGTCCATCATCGAGAAGCAACTTGTTGCCTGGAGAACAATCTTTTGACAAGTCTTCATAGACCAAGCCAACTTCTTTTTGATTGCCTGATTCTGGATCAACGGCGGAATCCAACGCAAATTGGTCGCCAACTTCTAACGTGATACTGCCGTTAGCAAACGAACATATACGTATTTTTGGCCCCTGTAGGTCACCTAGTAAAGCAACTTTTCTACCTATCCTTTTGGCAGTAGATCGCACTAACGCGGCATTTGCCTTGTGCTCTTCTGCACTGCCATGGGAGAAATTTAGGCGGAAGCAGTTGGTGCCCGCGTTGATCATCTCCTCCATAACGCTCGGGTCGGTGCTTGCCGGACCAAGTGTGGCGATAATTTTCGTGCGCTTGGACGTGGGGTTCATCATGTCTAGAGAGGTTCCTCTTAGTAATCCAATTTGTCTTATCAGTCAGCTACTATACAGCTTCATAGAATAGCATCTCGTGATAGGTAGATCCGGCTTAGTTATAATGAAAAGACGGTGTTCGTGCGTGTAAAGTATGGAGACTCATTGCGGCAAAAGGGTATGTACTGCAGCTGCGAAATACAAGTAACTTTGGAATAGAGCTGGAATACATTGCTGGATATCGAAAAAGCCAAAATCAATCTCGAAACCTCAAAAATTCCTTGGGCGGAGTTGCAGCGTTTTTTTGCTGCGGGAAAGGTGCTACAAATTTCTCAAGATCTCGATCTCACGGAAGTCGCATTGAGTATGTCGACAGATGATGCCGATAAAATAAAAAAGCAAATTGATGCGGGTGAAATCTCCTTAGTAGCAGATGATAAAGCCAAAGAACTGTTTGAAGCAGGAGCCAGTGTTTGGTCTGTTGTGGTAAAGCCCTATGTGCTCATTCAGGAAATTGTAGAATAGAAGGGAGCGTTCTAAAGAACGCTATCTTTGTGAAGGCACGGGAAGCCTGCTATCTTGAACAATAAATAGTATAAATAATTAACGGGGGCAGTCGATTTGAGTTTTGTGCAATCACGTCTGATTATAGTGACTGATCTCGACGGCACGCTCCTCGATTTGTCAGACCGCTCCTTTGCCGCTGCTAAATCGGCGCTCAACCGATTGCGTTTGTTGCAGATTCCCTGGGTAATAAATAGTAACAAAACGCTTTCCGAGTTAGAGCTTCTGCGACAAAAGTTGGTGAACCCTTATCCTCTAATAGTCGAAAACGGGTCGGGTGTCGCTCTGCCTAAGGGGTTCGAAGATGCGTTTTTCAAACAGCCCGATGAAGCCTATCAAGAGCATGGCGACTTTTATCTAAAGCCTATGGGTATGCCACGCGCAGAATTGTTAGCGCTGTTGGAGCCCGCTTACGATACCTATAAGTTTTTAGGGTTTGATCGTATGAGCGTGCAAGACCTATGCGTTATTTTGGGCGTGGATACAGAATATTCAGAAAAAGCGCTAGATCGTCATTTTAATGAGCCCATTTTGTGGCAGGATACAGAGGAGGCGTTTGATTCCTTTAGAACATGGGCTAGGGGAGTTGGGCTGCACGTAAACAAGAGCTATAAATTTGTGCATGTGTCCGGGAATGCGGGCAAAGGCGAAAGCATGAATTGGCTGACCCGGTGTTTTCTCGATGGTGATTCCAAACCTCATGTCGTCGCGCTGGGTGATAATGAAACCGATGTGCCTATGCTTAATTGTGCAGATGTAGCAGTCATAGTGAGGTCGCCCCGCCACGATCCTGTACAAGCACAGGGTAAACTGCGAACTATTGTGACCGATGCGATGGGCCCCGAAGGTTGGAACATGGCGGTGTTAGATTTGTTAGATATTTATGGTGAGTAATTGGCCTCAAGCGCCTACAGAGTATGTGCTCTGTGAATGCCATGTTGGAATTTGCCGCTTGCGGTGAGAGGAAGAAAGAAAAATGAAAGATGTTTATTTGATTGGAATTGGCCAAACCAAAATTACAAAAAACGCCGGCATCAGAGGACGCTATCTTGCATCTGAAGCGGTCAATCAGGCTATCGATCATGCTGGCATAGAGAAGGATCAAATCTCTATGCTTGTGTCCGGCAATATGATGTCGGGAATACTGACGCAGCAACAGCAATTGGGTGCGCTTTTTGCCGACACCTGCGGGATGCGAGGCATTGAAGCAGCAACAGTTGAATCGGCATGTTCATCTGGCGCATCTGCAGCCCGTTGGGGGTATATGGCGGTTGCCGGTGGGCTGCATAATTGTGCAGTGGTTGTCGGCGTTGAAAGAATGACACACGCGACGCGGGAAGACACAACATCCGCATTGGCCACGGCAGCGGATTGGGAGCTTGAAGGCTGTTTTGGTGAATCCTTTATCTCACTCAATGCAAAAATCATGCGCCTATATATGGATACCTATGGTGTCGAATCAAAAGATTTTGGACACTTTGCAATCAATGCACACGACAACGGTTTGAATAACTCGAATGCGTTTTTGCATAAGAAAGTCGATATGGATATGTACTTAGAATCCAGAATGCTGGCCGATCCCGTCAAACTATTTGATGCGCCGCCTGTCTGTGATGGTTCTGCAGCGGTAATTTTTGCAAATGAAGACGTCGCTAAAGCAGCGAGCCGTCAAGGCTTGCCAATGATCAAAATATCGGGGTCATCCATTGGTACCGATTCACTTGCGCTCGATGGCCGAGCCGACAAACTGACCCTTTCGGGAGTAGAGGTTTCAACGGGCAGAGCATTAGCTCAGTCTGGCAGAACAATCGATGATCTTGATATCTATGAGCTACATGATGCCTATACCATCATTACGACGTTGAGCTTGGAAGCCTCAGGTATTGCTGAAAAAGGCAAGGGTGTTCATTTTGGTAAGGATGGCGAAATTGCCCTGACCGGAAAATTACCCCTGTCCACCATGGGTGGCTTGAAATCACGTGGTCATCCCGTCGGTGCAACCGGTATTTATCAATTGGTTGAGACTTATATGCAGTTGACTAATACCGCTGGTGAGAATCAGGTACCCAATGCCGAAGTGGCACTTGTGCAAAACATTGGCGGTACCGGTGCGACTGTGGTGAGCCACATTCTTGAAGCAGCATAGTTGCTACAGATAGACCAACAGATAGACCCTACAGATAGCAGTAAATAAAGCGGATTAAAAACGACAGTGCTTTGGCACTGCGGTCTTGTCTGTGCCGTTCTAAAATATCGCGCTAAATCTTAAGAGTAGAAAACAATGGCTGTTTGGGCAGTATATCTGACCGTAATTTTTATATGGTCAACGACGCCCTTGGCTATCTTCTGGAGCAGCGAAGGGCTTGGTTCCATGGCTGGTCTCAGCCTACGAATCTTGGTTTCGCTGTTAATAGTGGCAGTCATTCGTGCCCTATCTAAACGCCCAAGAATGGACTATCGACAACATTGGAAAGCCTACGTGGCAGGCGCAATGGGCCTATTCCCAGCGATGGCACTAGTCTATTGGTCGGCATCTTACTTGCCGTCTAGTCTGATATCGGTGCTGTTTGGGCTGGCGCCTTTTGTGATTGTGCTTATTAACCTATTCGTTTCTTCGAGCGTTGGTGTGTCACTGGGTCAGCTTATTGGAATGCTCTTGGCGTTTGCTGGATTAGCTGTATTTATGATGCCAGGTGAAGACGTTAGTGCAGTCTCTGTTATAGGCGTGCTACTTGGGCTCGGTGCTGCGGTGTTTTACGCAATCAGTACCTATTTGGTTAAGAAGTACGCAGGGCAGGTCGATATTACCAACCAGCTATATGGCACATTGCTTTTTGCCGCGCCGGTACTTGCTATTGCGTTCTTTTTCGAAGGGTTTGGGTTCAGAGAAAGCATGACCAACAAAGGACTCTATGCAACGCTGTATCTTGCCGCCATTGGCTCGGTGCTTGGATTTCTAGCCTACTTCTATTTATTGCAGAAAATTTCTGTTGAGGCCGTGTCTTTGATACCGATGATTACACCAGTTATCGCAGTAGTGCTGGGTGTCTGGTTAAATGCCGAGCAGCTAAGTCTATATGCATATATCGGTATTGGGTGCATACTACTTGGCCTTTGGTTGTTTCGTTTTTGTGCGGCGCAGGGCGCATCCTTTCCCATCTATGAAGATTGATCTACATTGCCACACCCATTGTTCTGATGGCACCTTGTCACCTGAGCAGCTAGTGCAGCTCGCTATAGAACGCGGTCTGGATGTCCTTGCTATCACCGACCACGATTCTGTTGCGGCATACAAAGACTATCCGCCGGGCGTCTATAAATCGGATGACGCACAAAATGATGAAGGACTAAGGCTGATATCGGGATGTGAGTTTTCCGCACTTTGGAACGGCGCGGTTATTCATATTGTCGGGCTGGATTTCGATCTTGAAGCGCAACAAATCAAGGAGCTCAATGCCGAGACTGCAGTGTTAAGGGACAAGCGCAGTCAGAGTATTGCTGAGGCACTGGCCAAACTAGGCATCGAGGGCAGCTACGAAGGCGCCAAGCGCATAGCCGGCGATGGCATTGTCGGGCGGCCACATTTTGCGCGCTATTTGGTCGAGGCCGGCGTAGTGCCGAATGAAAAGAAAGCATTCAAAAAGTATTTGGGAAAGGGCAAACCGGGAAACACCAAAGTTGAATGGCCGTCTGTTGAGAAGGTGGTGGATGTAATCCAATCAGCGGGTGGGGTGAGTGTGGTTGCACACCCTATACATTATGATTTTACGCGTACAAAATTGCTTCGATTCTTTGACGAGTTTAAAAGCGTAGGTGGGCGGGCGATCGAAGTAATGTCAGGCAAGCAGCAGTCGAATCAGGTTCAACAGCTCATTGAAATAGCCAATCAACGGAACCTGCTTTGCTCACAAGGGTCTGATTTTCATAAACCAAATCAGCCTTGGGCAGACCTAGGCAATATAGCGGCGCTCCCAAAAGCAGCCGAGCCAGTATGGAGAGAGTGTAAATCACTTTGTAATATTGGATCGCTACAATAGTAATTGGCATAAGTAATCAAAACAGTAAGGTGGCATAAGAGAAACCATGTTAGATCAAGTAAAAGACTATTACGGCAAAGAACTTCAAGGTTCTGACGATTTAAAAACCGATGCCTGTAGCACATTAGAAGCACCACCTCTGTGGTTAAGAAAGTGGATGGGCAAGGTGCACCCAGAGGTATCCAACCGCTACTACGGCTGCGGTTTAGTCGCACCCGATCTGTTAGATGGTGCCCGTGTTTTGGATTTGGGTTCCGGCTCCGGCCATGACTGCTACATTCTTGCGGGTATGGTGGGTGAGCAGGGCGAGGTGGTCGGCGTCGATATGACCGATGAACAGCTCGCGGTGGCCAATGAATACCACCAATACCATGCCGATCAATTTGGCTACGCTAAACCGAACACGCGGTTCCTAAAAGGCTATCTGGAAAAGCTCGATGAGCTTGATCTAGAGCCAGAGAGCTTTGACATTATTGTCTCCAACTGCGTGATCAACCTGTCGGAAGATAAAGAAGCTGTGCTTCGTCATGCATACAATCTGCTTAAGCCCGGCGGCGAGATGTATTTTTCCGATGTCTATGCAGACCGCCGTGTGTCTGAATCACTCGTCAAAGACCCAGTGCTATACGGCGAGTGCCTGAGCGGCGCGCTCTACTGGAATGACTTTGATCGCTATGCAAAATCAGCGGGTTTTCTCGATCCACGCCTAGTAACGGATCGACCACTGCAAATTACCAACGATGAAGTCGAAGCCAAGATTGGCCACATTAACTTCTTCTCCGCGACCTATCGGTTATTCAAGCTTCCTGCGCTTGAAACGCATTGCGAAGATTACGGCCAAGCTGTCATCTATAAAGGCGGTATAGAACACGCCGAAGATGTCTTGCAGTTGGATGCGCATCATCGCATTCAAAAAGGCAAAGTCTTCCCTGTGTGTGGCAACACCTGGCACATGCTCAAAGGAACAAGATTCGCAAAACACTTCGAATTTATTGGTGACTTCAGTACGCACTACGGCATATTCGAAGGCTGTGGCCATCTCATGCCGTTCACTGGTGATATTGGTGGCACTGGAACTGGCGAGGACACAGGCTGCTGTTGATAAGCACCTAATTCTGCTTTTCTCTTGCAAAACGGGCAGCGCAATCTGCCCGTTTTTTTGTCTTATTTTTCGCCGTAGCAACGCCAAAACCCCAAATATGATTTGGGTGATCGCGGCATGTTAACCATTGTTAGATTTCCTGCTAGTACCGTCATTACTGTGCGCTAGATCACATTTCTCGGCTCGAGCATCGCTATTTCTCCCTTCGTCGTGGGCCATATTGCATCCCTGCTCTCATGATCTTAAATCCAATCTGATAGCCTTCGAGCAACGCATTTGATCTAAAAACAACAAAACATCTGACAAAGATAATCACGCCATGCAATACATCATAAAATTCTCGCTTTATCTTATTTTCTTTTTCGCGCTCGTGGCCTGCGGTGGCAGTGGCAGTGCGAGCAGCACTACCCCTTCTATTGATACCGATTCCGATTCCGATGGTGTTCTGGATACGGAAGATAACTGTCTGGCGCTTGCTAATCTGGATCAGGTTGATGCCGATGATGATGGCATAGGCGATATTTGTGATTCCACTCCCAATGGTGATGACGGCGGAAATGGCGGCAACGGTGGCAATGGTGGAAACGGTGGTGCTGGTAATGGCGGTGCCGGGAATGGCGG
>CAZUTO010000021.1:0-35429 GCA_964623085.1 uncultured Porticoccaceae bacterium
AATAACCCCTGCTAGGTAGACCCTACATTTATTGCGATTAACCATAAGTCTCTAGTGTAAATGGTGCCCGAGGCCGGACTTGAACCGGCACGATATTGCTATCGGGAGATTTTAAGTCTCCTGTGTCTACCAATTCCACCACCCGGGCATATTGGGGGCATTTTTAGAGTTGGAGATGGTCACCAACTTGCTGCGCTGCTCAATACAATCAGATGCTATTCGGACTATTCGAGCTAAATGGAGGCGCGGGTCGGAATCGAACCGGCGTACACGGAGTTGCAGTCCGCTGCATGACCACTCTGCCACCGCGCCATCGCTTTCTCGCCACTAGCGAGGCCGCGCATTTTACTGAGTCACTCACAAAAGTTACAGCCTTATTCGACAAATCATTTATACACCGTCTTTTTCGGCAGCGAACCGCCAACTCTAATGGAGCTTAAGGCCATTATTGCTTACACTTCATTACTTACACTTCGCCATCGACCCTAACCGGCTCAGTGTTAGAGCTCAAGTATCGGGTCACAAACAATGATTGAATAGGTTCAGTGCCCTTATGACATTCAAAAAAATTACCGACGATTTTAGTGTGGCACCTCAGATCAGCGTTGCTGAAGTGAGCATTGCTGCTGAAGCCGGCTTTAAAACCGTTATTTGTAATAGGCCTACCGATGAACCTGGCCAACCTGACACAGCCGATATGAAACAAGCGATGGCAGACTCAGGTATGGAGTATCTATACCAACCCGTTGCATCTGGAAATGTCACCTATGCCGATATTGCGGAGTTTACTGAATTACTGGAAAAGGCCGAAAAGCCAATATTGGCATATTGCCGTTCGGGAACACGCTGCTCAACACTTTGGGCGATGGCCGAAGCCCCGAATAGAGATATCGATGAAATACTCTCTCTATGCAGCGCAGCGGGCTACGACTACAGTGCTATGCGAGGCACCTTGGAAACGCTGAAGAAGAACAGCGAATAGGTGCAGATCAATTAGCTAAGCATATCTGTCTCAGCGATGGCCGCCTTAAGATAGATAATCATCGACCAAAGCGTCAAAGCCGCCGCAACGATCAGGAAGAACTGTGCCAATACATGGCCCCAAAAACCATAGTTAAAGCCCGCGATCTCAAAGGTGGGCTTAAACAGGCACAGCATAATTAAAGCGGTAATCTGCATCCCTGTTTTCCATTTGCCAATATTTGACACTGCCACAACCGACCTCTTTCCCAACCCTGCCATCCATTCGCGCAAGGCAGTGATGATAATTTCTCGGCCGATAATGATCAGGCCAGCAATGGTAATTAAGGGCGTTGGGTACTTAGCAATGACTAACGTCATGGCGACCACAACCATCAATTTGTCAGCAACCGGATCCAAAAATGCGCCAAATTTCGTTTCCTCTCCCCACTTGCGAGCCAGATAGCCGTCCAAAAAATCAGTAATAGATGCAATTGAAAAAAGGACCGCGCTGACGGGGTAGGTCCAGTTTTGCGGCAAATAGAGGAAGAGCCCGAAAAAAGGAATAAACGCGATACGGCTCAGCGTTAGGTAATTAGACGTTGTCATGTCGATATTGTACTTCGGTAAGGCGCGCAAAACCCGCACAAGATAGAAAAAACTGCCGGCAGTTAGCTTCCATGAAAGTAGTCGTAAATACTTTCCGCCATTTTTGCACTTACACCATCGACACGGCTCAGATCTGACGCACTCGCTCGCTCAATGCCTTTATAGCCACCAAAATGATCGAGAAGCGCTTTACGTCGCTTAGGACCAACACCGGGAATATCTTCTAGCGGCGATTCGATCATCTTTTTCCCACGCCGCGCTTTATGCCCAGTAATAGCAAATCGATGCGCCTCATCTCGAATATGCTGTAATAAATGGAATCCCGGTCGCGATGAATTAAGCAACACCTCTTTATTGTCGACCCCAACAAAAAAACGCTCCCAACCAGATTTTCGAGTGGCGCCCTTAGCTACACCGACAACTTCAACGCCCGATACCCCCAACTCCATAAACACGTTCTTGGCTTTCCCCAGTTGGCCTTTTCCGCCATCGATGACAACCATATCTGGCATGCTTCCCTCGCCAGACTGCAATCTTGTAAAACGACGCCTGAGCGTCTGTTCCATTGCCGCGTAGTCATCTCCTGCTTTGATACCTTCAATATTGAATCGACGATAGAGCTTTTTATTTGGCCCATCGGCGTCAAAAACAACGCAGGACGCCACGGTTTGCGCCCCCTGAGTATGACTGACGTCATAGCACTCAATGAGTTTCACCCCATCTTCACAATCAAACGCTTTTGCCAAATCATCCATCCTGCGCAGATAGCTTTTTTGACCTGCTTTCCTGCCAATTAGGTTTTGTTCCGCCGCTTTTTCAGCGATTTTCAACCAATCGAGTCCACGCCCGCGCCGAGGACGCCGAATGGAAACTTTACGATTAGCGTGCAGGCGCAACGCTTCGATTTGTGCGTCTAGATCTATTGGCTCATCGCTCACAAGCACTTCCGCAGGCACTAACGCTTCGGGCGCTGCGAGATAGTGCTGAGACAGAAACCCTCCAATCAAGTCGGACACAGTTTCAGCAAGCATTACTTTGGGGTAAAAGCTCCGGCTGGCGACAATTTTTCCTTTCCGAACAAAGAGTATATGTATGCAACTTTCGTCGCCATCAATCGCCGCACCCAAAACATCAATATTTCCAGTGCCGCGCTCGATCACTTGATCCGCTTGAACCGAGCGAATCATATTAACCTGATCACGTAAGTACGCTGCACGCTCGTAGTCCTGCTGATCGGAAGCTTGGTTCATCGTTTCAATAATTTCGGCGCTCAATTTTTCATCTTTGCCATCCAAAAAGTCAGCGCTATGGGTGACGTCCTGAATATAGTCATTTTCACTGACGAGATCGACGCAGGGGCCTGTGCAGCGCTTTATCTGATATTGAAGACAAGGCCGAGAACGATTGCGAAAAAAACTGTCGTCGCACTGGCGGACTCGAAACACTTTCTGCAACATAGACAGCGTTTCGCGCGCCGCACCCGCATTCGGAAATGGCCCAAAATATGTGCCTTTCTTTTTGCGTGCGCCACGATGAAAGGCAAGGCGCGGCCAAGTTTCATCCGACAAAAAAATATAAGGATAAGATTTATCATCCCGCAATAAAATATTGTAAGGCGGTCGCTGCTGCTTGATTAGATTATGTTCTAACAACAGTGCTTCGGCTTCGCTTGGCGTTACTGTCACTTCGATATTAGCAATCTTGGATACTAATGCCTGAGTTTTCGGGGATTGAGATCGAGAACGAAAATAACTGCTTACTCTGTTCTTTAGGTTTTTTGCTTTACCTACATAAAGAATGTCGCCATCCACGTCATACATCTGATAAACCCCAGGAAGGTCCGTCAGTGCTTTAAGGAAGTTTTGAGCGTCGAAAGCCAAAATAAGAGCGCATATGTAAAAGTTTGACGTGATTCTAATCTAATTATTTAATCGGCGACCACTGGTCAGAAAGCGCTCCTGTTAGGGCGCAAACGGGTTGCTAGTGTGAAACAGTGCCGCTAGTATCCGTGATCTAGATCACATTAGAAATAGTGAATTTGCCATGTTTAAAGACCGTGTTTCTGTCAACACACCGCAATCGCTCCAGCCGCGACTCACTAGGCCAAACAAGCTAAAAACTGGCGCTAACGACGACTTGGACGACACTGTGGAAAACCCCGTTATTGAAATTAGTCGCGATATTTTTCGTCTAGAATCAGATATCCGCAAACTAACCATTCGCGTTGACAAACGGCTGATCACAAAAAATATTCAAGATTCTTTGGCACACTTCAGAAAGAATTTTGACCTCTACTTTGAATCTTTCAAAAAGCCTATTGATCCAGACACCATTTTTACGGCTGGCACCAACGTGGCAACCTACGGCGAATCCGTTGGGCACGTGCTTAATCGGTTTAGCAGCCTCGGATTTGAAAACCGTCGACTCGCACAGCAGATCATTCAGCGATCGCGGTCGATCAATAGCGGTTTAGCAACTAAGAAGGACCTCTTCAATGCAGGATTGAAAACCTATAATGAAGCCGATCTACCAAAAGTAGAGAAAATATCGGAATCAGATACTCGCATTGAATCAAAGGGCGCCTACAAACCCTTTACCGCTGTCTATACAGAAAATCGCGCGCGCGCGGAAGCAAACACGATAAGCACATCTGAAGTGGAAAAAAGCGCTACGCCTGCAACAAAAATTAGCGATCCAGCAGAAAACAAGCAGGCGCCTGTTCGTCGCCCAGCGAAAACTAACGAAAGTACGCCAGCAAACAGCCAAGCATTAAGCGAACAACTGCAAAAAAACCGGCGCCATATGCAGTATTTTGTCGCCAACGCTAAAAAGGCAGAGGCGGCCTATAACGCTCGCTACAAAAGAATAAAGCAACTTCACGAAGATGCTGTAAGTAAAATAACTGAGGCGCGAGCCGAGGTAAATACACTCAGATCCCAGATTACTGCAAATTCCGTTGCGAAGAACTTCGAACAATGCGCCAAAGAAGAACGCATTAACGCAGACTTCTATCGTTATTCAGCGTTTGCTTACATGCTGGTATTTTTAACTCTAATGGGCTACTTATTTATCGAAACCAGCGCTGCCGGCTTCGATTGGGTGCGATCTGCTCTGCGCTCGGTCATCGCCTTAAGTTTGATGATTCCATTTGGCTATGCGGCTAAAGAGTCTAGAAACCATCGACAGCAACAACATAGCTATATGAAAACGGCGATTGAACTAAAAACACTGGCGCCTTTTAAAGCGAATCTGCCCGAATCAAAGCTGGCCTCATTGCGTGAAGATGTTGTTCAGAATGGCCTAAAAGCAGAAACGGTAGGAAGAAGCTATAGCGATTACTACCTAATGAAAAACTTTGACCTGCTAAGCGAACTCAACAAAAAGCTCGACAAAGACGCTAAGGCCGATGCTAAGGTTAAAAAAGCTAGCTAATAGAACAAATAGTATGTTCCATAAAAAAGGGCGGTCATTGACCGCCCTTTTTTATGCTTGTGTAAAACTCAGGATGCCTCTTGCACAATCTGTGCTTGAACATAGTTTTCCATGCCCATTTTATCGATAAGCCCGAGCTGAGTTTCCAACCAATCGACGTGCTCTTCTTCCGACTCAAGAATACTTTGGAACAAGTCTCGACTCACAAAGTCTCTCACTTTTTCGCAGTACTCTATCCCATCTCGCAGATCAGGTATTGCATCTAACTCAAGCAATAAGTCGCAGTTGAGCATTTCTTTGGTATTTTCGCCTATTCGCAATGCCCCTAAATCCTGAAGGTTCGGCAGCCCCTCAAGAAATAGAATACGTTCGATAAGCGAATCGGCATGTTTCATTTCATCGATAGATTCATGATATTCATAGTCAGCAAGATTCTTCATTCCCCAATCTTTGTACATCCGCGAATGAAGAAAGTACTGATTGATCGCAATTAATTCGTTACCAAGAGCCTTATTTAATAACTCTACGACCTTTGGATCACCTTTCATTATTTACTCCCATATGAATATCAATTTTCAGATGAATTATGCATATACCCAGCACGCAAAACAAGTATAAGTTATTGATTTTTAAGGGAAATAAGAATGATTATCGCAGAGATAACTACTAGCAATTGCACTCAATTCTCAAGCGCAAAGCCAAATCAATAATTTATAAGTGATTTATCTGTGGCGTATTCAGTCAGGCTGACTGGCTAGCATTAAAATAGAGATCTGAAGACTCTGAAGCGAGTTGATCATTAAGTAGTCTATTCACATTGAATTGACACTTGCCACAACAAGAAGAAGCACCAGTTTCAGCGCGCACATCATCCAGAGATCGTGCTCCGTTCTTAACGGATTCGACAATCTGACCAGTGTTGATGTTCTTGCAAATACAAACTATCACGTTAAACCGAACTATGCCTTGTTGAGAATGTTAATGATAATAGTTCGCAATAGTATAATCAACCCCAAAAGAGGTTTTCAGGCTATAACGCGTGGCTCAATCTCCAATTTCACACCAAAGGCCGAATAGACTTTGGAGGACACTCGCTCTGCGAAACTCAAAATATCTGAGGATGGCTTTCTGCCAGGATTGACCAGCACCAAAGCTTGCTTGTCGTGCATCCCTACCCCACTTTTTCGCCGACCTTTGAAACCGGCTTGATCCACAAACCAAGCTGCAGGTATTTTGACTTGCTCATCCGGCAACTCATAGAAAGGAATAGCCGGATGTTTCTGCGAGAGCACCCTGAGCTTATCGAGATCTACTACGGGATTCTTGAAGAAACTGCCGGCGTTTGGAATCTCCGCTGGGGCTGGGAGTTTTGATCGCCGGATGGCACATACAGCTTCAAAGATAGTCTGCGGCGACGGCTCCATTTTATGATCTGCTAAATAATCAACCAATGCGGGATAGCTAAGATTAGGCTTTTCGTCCAGACTCAATCGCAGGCGAATGGAAACAACAATGGCTTGGTTTTCAAGATCATGTTTAAACACGCTATCCCGATACCCTAACTCGCACTCAGCAGCACTTAACCACCGGCATTGCTGCTCTGCAATATCAAAAATTTCTACTGACTCGAGAACGTCACTAAGCTCAACACCATAAGCACCAATATTCTGGATCGGTGCTGCACCGCATGTACCAGGAATAAGCGCGAGGTTTTCTATACCAAAGAAGGACTGCTCTAAACACCAACGCACCAATTCGTGCCAGTCTTCCCCTGCGCCGACCTCGATAACGACTGAGTGATCATCTTTATGAATCAGACTCTTACCCATTAGCGCTATCTGAAGCACGACTGCATCGATAAACTCAGCAAGCACCACGTTCGTCCCCGACCCAAGCACCGCTAGCGAAAGCCGCTGCTCTCTGGAAAAAGCCATCGCAGCGGCGATCTCATGAATATCGGTGACAGAAGTAAACCACCGGCAAACACTGGGCACAGCAAGACTGTTTTTGGTCTGAAGATCAAAGTTGGAACAAAAGAGGTCAGTCACAATTTGTACTTTTCACAGATATCCGCATACAAACCTTCACAACCGTTCATGACCATATCGAAAACAAGGCTAAACGCCCCTTTGCCACCGTAGTATGGATCAGGCACCTCGACCTCTTCGTAGGCCGAGGCAAAATCTAAGAACAGCCCGAGATGCTTGTCAAAGTTATCTGGGCACATGGACTCTAAATCAGACAGGTTTTGACGATCCATGGCCAAGATATAATCAAACTTGTCGAAATCGACTGCACTAATCTGACGAGCGCGAAGATCGGAGATATCGACACCTTTGATGCGCGCATGCATGGTTGCGCGAGAATCAGGTATCCGGCCAATATGCCAATCACCTGTACCAGCAGAATCAATCAAAATTTGCTCCTGCATACCCTTTTTTTCCACTAGATCACGAAACAACCCATGAGCAGTGGGTGATCGGCAAATATTCCCTAAGCACACAAAAAGTACACTCACCCGCTCGCTCATGTGCCTAACACCTCGCGGACCTTGTCAAGATCAGCTTGCGTATCCACGCCAGATGGCACAGTACTGCAAGCCTCTGCAACATGGATCTTTTCTCCTTGCCACAGAATGCGTAGCTGCTCCAAGGACTCTAAGGCCTCCAACGGAGCAGGCTGCCATTTGGTGAAATCTTGTAGCAGCTTAGATCGATATGCATAGATCCCTATATGCCGTTGTATGTTCATGCCATCTGGCATTTGCGCATCGAGCAAATCTACTGCGGCATTCTTTAATGTTTCAATCTGATCCCGAGGCCATGGAATCGGCGCGCGGCTAAAATACAGCGCACGGCCTTTTGCGTCGGTTACCACCTTGACGGCTGAAGGGTCAAAAAAAACATCTTTCGAATTGATTGACTCTGAAAGCGTGGCGCACACACAATCTGTGTTTCGCTCAAGGTTAGCCGCTACTTGATCAATCACCGCGGGGGGAATCAGCGGCTCATCGCCCTGAACGTTCACGAGAATATCCTCGTCTTCCATATTTAGCTGTTCCGTCACTTCCGCCAATCGATCAGTGCCGGACATATGCTTAGGCGAAGTCATCAACACCTGAGAACCGTATGCACCTAACGCATCCATGATTCTCTGATCATCCGTTGCCACATACACATTAGTAGCAGTGCTCTTTAACGCCCTTTCATAAACATGCTGAACCATTGGCTTACCATGTATATCGGCTAGCGCTTTTCCTGCCAGCCTTGTAGACCCGTAGCGGGCAGGTATGACGACAGTAAATTTCATCCAGCGTTACTCATGGCTAGGAGCATATCGACCAACTTCTTTCCCATATCATTACCAGCGGTGTCTGTTACGAATTCAACCTGCACATCTAACGCCCAAAAATTGGGGCCAGCAAAATCGGTACATTTTAGCGCGTCCTTGGTCGTCATAAATACTGTCGAAGTTTCCAACGAAGGTAAAAAGGAGAAATCTTTCCTGTTAAACGAATGGTGATCAGGGAATGTCTTTTCAATAACCTCAAGCCCCATGCCTTTCAACTCATTAAAAAAGCGCTGAGGATTACCTATGCCCGCTACTGCATAGCAATCATTCGCTGACGACGACAAGGCATCCAGTGGGACTTTTGCCCCAGATCGCACATTAACCCAACACTGGGGCACCAATCTAAAACTGCTGTCGACAGTAATATCGCCATGCGCTGGATCCAGTTCTCCGTTGCTAACCACCGCATCCACATTGGCTAGTCTTTCTGCTGTTTCTCGCAAAGGCCCTGCGGGAAGTAAATGACCGTTCCCTAGTCCTCGCGCACCATCGATGACTACAATTTCAAACTGCCGAGGCAAATCGTAATGCTGCAACCCGTCGTCTGACAAAATCAACGAGACACCCTGATTAATCAATAGCTCTGCCGCAGCACAGCGGTCTGCGCCGATGACAATCGGTGCACCCGTCGCCTCTAAAATCAGTTTAGGTTCGTCACCGCAAATAGTGGGTGTATCAGCTCGTTGCACCAGGTAAGGCGTAGATGGCGGGTTAGCGCCGTAGCCTCGAGATACCACTCCTACCCTGACATTTTTGAGTCGGAGCTGGTTGGCCAAATATATAATTAACGGCGTTTTCCCTGTGCCACCGACAGTAATATTACCGACTACGACAATGGGTACACCAAAAGGCTCACGCTGGTTAGCCAAAGACAACGCCTTGCGCTTCTCAAATTCGCGAGAATAGATTTTGGACAGAGGCTGCAGGATTCTTGTCCAAGCTTTTTTGCTATACCAAGCTCGCGCCACCAGGCGTTCAAGAGTCATAAGCAGTAAGAGTAAATAATAAGTAAATATTCTATTCTTCAGGTTCCTGCGTTGAGATACGCAAATTGACAAACCCTAGCCTTCCAGCGACATCCATCGCCGTCACGACACTCTGGTGTGTTGCATTGGCATCAGCAACGATAAGCAAGCTTTGCTGGAAATCTCCTTCTGCCTCTAACTGCAGGCCTTTCTGTAACGTTTCCTTATCAGAGGCCGCCAACGCGCGGCCATTGATAGCATAGGCACCGCCTCGGTTGACTAAAAGCGTCATCACTTCGCCATCGCTCTCCACGGCCTGGCCATCTGCTTCGGGCAAATCAATTTGTAGTTGTGTCTCACGAGTAAAGCTGGTGGAGACCATAAAAAAAATCAGGAGCAAAAAAACAATATCAATCAATGGTGTCAGATTGACTCCGACGGGTTCTTTTCGCTCTTTGCGAAATTTCACTTCAAATCACCTTTCCTGCGCCCCATGTTAACTGGCGTGGGCGCCGATACTGATTCTGCCGTGGGGGTTTTATCAATCAGAGATTTACCACTGTATATTGCATCAACTAATCGCCCAGATTGGTGTTCCAACTCTACGACTATGCCTTCGATCAAGCGTTCGAAGTGACGGTGAAATATCATTGCTGGAATGGCAATCGTTAGTCCAGCAGCAGTGGTAATCAACGCTTGTGATATACCGCCAGCCAGCACACCCGCATTGCCAGTGCCGCTTATCATGATTTCCGCAAACACCTTTATCATTCCTATTACGGTGCCAAGCAAGCCCAGCAATGGTGTCACCGCCGCAATCGTCCCCAATGCAGATAAAAAACGTTCCATTTCATGCGCTACTTTGGCACCGGCCTCTTCCATTGCGTCTTTCATGACCTCCCGCCCATGTGCACGATTTGCCAGCCCTGCAGAGAGAACTTCCCCCATTGGGCTATGAGCACGCAGTGCAATAATCCGCTCGAGTGTCATATCACCTGATTTATAGCTCTGCCAAACGTTGGCTAGCAGGTCTTCGGGAATAATTTTTGCGGGAATTAACGTCCACATCCGCTCTACAACAATCGCAACCGTAAGCAGTGAACACAGAAGGATGGGAATCATTAGCCAACCTCCTGAAAATAAAATATCGAACACGGACAATCCTCTATGATGACTTGTAGGAAATTGGGGGAGACTTTATCGAACTTTGGTCAAATCGGCTATTTTTGCCACCAGAATATTTTTGATTCCTTAGCAAGTGTCACTATCGGGTCAGAGTCGTCGGACTCCCATAGAAATTCGATCGCACCAGAATCGGCAGTATTTAATAGATTGGTTCCGATCGACTGGTATCGTTTCGTCACATCGGGATGAGGATGGTTGAACTGATTTTGGTAACCTGCACTAACAATTGCCCATTGCGCTGAGACCGCACTTATAAACGCCATGGTCGACGAGCTGTTACTGCCATGATGCGGAACAATCAAAACATCAATGTCATCTGGCAAATCTTGCTGTCGGAGCAGTTGTCGCTCAACTGAAGAGCTGATATCGCCGGGGATCAAAATTCTCAGATCACCGGCCTCAATAGAAAGCACACAAGAATTATCGTTATCAGATAATATGTTGTCGGAATCTGGCCAAAGATAGCGATAGACAACATCATTTTGTGTCCATGTACTTCCCTTTCGACAGAGAGATTGAATGGGCACTGTTTTTTCAAGATCTAACAGCTTGCCGACGTCCAGCTGACCAACTGAATGATATCCCAAGACGCCCTCCAATCCGGCACGATGATCTGCATCAGGGTGACTCACAATAAGGCGATTGATATCGACGATACCCTGCTGCGCAAGCGTGGGTGAAACGATATCCGCTCCGGTATCAAATGACTCCGAAAACTTTGGTCCAGTATCATAGAGCAAGTTATATCCAGGCTGTTGTACCAATATGGATGTGCCCTGCCCAACATCAAACACTCTCATCCGTAAAAGATAGTCTGCATCTTGAGCAGAGAATAAAAGCGGTAGCCAACTCATTGCAAGCGCGAGACGCAAGCCTAAAGTAGGTACAGAAAATATAAAGAAAGTGCCAATCACCGCTAATCCGTGCATCCAACTCCAGCCAGAAGGTCTATTAAGTGGGTGCAGGCCTAGACCATCGAACCATTGGAGAAGTGCGATCTTCCAGCCAATAAAACAATCACATATCAGCCAAATTTTTTCGGCCGTCACCACGCTAAAAGAACTAACAAATAACGCGAGCACTTCTAGTGGTGCGATAATCAGACTAACCAAAGGAACGGCCAGTAAGTTTGAGGGTATGGACACAGTCGGCGCTGGCAGCCCTTGCCACATAAGCACACCTGAAAAACACACAAAAAATAGCAGCTGCGCGCGCAATAACAGCGAAACAAACCTTTGTTTTCCTGCTTTAGTAAACACAACAAACAATAGCAGCACCGCTCCGAAACTAAGCCAAAAGCCCGTTTGCAATACAGCCCTAGGCTCGAGTACAGCGATCACTGCTAACGCCACAAAAAAACTAAACCAAGGCGAGACATTCAAGTAGAAGAATCGAGGCGCTAATACGCATAACAACATAATCATCGCTCTTTTTGCTGGTAACCCAAAACCCGAGACCGCGGAGTAGAAAAAAGCCAGCGTAAGCGCAAAGACAATGGCTGTGCGTATAGCATTCCAACCAAACAACGCTGAAAATAGGCGAGCAACGCCGAACCCAAAAAAATAGCCTAGACCCGCTATTAACCCAACGTGGAGTCCAGAAATCACCATAAGGTGAACCGTTCCTGTAGTTCTAAATAGATCCCATGCTTCCGGCGATATTACTGAGCTATCCCCAAGTGATAATGCTTGATGAATACTTGTATACTTGAGCCGATTTTGAGCAGCCAACACCTTGGCACGCTCCTCACGCCAGCGTTCAAACCAAGATTTCTTGGCTTCAACGGTCGCAACTTCAGAAATGCTTCGAATATATCCAGTGGCACCAAACCCTTCGGCAATCAACCATTTTTGGTAGTCGAATAACCCCGGGTTCTGCAATCCGCGTGGGCGCCTGAGTTTTGCCTCTGCCTGAATCTCTGCCCCTGCGCTGAGTTTTTCAAATCCATACCAGCTTAATAGCACTTTCTCTGGAAACCGATCTAACACCATACCTGCCGGAGTCCACACGCGCGTGACTGCTAGCTCCATTCGTTGCGAACGATTGGAACGGTCTTCTATAACATCTACTCTCGCTGATAGATAAACCACCTCGCCATCATATTCAGCATCAAGTATTTGAGTTTGAAAGGCGCCAGCGCCGTATAGGCCAACACTCAACCCTGCGACAATTGGGCACACCCAATATTGACGTGCACATATGCTGATAAACGCCCATAAAAAAGCCACTGGTGCCCACAAATGCGTGGGTGGAAGAACAGGAAAAAAGTTGGGGAGAAAAACTGCCGCCGCAAAGGCGCCCAGAAGTAAGTTCTGCTTCATGCAATTAGATACAATTCCGTTTGTTCAATTTGTCCGGTCATTATAGCTTTTTAATAGCCTCCTATCATGTCATTCAAAGTGGGATATAGAAGTCGCATATATTTGATCAAGTCTTCCTTGAGTATGTCGCTGCATCACCTATAATTGTCAGAACGACGCGCCCGGGTTGAATCACTAACATCAATGCCAGTTTTAGTAGAAGAATCTGATGGCCGATAAAATTCTCGTTATTGAGCGGTCAGCAACCTTTCGCGCCAGGCTGAAAAAGGCACTGGCGTTTTCTGGACGGCAGATTCACACTTGCGAATTGTTTCAACAAGCCACGCGCCTGCTTGACTCAAACTCAGCAGAATCCCTCGACTACGCAGCCATCATTATCGGATGGCCGTCTTATACCGATAGCGCAGCAGATAGCCTATTAGTCGCCATCACTCAACGCGAACTTGCTCACATCCCCATCATCATTTTTTCCGAGGACGTAGATCCTGCCAAACTTGACTGGATTACTCGACGACCACATACCGCACTTCTTGCTTGGGATGAAACCTCGTCAGCAACCACTGCGTTAAACACACTTGCAAACGAAGCTGGATCAGAAAAAGAAGAAAAGACACCAGCTGAGCAGCCACGCGATCGAATAAAGGTACTTTTAGTCGATGACTCACCTACGATTCGTCACAACTTTCGGCTTCTGCTCGAAAAGGGCAACTACGAAGTAAAAGTTGCGTCGAGTGTAGAAGAAGCCAACGAAATAGCCATTCGAACAAATATCGATATCGCCGTTATTGACTACTTTATGCCGGATGCTAATGGTGACATCTTAATCAAGCACCTAAAATCCGACCCGCGCACTGAGAATATTGAAATAGCTGTGTTAACCGGCGGCTATTCGGATCAAATCATTCACGAATGCCTGTCCGCGGGGGCAACTGAGTGTATGTTCAAAAACGAAGGCGCGGAGTTGTTTCTCGCTCGAGTCCAGAGTATCGCTCGGAATGTGCTACACAAACGATCTATCGGCCGCGAGAGGAACCGACTGCGACAAATTCTTGCCGCCGTGGGAGATGGCGTATTTGGTGTCGATAACACCGGAAGTATTCAATTTATAAATCCCGCCGCTAGGAAGATGCTCGGCTACACAAATAGTGATGCGATTATTGGCGGGACAGCGTTGAAGTGTATTCACCACTCAAATAGTGAAGGCAAGGTTTACACCGAACAGGATAGCGAACTTCACCAAAGCTATCTGAACGGAACCGTTCTCACAGGTTACGAAACACTGTTTTGGAGCAATGATGGCACAGCTTTCCCAGTGGAATGCACTCTCAGCCCCATCAAATATGACGATCAAACATCCGGGGCAATTGTTGCTTTCAGAAATATTTCAGAACGCCTGAGCAAGCAAGCTGAACTCGAATGGCAAGCGTCTCACGACCCACTCACACAGCTAATGAACAGAGAAGCTTTCGAACAAGCACTGACTGATGAAGTAGACAAGCTAAAAGAAAACAATAATCAAAGTGCGCTTATGGTTATTGATGTTGACCGCTTTCGATATATCAATGACACGGGAGGCCATGACGCCGGCGACAGAATATTAGTCGAGATATGTAAGCGGCTAATCAGCCAGCTCGGGGAGTTTGATCGTATTGCGCGTGTTAGCGGCGACGAGTTTGCCATTATTCTATCAAATATTGACCCTAGCCCCGAGAAGGTTCTCGAATCTGCAGACCGTTTTCGAGAAGTCATTGAGTGTCAAAAGTTTTATGTTGGAAAAACCAGTTTTACGTCAAGTATCACAGCCGGCATTACCATGCTGGACAAGCACACCAAGTCCGTTAGCGAATCCATGTCTAAAGCTAATCAGGCGTGCAACCTTGCTAAAACACGTGGGCGCAACTGCATACATATCTATAATTCCATAGACGACCATGCGGGCGCATCAGGTGAAGATCTTGTTTGGCTCACGCGACTGCGTGATGCGCTTGTCTGGAATCGATTCCAAGTTCAGTACCAACCTATTATTGCGGTCAATGATATGCCTGACCCTTGGATTGCGAAAACACCCCGCAATAATTGGAGCCATTGGTCGGCCGAGCCTCCAAACCGATTTGAGGCACTGGTCAGGTTAAGAGATATCGATGGAAAACTTATTTATCCAGATGCTTTTTTACCACTTGCTGAGCGCTTTGATCTAATTGGAAAAATAGATCGCTGGGTCATCGAAGATACGTTTAAAACCATAGCAAGCCGCAATTGGCCTGAGCTTGAAGTGTATATCAACATGTCCGTCATAACGTTGATGAGTCCAGACATAGATAGCTTTATCAGTGATATGATCGAAAAAACCGGCCTTGACCCAACGAGTGTGGTTTTTGAAATCACAGAAAGTAGCGCCGTACGCAATATTCGCCAAGCGAATCGCTGCATTGGCAGGCTGCGTGATCTAGGGTTGCGCTTTGCGCTGGATGACTTCGGTAGCGGCTACTCGTCTTTCTATCACTTAAAAAACCTCGACGTCGATATCATCAAAATCGATGGCATATTCACTCAGGAAATTAATCGCGATACGATGGACAAGAGTGTCTTGTTATCCATCAACGAGGTCGCTCACTCCCTAGGGAAAAAAACCGTGGTTGAGCACGTAGACCGACCAGAAGTGCTGCGTGCCCTCGTTGAATCTAGTGTTGATTACATGCAAGGGTTTTTGCTTTCAGAGCCACTAGAGAAACTACCAAATCGTCTTGTGAAAAATGACGGTGTATTAGATCTAGACAGCTAGTCACTCGTAGCTAAGCACCTTTGCGGGGTCGACTTTCGACACTTTCCAAGCCGGATATACAGAGGCCAACACACTCAAAGTAATCGCCACCAGAACCACAATCACCACCTGGCTGATACTTAGATAGGATGGCAAGTAATCAAGTGGGTATACCGAAGACTGAAGTAAATCTTCGCCGGTAAAAAATTCGATTAGTCCAGTAAATCCCGCTACCTGTGTCGACAAAAGCATACCGATCAATGCCCCAATACCCGAACCTATCACCCCAATAACAAGACCTTGCAGGGCAAAAATTCGGGACAATCTATTGGGCGCGGCGCCAATGGCTTTTAAAACGGCCAATTCACTCTGCTTATCAGCCGAGGCAATCATTAAGGTCGCAATCAGATTAAATGCCACAATCGTTAACACCAACAATACAATGAGACCAACGAGGTTGCGGGACATTTGAATCAATTCGTAGAGATTACCATGTGTCGTAGCCCAGGTTGTGGCTCGAAAACTAAATCCCACTCTTTCTAGCAACTCATTAGAGACTGTACGCGTAGCAAAAAGCTCACTCGTTT
Organism: uncultured Porticoccaceae bacterium; assembly: GCA_964623085.1. GTDB lineage: Bacteria > Pseudomonadota > Gammaproteobacteria > Pseudomonadales > GM7GCV1 > CAZUTO01. Next base: position 16,172 of record CAZUTO010000021.1, read on the forward strand.
GAACCCGCAGACCAGAGGGCAAAGTGGATTGACCTGAGAACGCAGATAGGCTATCTAAGCTCAGTATTCCCAAACGCTGATCAGCCTCTGTCCCCGTATGCAAAATACCGGCCAATCGAAAGCGCGCCGTCTTAATAGCAGATGCGCTGTCATCAAATAAAAATACATTAATACTCTGACCAATTGATAGGTCAAACTGCGACACTAGCCCACGGCCTAGAAGTATTCCAGCAGCATCACCAGAAATTGACTCAAGTGCTTGTTCTCCCAGCAACTCGCCAAAACTACCATTGTCAGCCTCAGCGGCGGGATCAACAGCGTAGATCAACATGGGCTCAACATCTGAGCGCACCCTAAGCAACACATCTAATTCAGAATAGGGATGCACAGAGAGCACTTCAGGGTGATCGGCGAGACGCGAAGCAATAGATGGCCAATCCTGTATTTCAGCACCCGTAAAAAGCTTAATATGAGGAACAACAACGAGTATTTTTTCACGCATTTCGCGGTCAAACCCGTTCATGACTGAGAGCACGGTGATCATCATCGCCACTCCCAGCACCAAGCCTGCGCCAGACAACGTCGCTATAAAACGGCTTAACCGATCGCGCCGCTGGCCGAAGCTGTAGCGTAAAGCTACAAACAGTTCGAACCTTGGAATCATCCCTAGTGACGCTCTCTCAAAACACCGTCTTCCAATTCAAGACATCGGCCGGATCGCGAGGCAATCTGAGGGTCATGAGTAACGAGTACTGATGCAATACCGTAATCTTGGTTTAAGCGTTCAATAAGCTCCAACACACGAATCGCATTCCGGCTATCGAGGTTTCCCGTGGGCTCGTCCATTAACAGCACATCGGGGCGTCCAATTAGTGCCCGTGCGATGGCCACACGCTGTCTTTCACCACCTGACAGCTCAGCCGGCTTGTGAGTGCCTCGTTTATCCAAGCCCACATCAGAAAGTATTGCTTCGGCTCTCTGCAATGCCGTTTTCTTTTTTTCGCCACGTAACAGCAAAGGCATGGCTAAATTTTCCAGTGCACTAAACTCCGGTAAAAGGTGGTGAAATTGAAACACGAAACCGAGGTGGCGATTACGAATAGCAGCTGCTCGATTCTCGGAAAGATGGGTAAGCTCATTCCCTACGAGCTCAATCATTCCTTCATCTGGACGATCCAGCGCACCAAGTAAATTAAGAAGTGTAGATTTGCCTGAGCCTGACGCCCCCATGATTGAGACCATCTCACCTGGCGAGACATCCAAATTAAGCCCGTTGAGAATAGCTAGCCGCTCAGGGCCAATCTGATAGCTATGTTTAACGTTTGCACATCGCAACACCGAATTTAATTGATCGCTCATTGTTTGTAATTTAACGCCTCGCGCGGAGAAATCTTAGCGGCCTGGAATGCCGGAATCACTGTTGCAACAAGCGTCAATATGCTCGCCCAAAACAATATCCATAGCACATCAGTCATACGCCATTCACTCGGCAAAAAACCAATGTAGTAGACAGACGGATCAAACAAATAAGCACCGAAGAACCACTCAAACCAGGCCACTATTTGCGGTAAAAAATAAGCAATGATGGTTCCAAAAAACGCACCCAGTGCAATACCTGTCATTCCGAGAATTAATCCTTGAACGATAAAAACACCAACAACAGTTTTTGAACTGGCGCCCATGGTTCGCAAAACTGCCATATCAGAGCGCTTATCGGATACCATCATGACAAGGCCGCTGACAATATTGAATGCAGCTACGAGTACGATAATCATTAATAGCGCACCCACTGTAATTTTTTCCATCTTCATAGCCTGAAATAGGCTCTGATAATCACCCGCCCAAGTTTGAGCTGACCAGCCCTCGCCCCAGATCGCAGAAATTTTATCAGCTACCCGCTCTGCTTGATCAACATCTTCTAACTGTATACGCCAACCAAGGCGATCTTCAGGCACGGCGATCACTTTCGATAAATCGCTCACGTGCGTGTATGCGTAATCAGCATCAAGTTGCGACCCTGAATCAAATACTCCCACCACACGAAAGCGTTTCTGGCGCGGAAATAGGCCAGCCGGAGTAACGCTAAGTTTCGGCAACGTCAGTGTCACTTGGTCACCCAAACGCACCATTAAATTGTTAGCTGCGTAACTTCCCAACAGGATACCAAACTCATCACTTTGCAAAGATGCTAGCCTGCCACCGATAAGCTGCTCCGAAAGCTCTGCCACCTCACCGTCGCTAGCCGGATCAATGCCGATCAATTTCATCGGATGCTGAACACCATTCGAGTTCAACATCACAAAGCTTTCCAACACTGGACTTTTTGCGATCACTTCTGGCACTTCGGCATCCAAAAACTGCGCCAAGGTATTAGTATCCGCGGAGCTATCTGTGGGCATGAGGGTAAGATCCGGAGACACAGTCTGCAGTCGGCCGGCAAACTCGTTCCTAAACCCATTCATCACCGAGAGAACAACAATCAACGCCGCAACACCAATGGCCATTCCAATGAGTGAGAATAGCCCGACAATGGAACCAAACCGATTACGGTTTCTCCCTTTGGAGTAGCGCCTGCCGATCATAAGGGGCACAAAATAAGACATAACGGTTTATAAAAAAGTTCTCGGCGAAGTCTAGTATTGGCTTCGTACTCTAGATAAAGTATGGTTTTTTAGAGATACCAACTATATTCAGCCAATTGAATTTAAAAGAGAATATGATGAGTCGCTTAGGTTTTCCACTTTATATTTTATTATCAACCCTAGCTTTATCTTGTTCTCAAGGCATCTATGCGCAAGATATTGCTATACCCTTAGGTAACCAAGGCGAAGCGGCTGTTCAGACGCCATACCTCGGCTGGACCCAATCAGAAGTACAAGAAAATTTTGGCGCACCCTTAAGTCGAAAAGGCCCTATCGGTGATCCAGCGATCACTATTTGGCAATATGCTCAATTCAGTGTTTATTTTGAGCAGGGTCGCGTCATTCATAGTGTGAAACACTACGCCACAGGCAATTAATTAAGTAATCTAAAAAACGTAACGCTTGAGTCTTCTAGCAAACTAGAAAATCCTTTTTAGCCTTTTGGTCTGTTTCGCTGCCTATTTTGCCGCATCATAAAAGGGTGCAGTACGATTGCTTTTAAGTGCATCAGATTCTTTACCGTTTAGCTCTTCACACTTTGCTTCGTCATCACCACAAAGGTCGCAGACGTAGTCTTTTTGACCGAGTGCTGCGCCCACGCCACCACAGGAGCCAGAAATCGGCTTACGTCCCAACAACACACCAACAGCCATGATAGTCGTAATGACTAGGAGAACAAAAAAGGCCAAAAAGAAAGTCTGCATATCTGAGATTCTACCGGATATAAAAAAGGGGCTGCAACAGCCCCTTACTATTCAAATCTTGGTTAACCACCAAAATCGTCCAACATAATATTTTCTTTTTCAACACCGAGATTTAACAGCATATCAATCACCGCGGCATTCATCATGGGCGGTCCACACATGTAGTACTCACAATCTTCGGGGTTTGGATGCTCTTTCAGGTAATTCTCAAATAACACATTGTGAATAAATCCTGTATCCCCCTCCCAGTTATCTTCGGGCTGGGGATCTGAGAGCGCGAGATGCCAATCAAAGTTATCGTTCTCAGCCGCAATCTTGTCGTATTCATCATTGTAAAAACACTCTCGCAAGCTACGCGCGCCATACCAGAAGCTAACTTTACGACTGGTGCGAATACGTTTGAACTGATCATAAATATGAGAACGCATGGGCGCCATACCTGCACCACCACCAACAAACACAATTTCTGCGTCAGTGTCTTTGGCGAAAAACTCACCAAACGGGCCAAATACTTTAATTTTATCGCCGGGTTTTAGATCAAAGACGTAAGACGACATTAAGCCAGGTGCCAAACCCTCTGTTCTCGGAGGCGGTGTAGCAATACGAATATTGAATTTTACGATGCCTTTTTCTTCGGGATAATTCGCCATTGAGTACGCACGAATAATAGGCTCGTCACAGGTCGACTCGAGCTTAAAGAATCCAAATTGCTCCCAATCGCCGCGATATTCGTCTTCAATATCGAAATTAGAATACTTGACTGTGCCGGCTGGTCGCTCTAGCTGAACATAACCACCCGCACGGAAATCGACGTTCTCGCCTTCCGGCAACTTCAGCGTCAATTCTTTAATGAAAGTGGCAACATTAGGGTTGGACACAACCTCACACTCCCACTCTTTGACGCCAAACACTTCTTCATCAACTACCACTTTCATGTCTTGTTTTACCGGCGTCTGACATGAAAGACGCCAGCCTTCGGCAATCTCGCGCGGGGTGAAGTGGCTCTCTTCCGTGGGGAGAATGCCACCGCCGCCTTCAGTCACAATACACTTACACTGAGCGCAGGTTCCGCCGCCACCGCAGGCGGAAGCAAGAAATAGATTTGCATCTGCGAGGGTGCCGAGAAGCTTGCCACCGGCAGGCACTGTAATGTCTTTTTCACCATTAACTGCAATGGTAATATCACCTGCGCTAACGAGCTGCTTACGTGCCAATAAAATGACCACGACGAGCATTAAAACGATCAGTGCGAACATCACCACGCCCGCAATAATGGTTATCATTGATAGATCCATAATTCTAGATCACACCTCGCCTTATATATCGATGCCGCCGAAGGACATAAAGCCCAACGACATTAAGCCAACAGTGATAAATACAATCCCCAGACCCTCTAGGCCTTTAGGAATATCACTGTATTTGAGTTTTTCACGAATCCCGGCAAGCGCCGTAATGGCTAGCGCCCAGCCGACACCAGAGCCCAGTCCAAACACGGTACTTTCGGCAAGATTGTAATCACGTTCGACCATAAATAATGACGCACCTAGAATCGCGCAATTCACGGTAATCAGGGGCAAGAAAACGCCAAGCGCGTTATATAGCGCAGGGACAAACTTATCCAGGAACATCTCCAAAATCTGAACAAGTGCTGCGATCACACCGATATAGCTCAGCAACCCGAGGAAACGCAGGTCAATCTCGCCAAAGCTTGCACTGATCCAAGTCAGCGCGCCTTCATTGAGCAAATACGTCAGTATTAGATTGTTCACAGGAACCGTAATGCCGAGCACGACAATCACGGCGATCCCCAAACCAATGGCAGCACTAATTTTTTTCGAGATTGCCAAAAACGTACACATACCAAGGAAGAAGGCGAGCGCCATATTTTCGATAAAGATGGCGCGAACAAACAATCCTAAATAATATTCCATTAGTGTGCACCTCCATGAGCAGCAGATGCCTTGGTGTTGGCACAGATCTTAAACTCTGGCTCTTCAACCTGATCCGGTTTCCACTCGCGCAATGCCCAGATATACAGTCCAATCAAGAAGAACGCACTTGGAGGCAAAAGGAGCAAGCCATTTTTAACATACCATTCCGGCATAATTGGCACACCAAACAAAGAACCTGCGCCAAATAATTCACGTACCACCGCCACCGCAATAAGAATGACGCTGTAACCTAAACCATTGCCCACACCATCGAGCATACTCATCATAGGTGGGTTCTTCATCGCATAGGCTTCAGCTCGACCCATCACAATACAGTTGGTAATGATCAATCCGACAAAGACGGAAAGCTGCTTGCTTATATCATATGCCACCGCTTTAAGTACCTGATCTACACAGATAACCAACGAAGCAATAATCGTCATTTGAACAATAATGCGGATACTGCTGGGAATATAGTTTCGGACGATAGACACAAACAGGTTAGAAAACGCACAGACCACCGTAAGCGCAATACACATCACCATAGTCACACTCATACTCGAGGTGACCGCCAAGGCCGAACAGATACCCAATATCTGTAGGGCAATGGGGTTGTTATTAAAAATCGGGCTAGATAGCGTCTCTTTTACTTCTTTAGACATACTATGCTCCTCCCACGCGGAGTTTTGCTAAATACTGAGCGAAACCCTGCTCACCCAGCCAAAATTTAACCAGATTATCGACACCTTTGGTCGTCAGTGTGGCGCCAGCCAAACCGTCGACCTGATAACTTTCATCAGCTGAACCTGGCGCAACGGTGCCTTTAATGACGGACAAAGACACTTCATCGTCCTTATAGACCTGTTTGCCTGTCCAGCTGGATTTCCAGTCAGCATTATCGATTTCACCGCCCAAACCAGGGGTTTCGCCATGAGCAAAAAAACCAATACCAGCAACGGTGGTTAGATCTTCTTCAAGCGCTACAAAACCCTGCATCGTTGACCAAAGACCGTAACCGCGTATCGGCAAAATCACCTTATCCAAATTGCCGTTATCATCGTCAATCAGGTACACCACAGAGTAATTTTCACGTCTGCCAATCTTAGCAAGATCATCCGCGCCCAAATCAGCAAAGCTGGATGAAAAGTCACCCGTCGTTTTTGCAGCTTTCAGGTGATCATAGGTGATGGGGTCAACAGCATCGGTGTAGGTGCCGGTGCGTAAATCGACAACACGCGTTTGAACCGTTGCAAATTGCTCTTCTATAGAAAGATTGGGATCAAGCAAACCCGCCGCTGCTAAAATATTTTTCTGGCGATCACGCTCAATATTGGCTTCTTGCAATGGTTTCAGTGCTACCGCCGCCGAGGAGACAACAATCGCGCAAACAAGACAAACCAAGAACGCAACGATTAGCGTCCCCGACACAGAATCCTTATTAAATTTAGCCACGGGCAAGCCTCCTCTTTACATTGGCTTGGACCACAAAATGGTCAATCAATGGTGCAAATATATTGGCAAACAAAATGGCCAACATCATGCCTTCAGGGAATGCCGGGTTCGCAACACGAATCACGACACACATAAAGCCGATTAAAATACCAAACCAAAAACGTCCAGCTTGAGTCATACTCGCTGACACTGGATCAGTCGCCATAAAGATCATACCAAAGGCAAACCCGCCCAGCACAAAATGCCAAGCCGCGTTCATTCCAAACATCGGGTTTGAATCGCTACCAATTAGGTTGAACAAAGTCGCGGTCGCAGCCATGCCTATAAAGGCTCCGGCGATGATTCGCCAAGACGCGATCCGCATCACCATTAGGGCAATACCACCGAGCAAGATACAGAAGGTCGATGTTTCACCAACAGACCCTTGCATAACGCCAAAGAAACCATCCCACCAAGTCATCTGGCTCTGAACTGCTGCCATACCTTCCTGCGCTGCCACACTCAACATGGTTGCACCAGTAAACCCATCGACCGCAGTCCAAACTGCGTCACCACTCATTGACGCCGGGTAGGCGAAGTACAAGAACGCACGACCCGTTAGCGCGGGGTTGAGGAAGTTTTTACCGGTTCCACCAAAGACTTCTTTACCAATGACAATACCGAAACTAATACCTAAGGCCACCATCCACAGGGGCAAATTCGGCGGGCATGCCAACGCAAACAAAATAGAAGACACAAAGAAGCCTTCATTGATTTCGTGACCGCGAACCATGGCAAATAACACTTCCCAAAATCCGCCGACGATAAAAGTCACCGCATAAATGGGAATAAAGTAGACCGCACCGTACCAAAAGTTATCCCACCAACTGCTGGGATCATGTCCCGCAAGCAGGCCAATAAAGATCTCATGCCAGTCGCCGCTTCCTTCGATGCCAGGCGTTGCTGCGATAAAGGTGTTTGCCTGAAACCCTAGGTTCCACATACCAAAAAACATCGCTGGGAAGGTGCAAGCCCAAACAGTAATCATGATACGTTTTAAGTCGATACCATCGCGTACATGAGCTGCAGCCGAGGTACGTGTGCTCGGCATATAGAAAATGGTGTCTACTGCTTCATAGAGCGCGTACCACTTTTCATGTTTCCCGCCTTTTTCAAAGTTGGGCGCCATATCATCCAGGATCTTGCGTAACATCTAACCCTCCTGCTCGATACGTGACAAGTTGTCGCGCAAAATTGGACCATACTCATATTTCCCGGGGCAAACGAACGTGCAAAGTGCTAGATCTTCTTCATCAAGTTCCAATGCCCCCAGCTCTTGCGCCGTTGCCGTATCACCCACAATAAGCGCTCGTAAAAGCTGCGTCGGAAGAATATCTAAAGGCATGATCTGCTCATAAGCACCGATAGGCACCATCGCCCTCTCACTGCCATTGGTCGCCGTATTAAAATCCCACTCTTTCTTGCCCATTAATCGCGAAACATAGATAGGCAATGCGGAAAAACGATTCCGACCGGCCTGAACATAGTGCAAAACAGGGCGGTCTGTGTTTTCCGCCAAAACAGTCACCTGTGTGTCATAACGACCTAGATAAGCATAGGCATTGTCTGCGGTTCTGCCGGATAAAATTGAACCACTAATGACCCTATTTTCACCCTCATTTAGATTGCCCGCCATAAGATCGGTCAAACTCGCGCCAGCACGAGTGCGCGTTATCTTGGGGTTTTTGACCTGAGGCCCACCCAAAGAAACAACGCGATCTACAAAAAGTTTTCCCGTGGTAAATAATTTACCAATAGCAATGACATCCTGATAACCAATCACCCAAACAACTCGCTGTATGCTTACTGGGTGCAGTTTACCTATATGCGTGCCAGGCAATCCGGCCGGATGCGGTCCAGAGAAGCTATGCTTCTCAATACGATCTCCGGTTACACTGAAATTCGCGTTTTCCCCAGAGCACACATGTACTTTGCCCTGCGTCAAACGCGCCATTACTTTCAAACCCGACTGGAAATCATCAGAGTGCTCTGCAATAACAAGGCTTGGATCAACAGCCAACGGATTGGTATCAACCGCTGTAACAAAGATGGCTTCCGGCTCTGTGTCGGGTGATGGCGTTTTACTAAACGGACGAGTGCGAAAAGCAGCCCATTGACCGGACTCCGTCAGCTGTTCAACTGCTTTGTTTCGATCAAGGTTATCCAATTCGTTAGTGCTGTAGGATTCCCAGCTCAATTCCTGACCGGCGGGATCAATTTCAATCACCACAGATTCAAGCATACGGCGATCGCCACGATTAACGGCCGTGACCGTTCCTGCGGCTGGTGCGGTGTAGAAAACACCGGGCGTTTTTTTATCTTCAAAGAGTTTTTGCCCAAGGGATACTGTATCCCCTTCCCGCACAAGCATGGTGGGTTTCATACCATGATAGTCGGGTCCGATAACAGCAACTGACTTGATAGTCGGGCCTGGTTCTATCTGCTGCTTAGGTGCGCCAGATAGTGGGACATCTAGCCCCTTTTTAATAGTAAACATCGGCTTTAGCCTACAACCTTTTTAATATGGAAACGCTTGATTTCGGGTATGTCGACAAACTCATAGGGCATCTTTAGCAAAGCTTATAGAAAGTCCACTGATATCTTGAAAAACCAGCGCCTGAATTTACCATTCAAGCACTAAAGATGATGCCTAGAAAACTGCGCCGCATTATAGGGAGAGCGTGCCGGAATATCCAGCGCATCTCCCTACTCAATTCATGCAAGCATTACGCACTGGAAGGATAGACCGCGTAACTCACTCCGGCCATTTTCTCTAGCACACGGTGAACTTGGCATGTGTAGCCAAATTCATTGTCATACCAGAGATAAAGCGTTGCCGTATTTTCATTACAAATAGTCGCACGTGCGTCAAAAACGCAGGCTGTTCGTGAACCGACGATATCGCTAGAAACCACATCTGGCGATTCAGTGAAGTCAATTTGCTTGTGATATGGACCATGCAAGGACGCTTCCCGCATAAAATCATTTAGCTCTTCAGCACTGACGGGCTTATCCAAAGTCAAATTCAATATCGCCATGGATACGTCCGGTGTTGGCACTCGGATCGCATTACCAGTCAACTTACCTTCCAACTCTGGAAGCGCCTTGGCCACCGCTTTCGCAGCACCAGTTGATGTCAATACCATGTTCAAAGGAGCAGACCGACCACGACGATCAGCTGAATGATAGTTATCAATCAGATTTTGGTCATTGGTATAGGCATGCACAGTTTCCACATGACCACGCACGATGCCAAAGCTGTCATTTAGCAGCTTAAGCGCAGGAACAATAGCATTGGTCGTACAGGATGCTGCCGACACCATTTTGTCAGTCGGTTCAATTTCAGAACAATTTATACCTGCGACAATATTCTTAAGGCTGCCTTTCCCTGGCGCAGTCAATAATACTTTCGCTACACCTTTCGATTGCAAATGTTGGCTCAGCGACTCGTCATCTGACCAAACGCCCGTGTTATCAACAACAATAGCGTCGTCAATTCCGTATTCTGTGTAATCGATTTCTGCTGGATTATTGGCGTAAATCAATTGAATGACATTGCCATTGCAAACCAGCTGATTTTTCTCTTCAAGAACACGAATAGTGCCTTTAAAAGAACCATGAACCGAATCTCGACGCAGCATACTGGCGCGCTTCATAAGATCGTCAGCCGCCTTACCTTTGCGCACAACAATGGCGCGCAAACGAATAGTATTGCCACCAGCAGTTTTCTCTACCAACAATCGTGCAACCAATCGCCCGATACGACCAAAGCCATAAAGCACGACATCTTGCGGTTTTACTAGTGGCTTAGATGGATTATCTGCAGCCTCACCTACCTCATGACGAACAAAATCCGCAATAGGCATGCCGCGGTCGTCTTTCATGTAGCTAGACGTAATTCTTCCTACATCAATATGTGCATGGCCGAGGTTTAGCTTCGCTAATTCTTGCAACACAGGCCAGGTTTCAAACTCTGAAAGTTCGCTACGCTCAATCTGACGAACAAAGCGATGCGCCTTCATAATATCGAGAACAGATCGATTCACGAGTGACCGGCCATAGATATAGCAAGTCACGTTATTACTACGATAAAGCTTCCCGATAAGCGGAATCATGTTTTCTGCTAACTCTTCACGCTCTTTCCAATCACGAAAGAAATCCTCTGGAATGGGGCGAATTTGGTCGGTCACGATGAGCACTCCTTCAACTGATTGTTGGTATAGCTAGCTTGAAAATACAAAGTATAAACAAATAGTCGTGCTCGATTCATTGAGCACCGCCCTTTTTGAGCGCGAGAATTATAGAGTTATTCGGTTAACGAACCAAGGCATCTTACAAGGCAAACAAGCCAAACCTGTGTTTTTATAGCTTGGGTCCCGCGTAAAATTGAGACAAAATTCCGATTAACCCTTGAATTCAGAGTTACTGGGCAGGGGTGCTACAAAAACATGACTCAGACACCTTTGGTTTTTATCGCTGCAATCATTGACGTAAATAGCGCCAATCATCAGGTTTTGATTTGCCAAGCTCGGCATTCACTCAAGCTTATTGGTGGTTGCCTTACGTCAGCGAACATCTAAAATGTGCGCCCTATTTTCTGAGCCTACAATGAACCCATACTTCTTCCACCGAGCGCTCTGCGTTGTTTGAGCAACTGCCCACACCTTCAAACACCGGCGACACGTCTTTCTGGCCCGAGGCACCATTGTCTGCCATCGGCCTTGCGATTATTGAAAAGGCTTCTGCAAACCAGAATACACTCGTCATTACTGATTCCGCATCAAGCGCATTACAGCTAAAAGAAAGCCTGCACTTCTTTGCGAGCGAAGAAGACCAATCAAAGATCGGTCTATTTCCGGATTACGAGACTCTACCCTACGATTTCTTTTCGCCTAGTGATGAGCTGATATCCAGTCGATTAAAAGCACTCTATCAGCTTGCCAATGGCAAACCGTTCATACTCGTAGCAAGCATCAACACCCTGATGCACCAACTGCCCCCGCCTGCTTTTATTAAAGGCCATAGCCTAATCGTATCTACCGGTGATCTGTTTGATATAACGCAGCAGCGCGCCATTTTGACCAACGCCGGTTATCGCGCCTGCGAAACTGTGACAGAACATGGCCAATTTGCGCTGCGCGGCTCTCTGCTGGATCTATTCCCCATGGGGCAAAACTTGCCTCTTCGAATCGATGTATTCGACGATGAGATTGAATCAATACGCAGGTTTGATCCAGACACCCAACTCACCATAGATAAAGTAGGCTCAATTGAAATTCTGCCGGGACGAGAATTTAGTCTGACACGCGACGCTATCCATCATTTCCAAAACCGGTGGCACGAGACGCTCGATGGAGACCCACGCGACTCACAGACCTACAATGCTGTTGGAAAAGGCTTTTCTCCTCAAGGTATAGAGTGCTATTTGCCACTCTTCCACACACAAATGGCCGATATTTTTGACTACCTTCCCAATACAACATCTGTATACCTTCATCCAAATATCACAAATGCAGCTCAAAATTTCTGGCAAGAGATCAGTGATCGTCACGCTCAGCTTGTCGGCAATTTAGATCGCCCCGTTTTAAGGCCCGCCGAGCTTTACCTTCCTGTGGCCGAGGTACAAAGCAAAATAAAAAACTACCCGCGAGTTCAATGGGGTAAATCGGCAGAAGCACAAGCGCTACCGCTGCCCGATATTGCGTTAAAGCATAAAGAAGACATCCATAGCAAAGATTTCCAGAAGTTCGTTCAAGAACAGAGTAAAACGCTCATTCTCGCTGAAACAGCTGGCCGTCGTGAGCTACTGTTAGAGCTTCTCGGGAGAGACAGCATCGAACCCGACAGCGTTGACAACTGGCAACAGTTCGAACAATCCAGCGCCCGACTTAGTATCTGCGCGGCACCACTTGAAGAAGGCTTTTTTTTCAAAAACAATCAACTCGCCATCATTACAGAGTCGGAGCTGCTGCAAGAACGCGTTCGACAACGCAGTACAAATGAATCCAAGCGCTGGACCGACGCCGATCAGGTTATCCGCAACCTCACCGAGCTGAGTTTAGGTGCACCCATTGTTCACATTGAGCACGGTGTGGGCAGATATCTTGGGCTGATCACACTGAAAACAGATGGGCAAGTAAACGAGTTCTTACACTTAGAATATGCCGATAGTAACAAGCTCTATGTGCCCGTTACGTCCCTTAACCTTATTGCTCGCTACAGTGGCGCAGATGCAGACTCCGCACCACTCAATAAGCTGGGCTCTGACCAATGGGAAAAAGCCAAACGCAAGGCGCGCGCACAGATACGTGACACTGCCGCAGAGTTGCTAGAAATTTACGCTCGACGCAAAGCGAAACCGGGTTTCGCTTTCACTAACAACGAAGCTGAATACCTCCGTTTTTGCGAGGAATTTCCTTTTGAAGAAACCGACGATCAAGTGACCTGTATTGCTGCAGTGCGAGCAGATATGTTGTCACCAAAAGCCATGGATAGACTGGTCTGCGGCGATGTAGGCTTTGGCAAAACAGAAGTGGCCATGCGCGCAGCATTTACAGCAATAGCGTCCAATAAACAGGTCATGATGCTAGTGCCTACGACGCTGCTCGCACGCCAGCATTACGATAGTTTCCGCGACCGATTTGCAAACTGGCCAGTAAAAATAGATTCCGTATCACGGCTAAAATCGGCAAAAGAACAAAATGCTGTTATGGAATCGTTTCAAAACGGCGAACTAGACATACTCATCGGCACGCACAAATTGCTCAGCCAAAAGCCAAATATCGCCCGCTTCGGGTTACTTATTGTCGATGAAGAGCATCGATTTGGTACACGTCAAAAAGACCAGCTGAAATCTCTAAAAGCCGAAGTAGATATTCTGACCTTAACGGCCACACCGATTCCGCGCACGCTGAATATGGCCATGGCGTCAATCCGCGATCTCAGCATTATCGCAACCCCACCCGCTAAAAGGTTGATGGTAAAAACCTTTGTGCAACCCTATGAAAAAGCCATCGTAAAAGAAGCATTGCAGCGAGAGCTGCTGAGGGGAGGACAGGTCTTTTACCTCCACAATGAAGTGCGCTCGATCGACCGTTGTGCCGAAGAAATTCATGCACTTTTACCTGATGCTCGCGTCGGCATTGCTCACGGGCAAATGCGTGAGCGCGAGCTAGAAGCCACGATCTCGGATTTTTACCACCACCGTTACGACATTCTAGTGTGTACGACGATTATCGAAACAGGGATAGACATTCCCAACGCCAACACCATGCTAATTGAACGTGCCGACAAATTCGGGCTAGCTCAATTACACCAGCTAAGAGGCCGCGTCGGACGATCGCATCATCAAGCCTATGCTTATTTGCTCACTCCCGACACAAAAAGCATGTCTGCTGATGCTGTAAAGCGACTCGAAGCCATTGAGGCGGCAGACCATCTTGGCAGTGGCTTTACCCTTGCAACACATGACTTAGAAATACGTGGGGCAGGCGAATTGCTTGGCGACAATCAGAGTGGCCAAATACATGCCATCGGTTTCGATCTCTACCAGCAGATGCTGGAAGCCGCAGTCAGCAATTTGCAGACAGGCAACAACAACGAAACAGAAGATTTCCTACAACCCAATATTGAGGTTAATCTGCGCACCTCCGCGCTGATCCCAGAAGATTATCTGCCGGACGTCAATAGTCGTCTCCAACTCTATAAGAGAATCTCCAATACAAAGGATGAAGAATCTCTACGAGAATTACAGGTCGAAATGATTGACCGTTATGGACTACTCCCGCCTGAAGTTAAACTGCTTGTTCGTCAACAACGGATTAAACAGGTGGCAGAACCACTGGGTATAATTAAAATAGAATGTGGCGAACGTACCGGAAAGCTTCAATTTACAAGCCAACCCAATATTGATCCAATGAAACTAATAGAATTGGTGCAGTTACATCCAGAACAGTATCGCTTCAATGGCTCGACTAGCCTACAATTCTCCCAATCTCTCGATAATGCCGAAGAACGGTTTGCCTTTGTCGAGAATTTACTATCGGAGCTTAGCAGTTGAGATATTTACTCATACTTTTTAGCCTTCTCATCGCCACACCTATGCTGGCGCAAGATTCGTATGAAATTGAAGTCCTGATCTTTGAGCATCAGTCTAATAACTTTAGTAACGCGAGTGATCCTGAGCGATGGCCTGCCAATGTTGAACTCTTCTGGCCAACACCACTTCTCGATTTAAGCTCAGCAAAAGACAGGAACTCTGCCTCTATCGTAGAGCTCTCACCAGCGGCAAAACGACTAGATAACGAAAGCTACGCAATGCGGGTGACTGATGGCTACCGTTTGCTATGGCATAAAGCATGGAGAATGCCTGTATTGCCAGAAGAACGCTCACCATGGATTCTCGTTCAAGCAGGAGAGGAAATAGGTGAACACTATCGCCTAGAAGGTGCCATTCGCGTTCACCTATCTCGATTCCTTCACATAGATAGCAACCTTTGGCTAACCGAGCCTCTGCCACCGAACTCAACGGAGCCGACTGAATTTTATTCAACCCAACTCCCGCCACTGCCTACTGACCAGAGTGATTTAAGCAACCAAAGTTCGCTCGACAGCGTAACTGGCTTTTACGGTGCCGATGGCTACGCCTCTATACAACGTGAATTTCCAGTCAAAGAGATTATTCACATTCAATCTAGCCGCCGCATGCGCAGCACAGAATTACATTACATCGATCATCCTAAAGTCGGCATATTGACAGTCATTCATCCGATCGCTGAGGCTGTTGAGAAAGAAGCGGCGCCCATCGAATACATTCCCGCGCCTCTCCCTACCATCCCGAATCGGTAACCTTCTCGCAACTGAAACTAGCTGAGTCTTCTACTTGGCATACTTGATCTGCCTGACCCGTCGCACCTAAAAAAAGCCAGCTCACTGGTCGTTATCGACTTGCTCGTCGGCCAAAATTACACGAACAAGAATATCACTAGCATCCTGTGCCATATTGGCAGATTCACGCACAATCTCCTGTTCCGATAACGGCTTTTCATCTAGCCCGGCTGCAGCATTAACCACCATACAGATCGGCGCGTAATCCATTCCCAATTCACGAGCCAATACTGCTTCCGGCATGGCTGTCATCCCAACCAGGTCACAGCCATCACGTTTGAGCCTTTGGATCTCTGCAGCCGTTTCCAATCTCGGCCCCTGAGTGCAAGCATAGACTCCAAAATCATGCAGGGTTCTTGCGCCCGTTTTTCTTCCAGCTGATGCCTCTGAAATAATGGCTGAGCGCAGAACAGATGAAAAAGGGTCGCTAAAATCGGCGTGGCGCAATGGCTCTGCCACACCATCAAAAAACGTCGCTTCACGGCCATAGGTATAGTCGATAATCTGGTGAGGCACCACCAAATCGCCAGTGGAGAAGTCCGGATGAATGCCTCCGACAGCGTTAACCGCCAGAATCTGCTCTACCCCTAACTTCTGCAACGCCCATATATTTGCGCGATAGTTAATGCGATGCGGGGCCAAGCGATGGCCTTGGGCATGCCGGGGCAAAAAGAAAAACGAACTTCCCTCAAACTCGAGCTCTAGAACGGCATCAGAAGTCGGGCCATATTTACTAGTAATGTTATGACGACGATTAACTTGCGCACAAGACAAACTATCAAGGCCAGTACCACCAACAATGGCAAACATAGCAACTATTACTGGACGCTATCAGCTGGAGTTTGAGGAATAGGCATCGGCAGTGGTGTTTCAGCGCCCAAATGAATGGTCTGAGTAGGAAAGGCAAGCTCTGCAGAATTAGCGCTCACAATACCGTCTATTTTAAGTAAGACATCCTGTTTGATTTCGTGGAATTTAACCCAGTCCGTCGTTTTAGTGAAGGTATAAACGAAAAAGTCTAAGGAGCTTGCACCGAAAGCATTCACGTTCACAATCAATGTCTGACTGGTATCAATTTCAGGGTGATCTTCCAGCATTTTTTTTACATCGCGGACAATGTTCGGCAAAACGCCCACATCTGAGCAGCGCACACCAAAGGTTTCATAAATCCGGCGATTACGCATCCGCGACGGATTTTCGACAGCAATAGACGTAAAAATAGAATTAGGGACATATAGTGGGCGCTTATCGAACGTTCTAATCACCGTTTGCCGCCATCCAATATCTTCAACCGTCCCTTCAATCTCCCGGTCAGGCGATCGAATCCAGTCGCCCACAGAAAACGGTTTGTCCAAGTAGATCATCATGGCGCCAAAAAAGTTAGCGAGCATGTCTCGTGCAGCAAAACCTATTGCAATTCCACCAATCCCGCCAAAAGCAAGCACGCCACTTACCGAAACACCATAAAGCTGCAAGATCACCAGAAACCCAGTAATAATAACGGCGGCATGAAGAAGCTTGCGCACCGCCTTTGCAGTGGTTAAGTCCATTGGTTGCTGAAGGTATCGGTCTGTCGTGAGATTGGCTTCCGCACGTCCCAGAAACCGAAGGATCGCCCATGAAATTAATACAATAACCGCCGTTTTATTAAATAACGACAGCGAGAAATCCCAGGGTAAATCATTTACACCCGCCGTAAATTTGGCAGCAAAATTGATCCCAAAAAGCCAAATCGCCCAACCCAAAGGAGCCCCAACTGAACCTAATAAAGCATCATCCCAAAGACTCTTCGTTTTCTGCGTATGCCTATCCAAAAAACGTAATAAACGTCGCGCCAACAAATTTGCCAGCAGAGTCAAAACTACGATTAGAAATAGCCAAAAAACCCAGTATTGGCTCAGATTGTTATAGATAGTTTCCAGCATAATTTTCAGTGAAACTCAGAGATCATTTTTAGGTATTGTTTAGACTTCTCAAAGCGAGGATCGGCATGCATTTTGCTCAGATCCCAGCTGACTCGCGAGCGCATTTTATTTAGCCTTAAGTTTTCTTTGGCCGGTTGTTCCTGCATCCAAGACAACACACTTAGCGCACCCGTCGGGTTATTACATACTAGCACCATATCGCAACCAGCTTCGAGCGCTAAGCTCGCTCGCTCGGCGTAGGTACCGGCCGCTGCAGCGCCTTCCATACTTAAGTCATCACTAAAAATAACACCTTCGAACCCAAGCTGTTTTCGCAATACCTCTTGTAACCAAAACGGTGAGAAGCCGACTGGATTATCATCAATACTGGGGAACAAAAGATGGCCTGGCATCACTGCATCATATGTATCAGCAAGCGCCCTAAATGGCCGAATATCATGTGTATCAACCTCTTCCCACGTTCTCTCATCAACCGG
The DNA here is from genome assembly GCA_964623085.1 of uncultured Porticoccaceae bacterium. Taxonomy (GTDB): domain Bacteria; phylum Pseudomonadota; class Gammaproteobacteria; order Pseudomonadales; family GM7GCV1; genus CAZUTO01. Next base: position 34,227 of record CAZUTO010000021.1, read on the forward strand.
CAATTCGAGGTGGCTATCCCCGGATACGCCACCATGTCCAGGGAAGTGCTTCGCCGTAGCGGCCATGCCAGCAGCTTGCATGCCCTCGATGTAAGGCTTTGCAAGCTCGATGCATTGCGTAGGGTCATCCGAGAAAGACCGATCCGCAATTACGGCGCAATGTGCTCGGTCAAGATCCAATACCGGTGCGAAACTAAAATCGATGCCCGTGCAAAGCACATCTGCCGCCATCAACCATCCAAACGTGTGAGCAATATCAGCGGCTTGGTCAGGCATAGATGCAGCCAAATTTCCTATTTTTTGGAGGGGTGGAAGTACTTGGAACTCATCCCGAAGCCTCTGCACACGCCCTCCTTCTTGATCAACAGCAATCAAAATATCGGGGCTTGAATCGCGAATTTCGCTGATTAAATTACTCAATTGAGCTCGGGAAACATAATTCCGAGCAAACAAAATCAGTCCTCCAACCTGAGGTGCTTTCAACAGTTCTTTTTCTTCAGATGACAGGGATGTGCCCTGAACATCTAGCATCAATGACCCAATCAATTTCGTCCTCGCATTTTGTATCCCAAGTATTAGACGTTTTTTTTCTTAAGGTACCACTTTATAGACCTAACCGCTCTTACAACCTAAGAAACTAGTGCAAAACATATGCTTAACATACCCATTTCTGAGATATATAAAAAACATCTGATATGCATTCGCACAATATTTTAACGCGAAAACCTAGGTTGACTGACCGGTGGGAGAGGAAGAGTATCCATGACTTATTTCGATTCTCCTGAGGCATTGAATATGGCATTTAGAATTCCCTGCATCGGTGAGTGGTTTTTCGATAAGTACTCCAATCAACTGTTCGAAGTGGTAGCAATTGATGAGCAGGCCCACACCATCGAAATACAATATATCGATGGCGAGCTAGGCGAATACGATGCTCAAGTATGGGGAGCACAAGATATTGAACCTGCGGCGCCCCCCGAAGACTGGAGCGCATCCTACGAAGTTTCTTCCGAAGATCGCAACACGGAGGCTCTACTCATGCCCGCGAATGATCCTCTATGCATGATTGAGCCAGATGTTACCCTTGGCGTTGATGAACTCTACTGATTTCCCTATATCACCAATTTAGCCAGCTGTTCAACAGGCACTACTGTACAAATATACAAAACTGTATAAAATCACAGTCTTCTAGACAATCCTCTA
>CAZUTO010000022.1:0-29623 GCA_964623085.1 uncultured Porticoccaceae bacterium
AGCTATTACATTAAAGCTTCTCTTATACAAAATATGTGAATGGTTATGTCCAAAAAAGGCCGGTCAAAGAAAATAACCAAGAAAGGGCTCTCTCGCAGAAACCTACTCAAGATGACGGGTGCTGGACTATCCGCTGTTGGCGCAGGTGTAGGCATACAAAATCTTTCCCACGCAGCGCAAAACAAGCCCGTAAAACTCGATGTTCAAGAAGTGAATGGGCTACCAACCTACAATGGCAAAACGCCTGGGCCGACTATTTCGGTAAATCCCGGTGAGAGTTTTGACGTTCACCTGATCAATAGCTTGCCTGCGTTAGATGATGACTGCGTACAAAACGTTAATGCCTTTCACGGACTAAACACAACTAACCTTCACACGCACGGTCTGCATGTATCACCTAGCACTGATTCCAGTGGTGAATTTGATTCGGACAACGTGTTTATCAACGTCGTGCCTAAGGATCAAATTGTCCCCTGTGAAATACTCTGTGGCGAAGAGGTAAAACACACTTTCCGTTCACATGAAGCACGTTACCGCTTTGAACTTCTAGATAATCATCCGGGAGGCACGCATTGGTATCACGCACATAAGCATGGTTCGACTGCGCGTCAGGTGGGTGCGGGGCTAGCGGGTCCGCTGATAGTAAAAGATCCAGCAGGTTATATGCCTGACTATATTGAGCAAGCTGCTGAAAAAATACTGATGATCACGAATCGCGGTGTGATTCTGGTTGATCCAGATGGTGGCGGCCAAGAAAATCCAACCATCAGCATGCGACCAGGTGAAGTGCAACGCTGGAGAATTATTAATGCACAAGCAGCGGGCAGTAACTTTGCCTATCTCAGACCAAGCCTTGAGGATGTGGAAATCTATCAAATTGCTTTTGACGGGATCACACTGCCCCGCAGAGTAAAAATTGATCGCTTTGAAGCTCAAGAACCCTGGTTAAACCCCGCGGCCTTAGCACCGGGAAATCGAACAGACCTCTTGATTCGAGTTCCAGCAGATGCGCCACAACAATTACTTTCGGTAGGCGTTGATCCCGTGCTACAAGATCGTATCGAAAACGACGACCCTATCGCTCAATTCCAGAACAACAATGGTGGTATGGGCGGTATGGGTGGCGGCGGTATGGGTGGTATGGGCGGTGGCGGTATGGGCGGCGGCGGTCGCCCCTCCAATTTTCAGGTAAATCTGGAAATCAAAGGCAGCCCTATTGACCACCCATGGTCGGACGACGACCAACTCCCTGGGCCTGGGTTAAAACCTTTTGGTGACGAAAAACTTCCACCAAGAAAAGTCACTTTTTCTGGTCGAGTTGATGTTGACGGTGAGCGCTTCACCGGTCAGGTCAAACAAACGATGAAGCTGGGAACCGAAGAAGAATGGACCGTGACAAACAATGCCCGTGGCATACATGCCTTCCATATTCATGTGAACCCGCTGTTTATCACCCACATTAATGGTGAAGAACTTCCTAAAGACAGCCCATTGCGTCGCTGGCAAGACACCATTGGTATTTCAACAGGCCAAAATAGGCAGCCAGGGTCGGTGACCTACAAAACGCGTTTTGAAACTTACCGGGGGAAATTTGTTATCCACTGTCACATCCTTCGTCACGAAGACTTGGGGATGATGCAGACCGTTGAGGTTGTATAGGCGGCCGCATAAATACAGGCGCTATTTTTAGTCTTAGATAGAGTGTTCGCCAGATAAAGCTAGAGAGACTCGGAGTCCACCATGAACAAAGTATTCGCAAAGCTGGGCGCAATCACCTACTTTCTTTGGGGGCTGTTGCATATTGAAGCAGCGCGAAGAGTCTATACATTTGGTGCATCACTAGAGCCTGGCATGTTACAAGGGCGGCTTTTTCAGGATGCCTTCTATCTGCTGTTCTTTGCTATTTTCGCAATCTACGTCGCTTTACTCTGCAATTGGAAAAACAACCGGCTCGGTTATTGGCTCAACCTTATTGTTATTAGCGCGGCGGATATTGGTTACATTGTATTTGTATTGGCGCCAGGCTATGTTCCGATGGTTCCCGGTGCCTTGGGGCCACTGCTTTGGGTTTTGGCCGTTATTTTTTCGACAATCGCTATTAACAAAACGTCCCCAGTAGAACCCACTTAAAGTCGCTTTCTCTGATGCCGCTTGGCTATCAACTATCAGCGTGCCAAAAAGGCTGCGAAAGCTGCTTTAGCTTCGCCTGAACTTAACCGTCTAAAAAACACGTCTAGCTCTGCATCAACATGAGCTGAAACCGCATCTTTATCGCCGCGCATAAGTTGTTTTGTGAGTTTTAGTGCTTCACTTGGTTTAGCAGCAACGCTTGCGGCTGCTTTAAGTGCAGATTCATAAAGAGTATCTGGTGAAGTTACCCTATTTGCCAACCCCCAATCCAATGCCGTTTTTGCATCGACTGGTTTTGCTGCAAGAAGTATCTCTGACGCACGTAGCGCCCCAATTCTTTGCGGCAACAACATAGATGAAGCCGCCTCCGGAACCAACGCTAAATCAACAAAGGGCGCAGAGAGCACTGCTGTGTCTGCTAAATACACAAAGTCAGCATGCAATGTCAGTGTTAAACCAATGCCTACAGCCTGACCTTGAACCGCAACAAATAGCGGTTTTTCAAAACGAACTAGTCGGTGAATAAAACCAACAACAGGCACATCTTGAGGGCTTAGTGAGTTGGCGTCATTCGCTAATGATGCTGCCATTTCCATGAAATTATTCATGTCGTTGCCAGCACTAAAGTTGTCGCCGTTTGCAGCAATCAAAACCGCACCAATTTCTCGCGACTCTGTTGCTTGGTCCAAGCCGGCACTTAGCTGAGAGTACATATCCATCGTCAGTGCATTCATTTTCTCCGGGCGATTTATCCGAAGAACAAGCACTGCATCCTGCACAAGAGACTCGATTGCTTTTGATGGTTCCATAGCCGCGTTTCTCGTTATTAGCGAATGTTCTACCAACCTCAAACTTCTACTGTGCGATCAGACACTCACCTCTAACCAACCTGATTTAGGAGCGAAACGATCGTTTCCTCCCTCTGACAATTCTTCGAGGCGAGTTTTACAGGAGTCTTGCCCAAGTCTGCGAATATGCTCGATCGGCCCACCAAGAAAAGGAGGAAAACCCGTACCGAAAATCATTCCCATATCAAGTGCGTCTGCATCTGTCACTATGCCTTCCGCTAGGCACTGCATCGATTCGTTGAGCATCATATGTGTCATACGATCTTGAACGTCACTACTGTAGGTAAGGTCAGCAGATTTGTCTTTGACTGGTTTCCCTTTCTCCCACTTATAGAAGCCTTCCCCAGATTTTTTGCCAAGTTTTTCTTTAGCGATCAGGTCTGTAAGCAAACCCGTGTCTTTGCCTCCAAAGGCCGCAATCAGCTCCGACGCCACCGCCTGACATATATCGATGCCCACGGTATCTGCTAATTCTATTGGGCCCATTGGCAAGCCAAAATCAACGGCTGCTTTATCAATTGCCTCTGGTGGAACACCTTCCTCGTATAGCTTCATGGCTTCAGACAAGTAAGTCATCAAGACACGGTTAACCAAAAACCCTGGAGCAGATTTCACTTCAATCGGCAGTTTGCCAATGGCATTAACGAACGCCAGCGCTTCGCCGACTGAGGCGTCACTAGAGTTTTTGCCGCGCACAACTTCCACCAGCTGCATCATCGCAACAGGATTAAAAAAGTGGATACCGACTAGACGATCAGGTTTGCTGAGATTAGCAGCGAGATCTTCTAGTGGAATACTTGAGGTATTACTCGCTAACAGCGCACCGGGCTTCATTCGTGGCTCAAGCGCCGCGTATAAGCCTTGCTTAGCTTCGAGCTTTTCGGAAATTGCTTCAATAATAAGGTCGGCGGACGGCACACCATCTGCATTAGGATCCGGCATCAAGCGATCCATAGCTGCTTGCACTTTCTCTGGTGCTCGCAATTTTTTCTTAAAGAGCTTGTGTGCTCTCGCCATCGCTGGCGCGATAAATTCGGGGTTCGCATCCTGAAGCGTCACGTCAAACCCGCTAAGTGCACACCAAGCGGCAATATCACCGCCCATCACACCCGCTCCGACAACATGAACCCGTTTACCGTCAAATTTGGCGCCTTTGGCTCGACCTTTTAGCTCTTTATCAAGTAGAAAAATACGCACAAGGTTTTCGATCGCTCGCCGCGACTCCTCGCCATCAAACAACATAGCAAAAGATTCTGCCTCCGCAAGATAGGCGGCTTCATCACCTTTAGCTATGGCTTGAGGAAGCTCTCGCCAAAGCTCTAGCAATCGATATGGCGCGGGATAATGATCCGGATTCGCCTTTTTATCTAAACCTCTTTTGGCAAGCTTTGCCGCGATATTACGCGCCAATTGAACGTCTAAAAGTTTAGATACTAAGCTGGTTTTTCGCGTCGGTTTTAATTTGCCCGAAGCGATACTGTAACCCACCTCATCTATGTGGCGATCGTCAGTCGCAATATCTACCAACCCTTTTTTAGATGCGGTTTTGCCATCAATGACACTACCCGCCATCATTAACATTAGCGCTTGGAATGGATCGATTAGTTTTGATAGGCGCACGACACCACCGTAACCAGGATGAATGCCAAGTTTGACTTCCGGCAATCCAATCTTGCACCCGCGAGCTTTGTCAGCGACACGATAATCACAAGCAAGGGCAAGTTCCGCACCACCACCCATACAATGGCCATGAATAACAGCAACGGTGGTGCATGCGAGGCGTTCTATGCGCAAAAATAGCTGCTGTCCACGCTGCACAACGGCCAATACCTCGTCACGACTTTTCAAACCAGTAAATTCGTTGACATCTGCACCTGCCAAAAAGCCAGCTTTCTTAGCAGAAGCAATAACTAAGCCAGACGGTGTGTTGCTTTCTAAATAGGTGACGACCTCTTCCAGCTCCGTCAAAACATCCGAGCTGAGCACATTTACCGCTGTGCCTTCTTTATCGAGTATTAACGTACCTACGTTTTTGTCGTCGAGCGAATATTTCCAGTGCTTTAAAGTATCGATGCTCATTTATCTATTATTCTCCGAAAATTCCTTCAAGATACCGCTTCGATAAGTGTTGCACCGCCCTGCCCACCGCCTATACAGAGAGTAGCAATGCCGCGCTTAGCACCTTGCTGTTTGAGGGTTCGTGCAATATGTAAAACAAGTCGATTGCCTGACATTCCAACTGGATGTCCACAGGCAACGGCTCCGCCATGAATATTGAGTTTGTCCACATCGATGCTGCCAAGCGCTGAATCTATACCAAGCTCTGTTTTACAGAATTCTTCGGAATCAAATGCAGCATTACAAGCCAGCACCTGGGCAGCGAAGGCCTCGTTGATTTCCCAAAAATCAATGTCAGACATCGACAAGCCTTGTTCTTGCAACACCTTTGCGACGGCATAAACTGGACCCAAGCCCATTTGAGCAGGGTCAAGGCCCGCCCACTTAATGGTCTTAATCTCTGCCATTGGCTGCAATTTGTATTTCTTCACTGCGTCTTCTGAAGCCATGATAATCCAGGACGCTCCATCGCTAATTTGCGAACTATTGGCCGCCGTCACTTTGCCATGTGGCTTGTCGAATACCGGCCTCAAGGTACCAAGCTTTTCTACATTGCTATCCGCACGCACACCATCATCAAATGTATAGACCTTACCTTTTGTATCGTAGAGGGGCACAACTTCGCCATCAAACACACCGTTTTCTCTTGCTTCAACGGACCGCAAATGACTGGTAACAGCAAATTCATCCATCTGTTTACGAGAAATATCAAACCTAGCCGCAATTTTCTCTGCCGTATGCCCCATATTCAGATTGACGATGGGATCTGTCAAACCGTGTTCTAGTGCAAACACCGGTTTCAACATCGATAAGCGAAATTGGCTCAACGATTTCATCTTCTGACCGAATGTTTTAGACGTTGCAAACTTACCCAGCCAGTTAACGTAGTGCTCGTTAAATAGCACTGGCGCATGGCTCATAGCCTCTACCCCACCCGCTAGGACAAGCTCAGACGCACCACGCTGAATACTATTGAAACCAGAATCAATGGATTGCATACCAGAAGCGCAGTTTCTTTGGACGGTGAATGCCGGCGTCGATTCATCAAACCCCAACCGAAGTGCGACAACACGACCAATATTCGCTTCGCGTTCGGACGGCATAATGCATCCGAGAATGACTTCGTCGAAATTTTTAATATCAATACCAGATCTTGCCAACAGAGGGCGTCCGGCCTGCACAGCAAGTTCAGATGAGGAAAAAGGGCCTCGTCCTGAACGTGCTTTTACAATAGGCGAGCGCGTACCATCAATCAGAAAAATACGTTTACTCATACAGCCTCCGATTTGCCTGCTGCGCGTTTCACCCAATGATCATGATCGAAGTGATCGACTTGGATCGCATCCATCCGTGCATAGTGTGCACGTTTGATTATCTCTGCATCCTCTTCTGAGACAAGCTTTTTCTCTAGGGCTTCAGCTAGACATTCTTCGAAATGAATCTCGTCGGTATCCAGCTCCCTAACCGCTTTCTTAAAGGTCCTCTCAGCGCTTTGTGCTTCCAAAATTATTTTGAAAGCCGCTTCCATTTTGGCCACGGGATCATCCTCAGCTGTTGGCTGGTAGATATCGTCTATCAAGGATGAACGCAGACGTGAATCATTAGTGATAATGTCAGCAACTTGACCTTCTAGCTCGCGATTACGTGAATGCTCCGGCACACCCAATGGGTAAATTGCTCGGCGCACAATCCCAGTTAACGGGCCAAGCGGTTTGTTGTCTAAGATATCCACCATAGCTGTGTGGAAGCAGCGATAGCATTCCTGCATTGACCATTCCAATAACGGCAAATCTTCTGTTGTCTCCCCGCGAGCGTGGTAGTGCTTCAGCACTGCAGAACCAATAAACAGGAAACTGAATAGGTCGCCCAAGAGACTTGAAAAATACTCCAGCCGCTTCAGTTCTCCGCCATACCTCAGCATCAATACATCTGCAATCACACCAAAAGAGGCACTCATATGAGATAGCTTTCGATAATGATCAGACGCCGGAGACCCCGGTACGCCATCGGTAAACAAGGTCTCTGAAAAACCGGCCAACACAGACTTTGAAAGGTTGCTCAAAAACATAGTCGTATGGTTTGAGATCGCCTCGTCAAACGCCGGCAATGCGACACTGTCATCCGTTTCGCCAGCAGCCTGCATTGCTTTCAAAATCCAAGGATGCGAACGCACTGAGCCCTGACCAAAGATGATCAAACTGCGCGTGAGAATATTTGCGCCCTCTACGGTAATACTGACCGGCACCGCCATATAGGTTCGTCCAATACTATTTCTTGGGCCCATACAAATTGCAGAGCCTCCGTGGACATCCATGGCTGCATCCACTACTGCACGCATACGTTCAGTAAGATGATATTTTGCAATCGCTGAACCAACCGAGGGCTTCTCACCTGCATCGATCATGGCCGCGCTAAAACGACGTACGGCATCCATCAAATAAGTGTTGCCGGCGATGCAAGCCAAAGCTTCTTGCACCCCTTCGAATTCGCCAATGGCGACGTTAAACTGGTTACGAACCCGAGCATAAGCACCGGTATGCATACTGCTAAACTTAGCTGCAGCGACCGATGTGGTTGGCAATGAAATTCCACGACCATCGGAGAGACACTCCATTAGCATCCTCCAGCCCTGCCCTACGTAGTCCACACCACCAATGATATGATCTAAGGAGACGAATACATCCTTGCCCCTAATAGGACCATTCATAAAGGGTGTGTTTAACGGCATATGTCGCTCGCCGATTTCAACACCTTTCACATTGGTTGGAATGAGTGCCAGAGTAATACCGAGATTTTCTTCGTCGCCAATTAAATGATCAGGGTCATAGAGCTTAAACGCTAAACCGAACACCGTAGCCACAGGCGCTAAGGTGATATAGCGTTTGTTCCAATTGAGCTTGATTCCAATGACCTCTTTACCTTTGACCTTCTTTTTACATACGACGCCATTACTCAACATACCAGCAGCATCGGACCCTGCTGTGGGCTCGGTCAATGCAAAGCAAGGAATCTCGCGGCCATCCGCTAAACGCGGTAAGTAATGTTCTTGTTGTTCTTTCGTCCCGTATTCGTGGAGCAATTGTCCTGGGCCAAGAGAATTTGGAACCATCGTGGTAACGCCGGCAGCACAGCTGCGACTGGCAATTTTCATCACAACACAAGAATGTCCAAATGCGGAGAATTCAAGACCGCCATATTTTTTTGGGATGATCATGCCGAAGAAGCCTTTCTTACCGAGAAACTTCCATACTTCTTTAGAAAGATCATAGTCTTGTGCAGATACAGCCCAATCATCAATCATGCTGCAGAGCTCTTCTGTTGGTCCATCAATGAAAGCCTGCTCCTCCTCCGTTAGCTTCGCCGGCTCCGCATCAATGAGTTTTTGCCAGTCTGGCCGACCACCAAAGATCTCTGGCTCCCACCAAACAGTTCCTGCTTCCAATGCCTCGCGCTCGGTATCCGACATGGGCGGCAATACCGCACGGAAATATTTCAACATCGGCTCCATAACGACTTTTGTTCGCACTTTCGGCACAAACACAATCACCATCATTACGATCAAAACAAGCCAAAATAGAATCGGGATCCATGTATGCGTATAAGACTGGTATACACAGAGTGCGATCACCACACCCGCAAACGCAGACAAGTATTTGGCCAGCAAGTCTTTCAACGTTGCAAAGCAAAGCATCACGATTACCATTGAACCTACCGCAAATGCTAGTAGTAGCAATAATCCGTTCATCGGGCTTTCCTCTTATTTATAAATTTCTAATTAGGTGCACTGTCACTATATTGAAGGCTCTTATAAAGATGAATAGATATTTGTCCAAATACCTTGTACATTTGGCAAGCTATCAATCTCTATCAGACGGACCTTCAACCATGGGAAAGGAGTCTAGTATACCCACATTTAAGCTTTTCCCTAGACTCGCTGAATGGCCTTCTACCGAAATCCTACACCATAAATACATCCAACATCCAAATGATGATCGTCTAGATAAAATTCAGACACATCGACACTTGGATTTGTTCCATCTACTCTACATTTCTCGCGGTGCCGCGCGTGTTGTTGTGGATAGCGATCAGCAAATCGTGCACGCTCCGCTGATCGCGACAGTGCCGCCTTTGTGTGTTCACGGATTTGAATCCATTGATAAAAGCACTCAAGGGCATCTTCTTACCCTCCCTGGTTCCTCTATGCAGCACATTCTCAGCCATGCAGACAATGATGCGGGAATTATTGAGAGTCCACTTATACTTAAAGGAAAACCGTCGGAAAAATTTACTGGAGCGGATCAACTCCTTCAACAAATCGCGATTGAGTTTCGACAAGAGAGCAATTCTCGATTTATGGCCATTCAATCCCTCGCTAGGCTACTTTTTGTATGGACGATCCGACGGCAATTAGCAGATAGCACAAACCAGACATCAACGCTTGATCGTGATGCGCAAAGAATCAGAGAGTTTAAAGGTCTGATCGAGAAAAGTTTTACTATTGGCAAGAACATTAGCGAATACGCTCAGCACTTAGGCATTAGTTCCACACAGCTCAATAATATATGTCGAAAAAAAGTAGGTAAAAGCGCGCTACAAATTGTCCATGAACGAACCACTCTTGAGGCCAAGAGGCAACTCATATACACCACTTTGAACGTGAGCCAGATCGCCTACAATCTTGGTTTTAATGACCCCGCTTATTTCACTCGTTTTTTTAACAAAAATGTTGGTCAATCACCGAAACAATTCCGTCAAAGTCAGCCATCAAATGGTCAACTGGGCGGCATAGAGACGCCTACAAAAAGTAATTCAGGGTTCGAATACTGACGAGTATTAGCAACAGCCTTATGTCACTTTCTTCTTGTCGATTTTTATCGTTACATCCCTATCATCCATGCATACTTGGGAAGGGTCCTCTTCTTCTAGCGAGGAGACGAATACGATGTCTTCAGCGTTCATATAGTTCACTCGCTGATTATCTTTATCGTCAGCTTGCTCCCAGTGCAAAATACGGTAATAACCCTCAGGGGTTTCCTTTAATAAGGGATATTTAAGGATCTTAAAGAAAGGCGAATAATCAAAGTCTCGTGGCGTAAATAACTTTGGATTGCGTCGATAAAAACGCAGACGTCCCTCCGCCGATTTTTCCACCAGCGGTAAAACAGGAAATCCTACTCGACTGAATGCTTCCGCAATAAGAGATGAACAAACGTTTTTTGTTGCTTGACCAGCATTGTGTTCGAACAAACTAGATTGCCACTTTCGCGGCACGAACGTCCACCAAGGTACCAGAAATCTAGCCAAATCTAGGAGCTGTTTCACATCGTAACTATCACCAAGATGAGACGCCATAAACCCTGCGATTTTGCGTGCATCCATTTCCGATAAACCAATGGGACGCGCTATACGAACGTGAAAACTACGATAAAAACTAAGCGGTGTTACTACTGTTCCACGGTCAATCTCCGCCTCAATAAGAAGAGGCTCATCAACGGGGCCATCGTAGAATTTATGCACTATCTCCCGAACTGCCAGATCCTCAATTTCATCGAGGCGTCCGATACATATAGCCGAATGGCTCCAGGGTGAACGCGTAATGGTTTTGATCATCCCTCCCACGCGCGTGCGACCTTCTACCAACAAGATATCACCGGTTTGAATTTTATTGGAAATGACGTCGAAATCATTGGGCGATAAAAGATGGTCATTAGGTTGGGCCGTAAGCAAGCTCACTAAATATGACCAAACTCGCTCTTTAGTACGTCCAATCATAAAGCTACCCTAATTTATCATTTATCAACGATGTGATTTGATTTTTTGGACAAGATTGCTAATCGAAAGTTTTCTTGCGCCTCTGAAGAGCGTAAGTAGCGGCGCATAAAACGCATAAAAAACCGCCAAGAACAGGAGGACACGCGGCGGATCTACCATAATCACAGCAATGACTAGACAGAGCCCCAATACCACTGCAAAAGGTACCTTATGCGCAAAACTGATATCCTTAAAGCTCAAATACTTGATATTGGAAACCATCAACAAGCCGGCCGCACTCGTCAAAACGGCCACAATCAATGCGCTGAACCAACTCACGTCCAGCGCAGCGCCACACCAAATCATACTCGCCACTAATGCAGCAGCAGCTGGACTCGCCAAACCAGAAAAATAACGTTTATCCTGATTTGCGGTGCGGACATTAAATCGCGCCAATCTGAGCGCTGCGCAAGAGACGTATATGAAGGAAATGGACCAGCCCAAGGTTCCTAATGACTCTAAGACCCATGTATAAACAAGTACTGCAGGCGCAACACCAAAAGCTACCATGTCGGAGAGGCTGTCGTACTCAACACCAAATTCGCTTTGTGTGTTTGTCAAACGAGCGACACGCCCATCCAAACCATCAAAAAACATTGCTGCAAAGATAGCGACTGCAGCCACTTCATATTGCCCAGCAAGACCCGAAAGGATGGCGTAGAAGCCGCCGAATAGTGTTCCTGTCGTCAGTAAATTTGGCAGCAGATAAATACCGCGCTTACCCGAATGAGACTGATCTTCTTCGTCTTCTGAGGCAGCGATAGTTTCAGCGATAGTTTCATTCAACTGTTCTGGATCTTTATCGTGTAAATCAGAGCTCTGCTTGCTATTAGCCTGTTCTCTGATTCGCGCATCTAACTGCTTTATATTCGACATCTGGTGATTATAACCATACGAAGGCATAGGACAATTGATATGAATTTTGCCAATTGGCGAGGACGGGTGAATCGACTTCCTCTTATAGGTATCATACTCAACCACATGATAACGCGAGGCACTGCCGTAAGATGGCAACTATATTGGTGATTCAGGGCCCCAATCTGAATCTGCTTGGAACCCGAGAGCCTGAAACCTACGGCTCAGTCACACTCTCCGACATCAGTGCAAACTTGGTTTTTCTCGCTAGTGAGAGCGGCCATTCGTTAGAGAATTTTCAAAGCAACGCAGAGCACGAAATTATCGAGCGCGTTCATAGTGCGCGCGAAAAAACGGATTTCATTATTATTAATCCTGGCGCGTTCACGCACACGAGCGTTGCCATTCGCGATGCCATCGCGGCGTCAGATATTCCGTTTATCGAAGTGCACATGTCCAATGTGTATGCAAGAGAACCATTTCGACATAAGAGCTATTTCTCAGATATCGCCGAAGCAGTGATATGCGGCTGTGGTGCACAAGGTTACGACTTTGCGTTGAAGCAAGCGCTCAGTATCTTGGATAACGGAAACTGAAAAAGTGCCTTGGCTAGAACTGCGAATCGATGCAACGGAAAAACAGGTTACCCAATATGAGGAATTGTTAGAAAAGGCTGGTGCGCTCGCTGTCACTTATGCGGACGCTGGTGACCAGCCCATTCTTGAACCAGAAGCCGGCACGATGCCCTTGTGGAGTGAAGTCGTCGTTGTGGGCCTTTTCGATACCTCTGCAAATACAGCCACAATAGAGGCTTGCGTTCGCGATCTGAACACCAACGCTAACCTCCTGTGGAACATTTTGGAGGATAGAGTGTGGGAAAGAGAATGGCTACAGCACCATCAACCACAGAAGTTCGGTAACGCTTTTTGGGTATACAGCGAACGCGTCAACGACAATCTTCCAACGCTTTTACTCGACCCTGGTTTAGCATTTGGCACAGGCACACATCCAACAACCGCACTTTGCCTAGAGTGGATTGCACAACAATCTCTGCAGGATAAAGTCATTGTCGACTTCGGCTGCGGTTCGGGTATTCTCGCCCTCGCCGCCCTCTTGCAAGGTGCCCAGTCTGCCATTTGTCTAGATATTGACGCCCAAGCACTTCAAGCCACCCGCAACAATGCTCAAAGAAACCATATTGACGATAGAAAGCTTGGCGTTTATTTTCCAGATAGTGAGCCCAAGGATAAATCTGACGTATTATTTGCAAATATTCTTGCTGGGCCTATTAAGCAATTAGCTGATTGTTTCGCTTCGAAGATTTTGACCGATGGGAAAATATGTCTTTCAGGTATATTGCAGGAGCAGGAGAAAGAGATTGTCGAACAGTACTATCCATGGTTCGATAACATCCAAACTGAGTGTAAAGATGACTGGATCCGAATCACCGGTATCAGAAACCAACTTCCGGTTGTAGAAGAATCCGTTATAGAGAAACAAGCAAGCTAATGTCTGAATCCGAATCCGAACCCGAATCCGAGTCCAACTCCGTCACTCGCTGTCCAAAATGCAAAACCGCATTCCATATCGGTGCTATACAGCTGGATGCCGCTGGCGGTATCGTTCGCTGTGGCAGTTGCCTTGATGTATTCGATGCAAGAGATCACTTTATTGTTGACGGAGACATCCCTCCCACTGAATCAAATTTCGAGGAAGTCGACCAAGAATCTGAGGATACTGGTCCCATCATACTTGGCGACTATGACCCAGATTCTGCACCGAGTATTTCACGAGAGATAGTGCAACAGTTCGTCGAAGATGCAACTAAAGACAGCATTCCACAGCTGGACAAAGATAGTTCAGGCGGAGAAGAACATACGGACACATCGCTTCAAGACGCACTAGATAAAGTCAACGATTCTGAAAAACTTAATCCTTTTGGAAGGAGTTCATCGCAAGGCGTCGTAGATTCTTTATTTGAGAGCATAACCAATAAAGTAAGTAATGATCCTTTCGTCTCTGTTTTCGCAAAGGCAGAGACACCTAAAGATGAAGATGCGCTCACGCCAAGTGTTTCGGATAAAGAGCAGATACCCGAACCAAATCAAGAATCAGAGATAGATACAGCCACTGGCACAACAGATAATGAATCACCATTATTCTCGTCGGAACGGGATATCGATTCAGAACGAACTGATAACGAAACTCAATTCGCAGAACCAGAAGAACCAACATTCCAAAATATTGGCAGCACTGAAAATGCTAGCGAAGATGAAATCGAAGAGGAGACAAGTTCTTCAGACTATTTTATCCGCCCAGATACTTCGGATTATCATGTAGATCGGACGACTCAAAAAAAATGGAAAATGGCGGCTGGATGGCTGCTCGCATTCTTATGTGTCGAACTCTTATTTTGGCAGCCAGAAACGCTTCGCAAGCATGGCTGGTTTAGAGCCGCATCACACACACTATGTAGTGTCTTACCCTGCGAATCCAAACCCTATTTGAACATTAACGAAATGGATGTTGTTGGGTATATTGAACCCAACCCTGAGCTAGACAATATTCTTGTCGCTAACATAGAGCTTCGCAACCTTTCAAATCAAGAACAGGGATTGCCAAACATTGAACTGCGATTTGTTGATATACGAGGAAGAACGACAGCGTCGCGTATCTTCAAACCAAGTGAATATCTGCAAGGCGAAGCGCGTTCACTCACGCAGACACCAGTGGCCAGACCCATTCAAATTGCCATTAATTTTGTTGATCCTGGCGAACAATCGCGCAGTTATGAGATAGGCCTAATCCCCTAAGCTAAACTGATCAAATTTTAATCAATTAACCTTTCATCGGCGAAAGGCTACCGTTATCATACGCGTCCTTTTTCTGTCTAAGATCGATACGAAGTACCTATGGCATTGACTGATCTGCCTGCCAATTCCAACAGCCTCGGCGAAGCCAATATTGCTTTGCTCGGGCCTATTCGGATCGGACCCATTGAGATACGGAACCCATTACTTCTCGGCCCCATGGCCGGCGTATCCGATTTTCCTTTCAGAGAAATTGCGCGCCGCCAGGGTGCGGGGCTGTGCGTGTCAGAAATGGTGACATCGAAAACCGAACTTTGGCATACACGAAAATCATCTTCCAGATTACCTTCAGACAAAGATCCTGCGCCCCGACCAGTGCAGATTGCTGGCGCCGAACCGAAAGCGATGGCTGAGGCGGCAAAAAAGCTTGTCGATCTCGGTGCAGGCATCATCGATATCAACATGGGCTGCCCTGCTAAAAAAGTATGCGCGAAAGCTGCGGGATCTGCATTGCTCGCGGACGAAAAACTGGTCGCACAAATTTTAGAGGCAGTAGTGCAAAGTGTTGACGTGCCGGTGACACTAAAAACCAGGACAGGGATAGACCCTAATAATAAAAATGCAGTTCGAATTGCGCGCCTAGCTGAATCAATTGGTATCCAAGCTCTCACCCTGCATGGTCGAACCCGCGCCTGTCGATTTCGCGGCAAAGCGGAGTACGAAACGATTGCTAAAGTTGTGCAGGCAGTGAGTATCCCCGTTATCGCAAATGGCGACATCGATAGCCCACACAAAGCTCAGGAAGTGCTCATCGAAACAGGCGCAGCTGGCCTAATGATTGGCCGCGGAGCATGGGGGCGGCCTTGGCTATTTAGACAAATCCGTGAACACCTCAATGGACAGCCTATTAAACAGCCTTCTTTGAACGAGATTCGGGATGTTATTTCTGCACACATCCAACTCATCCATGAAACCTTTGAAGACAATTCCGGTATCGGATTTGTCAGAAAACATGTGGATAAATATTTAAACCCGTTTGATCCAGACAAATCATTTCGCAGAATGTTTAACCAGCTTGATTCAGGACAATCTCAATTAGATTCATTGAATACTTTTTTCACGCAACAGCAACACTCTATTTTCAGAGCAGCTTGATGACAAAAAAAACAAAAACAACCACCAAAAAGAAAACGCACGCAAAAGATAAGAAAAAGCATGAATGTCTTTCAGAATGTGTCACAAAGGCAGTAGATGACTATTTCACCCATCTCGACGAGGCGGAAACACGAAATTTTTATGAACTTGTTATGCAACAAGTCGAAGTCCCAATGCTCACTATCGTGATGCGCGAGGCTAATCAAAATCAGTCTGTCGCGTCACAAATGCTTGGTTTAAATCGTGGAACGCTGCGTAAAAAGCTAAAAGCATACGACTTGATCTAGGTTAAGCGTTCCCATCTAGGTGGTGCTTGAACATTACCTAGCTCATTACTCACTTATATCCACCTTAAAGACAGAACTGAATGAATACAGACCTCAAACCTATCCGTCGGGCGCTAATCAGCGTATCTGATAAAACTGGCATTCTTGAATTTGCTAAAGCCCTTGTCGAAAAAGATATCGAGATACTATCCACTGGCGGGACATTTCGGCTTTTAAACGAAGCAGGTGTAAAAGTGACGGAAGTATCAGACTATACCGGCTTCCCAGAAATGATGAATGGCCGTGTTAAAACACTTCACCCAAAAGTACATGGCGGCATTCTGGGTCGGAGAGGTACTGATGACACCATTATGAACGAGCATGGTATCAAGCCTATCGATCTAGTCTTAGTCAACTTGTACCCTTTCGAAAATACCGTGGCTGACCCTAATTGCGACCTCGAAAATGCCATAGAAAATATCGACATCGGTGGCCCGACAATGGTGCGTGCCGCGGCAAAAAACCATCGCGATGTCACTATCCTAGTGAATGTTGGCGACTACGATAATTTTTTGAACGAGCTCAATGAAAACAATGGATCAATCAGCTATGAAACGCGCTTTGATCTAGCTATCAAAGCCTACGAGCACACCGCGGCTTACGATGGTGCCATTGCCAATTATTTTGGCCAACGTGTTTCTGGTGGAAGCGAAAAATTTCCGCGCACGTTTAACAGCCAATACGTCAAATCTCAAGAGTTGCGTTATGGAGAAAATGCCCACCAAGCCAGTGCATTTTATAAAGAAAAAATTGCCAGCGATGGAAATATCGCAAGCGCCAAGCAACTTCAGGGCAAAGCACTCTCTTATAACAATATCGCTGACACCGACGCGGCGCTAGAAACCGTCAAACTTTTTGACGAACCGGCATGCGTCATCGTGAAGCACGCCAACCCTTGCGGCGTGGCCTATGCAGACAGCATAGAGCAAGCTTATGAACAGGCGTTTGCTACCGATCCAGAATCCGCTTTCGGCGGAATTATTGCATTCAACCGCGAATTAGATGGAAACACCGCTGCAGCTATTGTCGATAAACAATTTGCTGAAGTCATCATTGCACCCAAGGTTTCAGACGCTGCGCAACAAGCCATCGCAGAAAAGAAAAACCTCCGTCTTCTTGCTTGCGGCGAATGGTCTGCAAGTGAACCTAGCCTCGATCTAAAGCGTGTTACAGGAGGGATCCTAATTCAGGATCGAGACCTCGGGATGGTAAGCGAATCTGACCTGAAAGTTGTAACAAAGCGCGCCCCTACTGCAGAAGAAATTCGGGATCTTCTATTTACTTGGAAGGTCGCGAAGATGGTCAAATCTAACGCTATCGTCTACGGAAAAAACGGCCAAACTATTGGCATAGGCGCCGGGCAAATGAGCCGAGTCAATTCAGCGCGAATCGCCGCTATTAAAGCCGAGCATGCAGGTCTTACAGTCGAGGGTTCATGCATGGCTTCTGATGCTTTCTTTCCTTTCCGTGATGGAATCGATAACGCAGGCCAAGTTGGAATTCGCTGCGTCATTCAACCTGGAGGATCAATACGCGACGATGAAGTTATCGCAGCTGCTGACGAACAGGGTATCGCGATGGTATTTACCGGAATGCGCCATTTCCGTCACTAACGATGAAAGAAAAGGCGAAGGGTGAAAGAAGGAGTTGGTGTTCGCACCAGCTTCTTTGTTAGAAAAATTAGTCTATAAGCGTTGGCCATAATTCATCGGCCATCTCAATTCTCTTGTCACGCTCATCCAGCCATTTTTGCTGAATGTTCGTGTTGTAATTCAAGTAAAGTTTATCGTCGACAACGCTAAACTGCGAGGGATCAATGCCAGCAGTATCCCCATTTGAAACCGCCCAAGCGCAGTAGCCACCATATTGGGGCGCATATCGCTCGGGATCTTCTCGGAAAGCTGTAAGATTCTCAGCAGAACTAAATCGCCACTTAGCGTCTTCCCACTCTAGCTCGTACTTTTTATCACCTTTAACGGGCCTGTTTTCAGTGAAATAGGCGACCGCATCGTAACCTTCAATAGCGAGGTTTCCGAACCAAGATGTACTAATAGGATCAACAGCCCATCCCATATTAAGCGTAGAAAAGGTCAATCCAATCACTGCAATCAACTTATAAAACATCTGTTGCTCCTACCAGCTAGGCTTGTCTAAATAGACAAAATAGAGAATGGCTAGTTCCCTGTTAAACGATAACATTCTCAGCAATAGAATCACCTGAGCCAACCACTATCGCTGCTTCTCCGAGGCTAGGCATCATACTCGAGTCGACACTAGATAAGCATCTAACAGGCTATTTTTATATTAGTTGTTACTGAGTTTTCGGGATAGGGTAACGCTTATATTTTCCGATAGCAGAAAATAGGTGTATAGATAAACCTACTTTTTTGTTCCTGCTTTTTGGTTTTAACTCGTTCAGTTAGAACACTGACGAAATCAAAGATGGATTTAGAGAAGGTGCTTCGTCTGCCAATAAATCGACAAGATAGGACTCTATATCCCCCTCGGCAAGCATGCTTCCATCCGCATAAACACCTGCATGCTCAGCGGAAATCCAGGTAGACATCCAGAAATTAAACGCATTGTCAGAGTCAATGGTTGCCAATTTTTGGCCATTCAAGCTGAGGGTCATTTGTGAGCCAGCTATAGACTCGATCGAGAATTGATCTCCCACACCCAGCGTTTCGGGCAAGTAATCCGTTACAACAGAAAAAGACTCGGCATATTTTGCCTGCTTAAGCCCTTTGTTCATATCTAGGGCTTGTAGTTTTCGATTCCAAACAGCAATCCACTCTCTCGAATCAAACTCAGTCAGGGCTTTTACACTAATACGCTTGGGTACTGGTGAGACGACTAAATCAAAAAGGCTACTACTCGCTGTTTCTACCTCCAAAGCCCATACCGTGTCCATCATGCTGCCGTCATCGGCTTGCATGGACATGTAAGTCACCCCATTGTATTGGTATTCAGGCATCACATTTTCCTCATCGGTGGCGCTTAGCCCACCAACGAACATATTGGTCAAAACAAACAACAATAGACCTCTAGTGACCTTCATTCTTATTCCTTGAATCTAGTGCCAAGTAGCCTTCGCACTTTCGTAAACAAATTTATCGTTATTTTCGTCACACGAAAGAATGCAATTCAATGCTCACTTAAAGTTCTATATAGCTTTTGTGACGCACACCCAAAAGAACTGTGAACTGCGACCAAAAACTTCAGGATTAGCGCCTAGTGCCTTATTTTCTTAGGTATGCCCTATAATTTTTTGGGGATATCCCTATAATCTTTCGCTGCCTAAAATCATGAGTAAGGCCACCACAAAAAGAATGAATATCCTTGTTATTGGGTCTGGCGGACGAGAACACGCACTTGCCTGGAAATCAGCGCAAAGTTTGGATGTAGCTAATGTGTATGTCGCTCCAGGAAATGCGGGTACGGCCCTAGAACCTAAACTTGCCAATGTTGCGATTGGCGTATCTGAATTCTCAAAGCTTGCTGATTTTGCTCAAGCCAATGAAGTCGCGCTGACTATTGTCGGACCCGAAGTGCCCCTAGTAGATGGTATTGTCGATTTCTTTACTGAACGCGGGCTCGCCTGTTTTGGTCCGAGCAAAGGTGCGGCACAACTAGAAGGTTCGAAAGCCTTCACCAAAGACTTTCTTGCTCGCCATAACATTCCTACCGCTGAATACAAAAACTTTACAGAAGTCGAAACAGCACTCGCCTACCTAGCAGAGAAAGGCGCACCTATCGTGGTGAAAGCGGACGGCCTCGCGGCGGGGAAAGGCGTGATTGTTGCGGAGACGCTCGATCAAGCGTCGGAAGCTGTTAAAGATATGCTTTCCGGCAATGCGTTTGGAGAAGCTGGCTGCCGTGTTGTGATTGAAGAGTTTCTCGACGGTGAGGAAGCCAGCTTTATTGTGATTGCCGACGGGGAAAATGTGCTACCCATGGCGACTAGTCAGGATCACAAGCGCGCTGGCGAAGGTGACACTGGACCTAATACCGGCGGCATGGGCGCATACTCCCCTGCGCCAGTGGTCACGCCAGAAATACATGATCGCATCATGAAGGAAGTCATCAAGCCAACGCTAGAAGGCATGGCCAAAGAAGGAAATACCTATACTGGGTTTCTCTATGCCGGCTTGATGATCATGGCCGACGGCACACCCAAAGTTATAGAATACAACTGTCGGTTCGGCGACCCCGAAACACAGCCAATCATGATGCGCTTGAGATCGGATCTGGTCGAACTTTGCCAAGCGGCAATGAATAAACAACTCGACAAACAACATGCAGACTGGGATCCAAGGCCTGCACTCGGTGTTGTGCTTGCGTCAGATGGCTACCCCAATTCTTATGAAAAAGGGAAGATAATTTCAGGCCTGAAGCAGACCGAAAATAGCTCGGCGAAAGTCTTCCACGCGGGAACTGCTCTTGAAAACGAGCAAGTTGTCACCGCCGGTGGAAGGGTGCTTTGTGCAACCGCTTTGGGTGATTCTGTCACTGAAGCGAAGCGCAACGCCTATGACGCGCTTAGCAAAATAAGCTGGGACGGCGTTTTCTTCCGCAGAGATATTGGCTATAAAGCCGAAAATCGTGAAAATAAATTCAACCAAGATGCTTCTTGAATTCTATCTGAGCAAAGAAACATGACCAGAACCTATCGACTAATTACCGCCAGCCCGGATAGACCGGGCATCGTTGCTCGACTAAGCGGTCTGATCGCAGAACACAATGGATGGCTTTCAGATGCTAATCAGCATTCTGATGCAGCTAGTGGTTGGTTTTTTTCTCGCAATGAAGTCATAGCCGATAGCCTTCCCTTCGATCTAGAGACATTTAAAAAGTTACTAGAACCTGTTGCCAAAGAATTCTCCATGCAATGGCATATAACGGACTCATCTATAAAGAAAAAAGTCGTGCTCATGGCAAGCAAACAATCACATTGCCTAGCAGACCTGCTCCACAGATGGCACAGCGGAGAAATGGATTGTGAAATTCCCTGCGTCATCTCAAACCACAACGACCTTAGAGATATGGTGGAATGGCACAACATCCCCTACTACCATGTTCCGGTCACTGCCGAAAACAAGCCGAGCGCATTTGCAGAAGTTGAGGAGATCGTTGATAAATACAATGCGGATGCCGTGGCGCTAGCGCGATACATGCAAATCATTCCGCCTGCACTCTGTAAAAAGATGGCGGGTAAAATCATCAATATTCATCATAGCTTCCTACCCTCCTTTGCCGGCGCCAAGCCTTATCACCAAGCTGCGGAACGCGGTGTTAAGCTGATTGGAGCGACCTGCCACTACGTCACCGAAGATCTCGATCAGGGCCCAATCATTGAACAAGATGTGGTCCGCATCACCCATAGCGACAGCATTGAAGACATGGTGCGCAAGGGTAAGGATTGCGAAGTGCAAGTTTTTGCAAGAGGCATACGCGCTCACCTAGCCGACAGAGTTATTATTCACGGGAACAAAACAGTCGTATTTAGCTAATCTGTTGCACTAAACTAACTACCATGAGCATTAGACATCTTTCGCCACTAGACAACATTGTTGCGCATGCAGAGACCGCGTTAAAAACACTCGCTGCGAAGCCCGTAGCGAATCGTGCTGCGCCAACACCCAGCTCAGAGGCTTTGCCACTTTCAGAGCAAGAACGCGCACTTTCAGCTAGCCTCATGCGAATCAATCACACAGGAGAGGTATGCGCTCAAGCGCTCTATCAAGGTCAAGCGCTGACAGCAAAATTAGACAGCGTCCGCAAAGAAATGGAGCAAGCAGCGCAAGAGGAAGTCGATCACCTTGCTTGGTGCGAGACACGTATTCAACAGTTAGATAGCAGGACCAGCCAACTCAATCCATTATTTTACGCGATGTCTTTCGGCATTGGTGCGACGGCAGGTTTAGTTAGCGACAAGGTGAGCCTAGGCTTTGTCGCCGCGACGGAAGAACAGGTTTGCGAACATTTGCGCGATCACCAGAAGCGACTCCCAGCTGCGGATACAGAAAGCCGTGCAATCATCGATCAGATGCTGATCGATGAAGAAAAACATGGCCATGCAGCGCTAGAAGCCGGCGGCACGAAGTTTCCAAAAGAAATAAAACGCCTCATGACGTTCTTTTCCAAAGTCATGACCAAAACCACTGCGAAAATTTAAACAGTGTCCGCCCCGACTAGATAATTTTGTAGTCGTGGGTAACCTCGACACCGGCAGACTCCAACATAATAGATGCTGAACAGTATTTTTCTGCTGAGAGTTGCACCGCTCTCTTTACAAGCGCTTCTTTCAAATCATTGCCCGAAACACGAAATGAAAGATGAATCTTGGTAAACACAGCTGGAACGGCATCCGCCCTATCGGCCTCTATCTCGCACACACAGGCCGTAACATCTTGCCGGCTCTTCTTAAGAATGCTCATTACATCGAAGGACGAACATCCTCCTAGACCTAGCAGGATCATTTCCATTGGCCTAGGCCCCAGATTTTTACCGCCGTGGTCTGGCGGTCCATCCATCAATACCTTATGCCCTGATCCACTCACTGCTAAAAAAGCTGCTTCACCCTGCCAATCAACCTTTGCTTTCACTATCTTTTACTCGGCCAAAATTTCGGCAAAGAGATTAGCAGAAGTCAGATACCCATGTAACTAGATACCATTTGCCCGTATTAGTTGTAAATTAGGCTTTGTTTGCAGTATTCAGGAATCAATTTATGGCTTAGAATTGCGCACTGTTTCACAAAAATGACATTCAAAAAGGTATTGTTAGGGTCATGAGAACAAAAAAAATACTGTCTCAAAAACTTATTCCACCTGAAAGTACAAGGGATTTAGAAGCACTGGCTGCGATTCGACCTGTTGCTAATATGGAAGCTTTCCTCCAGCACTGTCAACGCAGGCGGTATCCCGCAAAAAGCACCATTATCTTTGCTGGTGAACAAGGTGAATCGCTCTACTACATTATGAGCGGAACCGTGACTGTGATCCTTGAAGACGATGAAGGACGCGAAATGATCATCGCTTACATTAACAAAGGCGAATTTTTTGGAGAGCTTGGTATCTTCAACGAAGGTGATCGTAGTCGAAGCGCTTGGATTAAGGCAAAAACCGATTGTGAGGTAGCTGAAGTCAGCTATGGCAAATTCCTAGAGCTTTGGCGTGTATACCCAGAGATCCTTTTCTCTATCGGATCACAAATTGCTAACCGTCTGAAGAAGACTACCCGCAAGGTAGGCGATTTGGCTTTTATGGACGTTACCGGTCGGGTTGCTGGCTGTATGCTAGAACTTTGTAAGCAACCTGATGCCATGACGCATCCGGACGGAATGCAGATTAAGATCACTCGCCAAGAGATTGGTCGCATCGTCGGCTGCTCTCGGGAGATGGTTGGCCGCGTACTAAAAGACCTCGAAGAACAGGGGCTTATTGAAGTGCATGGCAAAACGATGGTTGTTTACGGAACTCGTTAGCATAATCGTACATTCCTGCTAGCCATGCCATTCGGTGTGGCTAAACTTCTTTACTATTATTAGGCACTCAGGATTTATGGGTCATTGCGAATGCAGTGCCCCAAAATCTGGATGAGCCGTTTTCTTAATAGATAAAGGTATAGTCCATTGGAAGCATCAGACAACAAAAGCGACATCGAAAGTAGTGGCATCGAAAACATAGATCGATATCTTGCCTATTGTGACCACATTGCTTACACCGCTAAGACTACTATCATTAACACAGGCGATTTCGCTGACACCCTCTTTTATATTATAAAAGGCTCGGCAACAGTCATGGTCGAAGACGGTGACGGACGAGAAATTATTCTCGCCTACTTATCAGAAGGCCAATTTTTCGGCGAACTTGGGATGTACGAAGAAAACGACGCAGTTCGGAGCGCTTGTGTCAAAGCTCGAAGCGATTGCGAAGTAGGTGTCATGACTTACCAGCGTTTCAAGGAGCTCGCACGTGTTTATCCTTCACTGGTCAAAGCATTAGACTCTCAGGTGGCCAGCCGCCTAAAAAGCACCAGTAAGAAAGTATTAGATTTGGCCTTCTTAGATGTGACTGGCCGAGTTGCTAGCTGCTTGCTTGATTTATGCCAGCTACCTGAGGCAAGAGAAGTCGACGACGGTGTTCAAATTAAAGTCTCACGCCAAGAAATCGCACGAATTATAGGCTGTTCGCGTGAGATGGCCGGCCGCATTTTAAAAGATATGCAGGAGCTAGGGCTGATTCAAGCCAAGGGCATGCAAGTGGTTGTATTTGGCGCGGCAAAAAGAACACCTGCAGCCAACAACAGCGTCGAAAACGACGAAGACTTAGAAGAATAGCTCTTGCAAACCAGCACCTGGATCTGAGCATCGCATAAAGGCTTCTCCGACCAAGAATCCGTTCACTCCCCTACTTCTCATCATTTGCACCTGTTCGCGGGTGCAAATGCCGCTTTCTGTAATCACCAAACGACTGTCATCAATCGATGCCAATAATTCAAGTGTCGTCTCAAGTTTAGTTTCAAAATTATGTAGATTACGGTTATTGATTCCAAGCAGCGGATTGTCTGTTTTTAAGGCAATGCTGAGCTCTTCTTGATCATGTACTTCGATTAAGACATGCAAACCCAGACGCACCGCAAGCTCGTAAAGTTCGAATAGTTTTTCTTGGGTGAGTGCCGCGACAATCAGTAAAATAGCGTCCGCACCTATATAGCGCGCTTCAAATACTTGATAAGCATCAACAGTAAAATCTTTACGCAATGTGGGTAAACTACTTGCCGCTCGAGCCTGTTTCAAAAAATCTTCCGAGCCCTGAAAATAATCTTTATCCGTCAGCACGGACAAACAGGCCGCGCCTGCATCTTCGTAGCTTCGCGCAATATCTTTGGGAACGAAATCTTGGCGAATCACTCCTTTACTTGGGGAAGCCTTCTTTACCTCCGCAATTACCGCTGGCTGTGCCACCGCAATTTTGGCCTGCAAAGCACCGGTAAAATTCCTTACTGCGCCTAAATCCTGAGTCAGTTCTTGTAGCTGTTCTATCGGACAGTCACGCTGCCGCTCCGCAATCTCTTCAAACTTTCGTCCACAAATTTTCTCAAGAACCGTTGGTAAGCTCACTCACTTAACCTCGATGCTGTCTGAGTAAATTCAATAAGCTCAGTGAGTTTCGCTCCTGCCAATCCTGACCCTATTGCATCCTGTGCCATCTGTACGCCCTGTTTTAAGCTACTGGCAATGCCAGCAACATAAATAGCGGCACCGGCGTTTAAGGCAATCATATCCGAGGCTAGACTGTCGCTCTCTTTCAGTGCGGCTTGTACTAACGCCAAACTTTCCTCGGCGGTATCAACCATGAGTGCATCCATAGGTGCAGACGACACACCCAAGTCTTCCGGCGTAATTTGGTATTCCTTAATTTCTCCATCTCGCAACTCTGCCACCCATGTTGGCGCAGACAAACTAATCTCATCAAGCCCGTCCGTGGAATGCACCACTAATACATGCTCACTACCTAAGTTCCTCAATACTTCAGCGAGCGGTCTAACCCAATCTTTTGCAAACACCCCCAAAACTTGATTAGGTGCAGAGGCAGGATTAGTTAGTGGACCGAGTAAATTAAAGATAGTGCGTGTCGCCAGTTCTTTTCGTGGCCCGATGGCATGCTTCATCGCGCTATGGTGCGCCGGGGCAAACATAAACCCTACGCCGACGGTCTCGACACAGCGCGCAACCTGCTCGACCTCAAGATTCAAAACCACCCCAGCGGCCTCTAGAAGATCAGCACTGCCAGTCTTTGAGCTGACAGATCGATTCCCATGCTTGGCAACCTGCACACCAGCCGCAGCGGCAGCAATAGCACTCGCCGTAGAGACATTAAATAGACGCGCACCGTCACCGCCCGTGCCACATGTATCAACAAGGTTTTCAGATTGAAGTGGTACTTTCGTAGCCAATTCTCGCATCACCTTGGCTGCGCCAGTTATTTCATCAACGGTCTCGCCTTTGGCTCGAAGTGCTATCAGGAAGCCACCAATTTGTGCATCTGTTGCTTCGCCAGACATAATGACGCGCATGACAGATTGCATCTGCTCTGCGGTTAAGTCTCTGTCTTCCAGCAATGTTGCCAGCGCACCTTGAATATTCATTTGTCTCTTATATCGTCTATATCTTTTATTTCTATGCTGTTTTTTGCACTAAGCCCTTGAGCCACTTGAAGAACCTTCTAGAAAGTTTCGAAGAAGATCATGACCATGTTGAGTCAAAATAGACTCTGGGTGAAACTGAACGCCTTCAATATTCAGCTCTTTATGCCTCACGCCCATGATCGCCTCTAGCTGTTGATCCTCGGTCTCAGTCCAAGCCGTAACTTCTAAACAATCTGGAAGGCTATCTTTTTCAATGACAAGAGAATGATAGCGAGTAGCATCGAACGGTTGGCTCAGTCCTGAAAACACGCCCTCACCGCGGTGATGAATACTAGATATCTTGCCATGCATCACTTTGTTTGCCCGCACTATTCGGCCGCCAAACGCCTGTCCAATACTCTGGTGCCCAAGACATATTCCCAAAATCGGCAAGCGACCGGAAAAAGTTTTAATAACATCCACCGACACCCCTGCTTCGTTTGGTGTGCATGGGCCTGGTGAAATAACAATTTTCTCTGGATTAAGTGCTTCAATTTCACTAAGCGACAACTCATCGTTGCGAATCACTTTTATATCGGCGTCGAGTTCCATTAAATACTGCACAACGTTGTAAGTGAAGGAGTCGTAATTGTCGATCATCAGAATCATGACTCTGACTCCTTCGAAGAAGACTGCACCATCGAGGCGGCAGTTAGCATCGCTCTCGCCTTGTTCATTGTCTCTTTCCACTCTAGCCGAGGCACCGAGTCAGCCACAATGCCGCCACCAGCCTGAACATAGAGTGTGTTGTTCTTAATCACACCAGTACGAATTGCAATGGCCATATCCATATCGCCGTTCCACCCAAGACATCCCACCGCACCACCATAGATTCCTCGCTTCACCTGCTCCAACTCATCGATAATTTCCATTGCACGAATTTTTGGTGCGCCACTCAACGTGCCAGCTGGGTGCGCCGCCCGCAGCACATCCATTGCGTCCAAATCATCATTGATCTGACCAATGACGTTCGAGGTGATATGCATGACGTGTGAGTATCTTTCTACCACCATCTGCTCGGTAACGTTAACGGAGCCAGCCTTTGACACTCGGCCACAGTCGTTGCGGCCAAGATCAATCAACATAAGATGCTCGGCAATTTCTTTAGGGTCATCTAACATATCCTGTTCCATTGCCAGATCATCTTCTTCCGTCTTGCCTCGACGCCTAGTGCCGGCAATGGGCCTAACCGTCACCTCACCATGATCCAAACGCGCCAAAATTTCAGGTGACGCGCCAACAATATGGAAATCATCCAAATCCAAATAGTACATATAAGGAGAGGGGTTCACTGTGCGCAATGCGCGATAAAGACTAACCGGGTCCTCACTAAAAGGCATGCTCATGCGCTGAGATGGAACGACCTGCATCACATCTCCGGCACGGCAATACTCTTTAATCTTTTCAACGGCCGCCTCATAGTCTTCCTTACCCATGCTGGATTTAAGATTGCTTTCATCCAGATTTGGCGCGCCTAAGTGCACCTTGCCAAGCGACGGTGTCGCAGCAAGTAAATCCTCCTGCATCGCATCGAGCCGTGCACAAGATTTTTCATACGAATCAGGGTCACTGACATCCGCATGTGATATCAAAGATAGCGTCCCAGAAAAATTATCAAAAATAACCAAATCATCCGAGAGCATTAACAGAATATCGGGCACAGCCAATTCGTCCTCGGGAACAGAGTGCCTTAATCGGGGTTCAACATAACGAACGACGTCATAACCGATATAACCAACCAGCCCACCGGAAAACCGCGGAAGCTGCTCTAGTTCTGGTACTGAAAATTCGGATTGGTATCGCTGAATGTATTCCAGCGGATCTTCCATCGAGAGCTCTTCGACAACCTGCCCTTCAACTTCGCGAACAATCTGTTCACCAGAAATCCGAATAACTTCGCGAGCCGGTAGGCCGATAATAGAATATCGCCCCCACTTTTCACTAGATTCAACAGATTCGAATAAATAGGTATAGGGCTTATTCGCAAGTTTGGAATAAACACTTAGCGGCGTATCTAAGTCAGCCAAGAGTTCCCGCACAACAGGAATGCGGCGAAAATTCTGGGATTTGAACTCAGCAAATTGCTCAGGGGACATGGAATCTTTCTACCTTGATTTTGTTATAACAGCGGCGATCTAAGCCACATAAAGTGGTCAATGCAACTAAGCCCGCCAACAAAATCGGAAGGTGCACTGTACGCTGCAAACAGCACTGAAAGCGCGTATAGAAAGAAGACGTCTAGACATGGATGCGATTCTAAAGAAAGTCACCATCGAATCCAATAGACGGGCTTCAATGAAATGCCCAGTGGGTCAATAAGTGGCGCAATCCCACCATTTTTTCTACCTATGCTAAAGATAATCTCATCACGAGACTGCTCAATTCCTATCGCGCCTTTACAGACCGTTATTTGAGGACAAATTCGAGTTTGTTCGAGATTTTGAATTCAACAGGTGTCATCTCAACGCCATAGGCAATGACTTCCACCCCCTTAGCCATCACTTCTTCTAAAGTTTGACAATAAGCCGGATCAATCTCCCAGTTAGGCTGAACCTTGTTTATTCCCGTGTGTTGAGCGCAATAAAAAAGTACCGCACGGTGGCCCTGCTCAATAGCGTAAGCGAGTTCATACAAATGTTTTCGGCCACGCTCAGTAACCGCATCAGGAAACACACCTACCCCACCTTTTATACCCATGGTGACATTTTTTACTTCAACAAAGCACTTGTCTGGACCATTTGAAAGGCAAAAGTCGAGCCGGCTATTTTGCAACCCAAACTTAACCTCGGATTGAATGGATTCATACTCAGCAACTTCTGGAACCATTCCATCCATCAATGCTTCTTTTACCAACTTATTCGTGCGGGATGTATTGACGCCCGCCATTCCGCCAAATTCCGCCGAGACTGCTTCCAATGTATAAGCGAGCTTACGTTTTGGATTATCTGATCGCGATATCCAACACTCCGAGCCCTCCACAAGACAATTCTTCATACTGCCAGTATTCGCACAATGTGCGGTGATAAGTTCAGGAGCATTACACCCTTCTATCTCAACGTCCGAGAAAAAGCGTTTATATCGACGAACAAATCGTCCAACAATGAGGCCAGAATCAAATTTCACTGGTCTATCCTACAACTTTTGCATATTTAGCTGTGATTTCCATACATTTAAAAGTACTGGAATCAGCACAGGGGTTCTGGTACCTTCGCGCTCGTATTTTTTTCAGTAAACGACATTCGTATCAGGAAAGATCAAATGGCCAAAGCAGCGACGAAGGCTACAAAAACAACGGCAAAGAAAGCTACCAAGCCTAAAGCAACGAAGGCTACCAAAGCAGCAGCTAAGCCCAAAGCGACAAAGGCTACCAAAGCAGCAG
>CAZUTO010000023.1:0-11774 GCA_964623085.1 uncultured Porticoccaceae bacterium
TAAGTAAAGTATCTATATACTTTAAGTCATGAAAAAGGCGCCTTGAGGCGCCTTTTTTTTTGGCGGTATAATCTTATTTCACAGTTTTATGTGTATGCAATTAGTAGGTTCTCCTAATGTTAGAAAATAGTGCGTCTAGCCCTATCCCTAGTTCCGGCTCCAATCTCAGCACCAGCCTTATAAAAGTAAAATGTGTTGCCGCTCTTGTTCATGGCCTGTTTACTGTTGCTGTGGCAATTGTTACCGGATGGATTGTTTATGGGCTTTGGTATCCAAATGGTTTAGCAGCGCTTTCCGGTGGGGCAGATTTATATAAGCTAATTCTGTTAGTTGAGATTGGGCTTGGCCCGCTTATTAGTTTGGTTATTTTTAACCCAAGCAAACCGAAAAAGGAGCTGTTTCGGGATTACAGCATTGTTGCGCTTGTTCAGTTAAGTGCATTGGCTTATGGTTTTTATGCAGTCTCTATAGTGAGACCGGTATTTTTGGTGTTTGTAAAAGACCGGATAGAGGTAGTCGCGTCAGCGGATTTACTTGATGATGACTTAATGCTTGCAAAAGAGGAACGTTTTGCAAAAAAATCAATTACAGGACCGGTTTTAGTCTGTTACGACAGACCGACAGATTCTGAAGAGCTAACAGATATTATGTTTACCTCCGCAGCTGGCAAAGATGTCCACCGTCGGCCTGAATATTACCGAGACTGCTTGCCTAGTGAATTGAAAGACGTGGCGAAGCCACTCGCTGCGCTGGAGAAAACCTCAGCGGATACAGAAGTGCTAACGCAATATAAATTTGACCCTAATGATACTGACAATAGGTCACTGCCTATTGTGTATAGCGGTATGTTTTGGAGCCTGATTTTTGCTGATGAAAATGCGGATGAATATCAGGTTATTCCTATGGATTCTTACGGCAAGTAAATTTGGCTTAGTGGGACGGAATTTTCATCGACAAATCAATGGCACGATTGTGTTTTGTGAGTGCGCCCGTTGATAGCAAGTCAATATTTTTTGGCGGGGTCTGTGAAAGGTTGTCTTTGTCGAGATTGCCAGACATTTCAAATTGAATGCCCGCGGGCTTTAATTTTGTAGCTTCTTCTAGTGCTGAAGATTCAAAGTTATCGAGCATAACGATATCTGCTTTGGCATCAATGGCTTGTTGAAGTTGCTCGATGGTTTCAACCTCGACCTCTACTATTTTACCTGGTGCAAGCTGTCTCGCGTTTTCAACGGCAGCTTTGATGGAATCACAGGCTGCGATATGATTTTCTTTAATCAAATAAGCATCGTATAGACCCATGCGGTGGTTATGACAGCCGCCTACCTTCACTGCATATTTTTGCGCACGCCTTAGCCCAGGTAGTGTTTTTCGCGTATCTAAAATCTTGGTATCAGTGCCTGCGGCCAGTGCAGCGTATTCGCTCGCGGTTGTTGCAGTGCCCATCAGTGTTTGCAGAAAATTCAGCGCAGCGCGTTCACCGGTGAGCAAGGATCGCGTATTACCGGATAGTTTTACCAGCTCGTCGTTCGGATTGACCGTTTGTCCTTCTGCTACTAGCCATTCGATTGCAATATTGGCATCAAGCTGCCTAAATACCTCGTCAAACCAAGGACGACCACAAACGATGGCCGGTTCGCGGGTAATAACGACGGCGTTTGCAGTCTGATTCTCTGGAATGAGCTGTGCGGTGATATCACCATCACCAATATCTTCGGATAGCGCAATAGTGACGATAGCTTCGAGATCGGCGAAATAGTCAGGCTTAGAGTGTGTCATCTAGTTAGAGTCAGGCATAAGAATAAGCAGAGCCTATTGTATACGCAGACATTAATAGTTTTCATTTGAAAGTTATTCGTCAATCTATATAAACTAATGGTTATGGATATGGATTCAGGAAAAATTTGGGTTCAGGGTGCAAAGCGGTATTTGTCGCCTAATTGCGATAAAAGACCACCGCAAACGCGCGTTGATTTACTCGTTATTCACAATATCTCATTGCCGCCAGAGCAATTTGAGGGCGATTATGTCGAGGATTTTTTCCGCAATCGGTTAGATCCTAGTGCGCACCCTTATTTCAAAGAGATTGCTCACCTATGTGTTTCATCGCATTTGTATATCAAGCGCGATGGTTCATTGATTCAGTTTGTTCCGCTTTATATGCGCGCTTGGCATGCGGGTGACTCCTGCTGGAAGGATCGCAGCCGCTGTAATGATTACTCAATAGGCATTGAGATGGAAGGAAGTGATTGTCAGGCCTTTGAAGCCGCACAGTATGAAACACTGGCGTCGGTGACCAAGCAGATTATGAGGGAGTACCCAGCGATTACCGCTGATCGTATCGTTGGGCATTCGGACATTGCGCCGGATAGAAAGACAGATCCCGGCGAGTTTTTTGATTGGGAGCTTTATTTCGCGTCGCTTGATGAAGCAGACGCTGCCTGATCTTTATTTGTCTTTGCCGTTCCAAGGCGCAACCTTAAACAGCAATAGCATCCCAGGTATTGCTAGCAGCGCGCAAAGATAGAAAAAACGTTCCCAACCCATATTATCTACTAATACCCCAGTTGTGGCATTAGCCGCTGCTCGCGGTAACGCAGCCAAAGCGGTGAACAGCGCCAGTTGCGTGGCGGTATGTGCTTTAGAGGTCTCTCTCGCCATAAATGCCACGATGGCGGTTGTGCCTAAACCCACCCCAAGGTATTCAAAGCCATGCGCGACTCCGAGCATCCAAATGTTGTGGCCGACTCTGGCTAAAATGGCAAATCCTAATATAGACACTACTTGCACAATGCCAAACAAGTAGAGTGCTTTGTTGATACCTGTGCGGATCATGATTAAACCGCCAAGAACCCCACCAATTATCGATGACCAAAGTCCGACGAGCTTAGCAACAGTACCCACTTCTGTACCGGAAAAACCGAGGTCTTGGTAGAATGGCGTAGAAAGCGCGGTGGCCATATTGTCACCTAGCTTGTACAAAAATATGAAGGCTAGTATGTAAAGAGCCTTCGCGTAGCCGCCTCGTGAGAAGAACTCTTTAAATGGGTCAACAACGGCTTCTTGCAATGTACGCGGCGCTGATTCAGCCAGTTCAGGATCTTTTATAGAGAGCGTCAAGCCAACCCCAAAAAGCATAAACGCGGCGGTAATAGGAAATACAATTTGCGGAGGAAAACTATCGTAAAGAATCAGCGATAGCCCACCGGGAATAAGTCCGGAAACTCTATATGCGTTGACGTGTATTGAATTACCGATTCCAAGCTCTTCGTCCGGCAATAGCTCGCGCCGATAGGCATCGATGGCGATGTCCTGCGTTGCGCTCAAAAAGGCGATGAGACTGCACACTGCCGCAATCCACCACATTTGGCTTGCAGGGCTAAGCTGTGGAAGCAACGCAATGCACGGGATGAGTGCAATTTGTGTGACTAGCATCCAAGTACGGCGGCGGCCTACCATCTTTACCCAATAGCGATCGACAAGCGGTGCCCATGCGAATTTCCAGGTATAGGGTAGGCTGATCAGTGAGAAAAATCCGATCGCAGCTAGGCCGATGTCTTGGTCACGCAGCCACCAGGGGATAAGTTGAATAAGCACGTAGAGAGGCATGCCGGATGCGAAGCCGGTAAAAATACAAATAAGCATGCGGCGATTTAGTATCGCCCTCCAAAATGTGTTCATTCAATGATCTCTAGCTTGAATCGCGTTACCCTACACAAGATGCCTATTTGAAGCTATACCGCTTTTTAAACCATACCGATTTTGAAACCATCGTGCTGTAACAACTTGATTTAGGTGCGGCTGCTTCAAGAAATTTAGAATAAACTGTGAGGATATGAGATACGTCTTCCTGCTTTTTGTTTTGATGCCTATCCTCGAGATCGCTTTGATTATTCAGGTGGGTCAGTTTTTCGGCCTCGTGCCGACATTAGCGCTAATTCTAATTACCGCAGCGATAGGCACCTTTTTATTGCAAAGAGAAGGGTTGGCCACCCTGTTTCGGGCGAAGCAGAAAATAAACTCCGGTGAATTGCCTGCTCATGAGATGGCAGAGGGGATTATGCTGGCCTTTGCTGGCGCACTGTTACTGACGCCTGGCTTTGTCACAGATATAGTCGGGTTTTTGTTGTTGTCACGAACAATTCGAAAAAAACTGATTCAACAATTTTCGGGTCATTTTCAAGTTGTCGGTTCAAACGATGGCTTTACCAATGCTCAAAGCTCCGGTAGTCGGGCTGATTACATTGATGTGGAATACCACCGCGAAGAAAAGTAGCTAAGTACGCCTCCAATTTTTTTGCTTCTTTTTTATCTCTAGGGTCTTGAAAAGAGAATCCTTGCCTCAATAACGAGAACACCTAAGGTTGTCTTGAAGTTTTTCATAGGGCCACCATAAAGACAAAAAGCGCTGTACTTTGGTTGTGCCTTAACTATGGCTATGCCTTGGTTGCAGTGAATAATGATTCAATGATCTAAAGAAATAGGAGCAAAAGAGAGATGAATATTCGTCCACTAAATGATCGCGTTGTGGTTCGTCGCAGTGCTGAGGAAGAGACCTCGGCCGGTGGAATTATTTTGACCGGTTCTGCCAAAGAGAAGCCAAACCAGGGCGAGGTTGTTGCAGTTGGTCCCGGTAAGACAATGCGCAACGGTGAAGTGCGTGCACTTGCTGTATCCGTTGGCGATACCGTTGTATTTGGGCGCTATGCCGATAGCAACACAATAAAAGAGGGTGATGATGAGCTCATCATCATGAATGAAAGCGATATTTATGGTGTTGTTGAAGGCTAGTTCCTTTGCCTTAACCTAAAGGCTAGCGCCTTTATTGAAACTGATATCGAAACTGATTGAACAAAGAATATTTGAGGAATAGAAATCATGGCAGCTAAAGAAGTTAAATTTGGTGATGCAGCCCGCCAAGGCATGCTTGCTGGTGTAAATACTCTAGCTAACGCAGTAAAAGTAACACTAGGCCCTAAAGGTCGTAATGTTGTTCTGGACAAGTCTTTCGGTGCGCCGACAGTGACAAAAGACGGTGTGTCTGTAGCCAAAGAAATCGAATTGGAAGATAAGTTCGAAAATATGGGTGCGCAAATGGTGAAAACCGTTGCATCTAAAGCATCGGACGATGCTGGTGACGGCACTACTACTGCCACTGTATTGGCTCAGGCCATTGTGATTGAAGGTCTAAAGTCTGTTGCAGCGGGTATGAACCCAATGGATCTTAAGCGTGGTATCGACAAAGCGGTGAGCTCTGCCGTAAAAGCGATACAAGATGCAGCCACCCCTTGTACTGATACAAAAGCGATCGCTCAGGTTGGTACTATCTCTGCAAACAGCGATAACGCTGTGGGCGATATCATTGCGGAAGCAATGGAGAAGGTAGGTAAAGAAGGCGTTATTACGGTTGAAGAAGGTAATAGCCTTGAGAATGAGCTAGACGTGGTTGAAGGTATGCAGTTTGACCGTGGTTACCTCTCTCCTTACTTCATTAATAACCAAGACAGTATGTCTACAGAGTTAGAAAGCCCTTTCATCCTTATGGTTGATAAGAAAATCTCTAACATCCGTGAATTGCTTCCATTGCTTGAGCAAGTAGCAAAAGCTAGCCGTCCTTTGCTTGTTATTGCAGAAGATGTTGAAGGCGAAGCGCTTGCAACACTGGTTGTAAACAACATGCGTGGAATCGTAAAAGTGGCTGCTTGTAAAGCGCCTGGCTTTGGCGACCGCCGCAAAGCGATGCTGCAAGACATCGCGATTCTGACTGGTGGTCAAGTAATTGCCGAAGAAGTGGGTATGGATTTAGAGACTGCAACGCTTGAGCATCTTGGTGAAGCCAAGCGTGTTACGCTGACCAAAGATGAAACAATCATCATTGATGGTGCAGGTACCGCTGACGAGATCCAAGCACGTGTTGCTTCTATTCGTGTCCAAATCGAAGATACATCTTCTGATTACGACCGCGAGAAGCTTCAAGAGCGTGTGGCCAAACTTGCTGGCGGCGTAGCCGTTATCAAAGTGGGTGCAGCTACTGAAGTTGAAATGAAAGAGAAGAAAGCACGTGTTGAAGATTCGCTTCACGCGACTCGTGCTGCGGTAGAAGAAGGCGTGGTTGCAGGCGGTGGTGTTGCACTTGTTCGCGCACTGCAGGCTGTTGAAGGCTTAACAGGCGATAACGAAGACCAAAATATTGGTATTGCGATCGCTCAGCGTTCAATGGAAGCACCTCTGCGTCAAATCGTTGCTAACGCCGGTGAAGAAGGCTCTGTCGTTCTTGATAAAGTGAAACAAGGCAAAGGCAGTTTCGGTTACAACGCAGGCTCTGGTGAGTATGGTGATATGATCGAAATGGGTATTCTTGATCCAGCTAAAGTGACACGTACTGCACTGCAAGCTGCTGGTTCGGTCGCTGGTCTGATGATCACTACTGAAGCCATGGTTGCTGAGGCACCACAAGAAGCTGCTGCTCCTGCGATGCCTGATATGGGTGGTATGGGCGGCATGGGTGGTATGGGCGGCATGATGTAGTTTCCGAAACGCCTATAAGTGTTAAAAAAGGCCCGCTTATGCGGGTCTTTTTTATGCCCATTTTTTTATACCGCTGAGCTTGCAAAGCTTCAATCGTGCTAGACCCAGAGATTGTCAGAAAGTAAGCTAGAAGTTCTTTTGGATTCAATACAGGTGGCTATGATGACTCATTTGATACGAATTGGTTCGAAACTACTGGCACTGACATCCTTTGTTTTTTTATTAGTGCCGTCCTTTAGCTCGGCACACCATGGTTGGGGTGGCTATAACGACGATGTGGATTCTCGTTTTACCGTGACTGAATTGCGTTTAGGTAATGCTCACGACCACTTGACCGCAGTGGATGCTGAAGGCAAAGAGTGGGATCTAGTGCTCGCTACGCCGACGCGTAATCGGCGCCTAGGCTTTGATGAGGAAACATTGGCTATTGGTGATGAAATTGATCTACTAGGCCGTTTACATCCAACAAAAGCTGAAATAAAAGTGCACTGTATTTATATAGAAGAAGAAGTGCTTTACACCTATTACGACTTTGACGGCACCACGAGCCTGTCTAAGCACAGCGATAGGGATCAGTGTTAGGAAACGCCTGAGTACGTAGTATTTTTCACCATATAGTCTGAACAAGTCGAATAGGTGGCTAGTATTCAAGCCACCTATTTACTTTGACTATTGTTGTTAACGCTTGAATATGAATGTAGGTAGCAAATGCCGGATTCTAGTAACCGATTAAAGGACTCAGCCAGTCAGTTATTTGCGCATGCAGATGTGGCTTTCAACGGCGATCGTCCATGGGATATTCAAGTACACAACGATACCGTTTACAGCCGCATTTTATCTGGTGGCTCCATTGGTTTAGGGGAGGCTTACATTGATGATTGGTGGGATTGCGAGGAGTTGGATGTTCTTTTTGACAAAGTGACATCCGCACAGCTAAGTAGCAAGCTTGGTGGTGTCGCTAAGTTAGACATTGTGTGGCGTCTGCTGCTAGATGCATTACTCAATCGTCAGACCTTGGGGCGCGCTTACCAGGTGGGTGAGGCACACTATGATATAGGTAACGATCTGTTTGAAGCCGTGCTTGATCCAAGCATGAACTATAGCTGTGCCTATTGGAACACAGCGGATAATTTGCAGCAGGCTCAGACTGACAAGATGGATTTAATCTGTCGAAAACTCAAGCTCGACCCCGGTATGCGCGTGCTCGATATTGGTTGCGGCTGGGGTGGGCTCGCAGAGCATATGATTCGGAATTTTGATGTGAGCGTGGTCGGGCTTACTATCTCCAAGGAGCAAAAAGCACTGGCTGAAACGCGCCTCAATGGCCTTCCTGCAGAGATTTTCTTGGAGGATTATCGATTACTGAAAGACGCACAGGGGTTTGATCGCGTTGTGTCAGTCGGTATGTTCGAACACGTTGGTAATAAGAACTATCAAATCTATTTTCAGAAAGTGGCAGAGCTGTTGAAACCGGAAGGCCTTTTTCTTCTGCATACGATTGGCACAGAAAGTCTTCTTAAAACCACTGACGGCTTTATTCAAAAATATATATTTCCGAATGGCAAAATCCCCAATCGACGTCATATTAATGATGCAAGTTTGCAGCGTTTACGATTGGAGGATTGGCACAACTTTGGCAATGACTATGATCGGACCTTAATGGCTTGGTTTCATAATTTCGAGGCTGCTTGGCCAGAGCTAAAAAAGAACTACGACCATCGTTTTTATCGCATGTGGCGATATTATCTCTGCTGCTGTGCAGGTTGGTTTCGGTCGCGACAGGGGCAGCTTTGGCAGCTAGTGTATACAAAGCCAGAAAGCAGTGAGCCATATCGTAGCGTTCGATAATTAGACGTTTAACTGGAAGCCTATTTTTATCCGAAAAAGTTGGCTTGCACTTATGTTATTAAATTCTTCGTGGCGTTTTAGAGGCAATTTTTAGGTCTGGGAAGCCCGGCAATTCGGGCGGCCATTTTTGCGGGGCTTGAGCCAAAAAGTTTCATTAGATAGATGCCTTTCGCTTTTTCACTAGAAAGCTTTGCTCTTATCTCGCTAGTCAATTCGCGCATTGAAGGCGGTTCATTACCTGCATCACAATAGTTGTGGAGCAGGCTGATAATTTCGGTATGTGCATCAGAGAGTTCGATTCCGTGGACTGCCGCAAGGTGGCAGCTAACCTCTGGCGTCCAGTCTTCCCGATTCAACAGGAAACCTTCTTTATTAGTTTGGATGCGCTTTTCGTTTACTTGAATTGCCATAGCTAAGTACTGTCAGAAATAAAAAAGCCCCACATGGTAGCGGGGCTTTTTTAGATCCTTGAAATCGTCTAATCGCTGCCGATACCCACCAACGAGAGAAGTGAAAGGAATATGTTGTAGATAGACACATAGAGCGTGACTGTGGCACTGACGTAGTTAGTCTCGCCACCATGAATGATTTCACTGGTTTGCCACATAATTAGCCCAGATGATAGAAGGAGAAACATGCAGCTGACCGCCAAACCTAGACCACTGATTTGGAGGAAAAAGTTAGCAATTCCAGCAATGAACGCGACCAAGATTCCCGTCATTAGGAAGCCTTCCATAAACTTCATATTGCGTTTGGTGACAAGCACGTAGCCAGATGTACAAAAGAAGATAGCAGCGGTGCCGCCAAGTGACAGCATAATAGTGTCGGAAGCGCCTGCGCCGATGTATGCGGCAAGAATCGGTGACATGGTAAGGCCCAGCCATCCGGTTAGCGCAAATACGAACACAATGCCTAACCCACTATTTTTGAATTTTTCGACTGCGAAAAGCAGCCCGAAGTACGGAAGCAGTGTCCATAAGCCTAGGTATGGCATACCTACGACCATACCCACATATGCGGCGACCGCACTAAATGCCAATGTCATTCCTAGCAACATATAGGTATTGCGCAACAATTTGGAAATTTGTAGTTGCTTTGCTTGGACGCCTTGTCCAGTAAATACACCGGTTTCAGGATACTGGTTCATAATACTCTCCGTATGTTATACGTACTTAACCTATATGGTAGGGGCATTCTCAAGAATTTCAACGCCATGTATGGGTAATTAATCTCTAACTAAGCGCTATCTAGCCACTATACAGGGCCTGAGATTGGAACCCACTATGTTGAAAATATATGTTTTCAACGGTTTTCATGGCGAAAACACTATATCAAAGCGCTATAGAGCTATATCGATGATGGGTAAAGTGGCGCGAGAGCAGTCTGTTTTTCGACTTTAGTGGCTTTTTCTCGCAACTGTTTCAATTCGGCCAGTAGCGATCGAGTATCAGGCTTGCTCGGGTAGTTTTTGAACAGAATACCCTCAAGTTGAGCGAATGCATTTTTTAGCTTTTCTGACTGAGACTTTTCTGCCAGCGCGTCCAAGGTATGGAGGCTATCTTCAGGCCAGCGCGCTCGGCTCCAATTGATGATGCTTGTTCTAATGTTTTTAGCATCTTCCGATTTTAATGCTTCAAGAATCTCATGCCAGGTTGATTTTTCGGATTCAGAGTAGGGACTCAGGATGTCTTCTGGACGCTGATCGACCGCTTGGTTTTTTCGCATCATGAATATGTAGGCAGTTTGCAGCATAGCGAGCACTAGCAAAATGATGGTGCTCCATTTCCAATACCATGGCGTTGTGGTGGTATGGCCAGCAGTTGGCTCAATGCCAAGCGAGTCGTTGTTGCCTAAATTGGCAACAGACGGCGAATCAAAATTGGCGGGCGGACTAAAGGTTTCCGTCACTAATGCTGGAAGCACTTGGTATGTCTCTGCGGGAAGCAGCGCTTCCTGCCACTCATTGGTGTTGATGTTCCACCAGCGAATCACTTGTTCAGGGAATTCAATAGCACCCTCTTTCGATGGCACTATGGCCGCGGATTCAATACGTGTTCCGGTTACGCCTTTGTTATCAGCGGTATCCTCTAATGAAGGTTGATCAAGGTATGCCTTGTAATTTTCTTCGTTCGGTTGAGCTAGAGGTGGTATAGCCGCAGCCAATTGGGATTCAGCTTTGATTTCGATGATACGAGTGAGCGGTTCACCTACTCGCAGCGTTGAAGGGTCTGATGTCCAGCTTGAATTGATTGATACATCGGATGCTGGAAACCAATCGCCGTTATCATTTAAGGCTGGTGTCACGTTTAGCGATGCTGCCTCGCTCGCACCGGATATGCGCTGCCCGCGTGCACTTAGACTTTCAAAGAAACTTTGTCTTTGTGTGGAAGGAATAACTCCAGAAAATAATTGTTTGGGTATGGCGATGGGCCCACTGGTTTGTGGGAAGAGCACATACGTCCATTCTCGCACATGCCAATTAATACCATTGACGATTTCACTAAACTCTTTTTGATCGATATGCTGAACCTCCGCGCCTTCGGCAGAAAGTGCTTGACCACCGAGGTCGGTAATGTGGTCTTGCACCCGCAAGCGCACGGTCGCGATCACCTGTTCTCCTACTTTCGCTTCGTTCCGGTCCAATGTTAGTTCGACGGTGATGGGGTCCTGGCCTTGGGATGCTTGGCCTGCCTCGAGCGCTTGAATTTGAATCGCTTCGCTGTGGATATTTCCCAATTTGAAAGAAGGGATAACCAAACGCCCCTGTCGTTTGGGCAGCAGAACAAGCTCCCAGCTTGTAGAAACCGAACTTTGCCCATTTATTATTTGGTTAAAACTCCGACTTCCAGAGCGAACAATGTCGAAATCTTGCTGGATGGCACTTAGGTCAAGCGCATCGCCACGAACTCTGCCATCGTAAGTCACGGTCAGCGTCAGCGTCTGATTTTCAGCGAGCTGATTTCGATCGACACTGCTGCTCAGTGTTTGCCCTAACGAGAAGTTAGCCAATAGAAGGCACGACAGAACTACAAACCATCTAAAAAACATTAGTATCTTACCTCCGGTTCTTCATTGGGTGGCGCCACGTTGAAGCGCCGATCTTGCTGATAAGTCTTGGATTCGTCTTCGAATTTTCGACGCAATAATCCGCTTGGATCGTCGGGAATACCCCTCAACCACTGTTCGCTTGCTGGGGTCAGTTCTTCGGGTGTTTCTTCTGCCTCAGCCTGCTGCGCCAATTCTTGCTCAGATTCCTGTTCTTCTGAATCGCTGGGTTCGTTTCCGGCAGACTCTTCTTGCGGTTCTTCAGTTTCGTCTTCGTTTTGATCTTCTGGATCTTGGCCGTTAGTGTTTTGGTCTTGTTGATCGGGATTTTCTTCAGGTGAATCTGATTGCTC
>CAZUTO010000023.1:11874-14206 GCA_964623085.1 uncultured Porticoccaceae bacterium
CTTCGAGCAAGCGCGCGTAGGCTGCCCATTCTGGATCTTTAAACTTATCTGCTGCCGTTGCTGGGTCGCCATTTTCTAGAGCAGCCGCTCCCTGTTGATCCGGCGTGAGCCAGAGGTCTTGCCATTCGAACGCCTGTGCTTTTTGTGGTGAAAAGGCCATTGGTAGTATAAGTATGGGCAAACAAAATATCAGGCCGGAGCGAAAGCTGTATGCCGCAATGGGCAAAAGCAGAAGGACAAGATAGTAGCCGATATCTTCCCAACTATCGTAGAGCGTTTCGAATTGCGCCTCTGCTTCAGCTGGAAGCACCGGTTGCTCTTGTAACAGATAGGCAATGTCAGAGCCATCGGGTTGGATCTCGACGTATCTGCCGCGATTGAATCCCGCCAAAATTTGTAGTTCGTCGCGGTTCAGCTCTGTCAGTATGATCTCGCCTCGATTGTCGCTTAGAAAACCTCCTTCAGGGCGCGGAATGGGGACTGCTTCTATAGTACCGACACCCAAAATGGATAGCCGATGTTTGCCGTTTAGTATGCTGCTAATGCTGCGTTGAGCTTCAGGTGCAACGCCGTCAGTGATTAACAAAATGTCGCCGCTTAGTACGCCGGCAGATTGAAACATCTCCGCAGCAAGCTCTACTGCTGATTCCGTTGCACTGCCTTGCGTGGGCATTGTCGATGGAGTCAGCGCCGGAAGCAGTGCTTCGATAGTACTTACATCGTCGGTCAACGGTGCCACGCGGTGTGGTGAGCCGGCGTAGGCTATCAGTGCAGTTTGCCCATCTTCACGCGAGCGCAAGATATCAATGAGCTTGTATTTGGCCCTTGTGAGTCTATCCGGTACAAGGTCGGTGGCTAGCATGGATGGAGAAAGGTCCAAAAGTATGATCAAAGCATGCTGAGCTTGTGTTGTTGGAACTGGAATTTTTTTCCAAGTAGGCCCAGCTGCTGCAAGGCAAGCAATAGCAAGACAGAATGGGATAAGCCACTTTCTCCGTTTGCCTGATTTTCCGCCACTGACTCGGAGCGCCTCCAACATTTGCGCAGGGATTACGTCCTCCCAGAGGGTGGATCTTTTTACCTTCACAAGAAAGAAGCCTAAGAGTAGAGTAAGAGGAACCCCGATAAGCCATACCGGACGCAGGAAATGAAAGTCCTCGGTGATGCCTATATAGGCCAAGAGCTCGACGGCATTCATGCGAGTAACCTTCTGCCAAAGGATGGGATGAGTCCGGCGCAAACTAATAAGCCGGACAAAACGACTGCCATGATCAGCGGAATATGAAACAGGCTCTTTTTCGGCCGGAATGTTTGTTCTTCTGGTGTGGGTTCTAGCTCGTCTATGTATCTATAGACTAACTGCAGTTCATTTGGATCCCGAGCACGAAAGTACTTCCCACCAGTAGTGTCTGCTATTTCCTGCAGTAGCTCTTCGTCTATGCTGCTTTGGCGGCCAAAGACATTGCGACTCTCAGCACCAATGCCAATGGTATGGACGCGAATATTCGCTTCTGCGGCGATCGCTGCCGCTTCACGAGGGTCTTCGCCGGCTGTGTTGGCACCGTCTGTCAGTAGGATCAGTACTCTGCTTTCGGCCTCGCGGTCACGCAGCCGTTTAATGGATAACCCCAGTGCTCGACCAATTGCAGTCGCGTTACCGGCAAATCCAGTTTGTGATTCTTCCAGCTGAATACGCACAGTCTGCCGATCAAAGGTCAGTGGTGTTTGCAGGTAAGCTTGCTCGCCAAACAGAATAAGACCAATGCGGTCAGCGGTTCTCTGCTGGATAAAATCGCCAACAATTTGTTTCACAGCGGCGATGCGCGACGCACGGCCGTTGCTAAACTGCATATCGAGTTCGTCCATGCTGCGTGAAATATCGACCGCGAGCATGAGGTCTCTTCCTTCTTGAGGCAGCGGTATCGGGTCGCTGATCCAGATGGGTCTTGCCGCTGCCGCAACTAATAGCAGCCAAATTACAGTGCAGCACAATGCTGTTAGCCATTTAAGATTGCCTTTGCTGCTGCGTTCGCTTTGCA
Organism: uncultured Porticoccaceae bacterium; assembly: GCA_964623085.1. GTDB lineage: Bacteria > Pseudomonadota > Gammaproteobacteria > Pseudomonadales > GM7GCV1 > CAZUTO01. The sequence goes on from CAZUTO010000023.1 coordinate 13,914, forward strand.
GGGAGTGAAGTTCATGGAAAAAAGGTACACGCAACGCATCGGGCTCTTGGGCCTTTTTTGGCATAAGCATGCGGACGAGCAAGGGCGTGGGTACAAGCAAAAAAAGCCAAGGCCACTGCCATTCAACGGCGGACCACTGCCAGATGAGGTTGGAAATCCAGTTAGCCACGCACCACTCTCTCGTGTGTTTGAATCCAATTGCTTAGTTCCTGATGAAGTATTGGAACATCGACCTCTGGTGAGGGTTGATAGAGCTGCTCAGAGAGGGCTATTGCTGCGGGTTCCGATAGTGG
>CAZUTO010000023.1:14306-27902 GCA_964623085.1 uncultured Porticoccaceae bacterium
ATTGCAGGCGGCCACCAGCTAATCGCTTCTGGAGCATGCGATGGCTTTAAATTTTCCAAGAGGAACTGCTGAAGATCTTGTTCCACGATTTACTTACCGTATCTACGTTGCAAGAAAGCCAATGGACTATCTGCCGTGCTGATTTCCATTGAGGCAGCTCGCGCCCCCCGTACCGCTTTTTTTAACAGCGATTCTCTAATTTGAAGCTGTTGTTGGTAGCTTGCAATAATTTCTCGATTCATATCGATGGAAGCGCGTTTCCTACCATCGCTTATTGCGAGTTCTGAAACATTGGGAAGTTGTCGTTCAACCGGATCATAGACTCGGACTAGTGTGATATCAGTGTTCCGCCCGAGGGTTGCCAGTGCGCGCTCGGCGTCTTCATCCATATCGTGAAAATCACTAATCACAAATATGGCAGTACCTGGCCGCGTTAGACGCCGGCATTCGTCCAACATTTGCGCGAGCCTGCGAGTAGTTGGCTGATTTCCGGGAAGCTGGCCATTTAGGTGATGAAGATCGTGAATGAATTTAAGTACCGCTTGTTTGTTCCTCCTTGCACGAATATCACGTTCTTGATTGTCAGCGATAATTTGTCCGCCAATGCGGTCGCTACCGGCAAGTGCCGCCCACGCGAATATTGCTGCGGTTTCGGCGGCAATAACGGATTTAAAGGCTCGAGTAGAACCAAAAAACATACTGCTTCGTTGGTCGACCAAAATGTGCACCGGTCGTTCGCGTTCTTCACAGAAGAGTTTGGTATGCGTCTTGCCCGTTCGAGCGGATACACGCCAATCGATGGTGCGGATATCATCACCGGGTTGATAGCGTCGAACTTCTTCAAATTCCATGCCACGGCCACGAAAGCGCGAGCGTGTTTCGCCAAACAGCATGCTGCGAGCAGGTTGTCTGGAAAACAATTTTAGTTCGTGCGCACGATGCCTCGTCGCCAACAATGCTTTCAGGTCAGTGTATATACGATACTCTGATTGCATTTGCTGACTAGATTGGATATCAGTGATTGCCATGATTTTCCGCTTTTGTAGAACCTGTTATGCGGATGGCACCAAGCTAAGTAGCTTATCGATAACAGTATTGGGATCTTTCCCGTCTGCTTCGGCCTCAAAATTCAATATTAAACGGTGGCGCAGACAATCATGTACGACGGCTTGAATATCATCAGGCGATACAAAATCTCGGCCACGCAACCACGCGTGAGCGCGGGCGCAGCGGTCCAAAGCGATGGTTGCGCGAGGGCTGGCACCAAACTCTATCCAGCTTGCCAGCTCGGTGTCATAGGCTTGAGGGTTGCGTGTTGCGAGAATCAGTTGCACCAAATATTCGTCGACATTATCTGCCATATGAATAGAGGCAGCTTCTTTGCGCGCAGCAAAAATGTCTTCTTGTTGCAGCGTCTCTGGTGGGGTCGCCGTTGTGCCAGTTAAAAGTTCACCCCGCGCTATGGACAGAATTTGTTTTTCCGCGCTGGAGTCCGGATAACCGATCTGGATGTGCATCAGAAATCTATCTAGTTGCGCTTCCGGAAGAGGGTATGTGCCTTCTTGCTCAATCGGGTTTTGGGTTGCCATGACTAGGAATAAGTCGGGCAACTTCATGGTTCTTCGCCCAACACTCACTTGCCGTTCGGCCATTGCCTCAAGAAGTGCAGATTGAACCTTGGCCGGCGCGCGGTTGATCTCATCTGCCAAAACGAGGTTGTGGAAGATAGGCCCGTGTTGAAAGGCAAAAGACCCGTCCTCTGGGCGATAAATCTCGGTGCCAGTAATATCAGATGGTAGGAGGTCTGGCGTAAATTGGATACGCTGGAAGTCGCCTTCCAGTCCGTCAGAAAGTGTTTTGATTGCTTTAGTTTTTGCTAGCCCTGGCGCACCTTCTACTAAGATGTGGCCATCTGCCAGCAGAGCGATAAGTAAGCGTTCAACTAGCTTGTTTTGGCCGACGATCTGCTCGTCAAGCCATCTTCCCAGCGAATCAAATGCGTGTTTCAAAGCAAAATACTCCTATTGTTATCTTGGTTCGTTTGTCTGTTATATGTTTCTACTATGACTCTAAATGGCGTCTAAAATTCAGAAAATCAAGTTTTAGAATTTTTATGCAGTTCGCTTTTTTGAGCAAAGAATTTTTGGCGCTGATTATGATTTGAGAGATTACCAGATAGTCCATCGAATCTGTTGAATCTTGTCTTCACAGAGACGGATTTGTTCGAATAAAAACAGTGATTCGGGTATCCTCTTGCCGATACGACCCCACTCACTAGGATCGCTTTTTAGCCTACCATGTATTCTCTTCTTCGCCGGTTTCTGTTTTGCCTTCCGCCTGAAGTTTCACACGACTTTTCATTGGATATGCTTGGTGCAGCAGAGCGCTGCGGGCTTATGAATCTTATGAGTGGAGCTAGCGTCTGGGATCCTGTTAATGTCATGGGGATAGAGTTCCCAAATCGGGTCGGCCTAGCTGCTGGGTTGGACAAAAATGCGGATTATTTCAACGCACTGGGCAATATGGGGTTTGGCTTCGTTGAGGTTGGCACTGTCACTCCTCGCGCTCAGCTTGGCAACGCTAAGCCGCGTATGTTTCGCATCCCAGAAGCAGAAGCGATTGTTAATCGTATGGGTTTTAACAATAAGGGTGTTGAATATTTGGTAGAGCGCGTAAAGCGGCGCCGATTTGACGGTGTATTGGGCATCAATATTGGCAAAAACTTCGACACGCCGGCAGAGGATGCGATATCGGATTATTTGGTATGCATGGAGAAGGTCTACGAGCATGCCGACTACATTACTATCAATATTTCTTCCCCCAATACTCCGGGACTCAGAGATTTACAGTTTGGGGATCAATTGGGCGTGTTGTTATTTGAGCTGAAAAAAACTCAGCAACGATTGTCTGAGATTAATCAGCGCTATGTGCCTTTAGCTGTAAAGATCGCACCTGATATGGCACAGGAAAATATTGAGCAGTGTGCAGAAGTGTTTCGTGAAACTAAAGTCGAAGCAGTGATTGCGACCAACACGACTGTTGCGCGTGATGTGGTTGAAGGCATGCCGCACTTTGAAGAGGCGGGTGGTTTGAGTGGTGCGCCGCTCACAGAAAGTTCTACGGATTTTATACGCAGCCTGAGTCAAAGCCTACAAGGTGAGATTCCCATCATCGGCGTTGGCGGGATACTCACACCACAAGACGCTTTGGATAAGCTTGATGCTGGTGCGAGCTTGGTTCAGATTTACACAGGGTTTATCTATCAAGGGCCAAGCCTCATCAAACAGGCAGCCGAAGCCATTGCGGCGCGCTAATTTCTGTGGAGTCTAACCTGAAGCTTTTTGTTAGCTGTGCCATTGGTCTCGAGCCGGTACTTGCGGATGAAATGCGCTTACTCAGCGCAGAGCCTACTCTTACCAAAGCTGGCGTACATTTAGATGTTGATTTAGAAACGGCCTATCGAGTGATCCTTTGGTCGCGTGTTGCTAGCCGCGTATTACTTCCCCTATTTGAAACCAATGCCACCGGCGATGACCTTTACGCCGAGGCGCTTGAGTTTGATTGGTCGGAACATTTGCGCCCAGGATCGCAGATAGCAGTCGAGTTTAGCGGCCAAAATAAGCATATTCGTCATACGCGATATGGTGCTTTGCGAATTAAGGATGCGATTGCGGACTGGTTTAGCGCGCGCGATCTCGAAGCACCGCAGATGTCTCGTGAAGAACCCGATATGCGTTTGAGTGCTCGGCTAAATAGAGGTCAGGTTGAAGTTGCATTGGATTTATCTGGCGGTGCTATGCACCGTCGTGGCTATCGCGAACGGCAAGGGCAAGCACCCTTGCGAGAGAATTTAGCGGCGGCCCTTTTGTTTCGTGCTGGTTGGCCAAAGGTTTGCGCTGCAGGGGGTTCACTGTTTGACCCCATGTGCGGCAGTGGCACGTTTTTGATTGAGGCGGCAATGATGGCTACGGATTGCGCACCTGGATTACGTCGTGACTCTTGGGGGTTCCAGCATTGGCCGAACCACGATGTTTGGGTTTGGGGTCGATTAGTCAAAGAAGCGGAAGATCGGTTCTCCTCCGGTCGCGCTAACTATGCTGGTTCCATCATCGGCGCTGATAGTAGTGGCCACATAGTCAGAATGGCGCGAGATAATGCCTCGCGAGCGGCAGTTGGCGAGCTGGTCACATTCAAAACAGAGAATGCCACTTCCGCTAGCGCGCTCGATGTCTCGCCAGGCTTGATCATCACTAATCCACCTTACGGTGAGCGGATGGGTGACGAAGAGCAAGTGGCATTACTTTATGAAGCAATGGGTAGTCAGCTGCGAGAGAAATTTTGTGGTTGGAAGGCCGCGATTCTTTCCGTCAATGCGGAATACGGTCGCCGACTCGGTATGCATAGTCACAAACAATACAAAATTAGTAACGGTAAACTTGCTTGCTTGTTATTGATGTTTGAGATCGAAAACAAAAACTTCTTAACCAAGCCGAAAGCGGTCACACCTTCTGACGGCGCGATGATGGTCGCAAATCGTATTAAGAAAAATCAGTCGAAGCTCAACAGCTGGCTCGCAGCCGAAAATGTCACAAACTATCGTGTCTACGATGCAGACATTCCTGAATATTCGGCGGCGGTGGATATTTACCAAACTAATGCTGGCCGCTATGCGGTTGTGCAGGAATATGCTCCACCCAAAATGATAGACTCGGCAAAAGCGCGGCACCGGTTAAATGAGCTAATTACGGGAGTGAGTGTTGGTCTTACTATCGAAAGCCAAGCGATATTGGTTAAGTCACGCGAACGTCAGCGTGGCAGCAATCAATATCGGCGCGCGGATGATCGATCAGCCAATTGGCTGACGGTGAAGGAGGGTAACGCTAATCTAGAAATTAATTTGGAAGATTATCTCGATACCGGATTGTTTCTAGATCACCGACCAATACGACGTGAAATTCGCCAGATCGCAAACGGAAAGCGTTTTCTGAATCTGTTTTGCTATACGGCAGTGGTGACTGTTCAGGCGGTCTTAGGTGGTGCGAAAAGCTCGTTGAGCTTGGATATGTCTAATACCTACCTCGACTGGGCTGAACGGAATTTCGAACACAATAATATTGATCAAAAAAAACATCATCTTGAGCGAACTGATTGCGTTGAGTGGCTAGCAAAGCAATCTGTATTTCCCGCACAAAAGTTTGATTTGATTTTTCTCGACCCTCCGTCGTTTTCTAATTCAAAGAAAATGGAGACGACATTGGATATCCAGCGAGATCACGCAGAGTTGATTGCGCAATCGATGAAGTTGCTAGAGCAAGACGGCTTGTTGATCTTCTCCACTAACCTTAGAAAGTTTCGGATGGACACAGAAGTGCTATCTGATTTTGAGCTTGAAGATTACACCGACCAGACCCTCGATCCCGATTTTCAGCGTAACTCGCGTATTCACCAGTGTTGGAAAATTCGTCATAAGCATGAGAGTTAAACTTTTTACTGGGCCAGATTGCACCCTTTGTGATCAAGCCAAAACGCTTATTTATCCCTTTATGGCGAACGGGCTTGAGCTAGAAGAAATTGACGTTAGACAAAGCCTAGATACCAAAAGAGACTACGGGTTACGTATTCCCATGTTGGTTAAGCCAGATGGGGCAGAGCTTGGCTGGCCGTTTGACGAAGAGCAACTAAGGGCGTTCCTTGCTTCTTAATGCCAAGGTTTAGTTCGTGATGCGGTCTAGGCCGAAAAACTGTTTAGCTGTATCGGTCGTCGATTGGCTAATGATCGATTTAGTTGTGCCGTAACATTCCGCGAGTTTTTTGATCACCCATGGCAGATAGCATGGCTCGTTGGTTCGAGATTCTGGCTTAGGGTCGATGTTTCTAGGAAGTAAAAAAGGTGCGTCTGTTTCAACCATGAGCCGATTTAGCGGAATATTGGAAACGATCTTTGCGAGGTCCAGCCCGCGCCTTTCATCGCAGACCCAGCCTGTAATTCCAATATGTAAATCGAGATCCAAGTAGCCGAAAAGCGCTTGTTTATCTCCAGTAAAACAATGGATAACGGCGTTTTGGATACTATCTCTATGGCTGCGAAGAATCTCAATTTCGGTTTGAAAGGCATCGCGTTCGTGTAGGAATAGTGGTTTTCCCAATTCAGCTGCGAGTTCTATTTGGGCTTCAAAGGCCGCGATTTGCTGATCTTTTGGCGAGAAATTACGGTTAAAGTCGAGACCAGCTTCGCCTATCGCGACCAAGCATTGGTGAGTTGAGAGTTCTCGTATTTGTGCCGCTGATTCATCGTTCCATGTTTTGGCATCGTGGGGGTGCACGCCCGCGGTAAAGCTCAGCATTGTGGGAAATCGGTCTTGCCAGTCTTCGGCTAGCTGCGACGCTTTGCGGCTGGAGTCTAAGTCGGTGCCGGTAATAACACAGTGGTTAATACCAGCATTCTTTGCGCGCTCTAGAATACCTTCCACATCTTGAATCAGCTGCGAATGAGCAAGATTAACGCCGATATCAATCACTCGTTTTTACGAAAGCTGCCTGTCGGGTATCTTTGAAGAATAGGTTGCTGTGTATCTCCATAGGCGATTTGTGCCCAAGTTTATCGGCAAAAATCACGCTATATGTGAGGACGTTTTTGACATAGCCTCGGGTTTCTCTATAGGGAATGGTTTCTATCCAAACATCAAGGGGTAACTGATCTCGTCCGTCTTTGAGCCATCGCCGTGCCGCGTTGATTCCGGCATTATAGCCCGCTGTGGCGTAGACCATATTACCCTGCAGAGTTTGTTGTCCATTGCGCAAATAGGCGGTGCCTAGGGGAATATTGTAGTCGGGTTCGATTAAGCGTTTTTCTTCGAATCTGACGTCGATGTCTCTTGCCATTTCGCGTGCGGTAGATGGCAGTATTTGCATTAAGCCCATCGCGCCTGAACTGGATCGGATGTCCGGAGCAAAACTGCTTTCCTGCCTCGAAATTCCATAAATCCAGCTTAGTTCTACCGATTGTTTTTGCGCGCTATGGCGATAGCTATCTAGGAATATTAGGGGAAAACGAATATCGAGATCACTCCAATATTTTGCTGCGGCCATGGATCGTATGGCCTCGAAGTATAGGTCCATCTCTAGTGCGACACTGGCGGCAATAGTTTGCTGATCACTTGTTAAATCTTGAATAGCGTAGTTCCAAGCGCGCCGTGAATTATTGTAATAACCTACTGCGTTTAGCTCATGTGCACGAACCACACCAGGTCGCCGCTTTAATTCGTCGAATAATATGTCGTTTGGTGTGATAGGCGTATGGCCCAACTCGTAGGGTTGATTGATTGCCATGGCTGAGAGAAACCCATAGTAGGATCGCTCTTTCGCAGCATTGGTGTATAACTCCAGCGAAGGTTGTCCAAGTTGTTCTTGGGCGCGCGCTTTCCAATATAGCCATTGGTCCTGCTGTGCTTCTTCTGGCAGAAGTAGCGCGATCCAGTCGAGTGTTCGTTGCCAATCTGTTTGCGCTAGTGCTTGTTTGAGTTGCCAATCCACATGAGATTCGGATACGAATCTCCCCGCCGAATTTGCGAGCCTTAGTGCTTCATCGGGCGCATCATGTTTGACATAGCTTTCTTGTATTTCCTCATACAGTTCGCCCTTTTCAGATTCAGAAAATGGGAGTCTTGCAAGGTAATAGTTGAGACTGGTTTCTGCTTTGTAGGGATCCTTTTTTGCTAGACGATAAATACCGTAGTGAACTAAATCAGAATATCCTGGTTCAGGCGTTTGAATGGTATCCGGCTCCAGTATGAGTTCCGGTCTTTCATAAATCTCCAGATACAAGTCAATTCTTTGTTTGATCTCGGCAGACTTCGCAATCTCACCTATATAGCTGGCGAGTTTGCTATTGCCACTACTGCGAGCAAGTAAAAATCGTTGCCATATGTATTCCTCAGAGAATGCTGCTGACTGTTGCCATTGCCCAAACAAATAGTCACATCGACTAGGTCGGGATTTGCCATAGAGCCAGAGTTTTGGTGCTAGAGAAAATGCCTCTTCAGATCGACCCGTTCGGAGGAGTGCTTCAGTGTAGCGACAGGTTGCAGTAGTGGAAGGGTTGCGGCTGGTATTATAGTAACGGATGTAGTCTGAATAGTTCTCACGCTCGTCTAATAGAATCAACCAATTGATAAGGAGTCTTTCGGCAATCCAACTGCCACTGTGCTTTGATAAAAATGCTTCTATCTCTTGAGTGTCGGCGTTATCAATATCTTGAAGCAGGATACTGAGTTCCAAGTATGAAACCAGCGCGTAGTCGCCAAGCTGATCAATATTGTTTCGCGCGGTGCTTATGTTTCCTCTCTCAATAGCATTTTCTGTCTCGAGAAAAAGCGCTCGCTTTTCTTCAAGATTCAGTGCAAAACAGGCCTGTATGCTAAGCAAAAAAAGACAAAACCCTGAAAGTACTTTTTGCCACGACATCTTCAACAAATTCTCCTGTTTAGTTCATGCTATTTAGAAAGCAATACTGTGTTTTAGTTCGTGCTACTAAGTGCTACTAGATGGTAATGCTAGGTTTCATATGTGCTATATGAGTCGGTTCTTCCCGCGAGCGCTATTCTGCCGTAAAGTGCACGGCTTTTGGCGCACGTTTTCGATGTATTCATTTGAATTGATGAGTTCAAAATGATTTGGTTGTTCATATTATTAGCAATTGCATTTGTCCTAGGCGGTGTGCTTGCGATAAAACCAAGCAAAGCACAGCAGCAGGTTGCTGGTATTCGTGCCAATGCGATGCGTTCTGGTATGCATGTCAAACTGCCTGTTTCGCTTAATTTTCCAGATGACATCGCCAAAGGCCGATCACCATTTTATTGTAAGCAGCATAAAGAAAATTTGAGCCTGGGCAATTTTTATTGTGCGTTTCGTGACAAGGATCGCATTGCGGTCAGTAGCGGTGATATTGCCGTTGGCTTAAAAGCCAAAATTGATCAAGTTTTGGTGTCGGCTCACTCTGATCTTCAAGGCTTCTATTTTGGTGATGGGCTCCTGGGTTTTAGCTGGCTGGAATCAAACAAGGCAGAAGTGTTTGCTGAGCTGTGTGACCGTATTGATGAGGTAGAACAGCTTTTAGGAACTTATTCGGAAAGAAAAAAATCCCCTGAATGATCAATTTCTGCTTTTGTTTTCTCAGAAATTGTTGTTTAAATAAAAAAAGAAGGATGTTTGCACATTACTTTATTTATAGTGACTTTTGATGGCTTTGGATCGACCATGCCGATGCTTTGGTTTGATTGATTAAGTTTATTTAGCAAGAAATGTGCAGTCTGATAGCCGATGAATTGGTCTCGGCGAGAGTATTGATACAGAAACAAATAAGAGTATTTGAATGCCTAAGTCTTTAGTAATTGTGGAGTCGCCGGCGAAAGCCAAGACGATAAACAAATACCTCGGCAAAGATTTTATTGTGAAATCTAGTGTTGGGCACATCCGTGATTTGCCGACCAGTTCAAATGGAGCCAAGGCGGATCCAAAAGCCCGCGCGGCGGAAGCGGCAAAAACCCGCAAAATGGATCCTGAAACGAAAGCCAAGCATAAAAAACGCAAGGCCCGTGAGCAGCTGATTCGCCGGATGGGTGTGGATCCAAGTAAAGACTGGGAGGCTCGTTATGAGATTTTGCCTGGTAAAGAAAAGGTCGTTTCAGAACTGAAAAAGCATGCGAAGAATGCTGACACTATCTATCTCGCGACGGATCTCGATAGAGAGGGAGAGGCCATCGCTTGGCATTTGAAAGAAGCGATAGGTGGTGACGAAGATCGATATCAACGAGTCGTTTTTAACGAGATCACGAAAAAAGCTGTTCAGGAGGCATTTTCTGAACCCGATACTTTGAATTTAGAGCGTGTCAATGCTCAGCAGGCACGCCGCTTTTTGGATCGCGTTGTTGGTTTTATGGTCTCGCCATTGCTATGGGCGCGTGTTGCACGTGGCCTTTCTGCGGGCCGAGTGCAGTCTGTTGCCGTGCGCTTACTCGTTGATCGTGAGCGCGAAATTCGTGCGTTTATCCCCGAAGAGTATTGGACGTTGCATGCAGATTTAGCGGCTGAGCCAAATGAGAATATTCGTTTTGAAGTAATAGAAAAGGGTGGGGAAAAATACAGCCCTAAAACAGAAGAGGAAATTCAAGCCGCGCTGGCAAGCCTGCAGAACGCGACATATGAAATTGCCGATCGCGAAGATAAGCCTACTCGTAAAAACCCTTATCCTCCGTTGATCACATCAACGTTGCAGCAGGCAGCGAGTACTCGTCTCGGGTACTCGGTAAAGAAAACGATGACCATGGCTCAACGTCTCTATGAGGCTGGTCATATCACCTATATGCGAACCGATTCCACGAATCTAAGTGAAGAAGCAGTCGCTGCTTGTCGAGAATATATTGGCAAAAGCTATGGTGAAAAATATGTGCCGGAGCAGCCTAAAAAGTACAGCAGCAAAGAAGGTGCGCAAGAGGCTCATGAGGCGATTAGACCGTCTGATGTTCAGGTTACTGCAGAGACATTGAGTGATGTGGAGGCTGATGCCCGTAAGTTGTATCAGTTGATATGGCAGCAATTTGTGGCTTGTCAGATGCCACCTGCTGAATTTACTTCTACCCGTGTGACGGTGGCTTCTGGTGACTACAAGCTTCGTACTAATGGTCGAGTGGTTCGGTTTGACGGCTTTCAGAAAATTCTTCCACCTTTAAGCAAGAAGGAAGGGGATCGCGAACTGCCCGATTTACAAAAAGGTCAGTCGCTTAAGCTTGTTGAGCTGGATCCGAAACAGCATTTCACCAAGCCGCCTGCGCGTTTTTCTGAGGCAGCGCTTGTTAAAGAGCTCGAGAAAAAAGGGATTGGTCGCCCATCTACTTACGCGAGCATTATTTCGACGATTCAAGATAGGGGCTACGTTCGACTTGATCGAAGACGTTTTTATGCCGAAAAAATGGGCGAGATTGTGACTGATCGCCTGGTTGAAAGCTTTGATGATGTGTTGGACTTTAGTTTTACCGCTCGCATGGAAGAGCAATTGGATGCCATCGCAGAAGGAAAGGCTGACTGGAAGGAGGCGTTGAACAACTTCTACAAAGCATTTTCTGCTGATCTTGAGCGAGCAGAGACGGACATGCGGCCCAATGATGCAACCCTCACAGATGTGGCTTGCGATACCTGTGAACGGCCGATGACGATTCGAACGGCTTCCACCGGTGTTTTTATGGGTTGTTCTGGCTACGCATTGCCGCCCAAGGAACGGTGCAAAAGCACTAAGAATTTGACCCCCGGAGACGAGGCTATTGCCGCTGATGCGGATGATGAGGCTGAATCTCGCCAGCTGATGGAACGGCGGCGTTGCAAAACTTGCAACACCTCAATGACCTCATATCTTATTGACGAAACGCGTAAGTTACATGTTTGCGGAAACAATCCAGATTGTGAAGGATTCGAAGTTGAAAACGGCACGTTTAAAATCAAGGGCTATGAAGGTCCTGTGCTTGAATGTGATAAGTGCGGTAGCGAGATGCAGCTCAAAAACGGACGTTTCGGGAAGTATTTTGGTTGTATGAGTGAAGATTGCAAAAATACCCGCAAACTTTTGCGTAACGGGCAGCCAGCGCCACCCAAAATGGATCCGGTTCCTATGCCGGAATTGCAGTGCGAGAAAGTGGAAGATCATTTTGTTTTGCGCGACGGTGCTAGTGGCATTTTCTTGGCAGCGAGCCAGTATCCAAAACATCGCGAGACTCGTGCGCCCACGATTCGTGAAATGAAACCGCACGCAAAAGAAATTGACCCTAAATATGCATATTTGCTGACGGCACCTGAAACTGACCCCGAAGGTCGTGATACTGTCGTTCGTTACAATCGGAAATTGGCGGAATCATATGTGCGCTCAGAAAAGGACGGTAAGCCTTCAGGTTGGAGCGCCGTATACGAGGATGGACGCTGGGTCGAAAAGGGAAAAAAGTAGTCTATGTCCAACCCCTACATCGGTTGGGTTAATTTTCAATTGGTGGCTGTACGCCATCATTTAACTCTATTGAAAGAAGAGTCTAGCGCCAACGAGAAATTGCGAAATCGCGGTGTTCTAGAATCGGCGGTTTGGCATCTCAAACGAGCCTATCGCTATTATCTTTTTGAGTTAGGTGCGAACTATCAGCTTCCATCTCCGGAAGCTAATTTGAACGCAGGCTGTTTAGCTGAGGCACTAGACTCGGTTGGAAAGCATCCAGGCGAAGCTTCAGAGCTGTCTCAGTTAGAGGCAGATGGCTGGATTGGGGATCTGATTCAAGCGCTGGAGTCTGCTGAATTTTCTAATGGCGTTATCACGCCGCAGTCTTCGTCAGCAGAGTTAAATCTTGTGGATCTGGATAGGCAGCGCGCCACTCTCTCTCTAGACATCCTTGAGCAATGGTTGGCTAAGTTTAAAGAGCTTATCGATCGGCATCGAACGATGATGGTGGAGTACTAATATTAAATTCTCCGCTGGTCTAATTTTGCTAATAAATAAAATGGGTCGATGATAGACTAGTATTTTTTACAAGAGTTAGAAATCAATGAGTTCAAGAGTTTACGAGATAGTTGAGCTCAATGATGGCGAATACATTCTTCAGCGCACCGAGGGTGATGATGAGCCATTGGTGAGAATAAAATTTTCTGCTGAGGCGAGTGATTTTCTTAATGAGGCTCTCACGGGTATCGCGAAAACGATGATAGAAGCGGGTCTTAGCGAGGTAGAATACCTTGTAGAAGATGAGTTATCTCGTTATCCCGATCAGCATTCAAAGCCTGATTCAAAGACTTTGCACTAATACCGGTTTGCTGCAATAACACGCGATCTGTTGATAATTGGGCAAGTTAATATAGAGAGCTTGCCTTAGCTTAGGTCGCTAGCATCCAGTCATTTTATCTTCGAATAATCCCAACCATTTTCCCTTCAATAGCGAAGCTCTGTTCTTTGAGGTCTACATCGATCGGGCTGTAATGGCTGTTCTCTGCGTGAAGAAGTACTTTTCTAGTACTCTTTCGTTCAAATCGTTTGACGGTTACCTCGTCTTCTACCCTTGCCACCACAACTTCTCCGGTACGAGCACTTTCTGCTTTTTGCACCGCGAGTAGGTCGCCGTCGAGTATGCCTATATCTATCATTGAATCGCCCTGAACACGCAGTAAATAGTCGGCAGCGGGGCTGAAAAAGTCACCCTGGATAGGGATGTGGGTGTCGATATTCTCTAGCGCGAGAATGGGCTCTCCAGCCGCTACCTTGCCAACAATAGGCAGCCCTTCTTCTTCTGCATGGGGTAAGCGTATTCCTCTGGAAGAGCCCGGAATCATTTCGATCGCGCCTTTACGATGCAATGCTTTGAGGTGATCTTCTGCGGCGTTGGGTGAGCGAAATCCAAACTTATCGGCGATTTCCGCGCGAGTCGGAGGCATACCAGTTTCAGCCATAAAGTCTTTGATGAGTTGCAGTATTTCCTGCTGTCTTGGTGTTAGTTCGTTCACGTCTGCCTCCTAGCGAGTAGAGGATTGTCTAGAAGACTGTGATTTTATACAGTTTTGTATATTTGTACAGTA
>CAZUTO010000024.1:0-12835 GCA_964623085.1 uncultured Porticoccaceae bacterium
GCTACCAATTTCACCACACTGACGGGGCGGGATTATAACAGTGCTCTTTGCTAGGTCTAGGAGACTAATGCAGATTTTTGGGGCTAGGGGCCTGATAGCGCTATTCCTGCTCGTTGATGATCTGATTTATCTGTTCAAGACTGTCGGCGCTAGCGACTCCTTTGGCTCTAGAAACTTCACTGGTCAGTAAGCTAAGCGATTTGAAGATGTCGGTGCGTTCGGGAAATTTGGTGGCGATCGCATCCATTTGTTTGCGCACTGTTTCGACGTCTCCGCGCGCGATAGGGCCGGTGAGGGCTTCAATACCGCCTACGCGCAGCGCGTTCTCCATGGTTTCTCGCAGAATAGGTTCGATGGCTTTGATGGCGGTTTGCTTATCCACACCTGCGCGATCAATGGCGGATAATCCGAAGTCCAATACCGAGCAGAGATGGTTGCAAAGAATACTGATACCGGAGTGGTATAGCGGTTTGTCTTTAGGCTTTACTGTTAGGAAGTTTCCACCAATGGCCTCTACGGCGGGTTCCAGAATGTTTTTGGCATCCTCTGCGCCTTCAAACGTACAGTAGGTGCCGTCGAATGTTTTATAGGCGGCGTTTGCATCAATAAAGGTTTTGATTGGATGCAAGCTGGCAGTCAATGCTCTTGATGCCCATGCAGGGCCGAGGTTCGCTGATGTATGGGCACCACTCGCGTGTAGCACGAGGTCTCCTTCGCAAAGCACGCCTGTATCAGCAAGCGCTGTGCAACACTCCGCAATATAGTCGTCGGGAGTGGCGATAAGCCATACGTCGGTCTTTCTTAGATCATGAAAACTATCTGCAACCCTGCCAGCACCAATAAAACTGCGCGCTGCGAAACCACTATCAAAGGAACGGTTCAGGATGGCGCCAATGGAAAAAACTTGGTTTTCATACCAGAGTCGCGCGAGGGTTTGCCCGACTGTACCGCATCCGATGATGGTAAGTGATTTCAAGACGAATTTTCCGGTTATCCTTAAGAGTGAAATCTACAGGCCGCTTTGCAGCCTCCATGGTTTGATCTATACGTCAGATAGTAGATCAGCAGGTGCAGAACAACCATGTCACACCCCCAGTTTAATGTAATTTTGATGGCTGTATCTCACAATCATTGGCTGAGATTGCGGAGCAAAGCGCTGATCTGGGGCTGTATTTGAGATACCTGTAAAAAGGACCTTTTGTTAATTCTTGCCCAAAATAGTGCAACGCACCAAAAAAGTGTTGACGATGGTATTTGAGAGTAGCTATTATGACTATATCGTGCGTTGCACAAACAAATTACATCACATTGGTTAGAGGAAGACATTATGCAAAAAGATATATTGAGCGCACTAAGTGCATACGGTAAAAATTCTGTTGAATCGGCTAAATCTTTTGTTGAGATTAACGGTGAGTTTCTGAACCAGATTCTAGAGAGCCAGAAAGGTTTGGCTAGTCTGTATGTTGAAAGCAGCGAGAAGCAACTTGAAGCTGCGATTGAGACAAAGGATCCAAAAGAGTTTTTCTCTAAGCAAACAGCTTTGGTAGAAGACTACTCTGCAAAATTGGCTGACTTTGCTCAAGCTAATACTAAAATTGCGGAAGAAGCGTCTGAGAAGCTGAAGTGCTGGGTTGAAGATGGCATGAAGATAGCAGAAGAGAACGTAAAAGAAGTTGCTGCGAAAATGGCTGTCTAAGCAGTTATTTTGTTCGTAAAAAAGCCCGGTGATTACCGGGCTTTTTTTTGTCCTAAATTTGGTTTTAGATACCAATATTAGAAAGTGCGTTCGAAAACCATCAGTTATGCGCGTGTAATTCGGCGTTGAGTTCAACGGCAGATTTATTGGTTAAGCACTCGACAGCACCGGTTACTGAATTTCGCCGAAACAGCAGGTCGGACTTTCCAGATAGATCTAGTGCTTTCACAGCACTACTTGCGCTGCCACTATCGTCGAGCACTGTCACCTTTGTGCCTGCAGTGAGGTACAAACCGGCCTCGACTGTACAGCGATCACCTAGTGCAATACCGATTCCGGCATTGGCTCCGATCAAGCATTCTTTGCCGACACTGATAACGATGTTGCCACCGCCAGATAAAGTGCCCATCGCCGAGCAGCCGCCGCCAAAGTCGGTGCCTGAGCCTACGAAAACACCCGCAGAAATGCGGCCTTCAATCATATTTGGCCCTTCGGTACCGGCATTGAAGTTGATAAAGCCTTCATGCATGACAGTGGTGCCTTCGCCAACATAGGCGCCTAGACGTACTCGCGATGTATCGGCGATTCGCACGCCGGAAGGCACGACGTAATCGGTCATCTTAGGAAACTTGTCGATACAGTTGACGGATAAGTGTCGTCCTGATGCTCTCGCTTGAAGCTGCTTTTCCGTCAGTTCACTAAGATCTATCGCGCCCTCGTTGGTCCATGCCACGTTTGGCAATACGCCAAAAATACCACTGATGTCTGTTGCGTGTGGACGAACCAGACGATGAGAGATTAAATGCAATTTTAGGTATGCGGCAGGAACAGACGTCGGTGCGGAATCCGCGCTTAGCAAACAGGCGACAGGTTGACGTTGCGATTGCTGGAGTCCCTCGCAAACTGAAGCGAGTGAAGCGTTGCCTTGTTCTTTGCAGGCTGCTGCTAGCTTATCGAGTGTATTCGCGTCGAGCTCGATGGTATCAGCGTTTTCCGTGTTTTCGCCAAAACACTGGGTCAGCGTTTCGCAAACATCGGCGTTTGGGTTTAGTAATGGGTTGGGGTAAAACACTTCCAGCCATTCGCCGGCTTTGTTTTTTGTTCCGACACCGATGCCGACGGCATAAAAATCAGACATAACGCTTTCCTTAATTCAAAAAAGTTCTTGGTAAGTGGTTTCGCTAAAGCCGACCTCGAGCTTATTGTTTGTTTCGAGAACGGGCCTTTTTATGAGTGTGGGTTGTTCGGCGAGAAGCGCGATGGCCTCTTCAGTCGTCGAGAAGTTCTGCTCTGACTCAGAGAGTTTTCGCCAGGTTGTTCCACGTTTGTTGAGCACTTTTTCGAGCCCTGCAGATTCAACCCATTGTTGTATGGCTTGCTTTTGAATGCCATCCTTTCGGAAGTCGATGAACTCGTAGCTCACAGCATTTGCATCAAGCCACTTCTTGGCCTTACGCACCGTATCGCAGTTAGAAATGCCGTAGAGTTTGGCCTGTGTCATTGAGTGCTTCTTACTAAATTTCGGCGCGCGATCATAGCAGATTGCGGCGCCGATTTTTAGTAATCAGTTGGAGGCTAGTTTAGGGCAAACGATTCTTTATTGTCGTTGCGCTAACCGCTTATAGTGGTTGCACGAGCTGGCAAATACCGCAATGCAGATAGAGGTTATCTGGATCGGTGAGCAATGCTAACTTGTTCTGAAGTTCACGGAACTCTTGGTGGAGTTCTTCAGACATTGGACTGGAAAGAAAGCTTAGCCCCTGTATATCAAAATCCAGCCCAACTCGCTCGGTGAACCATTTTAAAAGTTGCGCTTCAGGGCTGAGTATCGGCTCGATAAGCTGTACACGGTAGTCAGAGCCAAGATCTGCTTGTTCGGCAATGGCAACGATCACGTCTTCTAGCGTGCCGAGTTCATCGACGAGACCGATTTCCTTGGCTTGATTCCCTGTCCATACTCGTCCACCGGCAATGGGGTTTAGTTCTCCTAATGGGATCTCTCTGTCCGTCGAAACAAGATCGAGAAATTGCTCATAGAGATTATCGATGCGTGATTGCACGATGGTTTTTGCACGCTCATCGAGAGGGCGGTCTAGGCTTAATATTCCCGCGAGTGGCCCTGTGCTGACGCCGTCGGAATAGAGGCCGACTTTCTCAAGAGAGTCCTCGACGGTGGCAAGCGCGGCGAAAGCGCCGATACTGCCGGTCACTGTGGTTGGTGTTGCCCATATTTGATCTGCGGGTGCGCTAATCCAATAGCCGCCGGAAGCTGCGACGCTTCCCATTGATATAAACACGGGAATGCCGTTTTCCTGATGAAGTTCGACTTCTCTGCGAATAATCTCCGATGCAAAGGCGCTACCTCCTGGGCTATCCACGCGAATTACCAGTGCGTCGAGATCATCATGCATGCGAGCTTGGCGCAATAGGTAGGCGGTTGAATCACCACCGATGCTGCCTGAATCTTGCACGCCATCCAGAATGTTGCCTTTGGCGACTAACAAGCCTATTTTCGGCTTATTTGTGCCTTTATCTTTTGGCTGTCTAAGAGCCTGATTGCGTAAATAGGGCGCAACATTGACGTGGGTATAGAAATCACCGTCGTCGTTTAGGCCGGCAACGTTTTGTATTTCTTCTAGTATCTGATCGCGCGGCAGAACCTTGTCTACGAGTTTAAAATCGAGAGCGAGCTGTGCCAAATCGCCGCCATTGTTTAGCATGAGTTCGTCAAGGCTAGAGGAGTAGACGGTGAGATCGGCTTGCGTAATTTCGCGGCGCGAGATAATGCTTTGGCTGACCGACGCCCAAATGTCGTCGAGAATGCGCTGGCTCTGTTCCCTCGACTCATCGCTCATCTCAGTGGCAATAAGGGGTTCTACCGCACTTTTGTGAGGCCCAGTGCGGAAGATATGCACATTGATACCAAGCTTTTCGATGGCTTCAGCCATATAGAGCTGAAAGCTGCTAAAGCCAGTGAGCTCTATGGCGCCCATCGGATTCATCATAATTTCATCAGCATAGGACGCCAGCAGATATTGTTGTTGGCTATAGGCGTCTGCCACGGCGATAACGCGCTTGCCGCTTGCCTTAAAGGCTTCAATGGCAGCGCCAAGTTCTTCAATCTTGCTGACGCCGCTGCTTTGCATGTCGTGCAGTACGAGTACTGCTGAGTTAATTCTGTCGTCGTCTTTGGCGAGATCAAAAGCTTTGATCAAGTCTCTGAGCAGGTATTCGCTCGGTTGGTCTGATCCTGCTAGCGCGACCAATGGGTCGGTATAGGTGACTTGGTCCACGATTCGACCTGCGATTTCGACGCGCAAGGCCGCTTCATCTGGGACTTTAATACTGTTCTGGTAAAAGCTTGCCGCGACGCCTGCATAGATCACCATAAGGAGGACAATCAGTAGCACGGCGGAAAAGATACTTTTGAATATAAAAAGCAGCATTCTGCCGATTGCGCCCAATAGTCTGTGCATTAGGCTTTTACTATCCGCCATGGGTAATCTCCCCTTCAAAAACATCAGCACGCTGCTGCCAGCGCGCATAGAACATCGATACAGTGAAAAGAAAAACAATCAGACACATGATGATCCAATCGATGATCTGGTCACCAGGAATAAACAATTGCTGAGTGGTCAGCATAAAATAAATCAACAGCACAAAGCATAACAGGCTGCCGGTTCGATAGCGTCTAGAAAGCAAACCAGGGATGAAAATTGCTAACGGCATCGCACTAATCACAGATCTCAAGAGCACATCTTCGCCATTTTGAATGTGGATGAAGAAATAGATACTTAACAGTGCAAGAAGCCCAACCAAAACGATGATTCGACTAATATTGGCTTTGCGGGTAAAACTCATATTTGAATCAGACATTTTTGGCTAAGGATTGGCTAATTTGCGCTACTCTAGAGCCTAATGATTTGCATATCATTTTTTCGTTATTTGACAATGGCTTATCGGACTTACTTCCAGCATAATGTGATGCACCATACGGTGTGCCACCAGTGGTTGTCTCATTCAGATTTGGCTCCGTGTAGGGAATACCAGTGATAAGCATGCCGTGATGAAGCAGAGGCATCATCATTGTTAAGAGCGTTGATTCGTGACCACCGTGCATTGACGAGGCTGACGTGAATACGGCGGCTGGTTTACCTACTAGTTGGCCGGACATCCAGGCTCCGCCCGTGCCATCGAGAAAGTATTTCAATGGCGCGGCCATATTGCCGAATCGAGTAGGGGAACCCAATACCAAACCATTGCAGTTAGCCAAATCGTCTTCGGAACAGTAGAGCGCGCCGCTTTCTGGGATACTTGGCTCTGTAGCCTCGGTGGTAGTGGAGATAGCTGGCACCGTTCTAATAACGGCTTCTGCACCGGCTTGCTCTGCGCCTTCGGCGATGAGTTCTGCCATTTGCTGGGTTGCACCGAAGCGGCTGTAGTAAAGCACTAAAATTTTGGACATTAGATGATCTTGAGTACGTTTTCAGGGGGTCTGCCTAACACTGCTTTCGAGCCGCGAACAACGATAGGCCGTTCGATCAACTTGGGTGCTTCTACCATTGCATTAATCAGCGTTTCTTCACTTAAGCTCGTATCTGCCAAATTGAATGTTTTATAGGCTTCCTCACCTTTTCGCAGCAGCTCACGAGCACTGATGCCCAGTTTGGTCAGCAATTGCTTAATGTCACTGGCGGACGGATTATCCTCTAGGTACAGAATGATTGAGGCCTCGATCCCATTTTCTTCGAGTAGGGCGAGCGTTTGGCGTGATTTTGAGCAGCGAGGGTTGTGGTAGATGGTATAGTCAGGCATGTTTTTTTGCGTAAGTTTGAGCAGTTACTATATTAAGTGTTTAAGGCAGGCGGATGATACTTAAAAGCACGTTTAATCTCGACAAACCTATAGTCGAATACATCAGGGACTTCCCTAAGCTCGCTTGGTTGTATTTGCGTCTGGTCGTGCGACGCTTTATCCAAGATGGTTGTCAGCACAGCGCCGCTGCACTGACTTACATGACGTTGTTTGCCGTTGTTCCGGTTATGACAATCATGTACTCGATGTTTTCGTTAGTGCCTGCTTTTCAAGGGCTTGGCGATCAGGTGCAGGATCTCATCTTTACTAACTTCATCCCTAGTGCAGGTGAGGAGGTGCAGTCCTATATCGATCAGTTTTCCTCTCAAGCGCGACGCCTAAGTTTTGTTGGCGTCGCAGTGTTAGTGGTGACCTGTTATCTCATGCTTGCCAACATTGAAAAGGTGTTTAACCGCATATGGGCGACGTCTGGCCGACGCAGAGGGGTGGGGAGCTTCCTACTTTACTGGGCCATTTTGAGCTTAGGGCCTGTTCTTATGGGCGCGACGCTGGCTATGAATACCTACGTGCTTTCTTTGCGGCTGTTTGTTGAAGATGGACTTGCTCAGGGCGCCTTCAATCTGGTGCTGTCCTATGTACCGCTGCTCCTGACCGCGACTGCTTTCACCTTGCTGTATATGACGGTACCGAATTGTAAGGTGAAATTTCTCAACGCACTTACTGGTGGCGTCGTTGCTACGCTCGCATTTGAGTTGGCCAAGAGGCTGTTTGGTTTGGCGATTGCGAACTCATCTTATAGCTCCATATATGGCGCGTTTGCCGCCTTGCCGATTTTTCTGGTTTGGGTTTACCTAAGTTGGATGATTATTTTGGCAGGCGCAGAATTTGTTCGTGCGACGGAGAATTTTTCATCCCATTTGCAGGGAAAAAAACTCAGCCTCGTTGCGGCGAGTCTATGGGTGATGTGGAAATTTTGGCAGGCGCAAGGTCAGGGCGTCGAGCTGCGTGATACGGAGTTGCTCAAAGATGGTCTAAGAGTGTCTCAGTGGCGAAATGTGCGCACTTTGCTGCTAGAACATAACGTGATTACTGTCACTGAAAGTGGAAACTATGCGTTGTTGAAGTCGCTTGATCAGCTTCGCTTGAGCGAGTTTGTTAGGCTAGGGTCGGAGACAGCATCGGGTTCCGATAGCAAAATATTTGGTGAGGATGAGGATAGATATACGCCGAACTGGTTAGTCAATTTTGATGACCGTGTGAATCAAGTGAGGGAAGCAGAATCGGTAGCGTTTGATCTTAGTCTTGCCGAGCTTTTCAGCCAACAAGCGATCACCGGTGAGGTAGGTAATAGTGAGGCAGCATAAAATTTGTGTCCGTATGGCATTAGTGGCGGCTTGTGTTTTGGCTGTTTCCTGTGCTCCTGAGGAGCAGGCTCGCGAAGAGCAAAATCATGAGCAACAGACCCAAGCGGAACAGTTTGCGGTACTGGACTCTGATGATGTGGCGTTATTGGATGACGAGCGAACGATTTATATTAACTACTGGGCGGTCTGGTGTGCGCCCTGTATCGAAGAGATGCCTGTGTTGGCTGAATTTCGCGAACAAAACCTCGAACAGGTTGAAGTTTACGGTATGAATTTTGATAGCCCAACATTGGAACAGTTACGGTCTGATGTAGAACGGCTTGATGTGCGCATCCCTAACTTGATCGAAGATCCCGCGCCGAGACTAGGGGTGCCAACGCCACAGGTTTTGCCGTCCACATTTGTTGTAAAAGATGGTGAGGTCGTGGATATATTGCTAGGACTACAAACCCTCGAAACCTTGAAAGCCGCGATACAGTGAATAGGTGTGCCGTAAGAGGGAATGTACAAGGCATTGTGCAGGGTGTCGGCTTTCGAGCGTTTGTTCGCAGGAATGCACGGAGCTTGGGTCTAGTAGGTTCGGCGACCAATATGTCAGACAGTAGTGTTGATGTTGTACTTTGCGGTGACCAAGTCAACGTAGAAGAGATGAAAGCAGTGGTCGCACAGGGTCCGGAGTTGGCGTCCGTAGAGACAATTACCTGGGAGCCGGCCGAGGTTCCTGAAAATGAAGGATTCGATATCCGGTAGCGCAAGGTTATAATTGGAATCTTTGGTGTTCTAGGCTCGGTGCATTTGAGCGATAAACTTCTAGAAGTGGGTGATCTCTGCGTTGAGCGGGGAGACCGTCGGCTGTTTGAAAGCCTCGCATTGACGGTAGCAACTGGTCAAATTGTCGAGATCTCTGGTTCGAACGGATCTGGGAAGACGAGCTTGTTGCGCGCGTTGGCTGGACTGATTCACCCTGCCGCAGGTCAGTTCTCTTGGTGCGGTAACAAAGTGCCTTCCGCGCACAGCTATTCGGACGAGTTACTTTATATCGGCCATAAGCCCGCGGTTTCCATGCAGTTTACTCCCTATGAGAATCTCCGCGCTTTTGAGTTAGCACAAGGGAAATCCAACCTCGATGAAGATCGATTGCTTCAGGCGCTCTCTGATGTTGGCTTGAGTGGTTATGAAGAGGAGGTCTGCTCACGACTTTCTGCCGGACAAAAACGAAGAGTCGGTTTGGCACGTATGCGGTTTACGGAGTCCCGGCTTTGGTTATTGGATGAACCATTTACCGCGATTGATGCCAAAGGTGTGACGACGCTTTGTGGCTGGATTGATGAATTTGTGACGAGTGGTGGTAGCGTTATTTTTACAACGCACCAGTCGGTCAGTTTTCCCAACGTTGTCCCCGAAAAACTGAACCTCGAGGCGATCAACTAATATGATTTGGCGATCCCTTGCATTGGAATTGCGCCTTGCTTATCGCCGGCGCAGTGAATTGGTTAACCCGCTTATCTTTTTCTTGATGGTTTGCGCGCTTTTCCCGCTTGCGATCACACCGGATCACCAAGAGCTGCAAAAAATTGCCCCCGGCGTTATTTGGGTTGCTGCTGTATTAGCCACATTGCTTTCCCTGGATATGCTGTTCCGACATGATTTTGATGAAGGCACACTCGAACAGATGCTGTTTTCTAAACAACCTCTGTACTTGCTGGTACTGGTAAAGGTGCTTGCTTACTGGTTGCTCACAGGATTGCCGCTGGTGTTGATGTCGCCACTTTTGGCGACGATGTTTTATTTGCCGGTGGATGCCTACCTCACGTTGATGCTCAGCTTGCTGATTGGCACGCCTGTACTTTGTTTGGTCGGCTCTATTGCAGCGGCATTAACGGTGTCTATTAAGAAAAGCGGACTTATATTGTCGTTATTAACGATGCCTTTGTTTATGCCAGTGTTAATATTCGGAAGTAGCGCAGTGGTTGCGTCTAGCCAAGGGTTACCATCAAAAGGTCAGTTAGTATTGTTGCTTGCATTTCTGGTGATGGGTGCGGTTTTTGCGCCACTGGCGACAGCGACAGCGATTAGAATTAGTGTGGCGGATGATTGAGAAAGTAGTATGAATTGGACTTGGTTTCACAAGTGGACCTCCCCAAAGTGGTTTTATCAGATGAGCTCGGCCTGGCTGCCGTGGCTACTTGGTATTGCGTTTATCGCGATACCTGTGGCGACAGTATGGGGCTTAGCGTTTGCGCCACCGGATTTTCAGCAGGGTAATAGTTTCCGTATTTTTTATATTCATGTTCCAGCGGCAATGATTTCGCAAAGCTGCTTTATGTTTATGGCGGTGGCTGGTGTGGTATCACTGGTATGGCGAATTAAGTTGGCTGATGTGTTTATTAAAGTGGCTGCGCCCTTTGGTGCATCCATTACGCTGCTTGCTTTGGCCACTGGCGCGATATGGGGTAAGCCTACTTGGGGTACCTGGTGGGAGTGGGATGCACGCCTGACCTCGACACTGGTCCAATTTTTCTTATATCTCGGTGTGATAGCGATTTATTCATCCATTGAGAGCTTTGAATCTGCCGGTAGGGCAGCCTCGTTAACATCGGTTGTAGCGGTCGTGAATATTCCGATTATCAAGTATTCTGTGGACTGGTGGCATACCTTGCATCAACCAGCGACGTTTACGATCTCAGAGGCACCGAAAATGCCGCCAGAGATGTGGATGCCAGCACTGATTATGGTGATCGGTTTTTATGCCATGTTCGGGGCCATGATGTTTATAAGAGTACAATCTGAGATTCTCTACCGAGAACGGCACAGCAGCTGGGTACGAGATCGGGTAAAGGCTTAAAAAGGCTCAATAAAAAGGCTTAATATGTATTTTGATTCGTTTTCCGAATTTGTCGCAATGGGTAACCATGGCCTCTACGTGTGGCTTTCTTATGGCATCTTTTTGGCCGTGATACTTTGGAATGTTTGGTTAGTGAGATCGACTCGGAAAGAATCTTTACGATTAGTTCGGCTGTCTTTAAAGCGTCAAGATGCTAAGGATGCAGAGTCAAAAATGGGAGATAACACATGAGGCCAGTAAGAAAGCGACGCCTCCAACTTGTAATGTTTTTGATGTTGGGTGTGGCTGTCGCCATAGGCTTAATCATGTATGCGTTGCGGCAAAATATTAATCTTTTCTTTACCCCTACAGAGATTGCAACGGAGCAAGCGCCGATAGGACAACGAATTCGTGTTGGTGGGTTGGTTTTGCCAGGATCAGTTGAGCGTTCACAAACGAGTCTCTATGTTGAATTTACGTTGACGGATACATCTGAAGAGGTGCGCGTGGCCTACGAAGGCATCCTTCCGGATTTGTTCCGTGAAGGACAAGGAATTGTGGCCGAAGGTGAGATTGATGCAGATGGCATAGTTCGTGCGCAGCAAGTGCTCGCGAAGCACGATGAAAATTACACACCACCAGAAGTGCAAAAAGCGATAGAAGCAGCAGGGCATCCCGGCGCGTCGGACTCATAAAAACAGGTGCCCTCGACACTCAGCCTAGCGGAAACTGAAAGTTACTACGCAGATAATCCTTCCGCTAAAACTCTTTTATTAGTCACAAGTTGCTTGGGGGCGATGATCGGTCCGCTCTCATTAGCGACGATTAATCTCGCGCTTCCTAGTATTGCGATTGATCTTCAGGCTGATGCAAAAATGATCAGCTGGATTCCCATGAGTTTTCTTGTGGCTGGCGTGATGTTTATGCTGCCTGCGGGAAAGCTTGCCGATATATTTGGCCGCAAACGAGCCTTTTTAGCAGGCGCTGCAGTCGCTTCAGTATTGTCTGCGTCCGCCTCGATGGTACAAAGCATCGAGATGCTGATTTTTTTGCGCTTTCTTCAAGGGGTCGCAATGGCGATGGTGTTCGGCTCGGGTCTTGCCATGCTGGTGTCCGTATTTTCTAACGAAAAGCGCGGTATGGCGATGGGCTGGTATTCCGGATCTGTCTACTTTGCTTTGACGATATCCCCTTTTCTGGGTGGTTGGGTGACCGAACACTTGGGCTGGCGAATGGTGTTTTGGATTCAGGTTCCTCTTTCTGCTGTTGTGTTTGGGCTTTTGTACTTCATGGTTCCGGGTGAATGGCGCAAAGAAAGTGAGGAAGGAAAAACATCGTTTGATTGGACTGGTTCAGCCATCTTTGCAGGCTGGGCGATCACCTTTGTCTATGGTGTGAGTGGGCTGCCGAACTGGATAGCGGTAATTACCCTAGTGATAAGCGCATGTTATTTAGGGCTATTTGTTTGGCATCAATCCCGCGTCGAAAATCCGCTAATTTCCATGCGGTTATTTACTCATAATCGTGTGTTCTCGTTTTCTTTGGCGGCGAGTGTGTTGATGTACTCGGTCAATTTCCCTATGGCATTTTTGCTAAGTATTTTCTTGCAGATCACCAAGGGGCTGACCCCGACGCATGCAGGATTAATTATGTTGTTTCAGGCACTTACTATGGCGGTGATCGCGCCCATTGCAGGACGCCTTTCGGATCGAGTTGAGCCAAGAATTGTAGCCACTCTGGGTTGCGCTTTTTGTGTATTAGGCTTCGCATTAATTTGGATTGCGAGCGGTATGGCACCGGTTTGGACTATCGCAGTAGGGTTGGTGTGCGTGGGACTCGGCTTTGGCTTTTTTACCACACCAAACAATTCCGCGGCTATGGGCTCTATCGATAAAACAGAACTCGGAACGGCTTCCGCGGCCGTAAACTTGGCGCGAACGATCGGGAACCTGTTTGGTATGAGTTTGATGGCGCTTGTGATTCACGCGTTAATAGGCGCGCAAGAGTTTACACCTGAATTGAATAGTGAATTGTCGCAAACCGTCCATATTTGGATGGCCATTGCCGGCGGCTTGGCGATATTGGCTGCCATCTTATCTTTTTCACGAGGCAAGGTTCGGTAGTAGTTACGGTACT
>CAZUTO010000024.1:12935-26857 GCA_964623085.1 uncultured Porticoccaceae bacterium
TAGATTTGACCGAAAAAGCCAACCCTAAGATTGGCCTTTCCTAAAGTTGTTCTTTCCTAGAGCAGAAAGCACATAAAACGACCTGACTAGAAACGACTTGGCTAGGTGTTTCCGATAGTGCCGCTCACTATTGGCGCAAACGCGGTCAAATTATCTTGTTGCGCCATATTGCCAAGAGAGTGATTTGGAAATCTACTATCCAGTGTCTCGCCATGCAGTGCCATATAATTCAATGCGACTGTTTCAACTAGTAGGTTGACGTTATTCGCGGCCGGGCTTGATGAGGTTTCCACATCGCCACTGGCACGCATATGGCCAATCTGTTGGTTGATAACCGTTGGTTGACCAGTGGGGTTATATACCAGAAAGAATGGCGCGGCAGTTTGTTGATCATCGCCCGTCCAAACTCCTTTGCCACGGCCTTCTGCGGAGTCGTCGGTCATGCCATTACTGAAGACCGAGCCATCACTAAACACATAGATCATGACTGGGGTATTGAGTCTTGCGGCATATTCGAGGCAGGCTCCGATGCACCTTCCAGCACGCAGATCGCGTACCTCGCCAGTAGCTCTATCTCCGGTGTGATAGTCATAACCACTCATGGTCACGGTTCCGGCTCCAGCGTGGCCATTCATGACTAGTCGCATGATGGCAGCCGTTTTTTGGAATTCGGTGTCACTGTTGTATTCATCGACACTGAATATGCCTCCAGGGCCAACGATATTGGAATCTGATAGCGGATCGAGGTCGAGCAATCCAAACCTGTCCGCGATATGCGCACTTTTTACATAGCCGCACTCAACAAGTTCCTTCACCACGGCGTCGGGTGTGACACCTAAACCGGTATCCACGGAACTCAATTTAGATCGGCTAAGCCGGTAGGCAGCTTCCATCACGGCGACGGTATCTTCCTGGGATAGCAACCCAACAAGGCTACCTGTGTCGACAAGCCCTGTCGCGTCTGAAGCTCTATCGACTTTTGTTGGCTGAACCTCGGGGTTGATCATGCTCAACGGCGCCATGGAGTTGCCGCCGGAAATAGAAGATCTTGAACCAATGAGGGGCACAATGTCTCCCGCTGCACCAGCTTGGCTGATGGCGTACATGGGATTGTGTGGATTGTTGCCAGTATCGTTTTCTGAACGCGCAGCAATAACGGCGCCATTGATGTTTCCAATAGCGGTGGTTGTTCGCTCGGTGATGCCTGCCAGCATTTGGCTGTCGCTATGAAAAGCCAATCCTAGACTCGTATCTACAAAGTCGTTAGTACCTGTATTTGGGTTTGCAATCGATGGGACCATATCCCCAGGTAAACCCTGTTTGCTATAGCCAGCTGTACTGAGAAAATCGAGTTGTCCACCAGCTTGACCAACCAGCACGTTTGAGCCTGCGGTATTGGCACCGCCAGCTAGATCAAAACAGATAAATGGAATCTTTCCAGCGCCGTTGGTTATTCCGCATGGCCCGAATAGATCTAGTAGCTCTTGGGACAAAAATGATTGCGCTTGTGCGGGGTTGGAAAAAAGGCTGAATAGTGATCCTCCGGCGACGGTCGCGGCGCCAGTCATAAACCCTTGAGAGATAAATTCACGCCGAGTTTTAGGGCGCCCGTGATCCAATAGCTTTAAAGGTTCATTCAAGCCGAAATGATTTTTTCGTTTAGACATGGTCTTTTCTCAAAGTAGTTCAGGCTCGAGCCTATTGAATTAACATAATGGCGCTGCCTGTTGCGGCGGCGCAGGCTGCCGTGACAATTTCCCGAGTTCGTGCGGGTGTGCCACAGGTATTGCACGAGTTGATCATGCCGTTGATCAGCCCATCTAGTTCGGATTTAACCTCGGTTAAATCCGGGGCTTCATCAAGCTGGCTACCGTTGATTTGATTTGCTAGTAAGCTGTCTAGGAGCGGATCAATAACAGTACTGGTATCAGAGAAAGCTAGAGTCTCTGCGACGCTAAAATTAATACCGCTAAAGAATTCGCTTCGCAACGCCTCGTCAGAGGTGAGTTCGTTACAGTATTCAACGGCGAGCTGTGTTATCCCCATTTGGTGCGCAGATAGGAACCCGTCAATATTTGGCGCACTTGGCATTTGCTGCCTAACAGTTGCATAGGTGCTGGCCACATTTGCATTGGTTCTTGGTACACCAGTGATGGAAGACAATGTCGCATCAATTTCTTCGAATGTTTTGATACCAATAGCCGATTGATTTTGATCTTGAGGCGTGGCCCCAGTAAAAATCGTATTGTCTGTGCGTATGAAGCTTTGAGGGCCGAGCCGGTCAAAAGTGAGGAAGAACTCATCTGGTGTGTTTACTCCGTCAGGTCCATTCTCAAGTGGGATGATTGTGCCAACCGGAGAGATGGATTGCCCGAGCTCACCGTAATCAGCGTTATCTATCGTCGTCATTAATCTGGAATAAGCCTGACCTTGAGTCGCTTCTTTACCGTTAATGCCGATGCGCATTCCTTCGAGTGGAATATTGTTGACGTCAGACAAATCGCCGCTAGTAACAAAAAAGAAGGGTGCATTGAATAGGTAGCTGTAGGCATCAAATTGCTCTACTTCAAAGACAATATAGGCGTCCTCGACTTCGATAATATCACTGACGTTAAACAGCAAGAAGTATGATTCGCCGACCCCAGCTTCAAAGTTGGTCTGAATGTCTTCAGCAGACATGGCACGGTTGTATATGGCGAGCAAACGCACGCTTCCACGCCATGGGAAATTAGTAGAGGTTTCGTTACCGACCACAAGTGCAAAACTATCATCCCAGTCGGTAAGTGTGCCACCGGGGATGGGATCAGTTTCGGATACTAGCTCGCCGTTGACGTAGATGGATCGGCCATTGACGGGGTCATAGGTGGCCACTACATGTTGTAGCGTCGCCTGAAGAATTTCGTCTGCATCAGGTGTTGAAACGAAGGGTTGGGCATTAGCATCTGTCAACGAACTTCGACCAAAGAAGTTATAGTTATAAAGGGTTTGGCCCAAAGTGAAATTACGAATGTCGTCGCCGCCGGAGTAGCTCGCAATGCGTGCAGGGCCTTCCTGCGTCACGTTTGAAGGAACAACCCATGACTCGACAGTGTATTCACCTGTGCCCAACGCGATGTTGTCATAAAATTTTCTGCTGCTCGCTGTTGATGCTCGAAGGTGGCTGCTGTCATCGCTTATGCGCACACCGAATGAACCGAGCCATTCTACGTTGTCGAAAAAATTGAGATTCGCTGAGGGGCTAACGCCACTAGTGTCGAAGGCTACACTGCCTTCGCC
The DNA here is from genome assembly GCA_964623085.1 of uncultured Porticoccaceae bacterium. Taxonomy (GTDB): domain Bacteria; phylum Pseudomonadota; class Gammaproteobacteria; order Pseudomonadales; family GM7GCV1; genus CAZUTO01. The sequence goes on from CAZUTO010000024.1 coordinate 16,212, forward strand.
TTCAGAGAAGTCGTAAAGTGCAATAATGTTGGTCTCAACGCGGCCCCCAGCGCTGGTGATAATGCCGTCGGGCAGTGTGAGTGCTGAGCTAGTGACAAGGTCTTCGTCAATTTCAGTAATAGGAATCTGATCTGAAAGAGCGGCAATAGCCGTTTGCATTTGCGCAGCACTTGCGAGGCAATCAACTGAGCCGCCGGGATTAGATGGATTCCAGCAATTGTGACCTTCCGCGACGCGAACGACAAAACGCGAGTTTTGTGGGTTGTCGAGATCTATGCGCGCTTGCGCATTGGCATAGGCGAGATCAATATTTCCACTAGCGAAAAAAGGTTGCTGCTGTGTGTCGCTTGTCTCGGAATGGCAGCTTGCGCAATATACAGTGAGAATGTCGTTGTAGAGGTGTTGTTCAAATAGCGCAGTATCTTCTGGAAAAGCTTTGGTGGCGCCGGGTTGACGATTTGGATCCGATGGCGGCAGCAATACAATCATGTTAGAAACCGATCCGGCTTCTGTCGCCCAATCACTGATGTAGCCTTCGATAATACTTGCACAGACTGAGCCGTTCGCTTCCCAGCAGTTGTGGTCTTCTTCAGAAATGGTGACCAATCTCGATTGCGAAGGATTTTCTAGGTCTACTAAGTTTTCTGCGTTAATGATGTTGTAGGCAGCATTGACGTTGCTGCGATCCATAAATAAGGGTGGTTGATCTACCCCATGACACCGGCCACATCGATCGTCGCCGACTAAGTTGTCGAATAGGTTAAGCCGGAAGCTTTGAACGTCTTCGGTTTGCGGAGCAGGGCCTTGGTATATAAATTCGGTTTCGCCGACCGGTTGAGCGGTGTTGACGTTGTTTTGTACACCCACACTGCCTGATGAACCACAGCCGACAACAAAAATGCCAGCCGCTAGAATCGTGAGAGCGTGGCTTGTGCGTTTTGAGAGAAGAGTTTGAAAGCGGATGTTCATGCTCATTCTCCCATGCAGTAGTTTGCAGTACCGGCAAACACCTGCTTCATGTTGTATCCACCGAGCCTGAATTCTGAAACCAAGGAATCGACCTCCGCTCGATCTTCACTATCTCCGGGCTCCCGAAGGCAAACAAGTTCGAAGGCTTTTTCAACTTGGCAGTAGGCGAACGCATCGGTATTGGCTAGTTCTTCGCCTAGACTCTTCATGCCGTCGCCGAACCCATCAAGGTTTTCGTCCCAGCCAATAGATTGATTTTGGCCTTCACGCCAATAGTTGTCCCAGTGATCATCTGGTGTGACGAAACCATATGGGAAGGTGTTTTCGTTAATGTGATATTTGGGAACCACTGATCCATTGGTGTATACGATCTGCCCGGTTTCGGGATCCTCATCAAAGTCGTAGTCGTAATAGGCAAAAGCTTGGGCTAATGGATCCATACCTGCATGACAGCCTAGACAATTATTTAGAAATACGCGGCTATCGCCACCGGGACTTCGGCTCACGTCTTGACGTATTCGTCCAGGGTCTCTCGAGGTATCGTTGAGTTGTTCAAGGTCCGTGCAAAGGTGGTTAATGAGCGTAAAGCGAAACATCGCCCGATTGGTTCCCAGCGCGAAAAATGACTTTGCCGCTGCGCGAGAAGTCATAACACCTGCAGTAGCAAAAGAAGGAATACCGGATAAAGACGACTGGGCTCTGGCTTCAAAATTGTCCGAATTACTGAGATCCACGTTTTGATTTTCGAGTGCTTCGTAGTGGTCATTACTGGTGGTTGAGTAGCTCGGAACGCCCGTGGCAGATGTGCCCACATAAGTGATATCGCCAGTTAACAGCTCACGAAAATCCGCACCACCGTCTTCGGGATCGCCATCTCGTACTAAACCGATCACTGTGGCCGTGTAATCGTTGAGAGGTTCGAAGACATCGAATTCTCTATTCGTCCAAGGCGTCGCCCAGTTTTTCAGTGTGACGTTATAGAACGCGGGGTTTTCCATCGCGATTCTTGCGGCTGCTTCAGAGCCGCCACCATTCTCAATTTGGTCTACCATCTCTAGTAATACATCTTCTGTGGGTGGGACACCGGCTAAGCGCTCATGAATCTGTTTCGCTTGATCGCGCGTATCCGCCATTGAGTAGGTAGTAGTAGCTATAAGAGCGGCAGTCGCCACCATTTTTAATTTGGAGTGTTTCATCGGGTACAGCTCGATTTTGGACAGGGCGTTGCCTGATTTTTAAGCAAAAAAATCTGGTTCTTGTTGGGCAAATGCATTACTTACGTTCCCGTTTCCGCCTAGGTATTTCAGTGCGCCTTAAAGCAGCGCACACCGGCATATGGCGTATCACTTCTACCGGTTTCACGGGAACTAGATACGCGAGTGCTTGAACAAGTTTTGTAGACAGTGTCAAAGGCACCGTGCCGAAAAATTATCACAACTGATTTAGGCGGCTGCCCTAACTTTTGGTTTTTGAGAACTGGGTAACGGTTTTTTCCGACCGGTGGCTCGCGTCTTGCTTTTGATCTCAATTACCATAATTGCCTTCCGCAATCTCGGTGTTAGCCGGTCATGACCGAATGCTAGATCCGAGAGAAATAGATGAAAGTTGGCAGGTAATTTTATGAGTTGTAAGTTTATAACCAGAAGATGGGTCGTCGCTAAGATTGTCCGGATGGCTCCATCGTGTCGAACTATCATCTGTCGGATCTGGATGAGTGCAGTGGCTTTAGCAATGGTCGCGTGTGGCGGAGCAGGGGGGAGCGGCCAAGAGGCAGATCCGCTTGCTATAGACTTACCGATTGCTTTCGTTAAACGAAGTCTACCGGTGGACGCCGCAGGTAATCCGTCGACAGTCAGTATTTTTGAGCCTGCAGCTTTTAATGAAGGTGCTGAGCTATTTATTCGCGATAGAGCGTCAGAAAATTCGCAAGAAACGAATATCACCGCGGGTGCCTTTCCAGAAGGCATGCTTTATGACGTTAAAGATGTCAGCGTTTCCTTTGATGGAAGTCGGCTACTTTTTTCCATGCGGGCACCTATGGATGAAGATGCTGGTGATGACGAGCAACCGACCTGGAATATCTGGGAATACCATGTAGCCTCTGATGATCTGAGGCGTATTATCCAGACGGACAATACTGCCGACGCGGGCGAAGATATATCGCCGGTTTACCTGCCTGATGGTCGAATTCTTTTTTCTTCAACGCGGCAGCGCCGGTCTAGAGCGGTGCTGCTGGATGAGGGTAAGCCTCAGTATGCTGCCCAGATCGAAAATGACGATGTAGACTCTTTTGTACTGCATACCATGGCTGAAGATGGCACCGATATTCAGCAAATTAGTTTCAACCAAAGCCATGATCTGTTTCCGTCAGTCTTAGATGATGGTCGGATCATGTTTTTACGATGGGATAACATTAATAACAATGACAGTCTAAGCCTTTATACGCTGAATCCTGATGGTAGCGGCTTGAGTTTTCTCTACGGTTTACATAGCCAGAACACGGGAACAAATGGTGTAGAAGCCGCATTTGCTCGACCGCAAGTATTGCCAGATGGTCGAGTGCTTGCCATTCAAAAACCACCAGAAACCGATGATCTTGGTGGGGATATTTTGGCGATCGATATTGCCAACTTTACAGAGATTGACCAAGCCGTGCCCGATTCGTTTGCTTCGGGAACACTGGGCCAAGAGAACATTAGTGTATTGCAGGTAAACATCGATGGGACTCCTTCGCCACATGGATTGTTTGCGAGCGCTTGGCCACTGCGTGATGGCACTGATCGTCTTTTTGTAAGTTGGAGTCAGTGCCGCTTGCAAGATTTGGCGATGACTGAGCTTCTAATCTGCACCGAAGAAAATCTCGCACGTGATGATGTTGAGGCAGCAGAGCCGCTTTACGGTCTTTGGGTGTATGACGTGATTAATGAGACACAGCGTCCTATCGTGGTGCCGGAAGAAGGGGTGATGTATACAGACGCCGTGGTGATGGAGCCAAGAGCGTTGCCGACGTTTATTCCAAATATCGTCCCCGAATTGGCGCTTGAACAGCAGGGTCTCGGTATTTTAAATATTCGCAGTGTCTATGATTTTGACGGCGTTGATACTTCTGATGCAGGCATAGAAGTCACGCGAGACCCTTTAATTACTTCCGCGGCACAACGAAGCGCGCGATTTTTACGTATCGAAAAAGCAGTATCGATACCAGACGATGATACGCGTGATTTTGATATCTCGGCTTTTGGTGCGCGAGGGCGTGGCCAACAAATGCGTGAAGTCATAGGCTATGTGCCGATTGAACCCGATGGCTCGGTGGTCGCACTGGTACCCTCAGATGTCGCTATCGCAATTTCGGTTCTAGACGAGAACGGCCGCAGAATATTCCAAAGACATGAAAATTGGCTGCATTTTAAAACGGGTGACACGATCCAATGCAACGGGTGTCACACCGCAGGCAGTGAAGCGCCTCATGGTCGCATAGATGCTCAACTGGATGCCGCAAACCTAGGTGCACTAGCAGGGTTATCTCATTTCCCAAATACCGACTCTGCGCTCTTTATTGATGTTCCTGGTGAAACTATGGCGGAGGTTTGGGCGCGAATTAATGGACCGCGTGAGCCGACTGTCGATATCGTATTTGAGGATGTTTGGACTGATCCCGATAACCCTGCGCTAACTCCATCTGGCAGTTTTAGTTGGGCCTACGCGAATTTGTTAACGCCTGCACCGACACAAGAGTCCTGTTACCCGAATGAGCTTGGGGAAGGGGGATGGAATTCACTCTGTCGTATTACTATCAATTACTTGGAGCATATTCAGCCTATTTGGGATCTGGATCGGCCTGTACTAGACGAGTTTGGGTTCGAAATTGACAATAATCGCTGCACGATCTGTCATAGCGGCACTGATGAAGTATTGCTTATCAATCAGATCCCAGCAGCGCAAATCGACTTACGCGCCATTCAGTCCATAGACGATATCGATTACGCAACATCCTATCAGGAACTATTTGTTCAGAATGACCGCCAAGGCATAGATGAGAATGGCATGTTGGTGTTCGATTTAGAAGATTCTGGTGACATTGTTATTGATGGCAGTGGTGAACCGGTTCTAGATGATGATGGCAATACTATTCCTATTTTTGTGCGTATCCCTGTTGCTCCGATTATGCGGCCGCTTGGCGCCAATGCGAGCAGTACTTTTTTCCAGATCTTCGAAGAAGGCGCTCTACATGCGGACTACCTCACACCTGTGGAATTAAAACTTGTCTCAGAATGGCTTGATATAGGGGCCCAATATTACAATAACCCCTTCGATGCACCTTTAGATTGAGTGATTAATGTTGCCAAGAGCATGCAGGAAGTCAGCTGCTGGCCTCCTGTCCATTGTGGTCTTTGGATTGCTACTTAGCTTTACCGTCTATGCGGACTCTGATTTCGTAGCACTCACTGTCACTGCGCCTTATTTGGATGTGCGTACCGGTCCTGGTCGTGGCTATCCCATCACCCATGCTATTGAACGTGGAGAGGTGCTTAACGTTCTTAAGCGCCGAACCGATTGGTACAAAGTTAGAGCAAGCTACTCCATCGGAGAAAAAGAAGGATGGATACAACGAGAAGCTTTATCTGGGTCTCTCTATGCCGATGGGTCCTTGGCAGATTTTAGCCTTCCGGGTCGAGCAGATCTAAGCGATGACCGCTGGATCATTACGGGGTCAGGTGGTGATTTCGAGGGTGCCGACAGTCTCGCTATAGCGCTTGGCTACCGCGTAACGCCGAATTTGACTCTAGAGTTGTTAGGCGGACGTGCTGTGGGCAGTTTTTCAGGTAGTGAATATGGCTATGTAAGAGCGAATAGCCAGCCTTTTCCAGAGTGGCGAGTATCGCCATTTTTTGTGTTGGGAGCAGGGCTGGTGCGTACGTCTTTCAACACGCAGCTGACGCAGATCGATGATGAATCCGATTCTGCAATGTTAGTCGGCTTGGGTATTCAGACATTTATCTCGCGCAGTTTTGTCGCGCGGCTGGAATATAACCAACATTTGGTGCTTCAGAACGATCCCAATGTTAACGAGGGTATAGACGAATGGCGATTCGGCTTTTCAGTTTCATTCTAGTAGGGATAGGTTTGGCGTTGAGTGCTGATACCTATGCTCAAATCGAAGGTGGCAATGATCCCCTCGGTGATATTATTGCGCCTGATTTGGAAAGACGAGAGATCAAAGAGGCGCGAGTAGATACAGAAAATTGGGAAGTGGGAGCGTTTGTTGGAGTGATGGCTATTGAAGATTTCGGCACTGGTGCGGTTTATGGAGCACGGGTCGACTACCACATCACCGAAAACCTATTTGCAGAATTTTCAGTTGGTCAAACAGAGGCGGACGAGACCAGTTTTGAAGTCCTGAGCGGTGGTACGCAAATTTTGACGAGCGATGAACGCGATCTAACCTATTTTAATGTCAGTGTGGGATACAACCTATTTCAGGGAGAATTGTTTTTGGGCGAGAATCGAGCCTACAACGCAAACCTGTATATTCTCGCGGGTGTTGGAAATACGGATTTTGCCGGCGATGATTTTTTTACGTTGTCTGGAGGCGTTGGGACGCGATTATTTTTTACAGATTGGCTTAGTCTTAACGCTGATTTGCGGGCATATTCGTTTGAGCACGAGATTTTAGGCCCAAATCAAAGAATTCTTAACTGGGAACCGAGCGTCGGAGTGACTATATTCTTTTAGTTGATCCGAACCGAAATTTTTCAGGAGTCATTTATGACGAAAGTAACAGCTATATGGGCACGTTTTTCTTCCAAAAACCTAGTGAGAGTAGCGGTCGTGTTAGCGCTATCCCTCGTTTCTCAGCATGTTTTATCGCTTGAGCTTGAAGAGCCAGCGCCAGATTTCACGCTAAAAAGTAATCAGGGTGAAAATATTCGCCTAGCTGACCTACATGGCGAAGTTGTGATGATTAACTTCTGGGCGACCTGGTGTGTCCCATGCCTCGAAGAAATGCCACTATTAGAAGAGCTTTATCAAAAGTATGAGTCGGCTGGCTTCACCCTTCTAGGCATCAATGTCGAAGATACAGATGACAGCGAAAAAGTGAATGAGATGATCGAGAAATTACAGGTTTCTTTCCCTGTTCTCTATGACGTAGAAAGTATCGCCAGCAAACTCTATAACGTGGATGCAATGCCATCGACTGTGTTCGTCGATAGAGAAGGTAACTTCCGTTATGTGCACAGAGGTTACTCGTCTGGGGACGAAGAAGGGTACACCAAGATTGTTCAGGCGTTGATTCGCCAGTAGGAGCGTTAATGAGTATTCGGTCTTTTGTTTTTGCATTAAGCCTATCTGTTGCAGCGTTGCTTACAGGTTGTGCAAGCCCCTGGGTTCAGCCCTATGAGCGGCAAAATCTGGCCGACCCAATTATGGCCGAGCAGCATGCGCTGAGTACTTACTACATGAAGCATGTTTTTGAAAACCGCGAAGCAGCGCGCGGCGCAGATGGCGGCACAGGAGGCGGCTGTGGCTGTAATTAAGTCAGCGTTATTATTGACAGCTACTTTATTGCTTCCTACTGCGGTGTTGTCTGCTGTGTTGCCGGAAGATCGAGCGGACGTTATTTATCATTCTTACGACGGGGATGGTACCGCCGTGGACGGGCCAGCTGTTTTGGTTCGAAAAAATGTCTCTGGTAACGTCTCTCTTTGGGGGCGTTATTATCAAGATGTGGTGTCTGGGGCTTCCATCGATGTGCGCGCAGCAGCAACATCTTTTACAGAAACGCGCAACGAATATAGTCTTGGTGCCGACTATCTTTACGATAAGACAACCCTAAGCGCTGGCTTTACTAATAGTGATTCGGGGGACTACCTTTCCGATTCTTATAGTTTTGCCGTGAGCCACGATTTTTTTGGTGATTTGACGACGGTTGCGCTCTCCTTTGGATTTAGTGACGAAGATGTTTTTGATGTCACTGATGAAAGCTTTGCAGATGAAGTGACAACCCAGAGCTACACTTTTTCACTTTCGCAAATTTTGACAAAAAATATCGTAGTCGGGCTTACGGCTCAGTCGATATCAAGCGAAGGCTTTCTAAATAGCCCTTATAGAGATGTACGTTTTTTGGATCCCGGTAACGTCGCTGGTTTTAATTTTGAAGACGAACTCTATCCTAGAACACGCAATTCGGATGCTGTGGCAATTCGCTACAACCAGTATTTGCCTTATCGCGCATCAATACGGGGAGAATATCGTGCCTATGCGGATAGTTGGGGAATTGAATCCAATACGTTTCGATTTGATTACATCCATCCGTTTGAAAATCTGACGCTATCACTTAATCTGCGGTATTACGACCAGAATACGCCAGCAGATTTTTATAGCGATCTTTTTGCCTTTTCTGAAGCCACCAATTTTCGAGCACGCGATAAAGAGCTCAGCACCTATAGTATTCTTAGTCTTGGTGTTGGCGCTAGTTACGAGCTGCCGGAGACTTGGTTGCCTTTTTTAGATAAGAGCAGTGTCAGCTTGTTTATAGATCGACTGAACTATGATTACTCGGACTTTCGTGATGTGACAGTCACAGACGAAGGCGGCCTACCTTTGTTTGCGCCAGGTGAAGAACCGCTGTTTGGTTTCGATGCTACCGTTGTACGGTTTTTTGTGTCGTTCTGGTACTAACACCAGTTTCTAAGTTTAACTTTCACCTAAATGCAAAACTAAGCGAGAAGTTGAAGTTTTTACTGTGCGTCGATTTAGTAGAGCAGTTGGCATGCAGTACTATCTATTTTTGCGTAGCTCACTGGTCGCTGTTCAGAAAATTTGATTTCAATACTCAATGAATCGCGCTTAGTGTTTGCCACTAAATGTGATTCATTGCCGGAATATGATGAGGTTAGCCAACCGGTCACTTCTACACTGTTGTTAGGCACAGAAAAATCGATGAAATCGGCATAGGCTATGCCCTGACCAATACCGTTAGGGGTCTCTTCGAAACGAGCAATAACCACATCAGTGTAAAGTGGTTCAAATGCTATCCTGTTGCTGTTGTCGTGGACATACCAGGTTCTGGTATCCCAATCGTATTCAACCGCTGTGATATTGAGTTCACGATAGCTATCGCCTTGTGAGAGTTCCGGGAATCGCTCAAACACACTTTTGTCTGACCACATTAGGTATAGGTCTTTTGTGGACAAATCAGTTCCCTCGAAACTGGTCAGAATTTCTCTGTCATCTGTGGATAGCTTTCTTGCCTGGCTCCCGTCTGGTTTGGTCATGACAGCACCAAGCCGGGATCGCACATAAAACTCGCCTTTGTTTGCATAACCGCTGACATCTAAATTCGCACCGATCCTCACATCTAGCTTTCCACCGGAGTGGATGCCGGGTGGTTTCGGTGGCTCGCGACTGGCTTCTGCTTCGCCTTCTGAGTCGGAGAGCCGTTTGGTTGTTACATCTACAGTACAGCTAACGCCGAGCTGTTTTTCTGTATTCGTCTTATTTGATAACTCATAACCGACATTGATTATGCAATTGCTGTAGCCTAAGGATCCAATTTGGGTATTGCAATCTAACTCCGGCTCTAGCGTTGCTACGCAAAGGTCTTGTTCACACTGAGTGTCCTTGGCTGCAAATCCGAGTGCTATATAGTCACTTGAAACCCAACCAAAGCCTTTTGTACCCGTTTCAGGGCGGTCGTAAGAGATCTGTGACCAGCCGTCTTCTTGCTTTGCGACGCGCACAGAGTGCCCCTTGTCGAGCTTGTCAACCACATCGCCGTTAGGTACGCCCCTAACGTTAAGATTATCTACCGTAATTGTACCTTCTTCTATTCCAAAGCAAGCTGTCGATACTGATAAGAGAAAAAGGACGATTAGATTGCGTAGCGTCATTGTTGGTGATTAGCTCCCAGAGGTTTTTCTATAATCAATTATAGATTATATAACACTTATTTTTATCGCTTTCTAGTTAGAGTAAGGTAAGAAATCGATATCGTAGGTCAGTGTGGTCTGGGCAAAATTACCAGAATCAAACTGTATTAGCTTGATTCTCGCAAGTAGTCGTTGCTCAAGATCTGGTGCGTTGAGTTGGCTGCTGACGATGGTGGCGTCAGATATTTGGCCTGATGCCTCGATAACAAGCCTTATGACCACCTTGCCTTCTAGTGTTGGGTCGGTACGAAGGGCCCGATTGTAGATCGCGTAGATAGCGCTTTGGTTGGCATCGATTAAACGCCTCACTTCTTCTTTACTGCGACTAGGTGGGCCGTCGCGAGTGCTTTCGCGGTCGCTGTATAGAGATTTAGCCTCTCCAGCATCGGGTAGCACTAGGCTGCTTTCTAAAACCGTATCTTTTTTGCTAGATAGCCCTGCGCCAGCGGTGTCCCGGCTTAACTGATCGGTCGTTATACCGCCACTTTGTGCAGTGGCCTGTGAGGTGATGACGGCGCGATTTAGTTCGGCTGCTTTTGCATCGCTGCGAGTTGCGTCAGCGCTCGCGACCGTATTGGTATCCAGCAGATCGCGCATTTCTTGCAAATTATCTTGTAACTGCAACAAGCCACTTGCCTGCGCTCGCTCACGTGCCTGCGCTGTAACTTGTTCCTGAGGTTCCGGTTCGGGCTCTGGTTCTTGCTGTGGTTCGGGCTCTGGTTGTTGCCTTGGCTCCGGCTCCGGCTC
>CAZUTO010000025.1:0-10244 GCA_964623085.1 uncultured Porticoccaceae bacterium
AGTTCTTCAAGCGTGTAGGTGCTGTAATCAGGTTTATGGTGCATGAACACTAACGTTTGAGATCAGCGGAACTTGAGGCGGGGCTGGGGCTTGGCGCAGCCAAATGAAGACCCGGGTCAAGTTTCCGTTGCATCGATTGGTTAGGCGGCGTGTAGTTCCGCCTTGCAAAGCGGACCTTCCAATTGGATCGTCGCTAGACCACTATCGACCCTATGCGGGCTTCTAGCGCAAGGTTGTATTCAGAGTCGGTGGTATATGATTAGCAGTCGAAACCTTCTCAGGCGTCATTAGACATGCTACCGAGTCGGTTAAGAGTGTCAGAAAGTAGCCCATGCTAATTTCCTTGTTCTTCGGCTGGTTTGCTCAGTTTCCCAATACCATCCAAACGATCTCTCGGGTTGATCAGTGTTGGACGCCCAAGCAGCATGCTATTTGGATAAACGATGACCTCACGCCCCTCGGTAACTAACTTGGTATTGAAAAGGGTCAGCTCCGAAACGTACCCTTCGACGTAGTTGTCGATGTCGATTATTCGAACGAAGTTTCCCCGTTTGAACGATGGTTGTAGGAGCAGGATGAAATAAGCCGTCACGTTGGACAACAGTGACCAGCTCGCAAAGAGCGCTACACCCAGCAACGTTATCGTGGTTGAAGCAAAAATTAGCATAGCTTGGAGATCTATCCCCCAGACCACCACAAGAAGCAATGCGCCAAAAAGGCCAGTAATCATTCGCGCTACACGTACCGCTTTTGTTCCTTCTTCTGCTTTAAATCTGCCCTGATCCGCGCCTTCTTCAAGGCGCGGAGTGCTGAACTTGTCTAGTAAGAAATATATAGCTATTACACCGATGGTAACCGCGATCTGAAGAGTGTTCTGATTCAGCCAATCAATGATTTGTTCTTCTAGTGCAATTAAGTCCATGGCACTCTATCAATGCGAAATATGAATGGGAGTATATACAATGGCATCAAAATATCTAACGAACTTAGCAAAGGCTTTGCTTGGCCAGCCGTATGAAGACTTAACCACCCGCGAGCAACATGTCATAGACGCTCTTGCAGCAGGCGAGCCTGTTGCAGAAAACGTTAATCGTGTTTTCGAGGATCAAGCCAGCATGGGAAACCTGCTGGCCGATGGGCTGGCGAGAATCGTAGGATCGTGGGGCTTCATCTTGTCATTCCTATTTTTTCTTGTCTTCTGGATGATTTTGAACACGGTTGTATTGAGTAGAGCTGCTGAGTTTGATCCCTATCCGTACATTCTTCTAAACCTAGTATTGTCGACACTCGCGTCCATCCAAGCGCCCGTCATTATGATGTCGCAAAATCGCCAATCAGAAAAAGACAGGATCGCAGCGTCAAACGCATTCGAGGTTAGCCTGAAGACCGAACTTGCCATTCAACAGCTTCATGAGAAGTTGGACGCCATTGCGAATCCGAGTCCTTAGCACCCTCTTGGATTCAATAGGCGTGTTGAGAGCTGTTTTTTAGAGACCACTGAAAAGCGGCTTAAGGACTGCTTCTGGCCGATTTCGGCAGTTTCTACCGCAAGACTGAATGTCTGCTTTCCGGAGCTAGAAGATCCTATGGATTGGAACAATCTCTCGACGCCGCCTAACAGCATGTTAATGAGGCCTTTGGCCTCATAATAATTATTAGAGGGGTTTCCTTATAATTCTGAGGAAAAAAGATGCTCCTTTCCAACCCTTTGAATTTCATTGGTTTATTTCCATTTTAAATTTCTAGTCAGAGAAAAACGTGCAATTTCCGAGCAACAACGAGAAAAAACGGGTTGCACGTTTAATTCTGGAAACGCTACCTTCACTTCAATAATTTCCATATAACCTATCTGACTATCAACGACCGCTTTGGGTCGAAACCAGACCTTCAGACCTAACTAGCCTACCAAAAACTTTGCTCTTAGTAATGCGGCGGCAGTTCGTCTCCGGCTTGGCCAATTTGCCCACTGCTTTGCGCTTTTTCCAGTTCGTTTTTTAGGCGCTCGATTTGTTGTTCCATTTCGTCCATGCGCTGTTGCTGGCTGTAGAGCGCATCGCTTAGTTTTTGGATGCTGTCTTCCTGAAAGGCAGTTTGCGCTTGTAGCTCTGCTATTTGTTCTTGTGAGTCTTTGGGCATTTTTTCTTTTTTTTAACGCTGAAAGAGCGCAATAGCTTCTAGGTGTGTGGTTTGGGGGAACATATCAATCACCCCTACTTTGGTTAGCCGATAACCGCCCTCCACTAGCATTTTTGCATCCCGCACTAATGTGGCTGGGTGGCAGGAGACATATACCACACGCGATGCGCCGATATGCGCCACGGCGGGCATGAGATTTATGGCGCCAGTGCGCGGCGGGTCTAGCAGGATGCGATCAAAGCTTCCTTTGGGGAATTTTCTCGCGGTCATGGCGTTGTCTTTTGAGAGATCAGCCAGCCGGAAGTCGGTATTTTTTAGGCCTTGTCGTTTGGCGTTGAGGTCAGCCTGCATGATGAGCTCCGATAGCCCTTCCACACCCACTGTCTTTTTTGCTTTTTTGGCAATGGGTAGGCTAAAGTTGCCCGCCCCGCAAAATAGATCCAAGGCTTTGTGTTCTGGTTGAACATCAAGCAGCGCCATTGCTTGCGCCACCATCTTTTGGTTCATCTCTGCATTGGCCTGCACAAACTGCGCGGGGGTGAATTCCATGGTGAGATCATCAACCAGCGCGGTTTGTAACGGCGCGTATTCACTCTGTGGCTCTGGTGCTTTACGGCCTTGGCGCACCCAAAGTTGGATGTACTTTGCAGCAAAGAATGTTTTAAAGGGTTCGAGCACCGCATCACTGGGGATGCGTTTTACTGATAAACAAATTGCGCTTTGTTCTTGGTCGTTCTGATCACCGGTAACGAGTTCAATTTGGTTCAGCCCAAAGGGTTTTAGGGCTGTCGCTAAATCTTCCAAAAATGGCAGTAGCTTGTTTAGTGCTGGCGCAAGCACGGCGCAGTTTTCTACCTCTACCAGTTTGTGGCCGGCGCGCTCGCGGTAACCGACAATGGTTCTTTTACCCGCATAAGCCACCGCTAAACGTGTGCGACGGCGATATTCCCAAGGGTTGCCTGCAAGTGGTGGTAACCAGCTTTCTGGCTCTATGCCTTCGCGTTCAAATGCGCGCTTTAGTTGGCCTTCTTTTGCCGCGAGCTGTGCGCTTGATTCCAGATGCTGAAGCTCACAGCCGCCGCACTTTTGAATATATTGGCACTTGGGGGTAATGCGGTCTGGCGAGGCTTCGATGATCTCAACCATTTCGCCTTCATCGTAGGAGCGATGGCTTTTTGTGCGCTTCCAGCGAACGGTTTCCCCCGGTAGTGCTCCGGCCACAAAACAGGCTTTACCTTTTCCATTCACTGCTTCATTGGCTGTATTTGTGAGGCGGCCAACGCCTTTTCCCTGATGGTTAAGGTCTTCTATTTTTAGTGTGTCGGTTGTGGCCTTTGTGGCTAGTGTGTCGATGCTGGCGGACTCTCGGTTTTTACTGCATTTCGAAATGACGGACTAGCAGTGGCTAGTCCTCGGAGTGCTGAAATTTGGGTTTTGCCGAACCCACAAGATCAGCCAAGCTGTTAATTTTTGGCTCGCTTTTCTTTTCTGCAAAAACTAGGGATGCCAGTGTCCAATTTTCTTTTACTTTCAGCTCTTCATCGGTCGCGATTACCCAGCGAATTAGCCCCCGCTCATTAACAGTAAACAAAGGTAACGTGCGGTCACCGTAGTGTTCGGCGTATTGATCATAGGTAAATTCTTCGCTGAGGCGCGTCAGTTTGATTTCAGCACCTTCGTCCATCCAAAGCAGTAACTGCTCTAGCGTGATGTCTATGCCAAACAACCTCTCTGCTCGAAACTCATGGGTTAGCCGGTCGGATTGCTTGCTAATTTTTTCTTCGGCATTGCGCAGGCTAAACACATGATTACGGCCAAACTCAGTACGATATTTAAGACATGAGAGCGTATTTAAATCTGGCCTTTTGGATAATGCGACCATGTGACCAATACCGACTAGATCAAGCTTTTGGTCTGCTTGCACACTCACGGGGTTGCCAAAGAAGCAGTCCAGCCCCATTAGGCGTGATGCTTGCACATCTGCCCAGGTCATACTCGCTAGGCGCGCACGAAAGCCTGCTTCTTCAAGTAGCTTCGCAAGGCGGCGTGCAAACGGGTTGGCGCCAACAATGAGCACGCCGCGCGGGTCTTCCTCCGCCACACCTAACATTATGGCGAGCGGCCGAGCAAATATGCTTTGCAACAGTACGGTGACCATAATGACCATAAAGGTCAGTGGGGCTAAGACTTCTGCACCAGCATATTCAAGCTCAATCAGTTTGATGGCAAACAGCGAGGACACCGCCGCCGCCACAATACCGCGCGGCGATACAAAGCCGATAAATGTTTTTTCTTGCCAACTGAGCCCTGATCGGATGGTGCACATCCATACCACTAAAAAGCGTGTGGCTAACACGACCAAAAGTACGGGAATGGCGAACTCTTTAAGCGCGCCCAGATCTGAAAACTCAATGCGTGCGGCGAGCAAAATAAACAACATTGAAATAATAATGACGGAGAGGCTCTCTTTAAAACTCAGCAGCTCTTCAATGTTGATGCCGGGGGTGTTGGCCAGCCAAACGCCCATCAGGGTGACCGCAATAAGGCCCGCCTCTTCGCCAAGCACGTTAGCGATGGTGAACACAAATAACACCACGCCGAGCACGAAGAAGTTGTGCAAATACTCCGGAATAAGATGGCGACGTAAAACCAGTGCGATCACAAATGCGCCCACGGCGCCCGTCACTGCACCGACGAAGACTTCATTGCAGAGAACAAGTATGGAGTGTTTGCCGACTCCGAACACGACTAGCTCAAATACAAATACCGCGAACAAGGCGCCTAGTGGATCAATTAGGATGCCTTCCCATCGCAGTATGTTGCTAATCGCCTGATTAGGTCGCACTGTTCTCAGCAGAGGCACAATCACGGTGGGGCCTGTCACCACAACAAGCGCTGCAAACAGAAGCGATATCGACCAACTGAGGCTGGTGAAAGTGCCGATCCCTAGGCCCATGATTAGCCAGCAGGCGACGGCTCCCCAGGTCACCATGTTGGTCACGACCGGGCCGTGGCCTTTGATCTCTTTAAAATGCAGTGTGAGTGCACCTTCGAACAACACTATGGCTACGCCAAGGGAGACAAAATCAAAAAGCAGATCACCCAGCAGCACATCGGGGTCAATCGCACCGGTCACAGGGCCAAGTATTAACCCCGCTAACAACAAGCCCAAGATAGCAGGAAGCTTTGCCCACCAACTCGCCCACTGAACGAAAGCGCCGAGCAACAACATTCCGGCGAAGACAAAGCTAGTAGTGAGTTCCATTGATTAGGCTCCGATGCCAAGTGGGGTGAATTTATAATTTAGGCGCTATTATTTCAGAAAGTGCGGGTTTGCATATGGCTTTCTTAGTATTGCTGCAGTGTTGCCTTATATATTGCCCGGATATCTGAGTAGCGGCGCCCTGCACTTGCTGCCGTTAAGAGCGGTAATTAGTATTTCATACGCAAGATTGCTAGGATCATAGGAAGCCGTATACCTTAAGAAAACAAACGGAGGAATAGACGGATGCAAAATGAATTTATGAAAAGTTTTGAGCAGCTTGGCAAACAAGCAATGGAAGCCGCCAAAGAGGTTGTAGACCACAACAATGCGTTTTTAAACCAAGTACTGGAATCGCAAGTAGAGATGGCTAATCTCTATGTAGAAGGCGGTGAAAAACAGCTTGAATTGCTTGATGCCATCAAAGAGCCGCAGGAATACGTCGCTGCGCAATCTGAGCTGGTTCAAGAATACGCAGAGAAAATAGCACATGCTGCACAGCGCAATGTTGAGATCTCTCAGCAAGCGGGCGAGCAGGTTCGTGAATGGGTTGAGAGAACTTCTTCGTCTGCGCAAGAAGCACTTCAATCTACGATTGATGCAGTAAATGATGCTGCAAACAAATAAGATGTCGTTGAGTGGCTCTTTGAGCCACTCTATCTTTTTTCTAAAAATCCTATCGTTTCTATAAGCCCCGACGCTTATCTAGTTTGGGCTAACCGGCTCGTTTCTTATCGGCCCTTTGCTTAGCTCAAATAGCTCACGCACGTTTGCCTCATACCGAAACCCTAATCTCGGGTGTTCAATCGCAATAATGTAGAAATCCGTCGGGCTATAAGGGCTGGGGTTGCCTGTTATCTTCAGTGTGTCGCCGGGCAGGAAGGTATCTTCAGTAAAGCCAAGCTCTTGCAGCTCCCAGCGATTATCCATTTCTAGCTCTAATTCAATATCGGTATTGCTTGTTGGAACGGCAATTATGTATGGGTGTGGGTTGATAAACCGAAAGTTACGCACTTCGATTTCAAAAACCGCGCCCTTGGTTTGATCAAAATAGGCAGCGATTGAATGGTGTGCCGCAGCCATTCCGCCCACAGAGCACGCGAACAAAAACAGACTGATTCTCAATAGTATAGTGATGTTTGCCACCCTAATTTTGCCATCCTAGTATGGTCATAGAACCGAAAGCCTATAGCATCCTCAAATACGCGTCCGCTTTTTCCTGTGCTCTTAACACTTCTAAATAGCGCTTAATAGTAACAATCAAATGCCAGTGATAGTCTTGGCTATCGCAGCCAATAACGATGAGTATGTAGGCGATGCCAAATCAATGCTTTTTACCCAGAGTAGCAACCTGCAGCAAATACATTCGTGTATTCATTCTATCCGTGTTCTTATCCGCTTTATCGATATCGTCCACGCTCAGTGCGCAACCAAATATTGTCTTCATCCTTGCTGATGATCAAGGTTGGAACCATCATTCTGTCGCGATGTTCGAAGACGAGGCTAGCGCCAATAGCGCGCATTTTTCTACACCCAATATTCAACGTATCGCCGACGCCGGGATGCGTTTTTCTTCGGCTTATTCTGCCGCGCCTATGTGCAACCCCAGCCGACGCTCGCTTCACGTTGGTAGAAGTAATGCGCAGGTTTCACACACCGGGCTGTCAGCACGACAGCAAGAAGAAGCACTAACGATTGGCGAGATGATGCAGTCGTCTGGTTATCGGACCGCACATTTCGGCAAGTGGAGCCCGGGGCCATCCGCTGCCGGCTTAGACTTTTACAATGTGACTGACGGCAACTTTAACAACGGCGCTGGGAACGAGAATGAACTCGGCAACCCAAAACAGATTTTTGGCCTGACCGAACGCGCCGAGAGCTTTATCGAAGAAAGTGTTGCCGCCGAGAAACCCTTCTACATGCAGATTTCGCATTTTGCACCACATACGGCAACGCACTCGCTGCCCGAAACATTGGAAAAGTGGCGCACGCGCAGTCAGAGTGATAATCCGAATCCCGAAATGTCGGCCATGACAGAGGATCTGGATACTGGCGTTGGCGCTATTTTGGATAAAATTCAACAGCTAGGGATTGCTGACAACACCTATATTATTTATAGCTCTGACCACGGCCAGACGCCCGGTGCTCTGGCGAATACACCGCTGACATCGGGTAAAGGCACACTCTGGGAAGGCGGCATACGCGTGCCTTTTATTGTTAGTGGGCCGGGCATCGCGCACAATACCTTTTCAAACACACGCACCGTGTCGCTGGATTTGTTCCCAACCTTTGCCGAACTCGGCGGGTTCGCAGAGCCATTGCCAGAAGAAATTGAGGGCGGCAGCCTGGTGCCTGTTTGGCTTGGTTCAAGCGATGAGATTCAACGACCAAGAGAAGAGCTGGTGTTTCACTTTCCCTCGGGAAGCGGACAGGCAGATTTCCAACCTATGTCCACCGTTTATCTAGACCAATACAAGTTGGTAAAACTTTATAACACCAATGAGCTACTTCTGTTCAATGTCAGCGAAGACCTTGGTGAGAAAAATGATCTTGCATCCGCTATGCCAGAAAAAACAGAGGAGCTGCACCAGCTACTGTTAAATTACTTTGATGATTTAAATGTCGAAGACGTGTCTCTAGGCGGGGGCGGAAATGACGGCGGCATGGGCAATATGGGCGGCATGGCCATGGCTATGGGAATGGGCGGGTAACCCCACTTCGTGCTCTCTCGCACTCTCGTAATAAATAGGCGCAGTTCAGACAGCCCCTCAGTTGAGTTGAACTGAGTTGAGCTGCGCTCTATCCCGTTTTTACGGGTAAAATACTCGCTTTCACAGACTGCTAACACGCTGCTTCTTTATGACAGGCATTATTCTCCCTGGCCTTATCGGCTTGTTCTTTGCGGGTCCTTTTGGCCTACTTATCGGGCTTGGTATCGGCTTTTATATGTCGACGCGCGGCAGTGCTAGTTTTGGCAGAGCACATACGAACGGCCCCGAAACGCAAAAAGTATTTTTTGAAACACTATTTCGGTTGTTAGGGCATATAGCCAAAGCAGATGGGCAGATCACGCCCGACGAAATCGCGCAAACAGAAGCAACGATGGCGCAGTCTAGGCTCAGCACCGAGCACCGCCAAGCAGCGATTGCCTTGTTTAAAGAGGGCGCAGCACCTGGGTTTGATCGACGTGCGCAGATTCAAGCATTCCAAGCGCAATGCAGCCGAAGCCCAGTACTTCATCAAACGTTGATGGTGTATCTAATCAGCTTGGCATTGGCCGATGGAAAGATCGACTCCTCAGAGCAAACTATTCTCGCTGAAGTAGCGATGAGTTTAGGGATGAATCGCGTTACGCTCGAACATCTCATCAATATGGTCAAGGCCCAAAGCCATTTTCGAGCAGGCGGGCAAGGTGGCGGTGGTCCCTATTCTCAGCCCAATACGAAACAAGAGCTCGATTTGGCCTACAAAGCGCTAGGGGTCAGCAAGGATATTTCCGATAAAGACCTAAAACGCGCCTACCGAAAACTCGCCAGCGAACATCACCCTGATAAATTAATGGGCCAAGGCGTACCCGAAGATATGATTCAGATGGCAACAGAGCGTTCTCAAGAAATTCACACCGCATACGATTTGATATGCGAGCATCGCAAGGCCTAGTATTGCAAAACATACTGTGGACTTTTCAACTTGCTAAAGTGTGGTTAAGATTATGTAACACTGGTAATGACAGGGAAGTAAAAGCTTGTCTATAGAAACACAAAGATGGAAGTGGGTTTTGTTATTGCTGCCTGGACTTTGCGCTTGTGCCTCCATTTACCTTCCCCCGACGGAAGGCCCTACGGCCAAAGTTAGACAAATTCGGTATTTCGCTGATGATCTTTCGGTCTATACCGACCTTGATGTCAAGATCCATGATGTCAACGAAGAAGGCTGCTTGGTTAACACACAAAAAGTTTCGAAATCCGACCAAGGCGATCTGATTATTCCCGCAAATAAAACGGTAGGTATGAGTTTTCTGGGAACCGCGTCTTTGAAAACAGCCGATGTCTCCTACAAAGCAACCTGTGATACGTGGCTTGGTGTCGAGTTTGAAGCCGATAACGAGTACGTCATCAACGTTCGCCAAAACGACCAAGGCTGCAATGTCGCGGTTATTAACGACCGCAGTTTTATGCCACCTGTGCTTAAGAATGTTAAAAGTGGAGAAGACTTACAAGGCTATTGTGTCGAGGGCTTGGAGTGAATTTTATAAGGAGTGGGTACTTACTACTACTTTGCGGGCTATGTTCTTGTGTCTCCTATTACTCTCCCCCTGTTGATGGACCGACCGCCACAATTAACGCAATCAAATATGAAGCCTCACCCAGCTACTTGTTTCCGGAAATCGTCGTCTATTTCTATGATATGGATAGTGACGGCTGCATATCAAAAAGTCGGGAAATGCCTCTATTAACTGATATCAAGGTGCCGGCCAACAAATTAGTCGGTATGACCCTTTCAGGAGCTGCTTCTATTGAAAACCTGGAAATCAGTTATGCGCATTACTGCGCAAAGGACTTTGGCATTGAGTTTGACGAGAACCAAGAGTACGTTATAGCTATGCGCCACGGATCCCAAAGCTGTGATGTTTTAGTGATAAACACTTCAAACTCGACAACAGTTGAGCTCATCGATTTTAGTTCGAAAGAAGGGTTCAAACATTGCGTAGATCAAAGCTCCCTTGCGTCATTTACGGTGAGAGATTGATTAAACCATTTAGGTAAGACAGCCATAAGAGCAGCGATCCAATCCTGCGAGATCAGGTACCTGCCGGATTTGTCGAAACCCCGATTCACTCATGCAG
>CAZUTO010000025.1:10344-22902 GCA_964623085.1 uncultured Porticoccaceae bacterium
TCCTGCGAGATCAGGTACCTGCCGGATTTGTCGAAACCCCGATTCACTCATGCAGTCATAGACCAATTTAGCCTGGTCAAAACCATGCTCCACAGCGAGCCAACCACCTTTTTTTAGATACTTTGGCGCTAAGCCCGTCACCGTCTGCAAAGCATCTAAGCCTTGATTAGAGGAAGTGAGTGCTAACTCTGGCTCAAAACGCACATCACCCTCTTTTAGGTATGGACTCGCTGGATCAATGTAAGGTGGATTGGCGACAATTAGATCAAATTCGGTGCCATCAGGCAGCGCTTGATACCAATCACTTTGCTGGATTTGAACATTATTTAGCTTGAGCGCGGCTTTGTTTTTCTCGGCCACTTTCATGG
Organism: uncultured Porticoccaceae bacterium; assembly: GCA_964623085.1. Taxonomy (GTDB): domain Bacteria; phylum Pseudomonadota; class Gammaproteobacteria; order Pseudomonadales; family GM7GCV1; genus CAZUTO01. The sequence goes on from CAZUTO010000025.1 coordinate 10,713, forward strand.
CCTCCATTGAATAATCCAATGCGACTACTTGCCATTCGGGTCGTTCTGCTGCCAACGTTAATGCGATGCAACCGGTGCCGGTTCCCAAATCAAGTACGCTTGCTTGCTGAGGCAAATCTAAGCCGAGTACCTGCTCGATAAGAATTTCTGTATCGGGTCTCGGAATCAGAGTGTTTTCGTTGCAGAAGAAATCGCGGCCCCAAAATTCACGCTGGCCAAGAATGTAGGCAATAGGCTCGCCCGCTATGCGGCGCGCCAATAGATCAAGAAAGGCCGCTTCCTGAGTTTGTTCAATTTCTTTGTCGCTCCATGTCATTACCCAGACGCGGTCGACCTCTAAGGCATGCGCCATCAGAAGCTGCGCATCCAGCTGTGGGCTGTCAGAGTGTTGTAGCTGTTGGACAGCCGTTTGAATCAGCGCTTTGATCTGATTCAAACGGTTTACTCCCCAGAGAGTGCCGCTAGCTGATCTGCTTGGTGTTCGTTAACGAGCGTGCCAATGATTTCATTGAGCGTACCGTCCATGATCTCGTCGAGCTTATACAGCGTTAGATTGACGCGGTGATCCGTCACCCTGCCCTGCGGAAAGTTATAGGTTCTAATGCGCTCTGAACGATCACCACTACCAACGAGGTTACGACGTTCGTCGGCTTGCTCTTGCGCAGCACTGTCTTGCTGGGCTGAATTGAGTTTTGCCTGCAACAACGCCATGGCTTTGGCGCGATTCTTGTGCTGCGAACGCTCGTCCTGACACTCAACAACAATACCCGAAGGCAAGTGAGTCAAGCGGATAGCAGAGTCAGTCTTGTTGACGTGCTGCCCACCTGAACCGGACGCGCGAAAGGTATCGACACGAAGATCAGCCTTATTGATGTCGATATCTTGCAATTCATCTGCTTCAGGCAAAATAGCGACGGTACAGGCCGAGGTATGGATTCGCCCTTGTGATTCTGTTTCAGGTACACGCTGCACGCGATGCGCACCTGATTCAAATTTGAGACGCGAGAAAACGGCATCGCCGACGATTCGGGTAATGATCTCTTTATAGCCGCCGTGTTCGCCTTCTCTCTCAGAGACAATCTCTACCTTCCACTTATTTTTCTCAGCATAGCGGCTATACATGCGGAATAGATCACCCGCAAAGATGGCTGCTTCATCGCCACCTGTGCCCGCGCGCACCTCGAGAAAGACGTTCTTGCCATCGTTAGGATCTTTAGGCAGCAATAGTTTTTGTAGCTCTAGCTCAAGTGTGTTCAGCGTCTCTTCGGAACCATCTAGCTCTTCACGCGCCATGTCTTTAAGATCTGGATCGGTTTCTTCAGCGAGCATTTGTTTGGCGGTTTCAATGTCTTCCGCCACCCGGCGATACTGTTCAAACGACTTTACTACTGGTTCGATCTCACTGTATTCGCGCGAAAGTTCACGGAACCGGTTCTGGTCACTGATGATTTCTGGCGTACTCAATAGCGCGCCCACTTCTTCAAAGCGATCACCTAGCGCGTCCAGCTTATGTTGGATGGAAGTTTTCATTTAAATAATTTTTGCCTAACTAGTTAGTTGAGCCTTCGTCATCGAGGCCGAGTAACTCTTTGCTCCAAGCAAGCAAATCGTCTCGCCCCTCACCACTGGCTTGGCCCAATTGTACTGTCGGCCGATGGATCAGTTTGTTCGTCAAATTTTTCGCTAGCTGCGCCAGCACCTCTTCTGGCACTGATCCCGACTGCAGTAATTTTATCGCTTTCTCTAGCTCGCGGTCGCGTAAATCTGTCGCTTGATCTCGATACTGACGTATCAAGTCAACGCTCTGGGATGCCCGATGCTCTTTTTCCCATTTGACTGCACCTTCTGCAACAATCGACTGCGCCTGCTCCGCTGCGTGCTCGCGTGAACGCTTATTCTCTTCAATCACATCTGTCAGATCATCGACAGTGAAGAGATAAACGTCATCCAATTCGCCAACTTCGGGCTCAATATCTCGAGGTACGGCAATGTCGATCATAAACATAAGATGCCGCCGCTTTTTCAACGCTGATTCCACGGCGCCTTTGCCAAGAATCGGCAGTTGGCTGGCTGTGGAGCTCACACAAATATCCGCTTGGTCAAGATAGTCGGGAATATCTGAAAGTAGTATCGGCGTTGCGTCGAGGCTGTCGCCGAGTTGCTGTGCATTGACCAGCGTGCGATTGGCAACGATAAACTTGCTCACACCCTGATCTGCAAGGTGCTGGCTAGCGAGACGTATGGTATCACCCGCGCCAATGAGTAGTGCCGTTTTACTCTCCAGATCGGAAAAAATTTGTTTGGCTAAGCTAACAGCAGCGTAGGCGACCGAAACGGGGTTTTGACCAATGGCTGTTTCAGAGCGCACACGCTTGGCGATACCAAATGCGATTTGAAATACATGATGCAATTCGGAGTTAAGTGTTCCGGCTTCTTTTGCCACTGCGTAAGCAGATTTCAATTGCCCTAAGATTTGCGGCTCACCTAGTACCAACGAATCCAGCCCGCTCGCCACTTTCATAATATGTGCAGCGGCTTGGTCGCTCTGGTAACTATAGTAAATACTCTGTAATTCATCCGCTGTTAGGTTGTGCCAATTCGCTAACCACTGAAGAAGGTCTTCAACCGAACGCGTCGTCTCTGCATAAAGCTCGGTACGATTGCAGGTTGAAACAATGGCAATACCCTCGTCATCATCGCCCGCTTGGGCATCAATCAGCGCGGCCGCAACATCTTTGGGATCAAAGGCTACGCGTTCACGTAGGTCCACGGATGCTGTGTTATGGTTAATACCTAAGACGGTGAGCACTATTGACGGTATGAGTATTATGGGAAGTAAGTCGTAATTCTCCAGTCCTCAGCCGCCAATGACAAGTAAAAGCATTGCAAACCTCGTATAACCTGCTTGAATTATTCATACGTATCGATGTCTAATTCGTTCATACATATAGAGTAGTCGCGAAAAAATGGCCTTTGTGTCCAAAAAAAATAAGTTGCACTCCGTCCTCCGACTCTGGCTAATCAGTCTGACCATTCTTTGGCTACATGGCTGTAGTACGGCTCAAAACACGCGTCTCACTGAAGTAGATTCCGCCAACGATGCTGAAGCCAGTAGCGGTTTACATCGAGCGGTGTCATCTGCAGTAGAAAAAGATCTTGATGCCAACACCCTTGCTTTACTGCTGCAGGCAGAGCTTTCCGCCTACAGTGGAGAGTTTGAGCGTGCGGGGGTTATTTATGGCCGCATTGCACAGGAGACCTTAGATCCAGAACTGGCAAAACGCTATGCAGAAGTTGCCGCTGCATCCGGTGATCTCCATGTACTACTTGACGCCACATTACTTTGGTACGAACTCAGCCCAGAAGACGAAGGCGCTAAGAATCTGGCTATTCAAGCACTTGGCAAAGTCGGCGAAACTCAGGGCGCTTGGGAGCTGATCGCCGAAGATCCAGACAACCACTTGGCGGTACAAGTATTAGCAGTAGAAACGCGACGTGCCGAGTTTACCAGTCAAATGCAGTGGTTATATCAAGCAATCAATGACCAATACGGTAGCCGCCCAACCTCTTCCGAGCTACTTTTATCATTAACCATACTCGCAGAAGGGCTAAGACTTCTTGATGCTGCAGAGAGCTATGCAACTGGCGCAGTCGCTGCCGATCCTGTCGCGCTGCTTCCGACCCAACTTCACGCCAGCATCCTCATGCAGCAGCAGCGGACGAATGAAGCGGTTCAAGTTGTCTCGGAGTATGCATCTAACAAAAACGCATCACAGGAAGACCGCACGCAAATCGCGCGATTACTCGCTTCGATCGATCAAGAAGCGGCCGTTCCTGTTTTCACACAGCTCGCTGACGAATTTCCTTGGTCTCCAGAAATATTGCTCGGCGCGGGTCAGCTATTGCTGAGCCAAAATCAGCTTGAGGAATCAGAAAAATATTTTATGCAGCTCTCCCAAATTGATGAGCAAAGCGATCTCGCTCATTTCAATTTAGGTAGAATCTCCGAGCAACGAGGCCAAACCAACAATGCACTTGATTACTATTATAGAGTTGGTGAAGGCGAGCTAGAGTTTGAAGCCAAACTCAGAGCAGCGCTGCTAGTCACCGCGGAAAACCCACAGCCCAATGCTTCGCAATACGATGCCTTGTTTAACCGATTCCCAGAAAGAGCGGCGACCATATACCACGAACAGGGTCGCGCACTCGCTGATGCAGACCGGCCGGAACTTGCCTTACAGGTGTTCTCCGAGGGACTGAGTGAATTTCCTAATAACACGACACTCTTATACGCTCGTTCTGTCACTTACGAATCAGAAGACCGCATCGAAGAAGCAGTGACTGATTTGAGAACAGTGCTCGCGACAGACAATCAAAATGTTACCGCCATGAACGCGCTGGGTTACACCTTAGCCAATCGCACCGACCGATACTCGGAGGCTCACGAACTTATTGAGCAAGCCCTGGCACTCAGGCCTGAAGACCCTGCCATTATTGATAGCATGGGCTGGGTGCTCTATCGCATGGGTCGATATGAAGAATCCTTGCAGTATCTAGAGCGCGCCTATGCGGCTTTTTTTGATGAGGAGATTATTTCTCACCTCGCACAGGTATTGGTTGCACTTGATCGTGTTGACGAAGCTAAGACATTGATAGACGATAGCCTTGAACTACTTCCAGAAAGCCAAGAGCTGCAAAGATTGGACTTGCGTCTTCAAAACCCGGACGGATAGCTGACACGAGGGAGTCAACTGCGTTGTCACGAACAAAGTCCCGAACAAAATACTCTTTTTTTCTCGCACTCACCGCACTGATACTGGCTGGCTGTGCGAGTAACCCACCTTTGTACAGCGGTGCAGAAGACTGGCGAGTAAAAGGAAAATTCTCTTTTCGCTCTGATGAAAAACGCGAAAGCGGCAATTTTGATTGGCGACAAAGCGGCCAATCTTATCAAGTCAGACTATTTGGCCCGCTCGGTTTTGGAGCGATTAACATCAGCGGCGATGAACAACAGATTTCCGTTCAATCGGCTCGCCATCAGCAGCAATCGTTAGATCCGGCAGGTTTGATCTACGAAATAACCGGCATGGATCTTCCTATTACCGATATTCCCAATTGGCTTCAGGGCCAGGGCAATGCCTTTCATTCGGAATACACCGAATACGATGGCGACGGCAACATCACTAGAACGTTTCTGCATGGCTGGGACATCCAGTATCAGGACTATTCAGTGGATAGCGCGCTTCCAAAGAGCATCACTGCAACACAAGACGATAATGCACTCAGGCTTGTTGCACTGGAATGGAATTAGTACCCTAAAGCAATAACAGAAAAACTCTTCAAGGCAGTTTGATGCTCTCTCTTCCCGCACCGGCTAAGGTCAACCTATTTCTGCACATTGTTGGTCGGCGGGCAGATGGGTACCACGATCTAGAGACGCTTTTCCAAATTTTGGACTTTGGCGATCAATTAGATTTTGAAACCCTGCCCTCCTCAGACGTTCATCTAACGAGCAATATTCCTAACTTAGATGCTGAAGACAACCTTGTTGTCAAAGCCGCACGAAGTTTGCAGGCCAAAACCGGCTGCACGCTTGGCGCAAGCATTAATCTAAAAAAAGTCCTTCCTCTCGGCGGCGGTATAGGTGGTGGTAGCTCAGATGCGGCAACCACCCTACTTGCACTCAATCATCTATGGCGCTTGGCGCTCTCCGATGACGAGCTAGCAGAAATCGGCCTTAATCTAGGCGCTGATGTGCCTGTTTTTACAAGAGGAAATACCGCCTTTGCCAAAGGGGTTGGAGAACACCTTAGTCCAGTCGAAACGGCGGAACGTTGGTTTCTCGTCGTAACTCCACAAGTGCTTGTCTCTACAGGCAAAATTTTCTCTCATCCTCAATTGACAAGGGACAGCACTCCCATCAAAATACCGCCCCTCGCTGTGGAGGGTGGTCAGAACGACTGCCAGGCAGTGGTAGAAATGCTCTACCCTGAGATTGCCGAAGCCAGAAAGTGGATGCAGCAGTATGCACCTTCTTTTATGACTGGTACCGGTGCCAGCTTGTTTTCGATTTTCGACAAGGAGTCCGAGGTACGTGAAGTGGCCCAGCAGGTCCCTAAACCTTGGAATCATTTTGTAGCCAAGGGCGTTAATCAATCGCCAGTGCACAAGATACTTGGGCCAATGAACACGTAACTAACAATTGGGGTGTCGCCAAGCGGTAAGGCAACGGGTTTTGATCCCGTCATGCGGAGGTTCGAATCCTCCCACCCCAGCCATTTTTATAGACTGACATAAGGCAAACATGGCCAACCTCATGGTTTTTACCGGGAACTCCAACCCGGAACTCGTCACAGATACCTGTCACCATCTAAGTGCGCCCATCGGCAAAGCTCATGTGGATGCCTTTTCCGACGGCGAGGTCAACGTTGAGCTGCTAGAGAATGTTCGCGGCGAAGACGTGTTTATTATTCAGTCTACCTGCCAGCCAACCAATAACAACCTTATGGAACTTTTGGTGCTCTCCGATGCGGTACGACGCGCTTCTGCCGCACGAATCACAGCTGTCATTCCATACTTTGGCTATGCACGGCAGGATCGGCGTGTGCGCTCAGCTCGCGTGCCTATTACGGCGAAGGTCGTGGCTGATATGATTGTTGGCGTCGGCGTTGATCGTGTTCTGACTCTTGATCTACATGCAGAGCAAATTCAAGGGTTCTTTGATGTACCCGTTGACAATATTTACGGCGCGCCAGTATTAATCGACGATATCAAACGCCAGAAATATGAAGATGTGATGGTCGTCTCTCCCGATATCGGCGGTGTTGTTCGTGCACGAGCAGTCGCAAAAGAACTAGAATCTGACCTCGCCATTATCGATAAACGTCGCCCTCAGGCAAATGTGGCAGAAGTGATGAACATCATCGGTGAAGTAGAAGGCCGCACCTGTATTCTTGTCGACGATATCATCGATACCGCTGGAACGCTTTGTGCCGCAGCGAAGGCGCTTAAAGGTAATGGCGCACAGAAAGTTATCGCTTACTGTACGCACCCTGTCTTATCCGGCAAAGCGCTAGATAATTTGAACGGTTCCTCTTTGGACGAACTGGTTGTTACGAACAGTATCCCTCTCTCCGAAGAGGCACAAGGCTGCGGCAAAATCCGACAGCTGAGATTAGGAAAGATGCTGGCTGAGGCTATGCGCCGGGTCAGCAATGAAGAATCAATTAGTGCGATGTTCTCTGGCTAGTACAGCAAGTGAATATCGCATTTATTGAAATGCGGTGCTGCTAATAGCGATATTAGTTTGCACGTTTTGAAACCTCCGATTGTTGCCGGTCGCAAGCACAGTCGGATAAATGGAGACTACCATGTCTGATAATACTTTGAATGCAACAAGCCGTGACGACTTAGGGAAAGGTGCGAGCCGCCGCCTACGTCGTCTAGCTGAACAAGTTCCCGCCGTTATATATGGCGGAAAAAAAGACGCAAAAAGCATATCGATACTGCATAAAGACTTTGCTCATGCGCTTGAGAGTGAAGCTTTCTACTCGCAAATTGTCGAACTCAGTGTCGACGGTGAAGCGGAAAGCGTCATTTTAAAAGATGTGCAACGCCATCCAGCAAAACCCATTATTTTGCACGCAGATTTTTTTCGCGTAGACAAGACGCAAAAACTTACTATTCGCGCACCTCTGCACTTTATCAACGAAGAGACTTGTGTCGGCGTTAAGATGCAGGGCGGTGTGGTCACGCATAACATCACAGAGCTTGAAATTAGCTGTCTGCCTGCGGATCTACCCGAATACATTGAGGTGGATATGGCAGAAATGGAGGTCGATCAGATTGTTCATATCTCTGATATCAAACTCCCAGAAGGGGTGGAATCTGTTGCGCTTGCTAATGATCAAGATCTAACAGTTGCCGCAATTCATGTGCCGAAAGCAGCACCGATTGAAGATGAAGCACCAGAAGCACCAGAAGGTGAAGATGGCGAGTCTTCTGCTGATGGTGAAGCTTCATCGGATGAAGGCGGTGGCGAGGACTAGCTGAGATAAGCGCCTAGGTGCACCAATGAACAACCCGATCAAACTGATCGTTGGGTTGGGAAACCCTGGCGCGCAATATGCTCACACTCGACACAATGCGGGCGAGGACTTCATTGAAGCTCTCGCCCGCTCCTTTAACTGCACCCTAAAACCACAGAGTAAATACTTCGGCCGAGTCGGTGAAGCCATCATTGGCACGAATAAGGTCTGGTTGCTCGTTCCTGAAACATTTATGAATCGCAGCGGGAATTCGATTGGTGCATTTGCAGGTTTCTATAAGATCCCACCGGAAAATATTTTGGTCTGCTATGACGAACTAGACTTAGCACCAGGTATCGCCAAACTAAAATTTGGTGGCGGACACGGCGGACATAACGGTATACGAGACACGATCCGATGCTTGGCAAACAGTAGGGATTTCTACCGCCTACGAATTGGTATAGGACACCCTGGAGATGCCAGCCTGGTGACCAACTACGTTCTCGGAAAACCACCTACTGACGACAGGATCGCTATTGAACAAGTGACAAATAGCGCTCTGGCTGTGATGCCTATGGCATGTAACGGTGAATGGAACGATGCAATGAAAGCATTGCATACCCAATAACAGCCACAAATAAAAATACTGGACAACAGGATTTAGAATGGGTTTTAACTGCGGCATTGTAGGCCTACCCAATGTAGGCAAATCAACCTTATTTAACGCGCTAACGAAGGCGGGAATCGAGGCAGAAAATTTCCCTTTCTGCACCATTGAACCTAATACTGGCATTGTCTCCGTACCAGACCCTCGCTTAGATCAGCTCGCAGCGATCGTCTCACCAGAGAAAATCATTCCCGCCACTATGGAGTTTGTTGATATTGCAGGACTCGTTGCCGGCGCATCCAAAGGGGAAGGTCTAGGCAACCAATTTCTTGGTAACATCCGCGAAACGGACGCAATTGCGCATGTCGTCCGCTGCTTTGAAGATGACAATGTTGTCCACGTCGAAGGTGGTATTAACCCTGTGGACGATATTGGCGTGATCAATGTCGAACTCGCGCTCGCGGATCTAGATACTGTAGAAAAAGCCATACAACGTTCAGCAAAAGCCGCAAAAGGCCAAGACAAAGATGCCAAGGCACTGCTCGACGTTTGCGAAAAGGTTCTCCCTCATCTGAACGAAGCCAAGCCGCTTAGAGCTATGGCTTTGAGCGAAGACGATCTAGCAATACTAAAACAACTGAACTTGCTCACACTCAAACCGACGCTTTATATCGCAAACCTGAGTGAAGACGGCTTTGAGAACAATCCTCATCTCGATGCTGTAAAACGAATCGCAGAAGAAGAAAATGCGCAACTTGTACCTATATGTAACAAGTTGGAGGCAGAAATAGCCGAGCTAGATGACGAAGATAAGCTCGAGTTTCTCGCCGACCTCGGGATGGAAGAGCCTGGACTGAATCGGGTGATCAGAGCCGGTTATAACTTGCTCAATTTGCATACTTACTTTACAGCTGGAGAGAAAGAAGTTCGCGCTTGGACAATCCCTATAGACGCTACAGCACCAAAAGCTGCGGGGAAAATCCATACCGATTTTGAAAAGGGGTTTATACGTGCAGAAGTGGTCGGCTACGACGACTATATCGCTGGCAATGGCGAAGCCGGAGCTAAAGATGCTGGCAAGTGGCGGCTTGAAGGCAAAGAATATACCGTCAAGGACGGCGATGTCGTTCATTTCAGATTCAATGTATGAATTGTTCTAATTACTGCATGGCAACTTGTGCTGCAGCACAAAGACCCTATGCTATAAAATCATTTGATCTAGGCTTACTCAACCTATTGCAGAGGTTATTCGGGCCTAAAAAAGCGCACTGACTAGAAAAGGTTATTAATGGGTCATTTTTTAAGGCGATTTATTCCGGCTACGCTCCTAGCATTCCTCGTATTTATCTCACAGGCCATAGCCCAAGCTGAATCAGAGCAAGAGCTCGCAGAGCTTTACGATCTGGTATATCAGATTGTCGTCATCGAAACGGAAACTAACAACAAAACCGCCATTGGTTCTGGATTTCAAGTATCTGAAACAGGCCTGGTCATCACCAACTATCACGTTGTTTCAAACATCGTTTTTGAACCCGATCATCACCGTCTAGAATTTGTGGCACAGGATGGCAGTACCGGACCGTTGGATTTGCTCTCATTTGACGTGATCAACGATCTCGCGCTTTTGAAACGCGAAAATGCTCCGCGCGAACACCTTGCACTCGCACAAGAACTGCCCGCACGCGGGGATTCGATCTTTGCGATCGGCAATCCTCGTGATATCGGCATGCTAATGGTCTCTGGCGCATACAACGGCCTTGCAGAAAGCAGTTACACCGATCAAATACTCTACAGCGGGTCTCTTAATTCGGGAATGAGTGGTGGGCCAACCGTCAACGCTGCCGGCGAAGTGGTGGGTGTCAATGTGGCTACCGCGGGCAGCCAGCTTAGTTTCCTAATTCCGGTGAGCAAAGTTTATGCGCTGCTACCTAATGCAAATAGCGTGCTCCAACCTGAGAATTACCTCGAACATATCGGCACACAAATCGACGCCTTTCAACTAGACTATTTCAGTCAACTTTTAGACGCCGACTGGATGCTAGAAGATTTAGGCGAACAAGCACAAGTCCCCGGAGAAATGGGGCTCGATACGAACTGCTGGGGGCGATCAAACGAAGACGTTGAAGATACATTACTCCTCGAACTCTCACTTCAATGCAACAACTCCAACCGGATTTACCTCAGACCTAACTTCCTTAGTGGCATACTTCATTACTCTTACTTTTACGCAGAGGCAAAAGATATTAGTAGCTTTCACTTCCACAAGCTCATTAGCGATCGAAACTACTTACCTGATAATCCAGCTACACAGAAAGAAGTCACTCCCTACGAGTGTGAGCAAAGTTATATTTCACCTTCAGCAGGTGAACCGGAGGACAACTACGTTCAAATCGGTTTTTGCAGCAGGGCTTACATTAATATTGAAGGTCTTTACGATACGCTCTTTTACCGCACAAGTGCTGGCGATTCACGCTCTCTGACAACCCATTTCACCCTCGCTGGCGTGAACCTAGATGTTGCTCAACGCTTTACTCAACGGTTTATGGAAGAAGTGCGATGGAAGTAGTAGTAGAGGTTATCGAGCCGGGGCGACGCGCGCCCAGTATTAAACGGTTTAACAAAGAAGAAATCTCTATTGGTCGAGCCTGGTCCTCTGACTTAGTCATTGTCGATGCTGAAATCGACCCCGAGCATGCTCGACTTGAATTTCATCCAGAAAGCCAAGCTTTCTCTTTGGAGGATCTCGGATCAGCAAATGGCACACGCCATAATGGCCGAAAATTCGCTGACAAGATTCAAGTTGATTTCGGTGACTCAGTCACAGTTGGGCAAACTACATTCCGAATACATCGTGCAAACGACCCCGTAGCACCACCAAAAACACATTCCAGGGCAGAGCTGTTTCTGAACAAGCTCAGCCACCCAGCCATGGCCATATTGTTAATGGCGGTCGCGCTTTTTTTGTATCAGTCCTCCGTGTTTATAGAAAGCGGAGAGCCATTCAAATGGGAGAATCAATTGCAGGGACTGCTCAGTATTGCCACTGGGTTGTTCTTTTGGGCAGCTTTTTGGGGTGCGATTACCCGCGTTATAAAGCACCAAGTCAAATTCTGGAGCCACCTTGCGCTAGTATCCATCGTTTTGATCCTGTTCGTTGCGCTCAATGAATTTGAGAGCCTGATTTCATTCAACGCGCTTTCACCGACGTTAAGTGATCTTATGGTCGCACTCAATACTGCTTTCATCATCTTTGTTTGGCTAGCCGTCGGTATGGCGATTACCTCTAATGCCAAATCTCGGCCACGAATCACGACAGCCGTTGCACTCGCTGGTCTCTATTTGTTAACAAGCTTTCTGATACCACGATTTCAAACCGAGACTCGGGTGGCAGAGATTCCATTGAAAACAGAAAGCCGACGTCCTGGGTTGAAAGTCGCTTCAACACAATCCTCAGATAATTTCTTGTTAATTGTCGAAGAGAATATGCAAAACACCCGCCAGCGCGCGGAAGAACTCCGCATCGAAAACGAAGACAACTAAGAACTATAGATAACTA
>CAZUTO010000025.1:23002-26362 GCA_964623085.1 uncultured Porticoccaceae bacterium
AACTAAGAACTATAGATAACTATGAGTGCGCAGTAATTAGCTGCGCTGCCTTAGGTGCGAAATACGTCCAAATACCGTCTGCACCCGCGCGCTTAATAGAAAGCAAGCTTTCCATCATCACCTTATCTAAATCCAGCCAACCATTATTTGCCGCCGCATACAGCATGCTGTACTCACCCGATACTTGGTATACAAAAGTGGGCACCTGAAAAGTGGTTTTCACCCGATGAACGATATCTAGATAGGGCATACCTGGTTTTACAATCACTGAATCCGCTCCCTCTTGAATATCCATCGCCACTTCACGCAGCGCCTCATCCGAATTGGACGGCGCCATTTGGTAGGTTTCCTTACCACCTGAACGGGGAATAGTTGTCGATGAAGACCCTACAGCATCGCGAAACGGGCCGTAAAAAGCCGAGGCATACTTAGCTGCATAAGACATGATTTGTGTGCCTTCATAGCCGCCATCATCAAGTTTACTTCGTATTGCTTTGACACGGCCATCCATCATGTCCGACGGGGCAACAACATCGGCACCGGCTTGCGCCTGCACCAACGCTTGATTCTGCAGCGCTTCCAAGGTGCGATCATTGACGACATAGCCCTCTTCGAGAATGCCGTCTTGCCCATGTGACGTGTAAGGGTCCAAAGCCACATCAGTAATAACGCCTAAATCGGGATATTCTGCCTTCAATCTTCGGACAGCACGACAAACGAGGTTCTCAGCGTTACCGCCTTCTGAGCCCAGCTCATCTTTCTTATCAGCTGATATATTTGGGAAAAGCGCAATAGCCGGTATACCTAGTTCAAGTGCCTTTTCGGCCGCTTTCATGAGGCCATCAAGCGACAAACGCTCGACATCTGGCATAGATTCAACTGACTGATTGCTCTCGCCTTCGTGTATAAACAATGGCCAAATCAGATCTTTTTGAGTTAGTGCCGTTTCCGCCACCAAATCTCGCAACCAAGGATGATTGCGAAGCCGCCTTGGACGAGCTTGAGGAAATGTTCCCGTGAATACCTGTTGCGACATAGCGGCTTCCTAATTTCTTGATCGATTAAGATAGGCCGATAAATGGTGTCTCCAACACAAGCGACACCCTTGTCTTCGCCCTAAAATTCATTATAGCCAACTGCCATGCTAAAGCCATGCCGGCCTGATATTCATCCGTATTTTCGACCATCTAGGGATCAGAAAATAACCGCATTTCAAAACCCTGATTATTCTCATAATTCTACACAGTCCTTTACACAGTTTTGATTGCTTTTCTTGCCAGCTCGACTAATGTATCTCACATCCATCTCGACACTTATTAGACAACTCATCGCGCCAAATACCACGTGATATTTGAAAATATAATGAACAAGTTTGCCTTGCTGACAACCCTGCTGCTCGTTTCTTTTTCGTGTGTCGCTCACCACGGAACGCAGGGGCAATTCGATGCATCCCAGACCATTGAAATCAGCGGCCTAGTCACCGACGTTGCCTACGTAAACCCTCACGCCTATGTTTATGTGGACGTCAAGGATAGCGATGGCAATACAACCAATTGGAATTGCGAGTTGCGTTCTGCGTCTGTGCTTAATCGCTCGGGTTGGAAAAAGGATATGTTTCGCACCGGCACTCAGGTTGAAATCGTAGGAGTAGCTGCAAGAAAAGACCCCACCGGTTGTTACGTAGAGACCATTGCCTTTAACGGCGGCGCACCTATCGCGCGATATGATCAAATTGAAGAAAATCAGCTTCAGCCTGAAAGTGCTCGACCTAGACTAACGCCTTGGGGCGTGCCTTATCTCGGCGGCGATTGGGCAGCCAAACAGAACCTTATCGGTGCGATTAGTGGGCCCAATGCTATGGGCGGTGGCCCCATGGGTGGTCGCGGCGCAACGATGCGCCTTAGTAAAGCAGGGCAAGCCGCCAAAGATGCGCACTATGATGCCAGTGATCGAGTGACCGGTAGGCTCGACTGTAAACCGCGCGACTTTTTTCGCGACTGGACGTTTGATCAAATCCCCAACGGGATCTACCAGGAAGAAGATAAAATCGTTCTCAAATACGGCTTTATGTCTACAGAACGGACCATTCATCTCAATATGGATGATCATCCTGACAACATTAGACCCAGCTGGGCTGGGCATTCGATCGGCCGGTGGGAAAATGATGTGCTTATCGTTGAAACGACCGGATTTACCCCAACAATCAGTGCACGGCTAACACGCAGTGATCAGTACCGCACCATTGAGCGTTTTACACTCGATTATGAAAACGGCTCGCTAAACAGAAGCTACGAAGCAGAAGATCCACAATACTGGCTGGGCACACAAACAGGTGAAGATGTTGTGTTTCTATCCGATTATCATTATGAACCCTATAACTGTGACGATCGATCCGTAGAATAAAACAGCATCAGATAAGGACACACCTTCGTTCGGTGTTTGCTATAGATTGCTATTCTAGAGGCTAATGGCAACCGTCTAGCGCAATTCAAGGCCGGCACTAACAGTTCAACTTGACTTTAACCCCAACAATTTGGAAAATTCGCGCCCCCGCAAAGCGGTCAGATACTATAGAAAATATGGCTACGTAGCTCAGCTGGTTAGAGCACAGCATTCATAATGCTGGGGTCGGTGGTTCAAGTCCACCCGTAGCTACCACTACCACCTCTAAAATCAAAAAAACAAAAAAACAAAATTTAGTGTGACGTAACCGCAATTTTTAGAGGCGCTCAACCTGTTAAAGTGCTTTTTAATCAACCTCTTACTATCGAGTTAGATTTACATACAAACCTTGTAGTAGATAAAATACTCACAAGATAATCGCTATTCACCAGCAAGCGTTTTTAGCCACAACCGGCGCAGACGCGTGCATTTTATTAACGACTTTGACGTATCCATGTTTAGAATTTTTTGCCGACTGACAGCTTCGTTTTTTTTACTGCTCTTGCTTACATCTTGCGGAGCAGGCTCCGACATCGTTGCTGAAAATTCTCCGCCAATCCCCGGGGGTAATGGCGGAAACGGCGGTGGCAATGGTGGAAACGGCGGTGGCGGGCCTGTTTTATCTGAATCAGAAGCACGCGGCCTAACCATATATACAGAAAGCTGTGCCAGCTGTCATGGCGCCAATGGTGAGGGCGCTGGTCCTTTCCCGCCTATTGCGTTATTGGCTACTGAGTACACCGACACAGCCTCAGGCCAAGTTTTCGAGGCGGTGGAATACATTGAACTATTTATGCCACTCGGGGCCGTGGGTTCATGTGTTGGGCAATGCGCGGAGGATGTTGTTGCTTATCAGCGTTTCCTCGGGACTTCTCTCGAAACTACTAGCGAAGAAGCTGGTGGTAACGGTGGCGGAAA
>CAZUTO010000026.1:0-24862 GCA_964623085.1 uncultured Porticoccaceae bacterium
TATCCTTAGGAGTCTTAGTGGCCGCAATTTTTGCAATACCAACCCTAGCAATAAACGGCTTGGACTATCTTGTCTGCTTGCAAATTTTAGGGGCTATTCTCGGGCTAGGTGCTGCATTAGAAAGTTTGGGGCTCTATTTCCATCATCGCGATATGAGCAGAGCTGAACATGAAGGCGGTGCGTCTCACTATATTCAGCGTAGCACTTTCGGCAAAACCTATATTCTTCGAAATACCTTGATGGGGTTAGTGGTTGTCGTCTCAGCTGCGCTTGTCTTTTCAGGGTTAGACGACATCTGGACACTGAGTCTCTGGGGTTTAGTTCTAGTCGCAGTTTTCTGCGCCAGTTTGATTGGCCGAGCACTGTTCTACGTTTTAGTCGTACCCACCACGATGCCCGGCGCATTTTTCTGGCGAAACAAAGGGTTCGAGCAACACGCTAGAGATATTGGTTTGGCAAATATGCCGCAGGTTGGCGTCGTTCCTGAATCAGCGTTGCACTAGTGTTAGTTCATTTTTGATTCTTTGCTAGCCAGCGATCTAGCTGATCACTAAACGCTTTCCGGTCTTGTTGGTTATATGCTGGTGGGCCAACGGTTTGCACACCACTGCTGCGCATGGTTTCCATAAAATCACGTACATTCAAACGTGATTTTATATTGTCTTTAGTGAACATTTCACCTCGCGAGCTAAGTGCTGCTCCCCCTTTGGTAATGACTTCATCCGCAAGTGGGATATCACTAGTAATCACCAAGTCACCTTCGGAAAGCTGACGAACAATTTCGTTGTCTGCCACGTCGAAACCGGCGGGCACCTGTATGGCTTTGATATATTTAGAAGGCGGAGTTTTTAAATATTGGTTCGCAATCAAAATCAGCGCTATTTTACGACGCTCTGCAGCTTTAAAAAGAATCTCTTTTACCACCACAGGACAAGCATCCGCATCCACCCATATTTTCATGGAAGCTGTCTCTCCTTTATCAACCTTGCCATTTCTTCTTGCCACGACTGATATCTATAACGAAGTCCAGCGTTGGCTTTTGGCTCAAACCTCTGTGCACTTGGCTCACTGATCGAAGACGTTTGGTTGGCAAGCAAGCGAATAACCCCTAGGGCCGTGGCTTCTTTCACCAAGGATCGTGCTACCTCAAGCTCGGAAATATCGGCGATTACCTGACATAGATAGTCAAACGAGGCTAAGCCGCCAGAAAGCACTATTTTTTTAATCGGTTGATTTTGAGCTCGCATGACATTCAGGTTTTCGCAAATCAAAAACCCGACACTTTCGACAACGGCAATTGCCTGCAAACCCTCAGAAGCTTGTTCACTAAAACACGATTCGAGATCACTTATCCAGTAGGGTGACCCAAGACCGGAAATCCCATTTATAAAAAACGGCGGCGCGGCGTTTTCTATCTGTGCTAGACCTTCGTTGAGCATAGGCTCTGGCTCTCGCCCATGTTTTTTACCCAACCATGTCAGCGCGCTACTAGCACCATTAACGGTCCCTTCCAAGACATACTCTGTGCGTGACTCATCTTGAAATACCACACTGTTCAGCATGCCTTCTGCCTTGCGCGGAACATCTCCAGACGGCCACTGTAAGAAAGCACCGGTACCAATGTTGATATAGAGTGTGTCTAGGTTTGGCTGGCCAAAGGCATAGATAGCGGCACTTTGATCACCTGTAACCACTTCAAGCGGAACAGCATGATCATCTATCAAAACGTCGCCATAGTGATATTTGGTAGGCACCGATTTAGGCAGCACACCGGATTCAACTTCAAACAAATCACATAGATCTTCGGACCAAGATCGCGTACTAAAATCCCAAAGTTGGGTGCGGCTGGCATTGGCGGGATCACAGACGTTCTCTTGTGATCCTGTTAATTGGCGGGCAAGAAAGCTGGCAAGCGGTCCCGCTACTAGTCTGTCATTTTTTTGCGCGATTTTGACGGCATCAAGCTCAGTCAAGCACCAACGTAATTTGCTAGCACCATAGTGCGGAGACAAGACCAACCCTGTCATCTTCTTTATTCGATCGGCATTCTCTTTTAGCGTATCAACAAATTGCCATGCGCGCCTATCTTGCCAAGACAAAACCGATGATATGGGAGTGCCAGATTTACGATCCCAGCAGACAATACTTGATCTTTGCGTAGCTAAACCCGCTCGGACAATCCGAAAACGTTTATCTCCGAGTTGTTCCGACACGGCCTGACAACATTGCTTTAGTGAATCGGCCAACTCCTGAGGATCTTGCTCAACGTTTTCGCCATCACGATGAGTCGACACAGAGACCTGCGCTTGCGCAATAACAGTGCCGGTTGAATCTGCTACAAGCGCGCGGCTGGAATGCCCACCCTGATCAAGGGCGAGGTAAAGGTCATCTGTTAGCGTTTGGCTCAAATCTAGAGAACTTCGGGTGAGTCTACGAAGGCGGCCGCAACATCATTTTGTCGGTGTGTCCGCGTCGCTTTCTAGAAGGTAATGATGAGCGAATACGCTCCATCACGCTCTGAGCCGTCGCGCGATAGGCCGTCAATTTACCCCCATAGATACTAAGCACACGCGGCTTTCTCTTCGCATCCGTTTTATAAATCACTTCACGCGATCGGTGAAACGCGTGTCCATCGGCCTGGGGTAACACCCTCAATCCAGCAAATGCTTCCACCACATTATTGATTGTATGGTTTTCGTAGGCAGGAAAATAATGACGTAGCACGGAAAGAAGATAATTTTGTTCCGACCGACTGGGCCTAATGAGATCGGGAATATCACGAAATGATCGCTCCGTTGTGCCAACAAGAGTTTTTCCATTCCACGGCATAACAAAAACTGCACGACCGTCACGCGGTGATTCTGTGTAATAGATGCCTTGATCAAATGAACCATCAACGACTATGTGGGTGCCTGCCACCAAATCGATACCCTGAATAGGTAAAGCGGGCGAAACTTTTTTCGCAACATCATTAACCCAAGGCCCTGCTGCGTTAACAAGAACAGAAGCAGTGCATTGTTGCTGCTCGCCATCTTGCATATAGCTAATTTCACAACGCGACCCCTCTATTTTTGCTCGCAAAAAAGCGGCGGGGCATTTTAACTCTGCGCCAAATGATTCAGCAGAAGCCATAACGGCTTGGGTTAGAAGGCGATCATCCGTTTGCGCATCGGAATAATAAAATACCTTTTTTAGGTTGGTTGTATTTAGACCATCGAGCTTATCCCAATCACCTCGATCGACACTTCCGGGCTTTGAATTAGATCGAAAATTGGCCAGTGTGTAATAAAGCATCAACCCTGCATGAATATGAATACAAGGCCGCCGTGTGCCCTCATAAATAGGAATGTGGAACCGCCGCATCTTAACGAGGTCGGGCGCGATCTTTAAAAGAATAGCTTGTTCTCGCAAACACTCTCGCACGAGTGAAAGCTCTAAGCTCTCCAAGTAGCGCAGTCCACCGTGTATCAACTTACTTGATTTACTTGAGGTTCCATCTGCCAGCCCAGACTTTTCAAGCACCAACACGGAGTGCCCTTCAGCAACCGCTGCCTGGGCAACACCTACGCCCTGAATGCCGCCACCGACAACAACAACATCGTAGTGATTACTCAAGTTCTACTCTCCAAGAGAAAGCGCATCTATCATAGATTTAACCGCCATGGTTTCTATCAGGTCAGCGCCCGCGTTTAACCACTTTTTAGCAAGTACTGGATCATCAAAATCATAAAGTACCCAAGCGCCTTGGCCTTTTGGCAAAGGCTGATTTTCTGGGATCTTCTGGTAATTACAAAATATAAAATCCGGAGACAATGTTTCCAAATCTTGTAGGTTTTGTTTGTCCCATTTTCCGATCACCCAGCCGGCACTTTCGGATGACAGTTTCTGAATAGTCGCAACCACCTCCTGTGAAAAGGAGATCAGCGTATAACTCGCCTGCATCGACTTTAGTGCGTTCAGAACATTCTGTACTACTATGTCTGTACCGAAACGCTCAGCACTCTGTCTTTTGATCTCAATAAAGGAATGCACAGACTGCCAGTTGTTTAGATGCTCGCATAAGCTATCGAGCCGAATAAGTTTTTCCGTTTTGAATTGACTACCAAAGCGAGCAGCTTCGCCAACAGAGATCGTTTCTAACTCAGACATACTGAGATCGAACACACTTTGATCTAACCCAGCCGTGCGCTGTAAATTATCATCATGTATAAGGAAGGGCACCCCATCCTTGCTTAGTTGAATATCAAACTCGATAAATTGAGCGCCGGCATCTACGGCGGCACTCAGTGCCAGAAGTGTATTTTCCGGATAATGTTTCGCATAGCCGCGATGGGCAACAACTGCTGGAGCTTCTTCTTTAACCAAGTTCGCTACCCAAACAATGTACGATTAAATGTGTCCGATTTGATGAAGGATCATAGTCTGTTATTTGTCCAAATGCTAAAACTGATTGCTAAATAAACCCGCCTATTGACTGTCTCTATTTCACATACTGACCGCTGTTTTTAGTTGTAACTGCAATCATTAAACAAAAAATATTTGCGGCATTTATCACACATATTTAGCGTTATGCGTGTTTTAATCATTAGATCTCCATTTTTAGGGAGGGAGATAGGTGTCTCGAAATGCTTCTACCGCAACGAATCGCTTCGGTTTGGGCGCGAAACCGGGCGAGATTAAAACGGCTCAAAGTGACCCTGTTGGATGGGTAAAAAAGCAGCTTCAACAGCCGTTTGCTATAGATATCGGCACCAATACCTCGCAAGCCATAGCTGATTCAGCCAGCTACCAAGAACAACGCAAATCTGAGAAGGCGATGCTGACCGAAGAATTAAAACGGTCAAATTCAGACAGCTTTGAAACTCCCCGACGAGAAGACGCAATAGTTCCGCGCCAATATTTTGAGGATCTGGCGATATCGTCACTCACACAAAGCGTCAGAAGCGATGAGTCTGTCAACTGGCGACTGTTCAACTTTTTTTCCAATCACTTTAGCGTAAGCGCAAATAGCACAGCGCTGCGATTGATGGCATTTGCTTATGAAACTGATGCCATTGCTCCTTATATCAATGGCCACTTCGATCAGTTACTCGTTTCTGTTATTCAGCACCCCACTATGTTGCTATACCTGAATAATGAACGTTCCATCGGCCCAGATTCAGTGCTTGGAAAACGGCGATCAGATCGCGGTTTAAATGAAAATCTGGCACGCGAGATTCTTGAGTTACATACCTTAGGTGTTGATGGCGGCTACGCCCAGAATGACGTTCTTGAGCTAGCTATGGCAATTACTGGCTGGGGCATTGATCGCGAGGATACTGCTAAGAACGGAGGCTTTGAGTTTAACGCTAATGGCCATCAACCGGGTTCAAGGACAATACTGGGCAAAGAATATGATGCTGGTATCGCTCTCGGTGCCAGAGCGCAAACAGAGCGCGAAGCTGCGCAAGCCATCAATCAGGGTGAATCTATTCTCCGCGATCTTGCAAAACATCCTTCTACAGCAGAGTTTGTATCCCGCAAACTCGCTACGCATTACATCAGTGATCAACCAGACCAGGCGCTTGTTAATCGCATGAAAAATACCTGGCTCGATACCGACGGCCACCTTCCATCGGTGATGGAAACACTCATCGACGATGATAGCGCTTGGGAAATATCGCCTCAGAAATTCAAACATGGCCGGGACTTTATTGTATCCGCCGCTCGAGCAGCAGGTCCCGCTCAGTTTCCACGGCTTGGTCTATTAAACGGCCTAGAAACGCTTGGTCACAAGCCATTTGACGCTGGTTCTCCGGCTGGATACGGCGATGTTACGGAAGACTGGGACGGTGCTTCCGCACTGATCGCACGCGCAGATTTGTCGTCAGAGTTTTCAAGCTACTTACGTATTCCAGCGCTTGAGCTTGCTAACAATGCGCTCGGCGATGACTTTTCCGAACAGACTCGGAAAATCATCTCTCGAGCTGAGAGTGATGATCAAGCGAGAACGCTCTTATTTATGAGCCCCGAGTTTCAGAGGCGTTAGCTATGAAAAAATATCATCCAAATTTTATTAATCACGATCCTCGGCGCAGAGAACTGTTGCGAGGCATGGGACTAGGAGCAGCGGTTTGGAGCACGCCATTGGGCGCGCTGGCAAACACGAAATCCACCACTCCCCCTAAGGTAGTTTGGATAATGCTGCGCGGGGCAATGGATTCACTGCATGCCGTGGTGCCGACCTTTGAGAAATCACTGATGGATCATCGGGCATCTCTGGTTGAGCCTATTTGGGATGACCTGTTGCCACTGCAAGATGGATTCGCATTGCACCCAGCATTGAAAGGGATGCATAGTTTGTATCAAGCAAAACAATTGGCGCCGGTGGTTGCCGTGGCGACAAACTATCGCTCACGCTCACACTTTGAAGGGCAAGACATTCTTGAAAGTGGCGTTATGCCAACTGATCACGACAGTGGTTGGCTTAATCGCGCGCTGCAAGTTAGCAACCGAGAAGGTCTTGCTGTCGCTCGCTCTATGCCCATCAGCCTTCGCGGTGAGGCAGGCACCAAGACCTGGTATCCAAGTGGGTTAAATGATTCACGCGATCGACTGTATGAGCAAATGCTTGATCTCTATCAATATGACGAAAAACTCAGTAGTCGCCTTGAAGAAGGTATCGAGACATTAGAAATAGCTGGCGATATAACCAGTCGCCGGAGGGCACAAAATAGCGTGCTAATCAGCGCATGTGCACAGCTTCTAAAAGACAAGCAAGGGCCAGATTGCGCCATGATAGAAATGAGCGGCTGGGATACTCATAAAGCACAGGTCAATGCGTTAAATCGACAATTCGGGCAACTAGATGAGAGCCTCACACTTTTGAAAGACGAACTAGGCCGATATTGGGACAACACTTTAGTCATTGCTGCCACAGAGTTTGGGCGAACGGTTCGCGTAAATGGAACAGCCGGAACTGATCACGGCACTGCATCAACTTTGTTTGTAGCCGGTGGCGCACTTAACGGCGGCCAGGTTCTTGGCGATTGGCCTGGCCTGTCAGAAAAAGATCTCTATGAAGGACGTGACCTTATGCCGACAGGTGATCTAAGAGAATGGATCGCCGGACTACTTGGCCAACACTGGGAGTTAAATAAACAAGATGTCGCAGGTATTTTCCCTGATCTCAAAATTGGGAATCAACTTCCCACCTTGTTTCAAACCTGAAACTTTCTCAGAGAAATTAGAAGGGTCGTATAGAGACTATTATTAGCGGCTATTTAGCGATCTGAACTAAATGAAAAAGACGAGAGGCAGATCAACAATACGAGACAAGAAATAGATCTGCGCAATCTATTAGATTGTTTTGACTGGCCAAAAGCCTGAGATGAAAAAGACAGCAAACTAATCAATAAGACGAGGGAAGAAGTAGATCCGCACAATTTGTTATGTCGTGTCGACTGGCAAATACGATGTTTACGGAATACAAAATGCATGCTCTTTCCTCGATATAAATACGCATTTCAATGCTCAGTCCTGAATAAACCTGTTCGGGAGAGACGCATCAAACACTCAAGTAATCTTAGGCCTTTCATTTAATATCGGACATACAAATCTATGTATTTCAAAGATATAACGGTGATCTGATTGACTGAACGACAACCCTAGCGTGAACCCCGTCACACTTCTTCTCAATTCACATACTGCTCATCTAAAATGCCAATTAATTTGTTGATAAGCGGCCAAATACACTGAACGGTCGGCCTATATAGAATTAATCGCCCGCTTTCCGCTAGACTGCATAGCAAAACACTACCCGCTTACTATCCCCCGATGCTTTTATCCGATGATCAGATTGCAATCATCACTCAGGCCACAGATAGCTGGATTGACAAGGCCTCTGCGCTTTATCAGTTAACTCTGCCGAAGATAGACATTCGATTCGATCTCAGAGGGCAAACTTCAGGTATGTTTTGTCGATATAAAAAACAGAACTTTATTCGCTATAACCAAGCGATATTCGTGCGTTATTTTGATGAAAATATAGAACAGACTGTGCCGCATGAAGTGGCACACTATGTGGTATTCCATATGGAAGGTTCAGCAGCTAAGCCTCATGGGAAAGAATGGCGGCGCGTGATGGCAGATTTTGGCTTGCCAGCAGAGGTGACATCCAAGCTGGACGTTAGTGATCTTAAGACCCGACGACTCATTCGTCATCGCTACAGCTGCGGTTGTAGTGACCACGAATTGACCAGTATTCGGCACAATCGCATCCAAGCGGGCAAGCGGCAGTACGGATGCCCTAAATGTAAGCAAATTCTCGTTGCACAGATGCCATCATAAAGCCGCCTCGAAAGGTTGGCATAAATTAAAGTTCCCGCTATGCTAATCAACCAATAGCGGTTGTGCCCGGAGGCACTTCACACAATTTGAGCAATCCTGCTGTTTTTGAGGTTTCCCTCGAGCCCAACGACGCCCGACGCTTAGCCAACCTTTGCGGGCAATTCGATCAACATCTGCGACAGATAGAGCAACGACTGGATGTAGAAATCCGCAATCGAGGAAACCTGTTTTCGATCGAAGGTGAACCGCCCTATGCGCAGGCGGCTGTGAATATCGTAGAAAATCTATACAAAGAAACCGCTACCGCATCCTCTCTGACACCAGAAGATATCCACCTGCATTTATTAAATTCAGAGATCGACAATGCTTCAAACGGCAGCGACGGACGCAGCGCACAAGATTTAACCATCCGCGCCAAAAAAGAGAATGTGAAGCCACGCGGCAAACACCAAATTGAATATGTGCGCATGATCCGCAAAAAAGACATCAACTTTGGCATAGGCCCGGCGGGAACAGGTAAAACGTACCTCGCCGTTGCTTGCGCAGTAGAGGCACTGACTCAAGATCGAGTCGAACGCATCTTGCTGGTTCGCCCCGCAGTTGAAGCTGGTGAAAAGCTTGGGTTTTTGCCTGGCGATCTCGCCCAAAAAGTAGACCCTTATCTTCGGCCTCTTTACGATGCCCTCTATGAAATGCTTGGGTTTGATACTGTGGGTAAATTGATTGATCGCAACGTGATCGAGGTCGCGCCGCTGGCCTATATGCGCGGCCGCACACTCAATCACGCATTTGTAATTCTCGATGAAAGCCAAAACACCACCAGAGAGCAAATGAAGATGTTCCTCACTCGGATCGGATTTGGTTCAACCGCTGTGATAACGGGAGATGTCACTCAAATCGATCTTCCAAAGGGAACAGAATCTGGACTGCTGCATGCCAGTGATGTGCTCGCCGGCGTAGAGGGTATTAGTTTTACGCGTTTTACCGCACGAGATGTTGTGCGTCATCCCATTGTGCAACGAATAGTCGAAGCTTATGAGGCGTCGCAGGGTTCCTAATGGCGAATGATATTCACATTGAATATGGTACTCGTGCAGAGGTGCCTGACTCCCAAGATATCATCTGCTGGGCAAACGCTGCGTTGAAGCAAAGCCACACCAACTCAGAGATCTGCATCCGAATTGTCGATGAAGAAGAAATGACCGTTCTAAACAAAAAGTTTAGACAAAAATCTGGTGCTACCAATGTGCTTTCTTTTCCGGCAGATATTCCAGAACAAGTGGGTAGTGCTCTGCTAGGCGATATCGTTATTTGCAGCTCTATTTTAGAAAAAGAAGCCCATACGCAACAAAAAACACTGGCGGCTCACTGGGCGCATATTGTTGTTCACGGTTGCCTGCACCTCGCTGGGTTTGACCATATTGAAGACAGTGATGCTGCCGAAATGGAATCAAAAGAAATCAAAATACTAGGATCACTTGGCTACGCCAACCCCTATCAAACAGAACCCACAACCACTAACACGCAGGCCAGAGCCCGCTAGGCTGAATAAAATGAGTGACGACCAACCTCCATCTAAACAGACCAGCTGGTTAAACCGGCTGGTCCATGCTTTATCGACAACACCGGAGAGCCGCAGTGAACTCGTGACTCTTCTCCAAAAATCACATGAATCTAGCGTAATTGATGACGATGCCTTGCAGATTATGGAAGGCGCACTGCGACTTGCCGATCAGCATGCCGGCCACATTATGATTCCTCGTTCGCAGATGGAGCTGATTCAAATCGACGCCAATGCAAAAGAATTTTTACCTCGCATTATTGAATCTGGACATTCACGCTTTCCGGTCATTGGCGATTCGTCAGAAGACATTCGCGGAATCCTGCTAGCCAAAGACTTGATTCCACTGTTACTCGAAGGTCTTGAAAATCTCGACCTGCAAGCGCTACTTCGACCTGCCTCAATTATTCCTGAATCCAAACGCCTCAGTGTGCTCTTACGAGAGTTCCGCGAACGCCGCTACCATATGGCCATTGTGGTTGACGAATATGGCAGTGTCGCGGGCCTAGTCACTATTGAAGATATCCTCGAAGAAATTGTCGGTGAAATTGAAGATGAGACAGACGAGGAAGAAGCTAACCCCATTAAACATATCGGCGAAAACCGATATCAGGTAGAAGCGCAGATTGAAATCGATGATTTCAATGAATACTTCGATAGTGGATTAAGTGAAGAAGAATACGGAACGCTTGGCGGGTTGATAACAAGCCAACTTGGCCACTTGCCAGAAGTCGGCGAGAAAGTAACGCTCGAAGGTATATTGTTTGAAATTGCAGAGTCAGACAGTCGCAAGATTCTCAAACTCTATGTCAGCCCGGAACAAAACTCCGAATCTGAGCAGACTCAAGAGAACGGCTAGCGCTCAAGTCCATAATGCAATATTTGCTCGCACTCATCGCCGGGGCAACGGTCTTCCTAGGATTTTCGCCTTACGGCCTATGGTATATCGCCCTCTTAAGTCTTCTGATTTTTGCGGCCCTATGGCGGCGAAACTCAAGCACAAAAAAAGGCTTCGCACTGGCACTCGCTTTCAACTTCGGCATGTTCGGCACCGGCGTTCATTGGATCTATTTCAGCATTCATAGCTACGGGCAAGTACCAGCGCCCCTGGCTGTCTCTTTTACTGCTGGGTTTGCCTTCTTTATGGCCTTGATGTCATCGCTACCCTGGCTGCTATCTGGCGTATTTAGGAATGCCTCGCGAATGGTAGCTTTTCCAGCCATCTGGCTACTCGGTGAGTGGGTTCGCGGATGGATGCTGACGGGTTTTCCTTGGCTCTATTTAGGTCAAGCACACCTTGACAC
Source organism: uncultured Porticoccaceae bacterium (assembly GCA_964623085.1). GTDB lineage: Bacteria > Pseudomonadota > Gammaproteobacteria > Pseudomonadales > GM7GCV1 > CAZUTO01. Next base: position 11,194 of record CAZUTO010000026.1, read on the forward strand.
ACCGCTTGCCGGATGGATTTCCGTCGTCGGTGTTCTAGGTACCGGCTTCATTTTAGCGACCACGGCAGCACTACTCATTTGCATGTTCACACAACGGCGACCGCTTTTGCTTATTGCTCAGGCCGCTGCACTCATCATGCTATGGGGCGGTGGCAGCGTATTGAATAGAGTTGAGTGGACACAGCCGCTTCAGACCCCGCTCTCAGCCACACTTGTGCAACCCAATATTGCCTTGGAAGACAAATGGAACCGGTCCAAGTCACAAGGGATTATGGATACGCTGATAAACCAATCTGAGCCGCACTGGGGAGACAGTTTAATCATTTGGCCCGAGGCCGCTATTCCCTATATAGGAGACGACGCGCAACACCATCTTGATCAGATTGACATAAAAGCGCGAGCAACAAATAGCGCCTTCATATCTGGGTATTTAACCTACAACGAACAAAAAGAGCGTTTCTTTAATACCATAGGCGGGGCGGGTCATGCCGAAGGCGAATACTTAAAACAACGGCTTGTGCCCTTTGGGGAGTACGTGCCATTGGAATCTTGGATACGTGGGCTCATGCACTTTTTTGATTTACCCACCTCTATTATTTCCGCAGGCGAGGCAAACCAGCCCCCTTTAACTGTGCGGCAGAATGGGCAGACCTATGTCGCAGCGCCGGCGATTTGCTACGAAATCGCCTACCCTCTTCTCGTGTCTAGTCTAGCGAAACAAGCCAATTTTATTGTCACTTTGAGTAACGATGCTTGGTTTGGTGAAAGTATAGGTCCTTTGCAACACATCGAAATCGCCCAAGGACGAGCGCTTGAAAACCGTAAGCCTGTGTTTCGCGTAACTAATAATGGCATTACGGGCAGCATTAATCATCGCGGAGACATCGTCGATGTCTTGCCCCAGTTCCAAGCAGGCACGCTGCAGACGGAGATTTTCGCTATGAGCGGAACAACACCCTTTAGCCTCTACGGAAATTGGCCCATTCTGTTGATAACGCTTGGTGCACTTATTGCCGCATACCTATGGCGGCAAGAAGCAGGGCGACAAGAAAACAGAGAAGTACTAAGGACTAAAGAAGAACCTTTGAACGACGCCAGCCAGTCTAAGTAAAGACGGACCACCCCTAAATCTATTTTCTAACGTTTATCTTGGGTTCCCAAATAATATTGCCGCTTTCTTCTACGACGGCTACCTTTCGGCCATCAGGCCCTTCAAGTACAGGAATAGCCTTATCGCTTTTAGATCGACGCACAAATCTTAAGGTGCACCCAAATCGCTCGACATTTTCAACTGCTGCCAACTGGTGTTCATTCAGAAACTGCTCTAGATTCTCTGGAACAGGTTTCCGCGATCCCTTTCGTTTTTCTTCCATAACCATAATAAGTTGATCTTTCATCTAACTGATTTTTACTATTCTACACTACCCGCGCGAAAAAAATACGTACTCGACACCTAAATTGATCCTGATTGAATCAATGCGAACCTCAGCACTAGGCTCTATAATGCCTGTGTTTTAAAAAGCGGCCTCATAATGCCATTCTCATCAACGGCTCCGGAACCCAACCACTACCATGCAGGATCAGTATTCACCGACCAAAGTCGAATCAGAAGCGCAAGCCTATTGGCGCGAAAATAACAGTTTCGCCGCCACAGAAGACCCCACTAAAGAAAAATTTTATTGCCTAGCCATGTTTCCTTATCCAAGCGGTAAGCTGCATATGGGGCACGTCCGTAATTACACTATTACGGACGTCATCGCGCGCTATCAACGTATGCAAGGCAAAAACGTGCTTCACCCTATGGGCTGGGATGCGTTTGGCCTGCCTGCCGAGAATGCCGCTATCAACAACAATACTGCTCCCGCAAATTGGACATATAAAAATATTGATTACATGCGGGAACAGCTCAATGCGCTCGGGTTTGGCTTTGATTGGTCACGTGAACTGGCGACCTGCCAACCCGATTACTACAAATGGGAACAGTGGTTTTTCACTCGCCTCTATGAAAAGGGCTTAGTCTATAAAAAAATGGCCACCGTCAATTGGGACCCAATTGACCAGACGGTATTAGCAAATGAGCAGGTCATTGACGGCCGTGGCTGGCGCTCAGGTTCATTAGTCGAGCGAAGAGAAATTCCTCAGTGGTTTATCAAAATCACCGAATATGCCGAGGAATTGCTGTCGAGTCTGGATCAACTCGATGAGTGGCCAGAACAAGTTCGTACCATGCAGAAAAATTGGATTGGCAAATCTAAAGGCGTCGAAATGACTTTTAGTCTTGCCGAACCAGTCGCAGGCATTGAAGCCCTAGACGTCTACACGACCCGACCAGATACGCTGATGGGCGTCACCTACGTCAGTTTGGCAGCGGAACACCCGCTTTCCACAGCAATTGCGCAATCCAATGCCGAATTAGCTGCATTTATTAGCGAATGTAAATTGCAGTCCGTCGCCGAAGCCGATATGGCAGCAATGGAGAAGCGCGGCCTAGATACAGGCATTAAGGCACTCCATCCTATTAGCGGGCGCGAAGTATCAGTATGGGTCGCTAACTACGTGCTGACGGATTACGGTTCTGGCGCCGTTATGGCAGTGCCTGCGCACGACCAACGAGATTGGGAATTCGCCAAAAAATATAATCTGCCTATCGAACAAGTGATCGCACCAGCGAAAGAAGAGCTCTGTGATATTAGTCAGTCCGCGTTTGTCGAAAAAGGACCGTTAATTAATTCCGGTGAGTTCGATGGCATGGACTTTGACGCTGCGTTCTCGGCCATATCAAACAAACTAGTCGCCCTCAACAAAGGCGCGATCACAACCAACTATCGATTGCGCGATTGGGGAGTGTCTAGACAACGTTACTGGGGCGCGCCCATTCCAATCTTTAATCTGCCCGAAGGCGGTGAGATTCCGGTTCCGTTGGAAAAGCTTCCCGTCATTCTGCCTGAAGACGTGGAAATGGACGGTGTGCAGTCCCCCATCAAAGCAGACAGCCAGTGGTGCAAAACAGAATTAGATGGGAAAGCAGTCGAGCACGAGACCGATACATTCGATACCTTTATGGAGTCTAGCTGGTATTACGCTCGATTCTGTAGCCCAAACTATACCGAAGGCATGCTTGATTCGGCGAAAGCCAATTACTGGCTGCCCGTAGATCAATATGTCGGCGGTATTGAGCATGCCATCCTCCATCTCCTATACGCTCGGTTTTTTCATAAGCTCATGCGTGACGAAGGTTTGGTTGAATCTGATGAGCCATTCAAACAGCTGCTATGCCAAGGCATGGTGCTCGCTGATTCCTTCTACAATAAAAACGAAGACGGCTCTACAAACTGGTATAACCCTGCGGATGTTGAACCAACGAGAGATGAAAAAGGCAAAGTGATTGGGGCAACACACCCTGAAGCCGGCGAACTTGAGTTTGGCGGCACCACAAAGATGTCTAAATCCAAAAACAACGGTGTCGATCCGCAAGCCACTGTTGAGCAATTTGGTGCCGATACCGTTCGGCTCTATACCATGTTCGCCGCTCCACCTGAGCAAACACTTGATTGGTCAGACGATGGCGTCCAGGGTGCCTATCGATTCCTTAGGCGTCTTCATGCCTATTGCTGGGAACACAAAGATTCGATAGTTCAGGGCAAGCATTATGTCGGCAGCGAATCCCTAATGCTTGATCAAAAATGGATCGCAATCTTATCCAAAAACCAAAAAGCGATTCGCGGAGAAATCCACAACGCACTTAAGAAAGCGAATTTCGATTATTCTCGCAATCAGTTCAATACCGTAGTGTCGGCGTGCATGAAAGTATTTAATGCGCTTCCTCCGATAGTAATGAAACAGTCCGCACAGCCTGAAGATGATAGCGGCATTGCCAATGCACCCGTCGTCGTTGAGGGCATCGGTATATTAATCAGACTACTTGCACCTATTGCGCCCCATCTTTCACATCATCTCTGGCAAACATTAGGTTTTGGCGAATCTATATCAGATGCTATCTGGCCAGAGCCAGACGAATCTGCACTGGTGCAAGACAGCATCCAATATGTAGTGCAGGTGAACGGCAAGCTGCGTGCAAAAATCGAATTGGCTGCCGAAACGGAAAAAAGCCAGATTGAAGAAGCGGCTTTGGCTGACGAAAACGTGAATCGTTTTATCGAAGGCCAAACCGTTCGAAAAATCATCGTCGTGCCAAATAAACTCGTTAATATCGTGGTTTCCTAGCAAAACAAACTATGCGCAAATATTCTCTCGCTGTTCTATTTATTTGTTTAGTTATATCCAGCTGCGGATGGCAATTGCGTTCTAATATGGAGTCCAGTGCTGAGATCGAAAGTATCTATATTGGCAGCCAATTGGCGACTCACGAAAGTGGTCCTGAGTCTATCATCCAAGGTTTTGATCAACGCCTCAACGATTTAGATATCGAAGCAATCGAAGCGATCTCTAAGGCCCAGATTGGATTAATTATTTTATCTGAGCAACAAAACGAAACTGTTCTAGGACTTTCAACTGATTTATTTGAGCAACAATCCCGACTGAGTAAGACGGTGAACTATCAAGTTTGGTTTGATAACAATATCGTGATTCAAAACGATCAAGTATCGACCTTTCGCGACCTATCTGAAGATCAAAGTAATGCAGCGGCAAAGAACCGCGAAGCGGATCTTATTTACCAAGAAATCAATGTGGATCTGATTGATCAAATAATACGCAGACTGCAACTCTACCTCTCGACCAACGATGCAAATTAGAGCGGAACATCTCGAGCGCGAATTAAAAAAGCAGATACTGCCGGTTTATCTAATTAGTGGTGATGAGCCCCTACTGACTGCAGAAGCTGCTGATCATATTCGTACCGTTGCCCGCGCAAATAACTTCACTGATCGTCAGATTTTTTATTCTGACACCCTTAATTGGGATAGTTTTTTAGCCGAAAGCCAATCGATGTCACTCTTTGCGGACAGGCGTGTATTGGAGCTGCGCATTGATAACTCCAAGCCAGGCGACAAAGGCGCTAAAGCCATAGTGGAATACTGTAACCAACCATCAGAAGACAATCTACTCTTGGTTATCTCTGGAAAGTTAGATCGCAGTCAAAAGCGCAGCAAATGGGTACAAGCGCTTGAAAAGGCAGGCGGTCATCTTCAAGTTTGGCCTGTTGATGCACGACAAATGCCGGGCTGGCTAAATCAACGGCTTAAACAAAAGAATATTCACGCTGACAGCGCTGCACTGCAGATTTTGGCAGAACGTGTAGAGGGAAACCTTCTTGCTGCGCAGCAGGAGGTAGAAAAACTATCTCTACTCGTCTCTGGTGACTTAGATGCCGAGACGCTGAAAAACGCTGTTGCCAATAGCGCGCGATACGATGCTTTTTCATTGATCGATAAATCACTTGCGGGCAACAGCATAGAGGCTTTGCGCACACTGGATCGCTTGCATGAAGAAGGAACGGAAACCACCTTGTTACTCTGGTCTTTCACCCGCGAGTTGCGCCAGCTGATATCCATACAAGAAATGACAGCGCGAGGTGATCGTCTAGAGGTTGCCATTAGAAATGCCGGTGTCTGGGAAAAGCGCCAGCCATTGATCCACAAAGCGGCGAAACGCCTATCTCTGAGCAAGCTCAAAACCTTACTCCTGCTCGCGCGCGAAACAGATCAGCAGATTAAAGGAAGCGTCCAAGGCGATCCATGGTTAACACTGAGAGAACTAGTGATGGGTATCATCGGTTATCGAATGAAAAGAAACTTTGTACGTTAGATCCCCTAATTGACCAAGCTCGTTGATATAATCCGCTCAGCAAAACTTGCTAAGCGTAAAAAGGAGAAACTTTTGAACACTTATACTAAAATTATTTTCAGCTGCTTTCTTGTCTTACTAGCCTCAATTACCCATGCCCAAAGCGTCAGCTACAACTTCGCGGAAGCTCGCTACTTAAATAGTGATGGCGGAGGCGACGGTATTGAAATCGCCGGCTCATACTTAGTTGATCCAGAATGGGTGGTAATGGGTCAATTCAGCACGCAAGAATTCGATAACGACTTCGATTTGGATATTTATGAAATTGGTGTGGGCTATTTGTTGCCTGAAATCAACGGCTATAGCCTTCTAGCATCTGCCTCTTTTACCCACTTTAATACTGACTTTGATGATGATAACGGTGTACGACTCGCCTTTGGTGCGCGCAATATGTTCACCGACCGAATCGAAGGTCGGGCCTCGATTAATTACGTTACTGCTGGTGGCGATAATGATCTCTTTTTTGAAGTCGGCGGGGATTACTTCTTCAACCCAAGGCTCGCTGCTGGAGCAGAAATTCAGCTAGGGTCAGAGTTAGATACAGTCAGCATAGGCGTTCGCTGGCATTATGGATATTGGAATCGCTAGGGATACTGGAACCACTAACTCTTAGCTAACGGCACCAATCAACGTGCTGTTAGCAATGTCGCATGGCGCCTTTGGCTGACGTTAAAGGCGCTATTGAATATTAGGAATTTGAGCGCGCTCAAACCCTTCTGGAGCAGCCGACCTCTCATCCCAAAACGCGATCACTCTAGTGCGCACATCTTCTTCGACCTCATTTTTTGGCGATTGCTCCATCATCATTTCAGCCAGAGGTTGCCAGACAAAACGTCGTTCAAATATCTCTGGCCGAGGCAAAATCACACCACTATGCTCTCCCGATAGATCGCCATAAAGTAGTAGATCCAAATCCAGAGTACGCGCCCCAAGAGCGGTTTCATTTTCGCGACGCCGCCCCCCGCGACGCTCAAACTCTCTAAGCACCGCTAACAGTTCTGTCAATGTCAGTCGTGTAGAAAATTGAACAACCAAATTTAAAAAAGCATCGCCAACAAACCCCTCGGCGGGCGTGCGGAAAATCGGAGAAAGCCTTATTGCTCCGAATTTATCTCGCAGCATCTGAATCGCTCTAATAACGTGGGTATGCGCTTCAATATTGCTGCCAATCGCTAAGTAAACAGATTCAGTCACTCGCAGTCTCCTGTGCTGCGTTCAATCTGCAGGCTCACATTCTTTGCCTCTGGAACGGCTGTTGGTTTGGACACACGAAGCCGCAAGCGATCCAATGCAAATTCCTGCAAAAGAAGCTGTGCTAGGCTTTCCGCCAAGGCTTCTATCAACTCAAATTGGGTATCTGACACATAGGCTAAAACACGGTCTGACAGCGCTTTATAATCAACTGTCTTTGCCAACTCATCGGTTGTTGCAGCCGCTTTAATATCAACAAATACTTCGATATCAAAAACTAATCGCTGGAGAATTTTCTTTTCCCAATCATAGACGCCAATACGCGCTTCTACTTCTAAGCCTTCGATAAAGATCGTATCCATATCAGACTACCACTCCAGATATTTCACTAAGCTCATCCAATGGAATACGTGGCTTTACGTCGATCCCTGTTGCGCGCTCGCCTTGCGCTAACCGCAATGCGCCCACGTAGGCAATCATGGCCCCATTATCAGTACAAAACTGCAAACGTGGGTAGAACAACTCGGCATTCTGTTTTGTCGTCATTTCACCCATCAGTTCACGCAATCGGGTATTCGCTGCTACACCGCCCGCAAGAACGAGGCGCTTCATTTTCGTTTGTTCCAATGCTCTTCGACACTTAATCATCAAGGTTTGGGCTACAGCCTCCTCAAAGGCAGCGGCGATATCAGCCTGAGTTTGTTCTTCAATCGAACCACTACTCTCATCGGTATGCTCAGCGATACAATTTCGAGTAAAGGTCTTCAACCCGCTAAAACTAAAATCCAAGCCGGGTCGATCCGTCATAGGCCGCGGGAATGTAAAACGCTGACGATCACCCTTCTCTGCTAGCTTGGAAATGGAAGGCCCACCGGGATAAGGAAGCCCTAACATCTTGGCTGACTTATCAAAGGCCTCACCCGCAGCATCGTCGAGCGATTCTCCTAACAGCTTGTAATTACCTAATCCATGCACTGCCACCAACTGCGTATGCCCACCAGATACGAGAAGTGCCACAAAGGGTACATCTGGAGCTGGCGTTTCGAGCATGGGTGCTAATAGATGCCCCTCCATATGATGGATGCCGACGACGGGAATCTCCCAGACTTCGGCCAATGTGCTGGCAATGGTCGCACCTACTAACAAAGCGCCAACTAAGCCTGGACCCTGTGTATAGGCGATACCATCGAGTTCCTCTCCCGACATGCCCTGCTCTTCGAGCATTTGGGCAATCATCGGCAATAGCTTTCTAACGTGGTCTCGAGACGCCAATTCCGGCACAACACCGCCGTATTCAGCATGCATCTCCATTTGCGTATAGAGCTCATCTGCGACAAGGCCGGATTCGGTGTCATAGATCGCCACGCCGGTTTCATCGCAAGAGGTTTCAATGCCAAGTACACGCATAAGAAAAGGGTTTCCAGAGGTTTAACTTAAAAACTTGAGCAAAGAGACAATTTCAAGGCGCTATCTAAAGCTACTCAAGCTACCATTTCAGGCTGCTATAGGATTCTTATGATACCGCTGGAACAGCTGGAACAATAGACACAGCATAGAAATACCTTTGCATCTAGAAGTAGATGTCTTTAGAATACGCGCCCTCAAATGACAGCCGTTCGGTTTTTACATAAACACGCCGAATAAACAGAATTAACGAGGTTAGGAATTAATGCCGCAAGTTCGCCTTAAAGAAAATGAGCCTTTCGATGTAGCACTACGTCGGTTTAAGCGATCCTGTGAAAAAGCAGGCATCCTTTCTGAAGTAAGAAGTCGTGAAGCTTATGAAAAGCCAACTTGGAAGCGCAAGCGAAAAGCGGCAGCAGCCGTAAAGCGTAACCAGAAAAAAGTCTCTCGCGAATCGCGCAGATTTCAGCGCCTTTACTAGAGCCTTAAGGGCGTCATTCGACAAAAGCCCTTTATCATTCTCAAACGCCGGCTCTATGCCGGCGTTTTTGTTTGAACAAAGTCTGTTTTTAGGCATTATGATCAAAGAGACAGACGAGCACTGTGAAAAAGAGAAAGCAGAAAAGAGAACCGAGAAATGACAATTAAAGACCAACTCACCGAAGCAATGAAAACGGCGATGCGCGAAAAACAAAAAGAGCGCCTTGGCACCATTCGCCTCATGCTAGCCGACTTTAAGCGTATCGAAGTCGACGAGCGCATAGAGATCTCTGATGAACGTGCGCTCGTGATACTAGACAAAATGGTCAAGCAACGCCGCGACTCGGCAACACAATATGAAGATGCTAATCGCCCTGAGTTAGCAGAAAAAGAAAATTTTGAGATTGGCGTAATCCAAGAATTTCTGCCCCAACCACTCACCGAAGACGAAATAACGGCGCTTATTGAAGAAGCCGTCGCGGCAACCGGCGCTGAGGGCATGCAAGATATGGGAAAGGTCATGGGGCAACTCAAACCCAAGCTACAGGGCCGTGCAGATATGGGTGCGGTGAGCCAATTGATTAGAGACCGCTTGAGTTAAAGCAAACCCACTCGGCCCAGACCTGCTTATCCAACTATGAGAAACTTCGATTAACCTCATGAGCCATATACTGAACAGATGGCAGGCTTAATCCCGCAGACTTTTATTGATGACTTAATCGACCGATCCGATATTGTCGAGGTTATCAACGCACGAGTTAGCCTAAAAAAAACAGGCAAGAATTACAGCGCCTGCTGCCCCTTTCATAACGAAAAAACACCTTCATTTAGCGTTAACCCGCAAAAACAATTTTATTATTGTTTTGGCTGCGGCGCCGGCGGCAATGCCGTCGGTTTTGTGATGGAGCATGACCATCTCGATTTTCGACAGGCCATTGAATCACTCGCGCAGCAGGCTGGCATGGAGATTCCTCAAGAATCCACCCAGTCAGACCCACAATTCAAAAAACGTGCAGATATCTACTCACAGCTAGCTACCGTAGAAAAAGCCTACCGCGCGGAGCTTAAAAGCACGTCCACCGCCATCGACTATCTCAAATCACGCGGCCTCAGTGGCACCATCGCCAGAGACTACGGCATTGGGTTTGCGCCAGATCGCTGGGACTTCCTTAGCGATAAGATTGCAAAAAGCGATGAGTCCACTCGGCTTTTAGAAGAAGGTGGCATGCTAATTAAGCGCGAAAACAAAGACGGACATTACGACCGATTTCGAAATCGAATCATGTTTCCGATTCGAGATCAGCGCGGGCGCACTATTGCTTTCGGAGGACGTGTTCTCGGCGATGAAAAACCAAAATATCTGAACTCACCCGAAACCCCCGTTTTTCATAAGAGTCGTGAGCTTTACGGCCTTTACGAATTACTGCAGAAACGAAGTAAACCAACCTTTGCTATCGTCGTTGAAGGCTATATGGATGTGGTCGCACTCGCCCAATACGATGTTGTAAATGCGGTAGCCACTCTCGGCACGAGTATTAGTCAGGCCCATCTCGAAAAACTGTTTCGTCATGTCAGCCAGGTAGTTTTTTGTTTCGACGGTGATGAGGCCGGAAGAAAGGCCGCTTCACGAGCACTCGATGCCTGTTTGCCCACCATGCTAGATGGTCGACAAGCCAGCTTCCTCTTCCTGCCAGAAGGTGAAGATCCAGATACTATTGTTCAAAAATTTGGCAAGGAGGCCTTCCTCAAACAATTGGGTGAAGCCACGCCTTTATCTGACTTCTTGTTTCAACAAGCTAGCGAAGGGCTTAACCTCAACAACAACGACCAAAAACTACTTGTAGCGCACCGGCTACAGCCGGAAATACAGAAAGTGCCGCAAGGGTTCTTACAAAAAATGCTTATCCAGCGGCTATCTGAATTTACTGGGCTACCCGCCGACCAAGTGTTCTCAGCGGCACCCCAAACACCCAAGCCGATGGAGTCACCTGTTACCGAGCCCCCTTCTTCGCAGAAAGAATATGCTGAAGAATTAGCGCCAGATAAACCAGCAGCACCCTCGCCTTTCTTGACGCGATTGCTCGGGCTCGTTTTACAGTTTCCGCAACTTTCACTGCACCCCAAACTCGAAGGGCTGGAGTTGCTAAACGAATCAGGTGTGGAGCTATTAGAGCAAATTCGGATCGTTTTGAAAGAATACCCCGAGGCGGAGTTCAACACACTACTCGGCTACTGGATGGGCTATGCGCCTGAAACAGCCGCAGAGCTAACGCGAATCTATGCGTCAACGCTGCTTTCCGACACACCAAAAGATAAGCTAGAACAAGAATTTGAAGAGGTCATTGAGCACTGGGTTAATGCCGAAAAGAAAGAACAATATCGAACGCGTCTCAACACACTGCAGGCTATTCCCTACGAGGAACTCACAGAAAAACAACGTGACGAAACGCGAATGCTATTTGAAGCGCTGAAATAATCTTAGGCGCTTGTAAAACAAGGCGTTTAGCGCCAATTAGCACAATTTTAAATGATTAGCCCTTCACTCTACGTTAGGCTATAATTTCGCGCCTTTTTTGAAAACGCCGCAACTGCAGGAATACTCTGGTATGGCTGAATCTCCACAACAAACATCTCGCATTAAAAACCTGATCGCGCTTGGCCGTGAACAAGGCTACTTAACCTATGCCGAGGTGAACGATCACCTACCAGAAGAAATTTCAGAGCCTGATCAGGTTGAAGACATCATTCAGATGATCAACGACATGGGCATTCGCGTCTTCGAAACCACACCAGACGCGGATCAGCTCCTCATGTTGGAGCAAGAACAAGCAGCCGATACCGATGATGTTGCTGCGGCAGAAGCAGCAGCGGCACTTGCAGCGGTTGAATCAGAAGTTCACCGAACCACTGACCCAGTACGCATGTATATGCGTGAAATGGGCACCGTTGAACTGCTCACCCGCGAAGGTGAAATCGAGATTGCCAAACGTATAGAAGATGGTATTCGCGAAATGCTTACCGCACTCGCATACTGGCCAGAAAACATCGATACCATATTAGAAGAGTATGCTTTAGTCACTAAAGATGAACGCCGTTTAACGGAAGTGATCTCTGGCTATCTCAATCCAGTGGAACATGTGCCATCTGCATTAGAGCAAGCAGCGCTTGCGGCTGAGCGCGCCGAAGCAGGTGAAGAAGTCGAAGAAGAAGACGAAGCACCGACAGGGCCAGACCCCGAAGATGCCAAAGAGCGATTCAAAGAGCTGAAGAAAGTCTGGACCAAAGCAAAGAAAGCGATTGCCTCAAAAGGCTATGGCAGCAAAGAAGCCAACAAAGCGATTGCCGAAGCTGCAGAAATATTCAAATACTTAAAACTCACGCCACGGGTATTTGACCCTATGATTGCCGAGGTGCGTACCACCATAGAATGCGTCCGCGTCGAAGAACGCGAGATCATGACATTCTGTGTGCGTCGTGCAGGCATGCCGCGTGCCAAGTTCATCAAATCTTTCCCCGGCAATGAAACCAACGAGAAGTGGGTTACCGAGCTGGCCAAAGGCAAAGAAGACTGGGCGAAGAAAATCAAACTCTATGCGCACGATATTAAGCGTGCACAAAAGAAATTGAAGAAAATCGACGAAGCAACCGGATTGGATACCGCTAGCATTAAAGACGTCAATCGCAATGTCTCTTTGGGCGAAGCCAGAATGCGCCGTGCCAAAAAAGAAATGGTAGAAGCCAACCTGCGCCTGGTAATCTCGATTGCGAAGAAATATACCAACCGTGGAATGCAGTTCCTCGATCTCATTCAAGAAGGCAACATCGGCCTAATGAAAGCGGTGGACAAATTTGAATATCGTCGCGGCTATAAATTCTCGACCTATGCAACCTGGTGGATACGCCAGGCGATCACCCGATCCATCGCGGATCAGGCTCGCACTATCCGTATTCCCGTGCATATGATCGAAACCATCAACAAACTAAACCGTATCTCCCGTCAATGTCTTCAAGAATTAGGGCGCGATCCTACGCCGGAAGAATTGTCAGAAAAAATGGAGATGCCAGAAGACAAAATTCGCAAAGTACTCAAAATTGCCAAAGAGCCGATCTCCATGGAGACACCCATTGGTGATGACGAAGATTCACATTTGGGCGACTTTATTGAAGATGGCACCATCACCTCTCCAGTGGAATCTGCCACAACGGAGAACCTGACAGAAGCCACTCGCGACGTACTTGGCAGCCTTACCGCAAGAGAAGCCAAAGTACTGCGGATGCGGTTCGGTATCGATATGAACACCGACCACACGCTGGAAGAAGTAGGCAAACAATTTGACGTCACACGTGAGCGTATTCGTCAGATCGAAGCGAAAGCGCTGAGAAAACTGCGTCACCCTACTCGCTCAGAACACCTTCGTAGTTTTTTGGACGAATAGAGCGTCCGCGTAGCTTTTTAGACGAGTAAATCTCGCCGAACGGCTAAACGAACAGATAGACGAACAAAACAAGAAAAACTATACTCGACGGCGCTTCCATTGAAGCGTCGTTTTTGTTCTAAGGCTACGTCACTAAAGCGAAAGAACGAATAAGCATTAACAAAGAGCTTTGCTTGATAGGCTAGGAGCAGCACAGAAAATCGAAGGAGCATACACCAAGTATGTAACTGAGTTTTTGAGCACGCGGCAACGTATAGCAAGCAAAAATCGAGTTAAGGGCCCGTAGCTCAGTTGGTTAGAGCATCCGACTCATAATCGGCAGGTCGACAGTTCGAGTCTGTCCGGGCCCACCA
>CAZUTO010000027.1:0-1182 GCA_964623085.1 uncultured Porticoccaceae bacterium
TTGAACCGGTGACCTCTTCCTTACCAAGGAAGTGCTCTACCGACTGAGCTATATGAGCCCAAACTCAGCTCCAAATTTGGAGCGGGTAGCGGGAATCGAACCCGCATCATCAGCTTGGAAGGCTGAGGTTCTACCATTGAACTATACCCGCCAAGCACCTAACTTGACCGATCAAAAGAAGTATTAAACTTCCCTAAACGATAGATGGGAGGGTCAACCTATCCACCTTATCAAGCCACATCTTTAACTCTAAAACCAAGCCAGACTCACTGCCTTAGCCATACAAATTCTTCCGGCGAATGAGACATACTCGCAATCAAAGATTGCTCATTCCCATCCTTTCGCGACCCTACCCTAGGCCAAAAAAATCAAACACTCGACCTTCCTAGCTTTATGGTGGTGGGGGGTGGATTCGAACCACCGAAGCTTTCGCGTCAGATTTACAGTCTGATCCCTTTGGCCGCTCGGGAACCCCACCGCTTTTTCCACTATAAGTGCGCACTAATAAAATGGAGCTGGCGAGAGGAATTGAACCCCCAACCTACTGATTACAAGTCAGTTGCTCTACCAATTGAGCTACGCCAGCCACGACCAAACACAAGAGTTTCTTTGCCCCCGTGAAGTGGAGGCGGGATTCTATTGAAAGTTGCTTTCGGAAGCAACCTCCTAGCAGCTTTTTTCCTCGATCTGAATCTCTGGAAATTCAGAGCGAATTTTTTGCCAAAAACTATCGGCAATCGCTTTCGCCTGAGGGTTACTTAAAAAGAACTTAATAAGCTCTACTTCTTCTGGCAATCGCCGCCGCTGAACGTCGTAACCCAGCTTTTTCGCATGTGCAACCAAGCTTGCAGAGTTCTCGTCACTTTGGAATACACCGAGGGACACACCGTTCTGATAAGGCGGCTCTCGCATCATGATGCTTTCCAACCCATCTTTCCGCAAGGCTTCTACCAAAGCCGATGCCGCTGCAGGGCTCGCTTGAGACTCGGTATGCACCATATATGGACCCAGCTCTTCTACAAATCTGACTGAGCGGACAACATCGTAGCCGCTTCGCTCCAGCTCCACACCTAAATCCACCGCAACCGTCGGGTCCCGCACCTCACCGACCTCATAACAGACCGGCTCCGACTCTATCTCATTCTCGCTAACCTCCGACAGAGCTGCCTCTTGAGCAAGGGC
>CAZUTO010000027.1:1282-16857 GCA_964623085.1 uncultured Porticoccaceae bacterium
AGCAAGGGCGGCTTCCACCGACGGCACACCTTCAGCGACCAGTGTTTCCGCCGGTGACTCTTCTGCAGCGGTTTCCACTGGCGACTCTTCTGCGGCGGCTTCTGGCTCAATATCGATTTCGGTTTCAACTACTGCGTTTTCTTCGGCCTCGCTAACTACCTCTTCCATTACCTTGTTAGCCAATACTTCATCACCCGTCAACGACGCTAGCTCTGCATCAGATAATTCATACAACAAAGTTAAAGATTCTCCTTCACGAACCGTCTCGACAGCGCTCGAACTCGGCCCGTCGGTTAACCACATTATGCTCACCACAACGCATATTGCCGCGAGCATATAAGTAACCGCCTTCATCATTAAGCTCTAACCTCCATAGGCAATAACGCTGCCAACCCATCTAACACAAGATCGGGTACGACACTTACGCTAGATGGGAGAATATTTTCCAATAACCTAGCATGTCCGCCCGTGAGAATCACCTCGATCGAATCATCCACTTCTGCGCAGATACGGTCAATAAAACCCCCTATCGCCATACTTACCGCATTTGCAATGGCGGAAGACGTCTTAACCCCAGGCTCAAAAGATCCTATGTGATTCGCATTCGGTATGCGCGCACTGGGAATAGCGGTATTGTCTCTGAGTGAACCAAGCATGGTATCGATACCCGGCAAAATATAGCCACCGAGGTGCTGCTTTTGCTTATCAAGAATATCTGCTGTAATCGCGGTCCCCGCGTCCATCACCAAGCACCCACCTTCAACCATTTGGCTCGCGGCAATAATCGCTGCCCAGCGATCCACACCCATCTGAGACAAATCCTCATAGCCACAGCGCACACCTGCACAAAACTGTTCTACTTGCGCGAAGCAAATAGGCGCCGAAGTCCAACCAACCCAGCTACCGCGAAGCGCGATCTCGACCTCTTGCCCTGCCACCGATACAACGCGACAACCGTCGATATTTTCACTGAGCGAATCCAAGCTTTGAAATAGCTCATTAAAACCTTGCGTATATCCTAGAGTGCCGCACTTTACGACCTTTCTCGCGGACAGCAAACGCCATTTTGCTGCAGAATTACCGCAGTCAATTTCCACTAGATTTGATGCAGTTGAATTCATCGAGTGAGGCGCAATATTGGCTCTATAGTATGCAAGACATGAAATTACACGCAAGTGTAGCAAAGATGATCGATCGCAATCAGGAAACGGACCACCCAAACCGCAATCAAACTCATTATTCAGGTCTTTAGCCGATAGCCTGTTTTGAAAACCCATGCGATAACAGCAAGACATACCACTAGGAAAAAACTGATCATCCCAAGGCTAACACCAATATGGACATCAGCAACGCCATAGAAACTCCAACGGAACCCACTTACCAAATAAACGACAGGATTAAACAATGTCACCGTTTGCCAAACAGGGGGCAGCATATCGACTGAGTAAAACGTGCCACCGAGAAAGGCAAGTGGCGTAACAATCATCAGCGGAACGATCTGCAGCTGATCAAAACCGTTCGCAAGGATACCCAAAATAAACCCAAATAGACTAAAAGTAATAGCTGTTAAGACCAGAAACATGAGCATCAAAAAAGGATGCATGATGCTGTAGTCAACAAACAGCTTGGCAGTCAGCAGGATCAAAAAACCAACAATCACCGCTTTAGTAGCAGCAGCGCCAACATACCCAATCACAACCTCATAGAATGATATAGGCGCTGACAAAATCTCGTAAATCGTGCCAGAAAACCGCGGAAAGTAGATGCCAAAGGACGCATTGGAAATACTTTGCGTCAGCAAAGACATCACGACCAATCCAGGAATAATAAAGGCGGCGTATTCGACACCTTCAATCTGCCCCATCCTGGATCCAATAGCGGAACCAAAAACGATAAAATAGAGGCATGTCGAAATGACCGGTGAAGCAAACGTTTGGCCTACCGTTCGGATGGCACGTGCGATTTCAAAACGATATATCGCAAACATAGAGCGATAATTCATGCCGGCTTCCTGACTAGATTTACAAAAATTTCTTCCAACGAACTCTGACTAGATTGAATATCTTTAAAGTCGATGCCCTGAATCTCTAACTTACGCAGTAGCTCGGCAATACCCTTATGCTCTTGCTGACCATCAAAAGCATATATCAACTCCTCACCACTTTCAGAGAGCGAAAGAGAAAAATCATCAAGCCCCGCAGGCAGCTGTTCCAGTGGCTCTTGCAATTGCAATCGCAATTGCCGCTCTCCAAGCTTTTCCATAAGTGCCGTTTTTTCTTCTACCAAAATGATCTTGCCGCCATCTATGACGCCAACTCGGTCCGCCATTTCCTCTGCTTCTTCAATATAGTGCGTAGTGAGAATGATCGTTACGCCACTTTCGCGCAACTGGCGCACCATGTCCCACATATCTCGACGCAATTCAACATCTACGCCCGCACTTGGCTCATCTAGAAAAAGAATTTTTGGTTCGTGCGATAAAGCTTTGGCAATTAGTACCCGCCGCTTCATGCCTCCAGACAAAGCCATAAGCCTACTATTTTTCTTATCCCAAAGAGACAACTGCCTAAGGATCTTCTCGATCAAACTAGGATTACTGGCTTTTCCAAACAAGCCTCGACTAAAACAAACCGTACTCCAAACTGACTCAAAAGCATCGGCGGTCAGTTCTTGCGGAACGAGGCCAATCATCGATCGCGCTGCGCGATATTCCGAAATAACGTTATGGCCGCCAGCTAAAATCTCGCCAGAAGTCGGCGTCACAATGCCGCAAACTGTATTGATTAGCGTCGTCTTTCCCGCACCATTCGGCCCTAGTAGAGCAAATATCTCACCCTTTTGGATATCTAGATTGATGTCTGTTAACGCTTTGTGGCCAGAGTCATAGACTTTGTTCAAACCCACTATAGAAATTATTCCCGTCACATTTGGTTCCTAAAAATACAATGCCCTATCCAATTCCGCTCTATATTCCAATCTAAATTAGTCATTTATGATTTGTCAGATCTATTCCACGGCAGCATTTTCCGCATGGTATCGTCACGCAGCATAAAATGATGATATAAGGCCGCCGCTATATGAATAACAATAAGTATCCAGAGCACCCAAGGGCCAGCGATCTTTTTGTGGAAGTAATCGAAAGGCGGTTCAAACTCGCTAAAAGGAATCGATAGCTTGCCAGCAACGAGCCACTGGAATAATTGCGTATTTTCAAACTGCGGGATTTCAAACAACCAGTAAAAGTTGATTGCCCGCCCATATGAAAACCAGCCGCTAAGCGGCATCGCAATCAATAAAAAATACAGTGCGCCGTGAGAAAACCGCGACGCCCATAACTGCCAATTAGGCGCATCTTCATGCTTGGGCCGAGGATTCATAAGCTTCCAAACAATTCTAGGCAGCACTAACATCAGCACCGAAAAGCCCATCATCATATGGATAGCCACGGCCATCCTCCTGCCATCAGTTCTAGGTTCGGTAAAAAAATGCCCCCAGTGAACCGCAATATATGCGGCCAAAACGAAAAGCGCTGTTGTCCAATGAAACCACTTGGCCACGGCACCGTATGTGTCATCACTATTTCTTAAACCCACCCGATTTCCTCAAATAACCTAGATCAGCATTAACAACATGGAACACAAAACCGTAAAACGGGCATGCATTATTCAGCGTCTTGCGAAAAAATGCCGACATCAATCGCACTAAAAAATACGCCGCGAGCATTATCTGTATATGCAGATATGAATACTACGATTGATTAAAGTCCATTTTGGTTTTTCTGCTTGCACTCAAGGTTCCGATTTCAGATTAGCACGAGGCGCAATCTTAAAGCACACTCTTCTTGCAATTCATTACTAGCGTTGTAACTTAATTTCCATACAATGTTGCCCAGTATTAAACCAAGACAGGAATACAGCAATCATGAGCAAATTTAAGGTTGTCCTGACGGACAATATTTTCCCAGACTTAGATATCGAAAACGAAATGTTATCTAAGGTTGACGCCGAATTAGTTGAAGTGACCGATCTAGCGAACCTTGCCAACGAAGTGAAAGACGCGGATGCGGTTATTAATACCTACGCGCAAATGACGCCAGAGATTATCGGCGGCATGGACAAGTGCAAACTGATTATTCGCAACGGTATCGGCGTCAACACGATCGATGTCGATGCATGTAATGCCAAAGGCATTATGGTTGCCAATATCCCAACGTATTGTATTGAGGAGGTGGCAACACATGCCATCACACTGATGCTAACGCTCAACCGTAAGATTTTCCTATACAACCGCACCGTTCGCGAGGGTATCTGGGATGTAAAAGAAGGCATGAAGATCAATTCCGTTGTTGGCGCCACCTTGGGCCTAGTCGGCTTTGGCCGCATTCCTCGACTGATTAACGACCGCGCCCAAGCACTTGGAATGAAAGTGCTAGCTTATGACCCATTCGTGACGGCTGAAAACGCCGCTGAGGCCGGTGCCACTAAAGCAGAAATGGATCAGATCATCGCAGAGAGTGACTTCATTTCAATTCACTGCCCATTGATTCCAGATACGCGGGGCATGTTTAACTACGACGTATTCAAGGCGATGAAAGATTCGGCCTATCTAATTAACACCGCACGAGGCCCCATTGTGAATGAGCCAGATCTAGTGCGCGCATTAGAAGAAGGGTTGATCGGCGGAGCCGGCCTAGATGTATTGATGGAAGACAAAGGCCAAACTGAACATCCGTTGTATAAGTTCGAGAACTGCATTATCACACCGCACGCGGCTTGGTATTCAGAGACGTCTATCCTTCGTCGTCGAACTCAAACGGTCGATAGCGTGATCGAAGTGCTAACGGGCAGCGGTGAACCTCACTCATTCCTCAACAAAGGAAAAATGAGTTAGCGCTGAGGTTTCACGGCTATATGTCAGCCATTAAAAAAGCCGGCTCTTTGAGCCGGCTTTTTTACTTAAGCACTTTACGTTCTTAACATCTTTGTCACTTAATTATTGTCTTATAGAAATATCATCAATCACAATTCGCTCATAATTTTCGAGAGAGAATTCGACTTTTTCTACATCGCGATAATCTGCCATAAAATAAACTGGGCCATTTGGTGAAATCGCCACACGATCCTCGTGCACTAACTCACCATCTCGCCACGCTCGAATGAAGGCCGAATCTTGTTCACCGCGAGGCCAAGCTGCAGTCAAGTAGGCGCCAATAAAATCAAAGCCCTCTTCACTAGCAAACGATCCTGGGAAACCGGAGCTGTTGTAGGCAATAAACTCTCCTGAAATCGCACCGTTGATATACCCCCAGCCTCCGTAGAACTTGGCATGTGTAGATATCCAATAGAGCCAATCCAACCCATGGTAGCCAGAGGGTATTTCGTAGAGCGTATCCGAGGTTGTGACATCGTCAAAGTTGATTGTAATACTTTCCCCAGACCTCTCAGGTAACACCTCTTCAAACGAAATCTCCGAGAGTACAACACTCGCAGAAACAACTTCAAACTCACGAACAGTCTCGGCGCCTGTTTTCTTGTTTGTTGCCGTTAGCTGCCATCGCCCGGGCTCAGATGGAAAGCGATACCCCCCATCGGAATCAACATCCACATCTCCTTCCTGAACACCGCCGCCTGATACTTTGAGCGAGATATCGCTGTGCCCAAGATCATCAGTTAACGCAACGACTCCCGAAACTTGGACATCCGCGCCTACACCGATATGTGCACAGGGAGGTGTCAAAATCATTTTGCCGCCAACATTCGAGTCGGCAATCGTATTCAGAGACTCATTAGGGCGCATATCAGATGTTATTTTCCAACCATCCGGAGCAAACGCTTCCACACCGTGGGAACCTACTTCGAAAAATTGGGCCTCATCGGGCACACCTCTTCCCACTTGAAAATTTGTGAAGCCCGCGATATTTGAAGTATTACTGGCAATGCTTCCATCCGGCCGCGTAATCTCAACATACAGGCCAGCATAGGGACGATCAGCCATATCGTATTTGCCGTTCAGATTATCATCTCGATAAGCGAAACAAGATACAGGCCAAGTTGAAGGTACCTCGTAAACCGTATCGGCATTGACAACGTTGTTAATAACATAGTCAGAAACAAAATAGACCACCACGCCAAGCACTACGCTCGAAAGTAGATATCTGCTTATTGATGAATAGGTTTTTTCGCTCATTGGTGTAGCAACTTCCTCTAATTTATTATGTTCTTCGTATGAAAACCGTTGTATGGCAATCAACCTTGCTGCAGGATCTGATCTTTAGCGCCGAAGTCTAGTAATAAATCACTTTCGATCCAAAAATACAAAGCACTCTTAATGGCTTGCATTGACTCTAACTGCGAAGGATGCGGCCCAATATCATGTATGGTACTCTCATTCGCAACTATTGTGATCGCAAGACTGCAAAAAAACCACCTTCTAATAAAAGTTATCATCGATTTTGAAAAACGAAACAACGACTAAAAAATCATCCTCAAAGCTTATTTGGGATATCCCCACTCGCATTACGCATTGGTTACTAGCACTAATGATTCTTGGGTCCTGGTACACAATGGAAGTCAGCTACGACATTACAAAACATAAGTATTGTGGCTATGCGATTCTGGTATTGGTGATCTTCAGAATGGTCTGGGCGTTCATTGGAACCAAATATGCTCTCGCCAAAAATTGCCTGTTCTCACCAAAAGAAATCTTTAACTATGGCAAGACGCTATTCTCTAGAGAAAAGAGCGCATACGCCGGCCATAACCCACTCGGATCGCTTGCAATATTCGCGATGCTACTGCTGCTGACGATACAGGTTGTCACTGGTCTGTTCTCTGCCGATAACGACTACTACGAATTTGGCCCGCTCTATTTCTGGATACCTGAAGACCTTAGCTATCGACTCACAACCTTACATTTCCAGAATTTCGACTTTCTGCTTGCAGTGATCGGCCTGCATATCTTTGCCGTATTTTTCTATCTCATCGTGAAGAGAAGCAACCTCATCACGCCGATGTTTACTGGAAAGAAACCTTCCCTAGCAGAAGACCAAGAAGCAATTCAGCACTCGAAAAAAGGAGTGGCGTTAACACTGATCATCATTTGCATTGCGATCGTATACGCTATCGCGGTCTACGCACCCCAAGTCTCTTTCTTTTAGATGCAACATAGTTGTCATAGCATCACCTAGCGATTGCGCACAGACGCGCTCTGGCTAGAACTGCGCGACCCCAGCTCCTTGAATTAGCTCGAGGAAAACCAATGCAAAATAAAAAAAGGCTGTGATTGCTCACAGCCTTTTTACTTGTTTCTATCAATTAAGACTTAATAAAAGCCTTGTCTCGATAGTAAAACTCTCGACAAGCCCTTTTTTAGCGGGTCACTCGCTGTCGATAATTTCGATGGCAACCACCACAAGTCTGACGAAGGCTGTTGAAATCTGATTCTGCAGAATCAACACCACCTTCCGCCGCAGTTGCAAGTACCCCTGCCTTGGTTTGGAAGTCCTCCATCTTGTTATTGAAGTCTTCTTGATCATCCCAAACCGCATCTGTTGATAGTTTGGCGTACTCTTGAGTACCCATGACAAAGCCCACAGTAACCAGACCAGAGAGCGTATGCAAATCGCTTGCTGCCTTTAAAAATAGTTCGTCATTTTTTTCAACAGACCCGCGATACATGCCATTCATGAGTTGGTAGTTAAAATCAATACCGTGAAACATTCCGTTTCGGTAGTTACCTGCTAGCTCTTCTATAGGCTTAGCTGGCTGCCCCCCCATACCTTGTGCAGCAACCTGACTAGATGCAAAAACTGCAAACACCGCCAATACTGCCATTAGTTTAACTGCTGTCGTTTTCATAGTTTGTCGCCTGTATATGTATAGGTTGTATGACTGGGTACAATTTTAGATACCCTTAACCCTCATTAAAAACAAATTTATTTTGAAGATTCGCAAAGTTTTGTTTGCCATTGTGTAATGGGTACGTCGTTCGCTGGGGCGCAATATACCAGAAGCGCGTGCGGCTAACACCCCGATATAACCTGTAATACATAGGAGCATCATCGATAAGAATTGCATCGATCTGTTAACCTATCGTGCAATATGTGGGCTAGAAGTATTCGGCGGCGCTGGCTTCTGCATTGACTCGCTAGCGATTTTCGCTACATTGTCGCATTAACTTTCATTTCAATGGGCACAAAAATAATGGTCAAGTTTAGCCTCAGCCTCCTTTGCATACTTTTCTGTGCCGGCTCCTTTGCCCACCACTCCACTTCCCACTATTCACGCGATATAAGTGAAATGGAGGGCACTTTGGTAGATATTCATTGGCGTAATCCTCATGTTTACTTGTTCCTTGAGACCGAGGATGAAGCCAGCGAAAAAACCGTATGGGAGTTAGAAGCAGGTACCCTATACAACATTGAACGCACGGGTATCAGTTCAGATTTATTTAACATTGGTGATCAGATTCGCGTTGCCGGCAATAAATCAGACAAGTATCCAAACCAGTTTTGGCTAGAAAACGTGCTCGCATCTAACGGGCAAGAATATATTTTTGTTGCACGAAGCACCCCCCGATGGAACGACATCGCTACTGGGGGTAGACAAGATTGGAACAATACAGCCACGGGCAACAAAAAAACCAGTGACGTTGGCGAAGGCATCTTCCGCGTTTGGAGTCCATCCGCAGCTGGCACCGAGCTATCCCCAGGACTGAACGCGAACCGGATTTCAGATGTTGCTACCGAAGAGGCGCTTGCAGGCAAGGCCAATTGGGACTATACCTTTGATCAAACATGTCAGGTACCAGGCATGCCTCGGGCCAATCATAGCCCGCATCCTCATCAATTCATTGATATGGACGATACCATCCATATCTATAGTGAAGAATTTCATCAGACACGAATCATTCATATGAATGCAGAGGGTGACCCAGAAACCCAACCCTATTCACTTCTCGGGTATTCCACCGGCAAATGGGAGAATGAACGCGAACTCGTCATTGAAACCACGCGTATCGACTTTCCATTTATGGATCTCACCGGCATCAAGCAAAGTCGAGAAGTCTCTGTAAAAGAAACCTATGTTCTCAGTGAAGATGAATCACGAGTTGAGTATACGGTGATCATCAATGACCCCGTCATGCTCAAAGAAGCCTATATAAAGCGAGGTGTATGGCTGGATTTGAACGAAGTGATCGATAAGGAAACGCGTTGTATACCGCGAGAGGTGGCCACGGAAATTTAACGGCCTCTATAGTATATCCAGAAACCTGAACGCAAATGGGCCTATAGGCGTTTTATTAGGCCCTGCTTTACTGCTCTGCTCTGAATAATGGCATGACGGAGCCAGTAAGCAGCCCTTCCAACATATCAGCAACACGTTTAGCATTCGCCTCTTCATCGAATTCGTCAACCAGCTTGGCATAATGTCGCTCCACTACCCCAGGGTGCATCGAGCTAATTAGATTCCCCGCCGCTTGCTCGAGCGCGGCGTGATCGATCTCTGGTTCGATCAAAGTCTGATAATCTAGATCAGGACAAAACTTGCTCACGCCAGGCAGTGTTTGATACCAGGTATTACCGAAAACAAGCGCTGGTTTACCCTTACAAATTGCCTCCCATCCTCCAGTACCGGTTATGGTGGCGACTAACTCCGCCTTGTCACTAAGCGCATGCGTATTCGCAAACGATGGCAAAATTTCGACACAGGCTATGCGCTTAAGCCGATGAAAAAACATCGGACCTCGCATGTATGCGCCCTGTTTCGGATTCTCTTTAACGTAAATCTTTACCCCCGACGGTAGGATACTGGCAAGATCTTCTATCGCACGTGCCTGATCACGATAGCCTCCTCCTAGCGCAGATGTCGTCATTTCCGGCTGCATTTGCAGCGGGAAATAGACAAAGCGTTGATCAAGATCAATCGGTGTTTTTTCGTACTGAGCAATATGGTCAAAGTAAGCAAGATCGTTTTCATGAAAAAAGCGCGCAAATGGATCGCGCCATTTGGGAAATTTTCCGTAGATGTTTTGCATGCGACGAAGCGTCCGCACTAGATAGGCCGGATTCAACGCATCCATTGGTCGCTTCAACACTAAAAACTTCGCCAGATTACCCAACGCCTTTGCACTAATCCTTCCGCCGGCTTCTTCGTGCTGTTTAATCCCCTTCATGTAGAACAATTCTTGCGGTTCACCCTTGGCAATTGAGTGAGGAGAATGGGCTGCAGAAGGAATATCGAAACAGCCATATTCGCTGACCGATTCCATCGAACAATAACGACCCGGAAAGATCGACTGTGTAACCATCATTGTTTTCAAGCCAAGCGATTTAGCGACATGATATAGAGCCGTATCAAAGCCCAAATGCGGAACATTGAAAAACAAACAATGCGTCACGCCTAGTTCAATAAGTCGCTCCGCAATCACGTCGGTCAAAATCTGATAGTAATCAAAATAATCCTGAACGCTTCGAAGGTTATGTGAGTTAAAGAAAAAAGCGTCCGAGCGGCGATGGAGGTGATCAACAAACTCTTCCATCATTTCGGTAAAGCGAGGGTCTGACAACAGCGCTTGGTTAGAACCTTTCCACTCTTGATCATCCATCAAATGGCCTTTTCGCCCCTTCCGTGTATTCATAGAAGAGAGTGAAGAAGCCTTTATATCGGCGTTAATATGACCTAAATGAAAAGCGAGATTGATCCTGCCGCCACTATTGCTGACAAGATTGTGCAGCATTTTATCGTGGTACTTTCCCGTCGCAACGCAGGCCAGTTCTATTGTCATTGAGAAGTTTTACAAGAAGGCTGAAAGGCGGGGCCGAGATTGACCAAGTATCTGGCAAAGTGAAAGTAAAATTGATACATCCCGTGGCCAACACATGTGAGTGTTTGAAGGATAAACGCGCCATTGCATCTAATCAATAGTGAAAACTTTCTCATTTTCATGCTTATAAGTTGCGGGCAATTTAGCCATCCTTTTATTAGCGCTAGTTCTTTTAGTAAAGGAACCGTGGCATAGTCTTAAATATCAGCACAATGAATGAGGATATCGACATGGCAAAGATCTTCACTATAGTGATTATGGCGCTCTGCATCAGTATAACTTCGGCCTATTCACATCATGGCAGCAATTCAAATCCCGTTCTGTATCTATCGGAAAACCTGCTCGAGCTTGAAGGCGAAGTGACCCGCGTTTTCTGGCGCAATCCACACCCGAGAATAATGATCTCTGTCATCGATGAGAACGGTGAGGAGAAAGAGTGGGAACTGGAAATGGGCGGCAACATTAATACCTATACCGCTCAAGGTTTGGACAACGAATTTCTAAAAGTCGGCGACCGGGTCAAGGCTGCAGGCGTAGTATCACGCAGAGATGACTCATCAATCGGTTTGCTTAACCTGCTAATGCCAAATGGCGAAGAAATGGTCAGTGGCCGTCGCGATCTAATGTGGTCAAATGAGCGCTTGGCCTTGAACAGAAAACCTCTTGACCCGGAGGCGGTGCGACAAGCAGAAGCGACTGCCGATGGTTTGTTTAGAGTTTGGGGGCGTCGTATTGGTGGAAGGCCAGCTCAGAATACTTATTCCCACCTTTTTAACGATGCCGCTAAGGCTCGGGTGGACACCTACTATGCACCTACAGACAATCCCGAACTCGGCTGCGAATCGGGTATCCCAACCAACATGTTTGACCCCACGCCCATGGAAATCGTGAACGCAGGGGATCATATACTGATCAAAACGGAAGAGTACGATCTGGTGCGCAGGGTTTATATGACAGAGGATCGACCAGAACCTCAACTTTCAAATGTCGGTTATTCCTATGGAGAGTGGGATGGCGATACCCTAGTTGTGCATACCAGTCACATCGATTGGCCTAATTTTGACCCCTACGGCACACCACAGTCTCAGCAGATGACCTTTGTCGAACGATTCTGGGTTGCCGATGACGATAGCCGGCTCAATTACGAAATTGTGGCAACTGACCCAACATTTCTGACGGGGTCTATTAATCTGGAGCGAGCATGGGCATGGCAACCCGGAACTCAGCTAGTGCCATTTGATTGCGCGGCCGAGGTAACCGGCGTTAACTGAGATCCGTCTCTTGCTAGAGCAAGTGCACGCTCGCTAAAAAAACGGCAATCGCATGGCGGTGCCGTTAACGTCGAGCGCAGCGTCAGCGAAACCAATCTCTGCTTGAATGCGTCCATTTTCTTTAATAACAAAACCTTGGTTTGCTGCAATATCTAACATCGCCGTCGCTTGCCGATCTATCAGAGATTGACGCATCTCTGGCGTGATTTCTTCTTCGTTAAACGCGCCTAGGCTGGCGTCAACAGAGCTTTCTGCTCGTAACTGCATGAGGTAATTAACTAATGACTCATCAGCATCCAAGTGCAGTTGGCCTGAAAGTGCAGGCACCAACCCAAAAAGCGTTTGCTCTTCTAGGCTAAAGCCTTCCGGTACCTTTTGGCCATCAATTGCTAGCTCAATTTCCGCTTCAAAAGTCCTGTCTTCATGGCTAAAGGCCAGCTTCGGCATAGCGAAACCGGGCCCTGCGGCGAGCACCGCAGGCAGTTGCGCCTCAATGAAGCTCACCATCACCTCTTGCTCATCCGCACTCAGGCTCGTCGCCAGCACCGCGTATTCCTCAAAAAACTGTTTATTCAGATCGGTATAGGCAAAAGACGCTTCGATATCTTGCAGTTTGAAAGAACCGGAACCAAAACTCTCCGCTTCCATCACATATGCCATATTTCCTACATCCGTGGTTTCGCCATCTTCCAAGTTCGCCGATATCTGCATATTGGATATCGATATATTGGTAAGTTCCGATGAGTATATTATCGATTCAAGCCCAAGCTCGCTCACGATATCAGCCCAATACTGATAGCCGTCGTGCATATCCACATCGGCGTTTAAAGAAACGGGGCCAATAGCAATATAAGCAAACTCCGCAGCGACAATCGCTCCCTGAATACGGCTATCTATCGAATACGCCCGCCCAAACCCGGAATAAGTCCCCTGACCAGACATACCATTGAATCGAAGATTATCGCCCGTATCGGGGTCGACATAGCCCATTCGAGGAGAGCTAAATTCGAAATCACCATTCCCTGTCAAACTAACACGTGAATTTGCGGTAAAGAACTCATCGACATTCATATGCTCAAGAATTTTGGCAAGATCCGGTGAAACGCTCTTATCCCAACGTGCGCTTAAATCGGCCCAACCCAGCCCGAAACCATTTTCAGTCAATATGGGACCATGCTCTACATGAACGGGTAGTTGGACTTTACTTAGGGCTTCTGACCATTCACTGGCTTCAGATGCAGACATACCATAGCTATTGGTAAGGAAATCAGGTTCCGCTGCGATGCCATACGTGAGCGTGGACCGCCTGTAGCCACGATCAACATTCAAGGTGTAGCCAAAGCCAGAGGCCTGATAGCTTTCTATTTGCTGTTGTGCTCCGTTCTCAATGCGCATGCCGACATAAAACGGCGACGCAATTAACAACACAACAAGCAAAAGAAACACACCAATACCAATTTTCATTCCGATCTCCTTAAATGCGGCAAGCTATAGTGCAGCATTAGTAACTTTAGCAAGTTTCAACTTCTGCGGTTCAATTTTCAATCGTTTCCGGTTCACTAACGCAGCTAGAAATGCAACAAAAAAAACCGCTGTATAAAGCGGGTTTTTGTCTAGCTCTTTTGGTACTAATTAGGATTGGAAGCGACGCAATAAGCCCAAGCTACCTAAAACACTAATCAGCATCCATGCCACTCAGGCATAGTCCGGGATGCGTATCAAAGGCGATTAGGTTAATAGGAACAGTGGCCTACCCAACTAATCAATACTGATCTGATACTTTTCTACTACCTTCCGAAGTCGCGCACGTTCGTCGTGTAAGAATTCAACAAACTCGTCTGGTGACGCATTGAGGCCTACCTCTAACCCGAGCGCATTAATCTTCGCCACCGTTTCTGGATCGGACAAGGCATATTTCACCGCTTCATAAACCCGGGTGGCATCTTCATCCGATGTTCCTGCAGGAACATAAATACCCGCCCATGAACCATACTCCATATCAGGAATACCGAATTCGGAAAGCGTGGGCGCATCTGGTGCAGCCGCTATACGGTTTGGACTAACAACCACCAGCGCATTGGCGACGCCTCTTTCTATGTAGGGAACCGCGTAAGGTGATGTCAATGCCACCATGTCAAGATCGCCAGATTCCAGTCCATCAAGCGCGGCTCGTGCACCCATACCGATGGATTCATTCAACACCACATTGTTAATTCCAAATTCGTGGAAGATCGAGTCCATTTCGACCCGATGCACACTCTGGGGCGCAATATGCGAATAGGTCAGAGGTGCGTCTGATGCAGCGGCATATTCAACAAGCTCTTCAATAGTTTCAATGCCTAAGCTGGATCGAATAAGCAGCGGATCGGGCGTGATGGTTGCCCGGGTAATGGGGCGAAGATCCGTGAAGGGGTTCATCTCAAAATCCTCCACCAAAGCCGGCATTAATGTCATGGTGCCGTTGATGGACATGATCATCGTCTTGCCATCAGCTTCTACACCGCGACCAACGAACTGCCCCTGGCTATAGCGATACTCTACTGACCCGCCAAAAAATTCCTCCAGTTTCTCTTTCATGATGGTGGCTGCCGCACCGGAAGAACCAATTGCCGTGTGCGAGGTAAGGAAAACCATGGCCGGCTCTTCCTGCGCTCTTAGTTGACCAACTCCCAAAACAACAAACGCAAAAATCAGAGCGCGAACGAAACTTTTCCATGGGCTTTTATAGATCACTGATATCACTCCTACCTAGATTCGATTTAACGATGCACAGATAACTTTTGTAGATTGTACCGAAGATGCGTTTTACTTGCGTCGACTGTGCAGTGTAAAGAAAACCTTCAGCGCTTTTTCAGTCAGTACTTTGTAAATCAGCCCTATATCAGCCAGCGCTTTAGCTTCCAGCAACCTGTGATGAATAAGTTAATCATTCTTTACTTAAACACTCTCTTCCTCCGCTATATCACTTGGGTATTATATAAATTCAAATTTAGCGGAAAAAAGACATGAAACACTCTCTAATGACATTCTTCGCAATCATGACGATGTTTGGCGCATATGTGGCCAATGCTCAAGAGCAAAGTCCGCCTGCGGAAGAAACCGAATTACAAATCTACGATTTCGATACCATAGAAGTCGTCACAACGCCGGGCGGATTGACCGTTCAACCTGTATTTCTATCTGATGTGCGATTGGTTCAGGTGACGCTAGAAGCAGGCCAAACGACCACTAGCCATAGCCACGAATTTGAGCAAATGGTGACTGTGCTAAGTGGCAAAATTAAAGCCTTTAATGACGATGAAGAATTTATCCTTGAGCCAGGACAAGGGTTTGCGGCCGCATCCAATGTTCACCACTACTACACTGCCCTAGAAGACAGCGTAACACTCGAAGTTATCGGTCCTGGTGCACCTGTTGGCGGCGGCATGGGTGGAGCTATGGGCGGTGGCATGGGTGGCGGTGACATGGGTGGTGACATGG
>CAZUTO010000027.1:16957-22397 GCA_964623085.1 uncultured Porticoccaceae bacterium
GGTGACATGGGTGGTGACATGGCCGGCGGCATGGGTGGCGGCATGGGTCCTGCCTCAGAATAAACCTACCCAAAGTTGATGGGTGTCGATCAGATTCCTGTCTGAAGCGTTAAAGCCCCACCCGCTCTCGCTGGTGGGGCTGATTTAAGTCACGCAATCTAAGTCACACTATCTAAGACACGTAATCTAAGGCGCGCGAACCGTCTGGTTCCATTCAACCAGTGCCTCGCGCAGTTCGGCTGCCACCTCAGGATGTGTTGCAAACAAATTGTTGCGCTCGCCTATATCCGCGTCGAGATCAAAGAGAAACTGGGTTCCGTTATCCAGCACGTATTTCCAGTTATCTTTACGCACTGCCCACATGGCGCCAAATCGCCAAAAAAAAGGCGGTGCCGACTCTACCTCTTCGTTTTTAAGTATCGGCAGCAGATCTGATCCATCTAATGCGGCTGTTGCTTCGTTTTGCCCCGCGGCAGCGAGCATGGTTGCGGTTAAATCCATGGCAACACTGGGATGTTCAACAGCTTGCGCGTTATCGAATTGACCGGGCCAGCGCATAATAAGTGGCACCCGAATTCCGCCTTCCCATAGGGTCGCAAAGCCATGAAAAAGAGGTGTCGAATCCACAAGGTGTCGGCCACCGTGGTCATAAGTGAAAATCACGAGCGTGTTATCGGCAACCTTGGCGTCTTCCAAACTGCTGAGAACACGACCGATTCCCTGGTCCATGGATTCCACCATCGCGACGTAGTCTTGACGACTAGCTTCATTCACGTCCCAGCCCGTATGCCAATCTTCTTCGGGTAAATCCGGCCTTTGATACGGCGGCAGCCCAGTGTTGTAGGCCAGATATAAAAAGAAAGGGTCATTCGATGACTGCTCGATAAAGCTAACCGCTTCATCAGTCAGCACATCTGTCAGATAACCTTCTTCAACAGTAGGTTCGTCATCACGATAAAGGCCCGGCGCGCCATCCGGTGATCGATGATCATGGTATCCGATAGTCCAACTATGGAAGCCCAAAAATTGATCAAAGCCATGTGAATTTGGCGAAAAGCGGTCTCCCTGCCCTAAATGCCATTTACCTACCATGGCAGTTTGATATCCCGCTGTTTTCAGACCATGCACCAGCGTATTTTCATCTGATGACAAACCGCTACCTCGAGCGGCTATATTTTCTTCCACGCCTACTTTGGCAGGATACATACCGCTAAGCAGCGCTGCACGAGAAGGCCCGCATACAGGGCTGGCAGAATAGTAGCTAGAAAATATGGCGCCTTGATCAGCAAGCGTGTTCAGCGATGGCGTTTCAATATCCGTTGCCCCGTAGGGGCCAATATCGGAATAACCCATGTAGTCGGCAACAATAAGCACAATGTTGGGTTTATCGGAATCTTGCGCGGGCAGTGCGGGTGCGAACACCACACAGAGCACCAACATAGCGATAGCGCCAAAGTAATAACTTGAGAGTTTCCAGGAGATCATAGAAGTAAGGCCTTATCGGGCTTCACAATTTATCTCCAACCAAGCCCTGGTGCGACATGAGTCAAAATAGATTCAAGCACATGGGTGTTATAAGCAACACCAAGTTGATTAGGTATGGTCAACAATAACGTATCTGCTTCTTGAATCGCTTCATCCTCTCGCAATTGCTCGATAAGCTGATCTGGCTCGGCTGCATAGCTGCGTCCAAAAATAGCGAAGGTTTCCGCATCGAGATGCCCAGTTTGATCATTATCAGGTCTACCGCCACGACCAAAATACATCCTATCTTGATCATTGGTGATGGCAAAAATACTTCGGCTTACCGAGACACGGGGTTCTCTTTTGTGATCTGCTTTTTTCCATTCCGCACGGTATCGACGAATTTGCTCTGCTTGCTGCACATGAAAAGGCTCGCTGCTTTCAACAACCTTTAGAGTAGAGCTTTGTAGGTTCATACCCAAGCGTGCTGCCCATTCAGCAGTCGCGTTAGATCCCGACCCCCACCAAATTCGATCGTGTAACCCTTTTGAATGAGGCTCAAGTCGCAACAAGCCCGGAGGATTTCTAAACATAGGGTTTGGATGTGGCTGAGCGAAGCCCTCGCCTTTTAGCAGTTCAAGAAACGTCTCGGTTGAGCGGCGAGCCATATCGGCTTCTGTTTCGCCTTCACGTGGTTCGTAACCAAAATGGCGCCAACCATCAATAACCTGCTCAGCGGAGCCGCGACTAATACCCAATTGCAAACGCCCTTCAGATATCAGATCTGCTGATCCAGCGTCTTCCACCATATAGAAAGGGTTCTCGTAGCGCATATCAATCACGCCCGTACCAATCTCAATTTTATTTGTGCGCGCACCTACGGCCGCTAATAGCGGGAATGGCGAGGCGAGCTGCTGTGCAAAATGATGGACGCGAAAAAAAGCGCCATCTATGCCAATTTCTTCCGCGGCGACTGCTAGATCTATTGATTGCAGCAGAACATCAGACGCATTTGTAACAGGCGCACCCGGAGCGTTAGACCAATGCCCAAAGGACAGGAAACCGATGCTTTTTTTATTGCTAGAAGTCATTGATAAAGAAGAAATTCTATCCTAGTGGCAAGTTAATACAGATAGATAAAACACCTGACCGCGCTAGCAATCAGGGGTTTTATTGCTCTAATGCCGTCTCTTTGTCTTATAGAGATGACAAGCCGATTTTAGCTAGAACTAAAACTGCAGTCTCGCGCCAATTTCTATAGTTCTGCCTGGTGCTGGCCCAATATCTTTTACGATCGAAGGATGATGGCGTTGTTCATCATCCGTCAGGTTTCGACCGTGGAGAAATACTGCTAAGTCACTACCTTGCAGTTCAATTTTTCGATTAACGAAAATACTAAGGTCATTGAAGCTATCAGTAGGCAGCTCGAACACTTGCGTATCTTCTTGATCATCAACATTCAAGAAATCGATTGCCGCTGTCCATAGATCATTGCCCCAATCTAACCCAACACCAAAGCGGCTGGCGGGCAGTCTAGGTATATTACGATTACCGATTGTCGGCGTGTCATCCGTACTTGCATCAACTGTGTCGAATAAGAATGATAAATTTAAACCGCCGCCGCCAAATTGACCTAATGCAATATCTGCCGCGACATCAAAGCCGATAACAGTCGTGTCTTCTTGCTGGAATTCGAAAACTGGTAAGTCGGCGAATACTTCCAGCGCTTCTCCGGTTACACCAATAGTCAACGGAGAGGTTGCAACAGTCTCGCCAGTATTGACTTCATAAATAAAGCCATCAAATACAGTTTGATAAATATTTGCCCTTAGATTTAGTGCACCAACTTGGTAGTTCACACCTAGCGTAACGTTAAACGCTTCCTCTTCATCAAAATCGACATTACCAACTTCATAGCTTCTTGTGGCTATGTGAGGGCCATATGAAAATAGCTCTTCAATAGAAGGAGCGCGCGTCGAAAAATCGAGCAATCCGGAAATAGATAGGTTATCTGTTATTGGGAAAACCACGCCAGCTGACAGGCTACTGCTGAAGAAATCGGGGTTTTCATCCACCAAATTACCGACATCTCCTAGCAATGGAACGGAGGAGTCATAGTCTACTTGGTCAATTCGTGCCCCTAGCTCCAAATCGAAACTATTGAAGCTGCGCTCGGCAACCCAAAATAGGCCTATTGTGTCAACGTCTGTTTCTTGAATAAACGCTTCTACGCCAAGGGCAGAAAACTCTCTGTCACCGAATTGAAGACCGAAAGTGCCTTCAAAGCCCCCAATCGCTTCGTGCTCAGCTATAAGACGTGATTCAAAAGCATCATTTTCAAACAATGTTCCCACGCCAAATCCAGCAGCAGGATTAAACTCTTCCTCTAGCGCTAATTCTGCGTGTTCGTAGTCGTTAACACCTATGCGAAAGTTAATTGATTTGATGCCAGCAAAGGGATTATTGGCCTGAGCTTCGATATCGTAACGAACTTGCTCCAGGTCAATAAAGGGTATGATGGCTGGCTCGCCGAACAGGCCGAACTCAGATTCGATAGCACTGACTGAGAATCCGATAAAGCCTGCTTCTTGAACCCAGCTTAGGCCAACAGCACCGCCTCGGCTCTCTGATTGGCTATTTTCAAGCGTTCCAGGTGTTGTACTAGCTTGCTCGTTGCCCGCAGCGAGAAACACATCGGATTCACCAATTCCAGGAATGTCGAACTCATCGGCATCACGAGTAAATCCGTCAAGGTGCCAATGCAATGCGTCCGTAAACTTTCCGTCCAATTTGATCGCAGCTGTGGTTGCATTACCGTTTTCAGCGCCACGAAGCTCTACACCGCCAGAAAACGCTTCTTCCGCAACTGTTCGAGCTATACGACCAGTTTCGACATTCACCACACCACCTATGGCGCCTGCGCCATACAAGAGTGAGCTGGGGCCTCTCAAAATTTCAACTTGATCGGCAATAAAGGGTTCAACAGCAACCGGGTGATCACCACTAGTGACCGCTACATCCAATGTATCAATGCTGTCTTGAGTCGTTTTAATGCGAGTAGTTCCCAAACCTCTGATAAATGGACGACCCACAGCGGTTCCATAGCTTGCAGATTGAACACCTGCTTCGCGCGCAACAGTTGCACCGATAGAACCTTGCAATTTTTTAGCAAGTTCATCACCGCTTAGCACGGTGACAGATTGCGCCGAACCATTTTGAGCAAGTGGGTGCGAGCGAACTACGATTTCCTCTATAGAGTCATCAGTTTGGGCGTAGCTACTGATACTAAAAAAAGCGAGGGTCGGCAGTAGCAAACGTTTTGTATGCGTTAGATATTTCATAATATTTTTTAACCTAATCGAGCAAAAATTTTTTACCGCTAAAGTAAAACCAAGCGGCAATACAACTATTTAATGCTTCCATTCCCTTTAGAAGGGAGGTGCTCTAGAAGGGAGGCGCTCTAGACGAATAGGCGAAGTTGGTAGGATAGGTATAGCTGAATTGGTTGCCTTGCTGCGGTGACGTATCGCTAAGTACTACAGCTTCGTAAAGCTCGGATTGTATGGGGGTGCTGCCGTTATCTTCTGCTATAAAACAAGCAATACAGACGTCAACATGTTCAGATGAGTGCGCATCTTCAGGTCCACAGAGCATAGTCTCCGCTAGGCATACCTGGCCTATCAAACAAGCGATGAGTATCTGTATTAACCTAGTCTTGCTCACTACTTTTTTCACATCCAAAAGATAAAAAACGTTCAATACACTGAGAGCATGTTACGCAGATGCTCGTTCGGTATGTGCATTCTACCCAAGATGCTCAGCCGAAACGATGATCAATGAACAAAGTACAGAAAATGAGGGAAAACTTTACATGATGCTACTAACATCCAAGCACAGAACTGGCGCTTGATAAAACGATGAAGGGAAAACTTTACATGATGCTACTAACATCCAAGCACAGAACTGGCGCTTGATA
>CAZUTO010000027.1:22497-24168 GCA_964623085.1 uncultured Porticoccaceae bacterium
AGGGAAAACTTTACATGATGCTACTAACATCCAAGCACAGAACTGGCGCTTGATAAAACGATGAAGAAAAAGAGCAGAAAATATTTCTGCTCTTCTAGTAGTTGCTAGTAGTTGCGACTAATAGCTGCGACGCATAATTTGCGCTTGCAGCAAGCCTCAGTCGGTGGTGATCTGATATTTATCCACGGCGATTTTAAGACGAGCAGACTCTGACAAGAGGTATTGGGTAAAATCATCCGGCGATTCGCTCAATACAACTTCCATACCCAGATCATTGATCTGCTTGACGATGGAATCGTCACTTACCGCATATTTCACGGCGTCGTACACATGTTGCACATCTTCATCGGAGGTCCCAGGGGGAACAAAAATACCGGCCCATGAACCATTCGGCATTGTGGTGACACCTTTTTCAAGCAGCGTAGGCACGTCAGGATAGAGTGGGACTCTGGTTGGGTGGATAACTGCAATTGGAACTGCCGCACCCTCTTCCACCATTGGCACGGTGTAGCGCGAGGTGATAACCAGTAAATCCAGTTCATCATTGCCTATGGCTTCAATCGCTCCAATAGGACCGTTTCCATGCGAGCTATCTAGGGCGACATTGTCGATACCAAACTCATGGAAGATCGCACCAAACTCAACTCTATGGATACTGGTGGGCGCGATGTGCCAATAAGTAAGTGGCTTCTCAGAATTACGCGCATATTCGACGAGTTCTTCAAGCGTGCTCACACCCATATTAGGGCGAACGAGCAGGAAATCGGGGTACGCAGTTAGTTGCGTAACAGGTCTTAAATCAGTGGTCGCATCCAGTGCATAGCCATCAATCAGTACCGGGCCCAGTGATAAAGTACCAATGGTAGAGATAAGCATGGTATTGCCATCCGGCGCTTCATCAACTGCGGCATTGCGGCCTTGGCGAAACTGATAATCTACATCGCGACCGAAAAATTCTTCTAGCCTTTCTTCTAATATGGCCGCCGCAGTTGCCGATGCACCGGTTTGCGCAGCAGAGGTCATGAACGTCATGGGTTCGTCTTGAGCAACGCTCACTGAGAACGGAAAGAATAATATCGTTACGACAGTGGTAAGGATTTTGATCAATTTCATTAGTCGGCACCCGGTACTCTATTTGCAGAGATTGATATTTTAGAATTTATGCAGATAAACAGGATGACACTTACTTAAGTTTTTTGGTAGCCATTTTGGATGAGCCTTGTGCCCAAAACTCGCCTTAAATCACTTGGCTTTATACTCGAACTAATGCAAATTAGTCAGTTGAGTTCGCAAATCCTGAGCAAAAATGAAGTATTTCTTTTTGATTATTCCGGCAACGTTCGCCTTTTTATCTATGTTATCCATGCCACTAGCAGCACAAAGCGAAACGGATTGTGGCGATCCACCCACCGAGCCAACCCTTGTCGATGGTGCGACATCAACGATGGAGCAACTTGTCATCAATAGCAAAGAGGTGAATGCCTATATATCGGAAGCAGATGAATTTTTGGATTGCAGTGAAGATCGATATATAAAAATCAGTCACTCGAAAGCGCACAGCAAACAATTGGCCGAGCAAGTAAAAGCCATTACCGAACGCCGCAATACCATAGGGGACAAGTTCAATACTCAAGTGGCTGCTTTTAAGGCAGCAAATCCCTAGACAAGATT
>CAZUTO010000028.1:0-3582 GCA_964623085.1 uncultured Porticoccaceae bacterium
GAAGAAATAACTAATGGTATTCCTTATGGAGACGACCTACTAATAGTCCCAACAATTGATAAAGTCACTCATACAATGACAGTAGTGGTCGTAACCGAGGACCCATATCCCGCCACAATTACAAGTGAGATTCATATGGGTAAAACGGAATCAGGCTACTTACTCGCTATGCAAAAATTTAAGTGACCTAATGAGGCCAAATAAGCAGGGACGCAGTAATTGCGCTTGGTTGTAAGTCGTTGATTTAAATGGTGCCCAGGGGCGGAATCGAACCACCGACACGAGGATTTTCAATCCTCTGCTCTACCGACTGAGCTACCTGGGCAAATCTGCTGCGCGTTCTTCCTGTTAGGCTCGTTTTGAGCCTGCGGGATTTCGCGAGGCGCGTATTAAAGCGAGTCCGCTCAGCGTCGTCAAGTAACGAAGGGACAATTGGCGCTCTGTTATTCCGATGGTGGGACGTACCCTTCAGCTTTATCTACCTCTTCACCGCTTAGAAACTTTTCGCGCTGCTCGTCTAGGTATGAGCGATCATCTGGATCCATCATGCTTAGGCGCTTTTCGTTGATCAGCATAGTTTGATGCTGCATCCACTCTTCCCATGCCTTCTTTGATACGTTGTCGAAAATATCTTGGCCTTGCGCGCCGGGCATTGGCGGCATATCCAAGCCTTGAAGTTCTTCTTTATATTTTTTACACAATACGGTTCTGCTCATGTCTTTACATATCGTCCAATTGTTCGAGTAGTTTTGCTACGGGCGCTGCCAGCCCAATCTGTTCAGTGTTTTTTGCACTGTACCAGATATATTTCTCTGGTTCGTGAACCCCAGTCGTTATATCTGCTGCCGCGTCGATAAGCAACGGTTGGTAGTGAAGCTTAAAATGACTAAACACATGTTCACCGGATTCCAGCATTGATGGACTTGCCTCTGCGAGATTAAGCTCGGCAAGCCTATCTTTTACTGACTCACTGGATGCTTCAGGAGATGCCTCAGGAAAGGACCACAAGCCACCCCATATTCCAACTGGCGGGCGTTTTTCTAGCAATACCTCACGTGCATTATTGCGAACGACCAAGAAGCTAACATGCCGCGTAGGGATAGTTTTTTTGGGCTTACGCGCAGGCAGCTCGGCAATGCGGTCTTGCTGATAGGCTTGGCAATCTGATTGGAAGGGGCACGTTGGGCATTCTGGGTTGGATCGTGTGCAGACCATGGCGCCAAAATCCATGATCGCTTGGGTGTAGTCTCTTATTCGCGCGCCTTTCGTTTGAGCAGGAAGCAGTGATTCTGAATGCTGCCAAAGTCGATTTTCTGCTGTTTTTTTGCCTGGCCATTCTTCTTCTGCAAATAGCCGAGCTAGCAGCCGTTTAACGTTGCCATCAAGTATGGCCGCTGGTTCACCAAAGGCTTGTGCGCGAATCGCTGCAGCGGTGGAGCGGCCGATGCCTTTCAATGATTCAAGCTCTGCCTGTGTTTGTGGAATCTTGCCGCCAAACTCGTTCACTACTTGTTTGGCGGCATGGTGTAGGTTGCGGGCACGCGCGTAGTAACCGAGCCCTGACCAAAGGTGCAGTACTTCGTCTTCGGGTGCGCTGGCTAGCGCGGCAACGACAGGAAACTTTGCTAGGAACGCCTCAAAGTAAGGAATGACTGTTTTGACCTGCGTCTGCTGCAGCATGATCTCCGAGAGCCAAATCGGATAAGGGTCGGCGTTTTTTTGCCAAGGGAGGTTTTTTCTTCCGTGTTGGTCATACCATGCCAGCAATGTGGCGGCGAAGCCTTCAATTACAGGCGATGGAGACTTCATTGACGCTATTGGTTTTTTGATTTTGTTAGTTACCAATGCCGCGCAGTACGCCTTCTAGAAGTGAGCGCAGTTCGTTGCGATCATCACCGGGTTCTTGCTCTTGAAGGCCATCTTGCGGTTCATCATCGGCGCGGTCTATTACCTGATCTAACAAGCCTTCTATGATCCGATCACCCACCTGTTCGAATACTAGCTTCTCGGCGAGCGCGGCATCGACACCGCATGATTTTTGGCCATCGGTATCGAAACTTCCGGTGCACTGGAGCGGAAGCGGCACACCCTGAGCATATTTGTTGAGGTTGCAGCCGTTTTCACTGGTTTGCGGCGCATTAACCTCCACGGTAAAACGCAGGTCGTAGTCTTTGTCCACCAAGCTCAATTGGGTTTTGCCCAGTACATCCATATTGCCGTAACGAAAGCCAAACTCATCAATGGTGACTCTACCGCGCCGAATCGCATAATCAGAGGCGACATCGCCAAGCGCCGTTCCCGCCGGCCAATCAACCACTGCCGCAGGCGATGTGCCAAACACCTCGCCTGCTTCACATAGCATTTGCTCAATATTGAGGTTTCGTACAGTCAGCTCGGTAAAGTTAATACGGCCCTCGCCCTGCAAACCTTCGGCAAGCTCTGGCCCCGCAGCTAAATCTATCGAGCCTTCGTAGCTTAGATCGAGCGTGCCGTCGACTTGTGCTTCATCAGTGCCTACGCCGAGCGCTTCCAGCTGCAGCCCACTGAGGTTCATTTGGATGTTTGAGATTTGATCATTGTCAGCTAGGTCAACATCTAGGTTGAGCGCAAAACCACCTCCCGCAAAGCGCGCAGTGGGCACTGTCAATTCACCTACACCCTCTTTTAGCTTGGTAATTACCTGTAATTGTTCAACTTCGCGATCTGCAAACTGCAGGAGACCTATATCGAGCTCGATGTCGAGTTCATCGAACTCCCTAATCGCCTCGAATCTATCCGCGGAATCACCACTAATTGGTTGAACAGAGCCCGCGGCCGGTTCTGACTCTGCATTTAGGTATGGGTTTAAATCCAGTTGGTCAAACGCGAGGTTTGCCTGCAGCGTCTTTTTCTCTGCAATTCCGTATGTCACCTCTCCCCTACCGGAATACTCATCCGCGCGTACCCTTAAATTCTGTAGCTGAATCAGCTCTTCATCTAAGCTGTAGTCCGTGTCTACGACGAGTTTTTCTGCTGGCAGTGGTTCATCACCCGCAAAGCCCAGCCGCTGGGCCCAAGCATTCAGCTCACTCACATTGAGCTCTACCCGGCCTTCGCCAATGATGGGAGACAACGCACCGGTATAGGTTGCGTTTAGCCCAGAACTATCCTGATCCACTAGATTGATCTCGCCCGACCACTGATTGCGATTAAGATCGAGATTAATGTCGCCTGTGCCTTCAATTTGGCTTTCTATGTCATCAAGCTCACCTCGAATACTCAGCTCGCTAAAATCTGCCGCATAAATAGCTGCGTCTGGTTCAACCAGCAGATGCCCTTCAAACTCAAACTGCCGATAGAGCGGAGGGAGCGTTATAACTTCGAGATCACCCTGAATAGGAAACGTATCGCCATCTGATGCGATATCCTGCGCAGCCAACTTATGTATTTGAATCGACATGGGCTCGCCGCTACTCGCGTCAGCCTCGGCGGTAGTGAGGTTCAGGGTGACATTCACTAGCTCTAAATGCCCGATTTTTGTGGGGGGCAATAAGACGGAAGCGTCTTCCATGGATTGCTCTAGTCCTTTTCCATCCTCGCCTT
>CAZUTO010000028.1:3682-23735 GCA_964623085.1 uncultured Porticoccaceae bacterium
CCTTTTCCATCCTCGCCTTCTTCATCTTCCTCGGTGTCTTCTAATTGCAGATCAATCACCGCATCAGACACCTCTATCCCAACAAACTCTATTTCACCGCGTAACGCTGGCCAGGGTTTGAGCGCAAAGTTGAGGTAGCCGATCTGAGCATCGAGATGCATCGATGATGTGTCGTAGCCCGCCGTTGCGCCGCGAGCAACAAATTGGATGTTTGGGTAAATAGACCAGCCGATATCGCCAGACAGTTTCAGGTCAAGGCCCTGCTGGCTTGCCAAACTCTCTATCTGATCCTTTAGGCGTGCAGGGTCGGTGTAGAGTAGCGTGACGATCAAAAAGATAGCCAGTACTAATAGTATAGGTATCGAAAATAACGCGACCTTTAGGCTCGTT
This sequence comes from uncultured Porticoccaceae bacterium, assembly GCA_964623085.1. Taxonomy (GTDB): domain Bacteria; phylum Pseudomonadota; class Gammaproteobacteria; order Pseudomonadales; family GM7GCV1; genus CAZUTO01. The sequence continues at coordinate 4,073 of CAZUTO010000028.1, forward strand.
CGTAAATGCATTTTTCGTTCTCTTCTGCTAACTGCAATGATAGCGCCGAGCGCATCACTAAAGGAATAGCTGACCTAAAATAGCTGGACGAATGGCTCGTCTAAAATTGGCTGTTTTCTATTTGACCGCGCTTCATTGCTCGCACTCAAAATAGGGAGCCTTTATACTCTCCCCTTACACTTTCCTTTTACGTTCTTTTTACATAAGACCTATACACATGACCGCTAGAACTGCTTCTGTCAGCCGCGACACTCTGGAAACTCAAATTAACGTCGAGGTTAATTTGGATGGTCAGGGTGAGAGTAAATTTGATACTGGTGTGCCATTTCTGGAGCACATGCTGGATCAAATTGCGCGTCACGGCCTGATTGATCTCAACATTTCTGCGAAGGGCGATGTGCATATCGACGATCACCACACGGTGGAAGACATCGGTATTACGCTTGGCCAAGCTATAGCAAAAGCCGTTGGTGACAAAAAAGGCATTAATCGTTACGGACACAGCTATGTGCCGCTGGACGAGGCGCTATCGCGTGTTGTTATTGATTTCTCTGGCCGCCCGAGCTTGGAGATGCATGTGGAATTTACCCGCGCCCGCGTGGGAGATTTTGATGTGGATCTATTCTTTGAATTCTTCCAAGGGTTCGTTAATCACGCCAATGTCACGCTGCACGTGGATAACATTCGTGGGTTTAATACACACCACCAGATTGAAACCATCTTTAAGGCTTTTGGGCGGGCACTGCGTATGGCGTTAACGCCAGACCCACGCATGTCCGGTGTCACACCTTCTACCAAAGGTACGCTCTAGGAGAACGTTCGCTTTGTCTAAACAATGTATTGCAGTCATTGATTACGGCATGGGCAACCTGCACTCCGCCGGAAAAGCCTTAGAGCACGTAGCGCCAGATGCCAAGGTCGTCATCACCTCAGATATTGCGGTTATCGAAGATGCCGATCGGGTCGTATTTCCCGGCGTTGGTGCCATTAGAGAATGCATGACAGAAATCCGACGCCTAGGCTTTGATGCACTTATACATAAGCTGGTGAAAGAAAAGCCCATACTCGCCATCTGTGTCGGTATGCAGGCACTGATGTCTACTAGCGAAGAAAACGGCGGCGTGGACTGCATTGATTTTTTTTCTGGCAATGTAAAACGATTTGAGAGCAGTCATCTAAAAGTGCCGCATATGGGCTGGAATAGTATGCATCATATTGGTGCATGTCCGATGCTGCATAATATTGAGCAAGACGCTCGCTTCTATTTTGTGCATAGCTATCACGTAGAACCAAACAATAGCGATGTTGTTACCGGTACTACGCAGCATGGTGTTGAGTTTGCCTCTGCGATGTCAAAGGACAACCTTTACGCTGTGCAATTTCACCCCGAAAAGAGCCACGATGCTGGACTTCAATTACTTAGGAACTTTGTGTCCTGGAATGGGACTGCTTAGCTATAACGCAAGTGTCATTGACTCGCAGCACTGCACTGATATAAGGCATAAATATCACCGATTCAAGCCCGTATTTGCTCATATGTAAATAAACAAGAAAGTTCATTTTGTGAGGCTTTTCTTCATGTATGATGCAGGCCGATTTTTTACAATACTCTGTTATACATGCAGGGCAGAAACAAGGACAAGATGATGCTGATTATTCCAGCCATTGATCTAAAAGACGGCCTTTGCGTAAGGCTTCGCCAAGGCGACATGGATGCCACTACCGTATTCTCCGATAAACCTGCAGAGGTGGCCTGTCAGTGGGCGCAAGAAGGCGCGCGCCGACTGCATGTCGTTGATCTCAATGGCGCATTTGCAGGCGAGCCTGTCAATCTTGATGTCGTGAAAGATATCGCCACCAATTACCCCAGCCTGCCGATCCAGATCGGTGGTGGTATCCGCGATATGGCGACGATTGAGCGCTACCTAAACATTGGCGTGAACTGGGTTATTATTGGTACACAAGCTGTAAAAGAACCTGAATTCGTCACTGAAGCCTGCAAGCAGTTTCCTAACAATATTATTGTCGGTCTTGATGCCAAAAATGGGTTCGTTGCGACAGAAGGCTGGGCTGAAGTCTCTGATGTTAAAGCTGCCGAACTTGCCAAGCGCTTCGAGCAAGATGGCGTCTCTTCTATTATTTATACAGATATCGCTCGCGACGGCATGATGCAGGGCGTGAACATTGAAGAAACAGTAGCAATGGCTCAGGCGTCGTCTATCCCTATTATTGCTTCCGGTGGCGTCACCAACATGGATGATATTCGATCGCTTGCAAGTGTTGCAGACGAGGGCATTATTGGGGCGATTACCGGCAGAGCTATCTACGAGGGAACGCTAGATCTAGAAACTGCTCAAAATTACTGCGACGCGCCAGAAGAAGCCCTATAAAATCGATGCGCTAGTTGTTACGCCAAACTATTTCTATATTTGATTATTTAACCCAAGTTCCTTTGGATGCGCTGCGAGAAAACTCTGCGCAGCGTAGTAGTCTCCCGCGAGCTCTGCATAATGGCGAAGCAGAGTTAGGGGCGCTATTAACGGCACCTCTCCCAATCGATATGACTCTATTACATTGTGTAAATCAGCCTTGGCTTCTTTGTTGAGCTTATCTTTGAGATAGCCCTGCATGTGCTGCAAGGCATTGGTATTACCTTTTTTGCCACTCATGGCTTTTAGACCATCCATTAATAGATTTCGGTAGCGATTCGCCAATAGTGGAATGGAGTACTTCCCTGCTCGCGCTAGCAGCTTGCCAATCAATCGATAGTGCCGATGACTATGTGCCATCACCAAATATTTTTGGCGTGAATGAAAGTCGATAATGTCTTTACGTTTTAGATTCTCTGTTTGCAGCTTGCGCCATTCATGCAGCACGAATACACGCGTCACAAAATTTTCGCGAAGCTGTGCATCCATCAGCCGACCGGCTTCTTCTATTGGCAACCAAGGCATTACCCGCATAAGTCGCGCCGCAAAAGCACCTCGGCCATGGGTGTGTTGGACGTTTCCGTTGGGGTGGTAGGCTTTTACTCTAAAGGCCCCGCAGCTCGGCGAGTTCTGCATAAAGATGAATCCACAAAGTGGCGCGAGTTCTTCCCGCGTACTATCCACCAACGCCGCAAGTGGCGCGGTGTAATCTTTAGATTCGTCTTTTACTTCTCTGACTTGAATATCAGGCTTAGCTTCTGTGCCAAACTCAATGAGACGCACCGGCTCACGCGGTATACCCATCCCAATCTCTACTTCAGGGCAGCGATCCACAAATTCAAAGTGATTGCCGAGATGATCACGACAATATCGTGAAAGCTTATGTCCACCGTTATAGCGTACCTCTTCGCCGAGAAGACAGCGGCTAATTCCAACGGGTATTTTGTATTCAGTCATAGCCAAAACTATCCATGATTGACGAACTAAAGTATAGCCTTGGCGTCATCAATCGCTTATCAGGACGGGCGCTTTTTGTTCTAGTGCAGCGCTAGAATTAGTGCAATGCTACAATTCTGTTTTTCTCATTGACTGAGCCAGACCACTTTGCCCTTAGCTAAACGAATCATCCCCTGCCTCGACGTTGATAAAGGTCGTGTCGTTAAAGGTGTTAACTTTGTCGATATCCGCGACGCAGGTGACCCTGTAGAAATTGCCCAGCGCTATAACGATCAGGGCGCAGATGAGATTACCTTTCTTGATATCACAGCAAGCCATGAAGGCCGCGATACAACTATTAATATCGTGGAGCAAATTGCAGGAGAAGTGTTCATCCCGCTCACTGTCGGTGGCGGCATTCGTGAATTGCCGGATATTCGCAATATGCTCAACGCCGGTGCCGATAAAGTCGGTATTAATTCAGCGGCGGTACACAATCCTGAATTTGTTAAAGCGGCCTCTGATAAATTTGGCGCGCAGTGCATTGTTGTCGCCATTGATGCCAAGCAAGTAGAAGAAGGAGACAACCCACGCTGGGAGATCTTTACGCATGGAGGGCGCAAGCCTACAGGTATTGATGCCATCGAATGGGCGATCAAAATGTATGAGTACGGTGCAGGAGAAATTCTGCTGACCAGCATGGATCGAGATGGCACTAAGAATGGATTTGACGTCGGGCTCTGCTCTCGCGTCAGCGAAGCAATTAGTATTCCTGTTATCGCCTCTGGTGGTGTCGGCAATCTCCAGCATCTGGCCGATGGTGTAACAGAGGGAAAAGCAGATGCCGTGCTTGCCGCGAGTATATTCCACTACGGTGAATACACTGTGGGGCAAGCGAAAGAATTTATGGCCAAGCAAGGCATTGAGATGCGGCTATAACAGCGCACCGGAAGTGGACGACGCCAACTCATACCTAAAATCACTGTTTGAAGCGCATTATGACGCCATTATCAGGCCAATCATTGAGCGCCAAATTACTAGCTCGCAGGTGGCTAACAGCTCCGAGCAGCAAGCCCTTCTCGGCGAACTTGAGTCATTGCTCAACCAGATCGAACAGTTCCTTATAGAACAGTCATCTCTCGTTACTACTGCTAATGAGTCACCCCTTTTTAACGAGTGGCGGGCTATTTTCTCTGCCCCAGAATCTGGGGAGCTTCGCCGCTATATGAACCAGCTTGGCTTAAAAAAAACATGCGCAATGCTGGGATGCACACAAGATCGAGAATATATCGCACTGTACGGCTCTCTCATGCAAGGTTTTGGCATACAAGAAAAACTACCCGTTACTGACAAAATTCAGTTTGAACGCTCCTGCAACATTAGTGGCTCGCTATATGACTTGGGCGAGTATCCCGGTTTGATCTATGGCGCTGAACAAGCCTCGACAGACAAGGCTCAAGCTGAGATCTACCAAGTATTGGATTTAGCCGCCTTCCAGATACTGGATGAATATGAGGGTTACCAGCCTCAAGATCAGATCGCATCCTGGTATGTTCGGCGCTGCATTCGTTTGCCAGACCAGCCGCTGGATGTCTGGTACTACGTTTTTAATCACTCGGTTGATGATGAGCAATGCATCGAATCCGGCTGCTGGCGAACACACATTGAATAACAAGAGCAAATCCTACGATGTCGTTGTCCTCGGTGGTGGCGCAGCAGGATTGATGTGTGCAACGACAGCAGGTGCGCGCGATAAACGCGTCCTCGTCATCGAGAAAGCCAATAAACTCGGTAAGAAAATTTTGATGTCCGGTGGGGGCCGCTGCAATTTCACCAACTTGGACGTCCAGCCCGAACACTATATTTGCCCCAACCCTCACTTCGTAAAATCCGCGCTCTCACAATACACTCAATGGGATTTTATCGAGTTGGTTCGAAAGCACGACATTCCCTATCACGAGAAAAAACATGGGCAGCTGTTTTGCGATGATTCAGCGAAGGACATTTTGGATATGCTGGTAAGAGAATGCGAACAAGCCGGCGTGGAATTTGTGCTCGACTGCGAGACCAGCGCAATTGACTACAAAAGCGAGTATCAAATTACCACAACCAAGCTTGGCAGTATCACCGCTAGCAGTTTGGTGCTGGCTACAGGGGGGCTATCCATTCCAACACTGGGCGGCAGCGGCTATGCATATCAGTATGCTGAAGAACGTGGCTTAACCGTCAATAAAACCGAAGCAGCGCTGGTTCCGTTTACGCTTACCGGAAAATGGCACCAACTATCAAATGCCTTGGCTGGCGCATCACTGCCAATAGTTGCAAGCGTACCGAGTCAGCAATTTAGTGAAGACATGCTGTTTACGCATAGGGGGATCAGCGGGCCAGCTATATTGCAGTTATCGAACTACTGGCATATTGGCGAAGCCATCACTATTAACCTCTTGCCCAGCATCGATTGTGCTGATTTTTTGATTCAACATAAAAATCATCACCCAAATACCAAGGTTTCGAAAATACTCGCAGAGCATCTGCCGCGCTCGGTGGCACAACAATTCATTGAGTTGTTTCAACCAGAACTCGCGCAAAAAACACTCCAAGAAACAAAAAACAACGAACTCGCTGCGCTTGGTCATTTAGTCAATGACTGGCAACTCACACCTTCCGGCACCGAGGGCTATCGAACCGCGGAAGTCACACGCGGTGGTATTGATGTCAGCGCCGTTTCATCAAAAACAATGCGCGCCAATCTAGGCTCTCATTCAAATCAGGAAAACCTATTTATTATCGGTGAAGCGCTGGATGTAACCGGGCACCTCGGTGGCTTTAACTTCCAATGGGCTTGGTCGAGCGGGTATGTGGCGGGGCAATCTTTGTAACTAAGTGGTTAATTAAATAGTTTAGACAGCTCTCGGCAGCCCCCGCGACGGTGGTCATCAACAGTATTTTGCTGAATTGATGTAAGTGGGTACTTACTGTTTATTTAGCCTAGTAAAAGCGATGATTCTATTGGGAAAAATTGGCTGGCTGAATCAATTAGTGAGACGGCAGTGAGTATTTCAACGCCATAAATCTCTACTCGTGACTGGTGTTTTATACGCATTCTGTGGGCGAGTAAATCAAAATCGCCGTCACCCGATACGAGAACAACGGTATCGCTTTTTTCGGAATATTCCATTGCATCAAGCGCGATGCCGACATCCCAATCTCCTTTTGCAGAACCATCAGATCGTTGGATATAGGGCTTCAGTTTTATTTCAAAACCTATGGCCTTGAGGATATTTTGAAACTGCCGCTGTTTCTCGTCGCCTCGATCAATCGCATACGCAGTGGCATTGACGACTTCTCTATTCTCAGTCGCGCGCGCCCAAAATTGGTTGTAATCAAAATTTCGGCCGAAGGCTTGCTTGGTCGTGTAGTAGACGTTTTGAACATCCACAACAATTGAAACCCTTTCCATCACTTATATATCCCGCATTCCGACTAGATTTTATTTGAGACCTTTAATCGACATGGCTCAAAGGGCTCATGCGAAAAGGTTCGTAAGAATGGGTAAGTATGCCTGAAACGCGATCTTTACCCTCTGCTTTTACTCAGCCGGGAAAAAAGGTGGAAGCCAGAGGACACTACTCCCACCCACAAAAGCGAACATCCGTGCTCGCTGAGAAGATGCATACTAGTTGTGTAGTGTTGGATATGCTTCTATATAGATATAGTCGTTGTCCGCAGCTGGAACATGGCAACCAAGACAGTCTGCCTTGTAATCCGCCGCTGCGTTAGTCGTTTGATCATCTGTTGTGAATAACGCCCAACCCCAGCCATCACCCCAAATTGGGTTACCATCAAAACGGCTTTCAGCGTCTTTCACCATAACAAACCATTGCTTCAAGTTTTCGCTAGCAAAGCTAACGTTAGCACCAGTGCTGTAGTCAGCTGAACTCGCGGCTCGCAGTTCCTTCACGATAGTCGCCCCATCGGGGAACTCACCGGTATCTCTATACGCAAGGGCTGATTCTTTCTCTGTGTATACATCATGAAACCCGCTAGCTCCGCCCTCAGGAACATACCAAGAGCCCAAATGCACCATTGAGGTGCGGAAGTCTTCAGGAAAGCTAATTGCGCCCTGATCATCCACGTAGGATGAAAAGCTACCACTCTGGCCAAGTGCGTGAAGCGGAAGAAATACTCCAACAACAAATAGAGTTCTGAATAGATAAGTGAGTGGTTTAGCCATGATTGATCACCTTTTGAATTATTTGAATTTACGCTACTTGCTGCTCCCTTTCGGAAGGCAAGCTTAGCATTCAGCCTCGACGCAATAGTGCACAGAACGTCCAATAATGGTGCACAAAACGTCCAAAATAATTCGTTCTACGTCAAAAAGGGAACACGGCGGGACAAGGCAAGAGATCGACATCGGTTTTGAAACCGATGCCGTCTTTTGTAGACAGTATGAATAACTCAGAGAAAGGTTTCTTTCCCTGAAAAAGCGACTACTGCTGTGGATTTATAACGCTGGTATTCGGAGAGAAGTTACCGCCTGGACCGAATACTTCAATGGTGACCGAGTCTTCTAGCGCCGTGTAGTAATGATGTACGAAAGCAGGCACAGCAAACATTTCGCCCGGCCCAAGTATGTATTCGTTCTCACCACTAAACGCCTTAATCTGACCAGATTGCACGAGTACCATTTGCTCAAATGCATGGTTGTGACTGGACGTAAACTGACCTTTTTTAATATCAATCTCAGCCAAGCGTATGGTAGCCAAACCGACACCGCGTATTTTTAAGCCGCCGGGATTGGTTCGTTGATCCATTGTATTGAGATTAAAGGTGTCCATACCGGGGCCAACGAGTGGCTGATGTTTTACCTGTGCATTGGCCCATTGAGCGCCACACATAAGAACCAAAGTAATAAGTAAGCTTAGTGATTTTTTCATATTGCTCTTTCCCCCTATTTAGATACCCAATGATAACGAGGTTATTGGTCAAAACTAGCGTTTTCTAGGGTAATTAATGGTGTTTAACCTATTACATAAGGCGTAAAAATGGGGTTGCCTTATCGGGCAGCGCAGATAGTATGACTGCGATAAAATTTCTCTAACAGAGGTTAGGTTTATGCCACTAGTGAATTACGTTGATCATCAAGGCAATGCTTTTGAAGCCGATGTGCCAGTTGGCGGCAATGCCATGCAAGGCGCTGTGGACAATATGATCGATGGGATTCTTGGTGAGTGCGGCGGCGTCTGTGTGTGTGCCACCTGCCATGTCATGGTCGACGATTCTTGGTTAGAGAAAACGGGATCACCAACAATGGACGAAGGTATTATGTTAGAAGCAGTAACCGGCCGTGAAGAAAATAGTCGGCTCTCGTGCCAAATTACTATTACTGAAGAAATGGATGGCCTCGTTCTGCACATGCCAAAATCTCAATATTAACGTATCGCTTCGATTGGCGATTGCCATTACTCAGCGTTTAAATGGCGTACATGAAACGCTAGATGCTCTCCGATAAAACTGGCAATAAAAAAGTACGAATGATCATAACCTGGCTGATACCTGACACTTAGCGGGTAGCCGGCTTTGTCTGCAACTTGAATTAACAGCTCTGTTTTTAGCTGCTCTTTCAGAAAGCTGTCTGCCTCACCTTGGTCAATAAGCATGGGCAAATGCGTGGAAGCCCCAGCCACTAGCTCACAGCTATCATAGGCCTTCCAGACCTCACGATTTTCACCAATATAGTTGCTGAGAGCCTTCTCGCCCCAGGGGCAGTTTATCGGTGAGACGATAGGAGAAAACGCTGATACCGATCGGTATCGACTTGGGTTCTTTAACGCAATAACCAACGCGCCATGCCCACCCATGGAGTGGCCGGAGATACTTGCACGCGAGACATCCACATTAAAGTTAGTACTTACTATCTCGGTAAGCTCTTCAACCACGTACGAATACATTTTGTAGTGCGCCGACCAAGGGGCTTGTGTGGCATCAACATAGAACCCTGCACCGAGCCCGAAATCCCAATCTGCATTGGGGTCATCAGGAACGCTTTCACCGCGCGGACTGGTATCTGGGCAAACAACAGCAATGCCATGTTCTGCCGCATAGCGTTGTGCGCCTGCTTTGGTGACGAAGTTTTGATCCGTGCAAGTTAGGCCAGACAACCAATAAAGCACCGGCACTTTTTTTGATTCAGCCTGCGGTGGCAGATAAATGGAAAACTGCATGTCACAGTTCAGCACCTCAGAGCGATGCTGGTATTGAAGCTGCATGCCTTCGAATATTTTATTCTCAGCTCGTTTTTCCATTTTAGATTCCGTAAGCAGGAAAGATTAAAGGCTTAGATTTAGGCGCAGGTTTAGATAGAGCCGCGATCAATAGAGCACAACAGAGCGAATGGATTTACCCTCATGCATAAGGTCAAACGCCGTATTGATCTCATCCAGTGGCATGGTATGAGTAATCAGATCATCGATATTAATCTTTCCATCCATATACCAGTCCACAATTCTCGGCACATCGGTTCGCCCTCGTGCGCCACCAAATGCAGTGCCGCGCCAGGATCGACCGGTCACCAACTGAAACGGCCGCGTGGTAATTTCTTGCCCCGCACCAGCGACGCCGATGATGTAGCACTCGCCCCAACCTTTGTGGCAGCACTCAAGTGCTTGTCGCATGACGTTAACATTGCCGATACATTCAAAGGAGTAATCCGCCCCACCGCCGGTTAGATCAATAATCGCATCGACGATATTTTCGACGCTATTCGGATTAATGAAATCGGTCATACCGAATTGCTTACCTAAAGCTTCGCGGTCGGCATTGATATCGATACCTACAATTTGCTTGGCCCCAACGAGCTTTGCTCCCTGAATGACGTTTAGCCCAATACCGCCAAGCCCAAATACAACCACTGTTGAGCCGGGTTCGACTTTGGCATCAAATGCCACCGCACCCACACCAGTGGTAACTCCACAGCCGATGTAGCAAATTTTGTCGAAGGGTGCGTCTTCACGTACTTTGGCCACCGCAATTTCAGGTAATACGGTGTAATTGGAAAACGTTGAGCAGCCCATGTAGTGCAGCAGTGGCTTACCGTCGAGGGAGAACCGGCTCGTCCCGTCTGGCATGACGCCCTGCCCCTGTGTCGAGCGAATTGCCTGACAAAGATTGGTTTTGGGATGTAAGCAGAATTCACACTCACGGCATTCAGGTGTATAAAGTGGAATGACATGATCACCAGGCTTGACGGAGGTGACCCCTGCGCCGACCTCTTGAACAATACCTGCGCCTTCGTGACCCAAAATAGCTGGAAAGGCGCCCTCAGGGTCATCACCTGACAACGTAAAGGCATCGGTATGGCACACACCCGTCGCTTTAATCTCAATGAGTACTTCGCCAGCTTGGGGGCCTTCTAGGTCGACCTCGAGAATTTCTAGCGGGCTACCCGCGCTCAACGCCACCGCCGCTCGTGTTTTCATTTTTTATCCTTTTACTTGCGATATTGGCAAATATTCTATGGTTAACACTAACCGTATTCACACTGGCCTTTGCTCAACTAGGATATACCTTCGATGCTTCGGAGCATCAGATACAGTGGTGACTACTCGTCAGATTGAAAGTTACGCTTGTTTAGACCGTGAAACAGCACGTCGGCAGAAAGACTGCTGGTAAAGATGTTCAAGAGAATGATAAGTACGTTGACCAAGTTGTTGACGGTGTCATCACTTTCAAACAACTGGCGCGCCCACTCTGTTTCGATTTGTCGCAGCTCTTCAACAATAATACCGCGTGACAGAATGATATCCACACTAGCCAACACACCAGCAAAAACAAGTGTTAAGCCCGACAATATGTAGTGCCAGCGATCTTCAGCTAAAGAGATCGAATAAAGCAGAACCAATATGACCGCCGTATAACCAAATAGTCCGTAGGCAGGGAAGATACGATAAATCTGAAAAGTAAAAGAAATCGTTGTCAGAAAAATGTAGAGCAGAATCGAACCCAACCAAGCTGACATGAAAGGGTGTCGTTTTAGCATCATCATGGTTTTCCCCAGAGCAAACGCCCAAACATCCGTGCATACGTTGAGCGGACAAAATCAAATTCTGCGCTAGATTACTACGACCGTCTAGCGACAGAAAGGTTGCGTTTTACACTGCTTGGACAGGAATACTGTGGTTGGTACGAACAATATTATTGTGCTCATCCAAATAGACGAGATCAGGTTTAAAGTCGGCTAGTTCTTCTTCAGAATATTGACCATATGCGGCAATAATAATGCGATCACCAATCTGTACTTTGCGTGCAGCAGCGCCATTCATTGAGATCATTTTTGAGCCGCGTTCACCTTTGATGATATAGGTGCTAAAGCGCTCACCGTTATTAACGTTGTATATATCGATACTTTCAAATTCACGCATACCCGAAGCATCGAGTAAATCTTCATCAATGGCGCAGGAGCCATCATAGTGCAGCTCTGCTTGCGTGACCGCTGCAAGATGAAGCTTGGCTTTCAACATGTTCGTCAACATTTTTAACTAAATCTTGAGCCTGAGGTTGTCTATTAACCTTGCTTGCTCAGTAAAAAGGGCTCCCAGTATAGCCAAATCATCATCATCATCCAACGCAGGCTCCAACTTTTGTGCATTGCACACAGAAAGGTAATCCGGCCGGAAACCCGCGTCAATCACTTGTTTTTTGCCTATTTCTTCTAGTTCTGCGAAGTCGCGGTTGCCGCTTTGAATCTGATCTTGCACCCAGCTCAGCGTCTGATATAGCTGATTTGCACGCGGCCGTTCGTCATCCGTAATAAAACGATTACGAGAACTTAGCGCCAAACCATCCTCATCACGCGCGGTGGGTGCACCAATGATGTTTACGCGCATACAGAGATCCGCTGCCATTCGCCGAATAATCGCGATCTGCTGAAAATCTTTATTGCCGAATATTGCGACATCTGGCTCGACAATATGAAAGAGCTTGGTCACAACTGTTGTTACACCTTCGAAATGGCCAGGGCGGCTGGCACCACAAAGCACATCGGTCATAGTGGGACAGAGCACACGCGTCTGGTTATCAATCCCATTGGGATACATTTCTAGATCATCGGGTGCAAACAGGATATGACAGCCTTCGTTGTCGAGCATGGCGCGGTCTGAATCAAAGGTACGGGGGTATTTATCCCAATCTTCATTCAGTCCGAACTGCAGTTGATTGACAAAGATGGTGGCCACAACAACGTCCGCATGCTCGTGGGCCAATCGAATAAGCTGTAAATGCCCTTCGTGGAGATTACCCATCGTGGGTACCACACCGATCTTCTTTCCCTGCTGTCGGGCTTCATCTAGGCGAGCGCGAAGCTCATCAATATGGCGTATCGCTAAAATAGTCATGGAATCTCAGGCGTTAAAAACGTTACTCGGATGGATTTCTAAATTCGGGGGCTAGATTGTTGAACCTTGTGTACTCACCCTGAAATTGCAAACGACAGGTTGAGATTTCGCCATTTCGATGTTTGCCCAAGATAATCTCTGCAATCCCTTTATGCTCGCTCTCTTGGTTATAGTATTCATCCCGATAGATAAACAGAATCACATCAGCATCCTGCTCAATTGCACCCGATTCACGCAGATCGGAGTTCATTGGTCGCTTATTCGGTCGCTGTTCGACTGCTCGATTTAACTGCGAAAGTGCTAGCAGCGGGCAATCAAACTCTCGTGCAACCTGTTTAAGCGAGCGTGAGATCTCAGAAATTTCTTGTGTTCTGCCATCGCTAGAGCCCGAAACATGCATCAGCTGAATATAGTCCAGCATGATTAATGCTGGGTTTTCGCCCTGCTCACGCGCCAACCGGCGAGTCCGCGATCGCACCTCCATCGGTGTGAGACCAGGTGTATCATCGATAAACAGCTTGCGGCCTTTAAGCTTGGCGGCGGCCTTGGCAAGACGATCCCAATCATCACCCGTAAGACTGCCGTCGCGAATATTCTTTAACGGTATTTTCCCCAGCGATGATAATAATCGCATCATGAGCGCGTGTGCGGGCATTTCCAAACTAAACACTAAAACCGGACCTGACTGTTTGAGTAGCGCTGTCTCAACCATATTCAGAGCAAATGCGGTTTTACCCATAGAGGGCCGAGCAGCCACTATGATTAGGTCGGCTTTTTGCCAGCCAGAGGTTTTTTCATCAAGCTCGTCGAACCCGGTTGTTACGCCGGTAATATCAGCGTCAGACTCATACAACTCTTCAATACGATCAATCGCTTTCCGAAGAAGCTCATCCGCTGTTTGAAACCCTTCGTCACGAGGGCGGTCTTCAGCGATATCAATAAATCGTTTTTCGGCTTCGGAAAGCAAATCGCCTGCTTCGACGCCATCTGGGTTGTGCCCTTGGCTGACGATCTCGCTCGCCGCACCAATCAACTGACGCAGCGTTGCGCGCTCGCGCACTATGCGGGCATAGGCTTCAATATTACTCGCGCTAGGCGTATTGGCAGCAAGCTCGGACACATAGTTCGCACCACCTGCTTTGTTGAGCACTTTGCGGCTACTGAGGTCATCACAGAGTGTAATAGGATCGAAAGGCAGGTTCTTTTCAGCAAGTCTGCCCATGGATTGAAAAATAATCTTGTGCTCAGCGCGGTAGAAATCATCTTCACGCACCTGGCTAGCAATATTGTCGAAGGCCTGATCACCAGCCAGCATTAACCCGCCTAGCACTGCTTGCTCAGCTTCATTCGAAAAAGGAAGCGGAGTACCTGTAATACGATTAGCTGTGTCAGGCGCCATGCTCGGATCGGGTTGAGACATTCTGCTCCTCGATTGTGTGGATCAACTTCGCCATACCGTTGATGGCCTGTTTGTACCTTGAATAAGCATCAAGGTCGGCAACACCCATGCCTTCATCTGCACAATGGAGGAATATATATGAATCAGGCAAAAGTATTAACTCTTCCTTACTCATCCTTTTCAGGAAACGGATCAATTTATGATAATACTTATTTCGTTTATTGAGTCGGTTTCCAACGAGAAAAATGCGTTTGTTAGATTCTCGAAAACTTGCGTGTCGCAGTATATCGCTCAGATAGTCTTCTGTTGCTTGCATATCAATGGCTGAAGGCAATACGGGCACGACAATATCATCGACGCGATCAACATAGTTATAGAGCTGCTGACCTATCATACTGCCGCGGCTATCGATAATGACTCGTTCTGAATCTGGAGGAACGCGCAAAAACCAATCTAAGCGTGTCCCTGTGGCACTGGCCGTGCCAATAATCCCAGTAATAAGCGGGTATTCTGGAGAACGCATGCTAAGCCAGCGCGCGGACGACAGCTGCGGGTCAACATCAACAAGTGAGGTTTCATAGCCCAGTTGAGCATAACCCGCCGCTAGGTTTGTCGCGACGGTACTTTTCCCGCTGCCGCCTTTTGAGTTGGCAACAAGAATATAACGCTTACCGCGCGATGATACTTCTCTTTGCCTGACTCGTACTTCCGAAACCATGCGGCACTAACCGATACAAAGAGTACAATTTAGTCAGCAATTATTTTTCCAGCAAAACTACAAACTATTATGGAACCTTTGTAGTTTTCGAATTGCGACCAGTACCCGTCTACTCGGCTTCGACAACGAGCTTAATGACTGATTGCACATCCGTATGTAGTTGCAAGTTCACATCGAACTCGCCTACTTCACGAACGGCGCCGTCTGGCAGTAGCACTTCACTCTTGCTTACTTCTTCGCCAGCAGCGGTAATGGCATCGGCAATCTCACGAGTACCAATAGAGCCAAACAGCTTACCCTCATCGCCAGCGTTTGCTGTAAGCGTGATAGTACCTATTGCGTCAATGGCCTTGGCTCTGCCTTGTGCAGCAGTCAGCTTATCGGCAGATGCCTTTTCGAGCTCTGCACGACGCTCTTCAAACTGCGCAACGTTATCTTTCGTCGCTGGCACAGCTTTGCCATGAGGAACCAAGAAGTTACGGCCATAGCCGGCTTTTACATTCACTTGATCGCCAATGTTACCGAGGCGACCGATTTTTTCTAACAGTATTACTTGCATCCTACCACTCCAGCTATTTGTGGTTGTCGGTATAAGGTAGCAGTGCCAAGTAGCGCGCGCGTTTGATCGCTGTGGCTAACTGGCGCTGATAACGCGCTTTGGTACCCGTAATTCGACTGGGTACAATTTTCCCGTTTTCAGACACATACTGCTTGAGGGTATCAAGATCTTTGTAGTCAATACTCTCTACACCTTTGGCGGTGAACTGACAAAACTTGCGACGACGTGAGAATCTAGCCATATCCGCTTACTCCTTCTCTGTTCCAGCGTCTTCTTCAGCGCTGGCTTCTTCGGTGATTTCTTCAGTAGCTTCTGCGGCTGTTTCTTCAGTCGCTTCTTCCGCCGCTTCCTCAACTTCTTCAGATTTCTCTTCTGCAGAATCTGCTGGTGGCGCTACCTTAGGTGCACGATCTTCATCTCTTTCAGATGCACGTGCTTCAGCAGCCGCTGTTCGAGCAGCGTCTCTTTCATTTTCTTCACGCTCAGCCTTCATAATCAGAGTTTCCTCTGTTTCTGGGCCATTGCGTCGAATTACCACGTTGCGCAAAACCGCATCGTTGTATCGAAAGTTAGTGGTGAGTTCTTCCAAAGCAACATCTGTGCATTCAACATTCATCAGAATGTAGTGCGCTTTGTGAATTTTTTGGATGGGATAAGCAAGCTGACGTCTGCCCCAATCTTCTAAACGATTAACTTTTCCGCCATCGTTCTCGATTGCGCCCTGATAGCGCTCAATCATACTGGGCACTTGCTCGCTCTGGTCCGGATGAACCAGAAAAACAATTTCATAATGTCTCATTGTATCTCCTCATGGATTAATAGCTTCCCGATTCGCACCAAATAAAGCGGTGGCGGTGAAGCAAGGAGCCGCAAAAACTGTTCAACACAGACTACGTTTGCGGGGCGCGAGATTTTAAGGATATCAACGGATGATTGCAAGTAAACCGGCCAGATAGACCGCTCATTCAAGCTGGGAGTCGTTCGCTTTCAGATTAGGAACGTCGCTGGCGCACTGCCTCAAATAATACAACCCCAGTGGCAACAGACACATTGAGGCTCGGAACCGCACCTTGCATGGGAATACTCACAAGGTAATCGCAGCAATCTCGAGTAAGCCGGCGCAAGCCGCGATCCTCACTACCCATGACGATGGCGGTGGATACACTCAAATCGACATCGCAAAAACTCTTATCGGATTCACCCGCTGCACCACAAATCCAGAGCCCAGACTTTTTTAGTTTTGACAATGTACGAGACAGGTTGGTTACCAATACAAAAGGAACCGTCTCAGCAGCGCCGGAGGCAACTTTCCGAACAACGGGTGTTAACCCTACTGATTTATCGCGCGGCACGATAACGGCATCGACACCTGCGGCATCGGCACTGCGCAGGCAGGCACCCAAATTGTGGGGGTCCGTCAAACCGTCAAGAACCAATACAAGCGCGGGATGATCAAGCGAGGATAAGTATTCGATCATCCATGCTTCATCATAGATACGCCCTTTGCAGGCTTTGAGTACCACGCCCTGATGACGATCGCTGCCGGCAAACTTATCTATTTCTTCCGTTGTTAAATATTCGATTGGAATGTTGTTGCGTTCAGCAAGGCTAATGGTTTTTGAAAGCCTTTGGTCTTGGCGACCTTTGGTTACGCAAAGCTGGAACGCTCTAGAAGGCGCCGTTTTTAAAAGAGACTGCACCGCATGAAAGCCGATCAATATATCCATCGGTTTTCCGCTAGCGTCTGTCATTTCCTTTTCTTGCTTAATCGTTTTCTACCCTTGGGACCTGACTTACCAGGCTTCTTGCGGAAGCCTTTTCCTTTCTTGAGTCGCCTTTTATGAGGCTTACTATCTCTTTCTTCGGCAGTCTCGGCAAGTATTAAATCAATTTTCCGCTCTTCAAGGCTGACCCTGACTATCTTCACACAAAGCTGATCGCCGAGATTAAATGCGCGCTTAGTATCTTGTCCCACCAAAGATAATGCCATTGGATCGTACTCATAGTAATCCTTTGGTAAGGTCGTAATATGAATTAATCCATCGATATAAATATCTTCTAATTCTGCAAACATGCCAAACTGGGTCACGGCCGTCACTCTGGCCATCATTTGGTCGCCAACACGCTCTTTTAGGTATTCACACTTTAACCATTGAATGACATCTCGCGAGGCATCTTCGGCTCGTCGTTCTGTCATGGAACAGTGTTCGCCGAAAGCCTTCATAGCAGCGACATCATAAGGATAAAGCTTCTTATTCTTCTGAATAATCGACCGAATAGCGCGATGCACTAGTAAATCTGGGTAGCGTCGAATAGGCGAGGTGAAATGCGCATACTCAGGGTAAGCCAAACCAAAATGGCCTTCGTTCTCCGGCTGATATACGGCCTGCTGCTGGGCGCGAAGAATTTGCATTTGGATCAGCTGGCGATCAGGGCGATCCTTCAGTGATGAAATTAACGCACTAAACTGCGCAGGCTCAGGCTTTTTCGACAGACTTAACCTCAAGCCGAGGTGCGCTAAGAAATCCCGCAATGTTTCAAGCTTCTCATCCTGTGGCGGTTGGTGCACACGATAGAGCGCTGGGACCTCATACTTGGCGAGAAACCTCGCTGCACTAATATTGGCGCAAAGCATGCACTCTTCGATCAATCTATGCGCTTCATTGCGCTTGATGGGAACGACTTTTTTGATCTTGCGCTGCTCATCGAATTCGAAACGCACTTCAACAGAATCAAAATCGAGCGCACCGCGCTTTTCTCTGTTTTTAAGCAGGATCTGATAGAGCTCATACAACGTATGTATATTAGGGGCCAAGCCTTTGAGCTTCGCTCTCTCGGGCTGAGGATCCTGATCTTTTTCTTCCAACACTTTGGCCACGCGCGTGTAAGTTAACCGCGCTTTAGAACGAATTACCGCCTCTGAGAAGTATGACTTTTTGATATCTCCGCCAGCCGAGATCGTCATTTCACAAACCATGGCCAATCGATCTACTTTCGGGCGTAACGAGCACAACCCATTCGACAATACTTCTGGCAGCATCGGCACTACGTAATTGGGAAAATAGACCGAGGTGCCACGTTCATGCGCTTGCTTATCGAGCGTGGAGACCGGTTTGACGTAGTGTGAGACATCCGCAATGGCCACCCAAAGCTTCCAGCCTCCGCCTTTAATCGGCTCGGCATACACGGCATCGTCAAAGTCTTTTGCGTCTTCGCCATCGATAGTGACAAAGTCGAGATGGGTTAAATCTTTACGTTGTTTTTTGGCACTGGCGGCAACCTTACTTCCGTATTTGTCTGCCTCTTCAATCACTTGATCCGGCCACTCATGGGGAATATCAAATGAGCGCAATGCAACGTCGATCTCCATTCCCGGTGCCATCGCATCGCCAAGAACCTCAGTCACTTCTCCCAATGGAGCTGCAAAAGCAGAAGGTTGATCGGTTATATCCACCACCACGATCTGCCCATTCTTAGCCTTCCCTGCTGCATCGGGAGGCACAACCACATCCAGAGTAATACGACGGTTTTCCGGCCGCACAAAACCCAGCCCACGCTCCAGATGATAGGTGCCAACTAGCTGGCTGGTATTGCGTTCCAGCACCTCAAGAACTCGGCCCTGAATGCGTCCGCGGCGATCTTCGCGCCCAGCAGAAACCTCAACCTTATCGCCCGGAAACACCTGCGCCATTTGCTGCTTATCGAGATAAATATCTTGCTGATCTTCCAAGAGCACAAAACCAAATCCATCAGGATGACCCTGAACAACCCCAACGGGATTTTTCGGTTTTTCAGTCTTGCGGTTGGGTTTCTTCGATGCTTTAGGCAAGGTTCATTCAGCTTTCAAAAAAAGCATTGTAGCCCTTTCACAACGAGCATGTTGGAAATCGGGTAAGGCCTATTTTCATAAAAGCCTGATTGACATCAATAACGCCTAAAAGTACAGTGCCGCTCCCTTTCTAGGGCGCTCTTTAGCGCACAGAATAGCAGCCCACCTTATCATTGCCCAGGTGGCGGAATTGGTAGACGCGCTAGCTTCAGGTGCTAGTGACCGTAAGGTCGTGGAGGTTCAAGTCCTCTTCTGGGCACCAGAACCTCTAACTCATTGATTTCAAGGCACCCCCCACCTTCTCAGAAGAACCTCCTCCTGGTACTTCCGCTACCAATTGCCAAGGGATGAAACAGCTAGACGAAAAGACTGAATCGCCACTAGATTGGCTACAAATC
>CAZUTO010000029.1:0-1317 GCA_964623085.1 uncultured Porticoccaceae bacterium
TAAGCTTTCGTGAGCCCCGTACTTTTTTCGCAGCTAGTTTGACATGTCACAATATCTACAGATTTCTATGATTTCTTCTATATCAAGTACGCGCTTGTCCAGATAAATATTGCTGATCTCACCTTTTAAAAAGTGAGCGCCTATCCAGGAGCCAACCAATAATTCTCGTCCCGAATTATCTAATGAGATGTCTTGCATTTGCAGAGCGCTTTCGCTGCCAACAAATTCACCGTCAAGATAAAAAATAGCATCGCTATTTCTATCCAGTGTGACAGCCACATCATGCCAACTGCCATCATTTAGATTCAAATTGCTGTATGAATTTAAATGTACTCGTGTATTGCCGTCACCAAGAAAAAGCCTAAGTTGGCCAGAGTTAACCTGATAGCTGAACTTATAACCAGCATCTGTGGGAGTAGCGGCACCCTTGGTAACGATTCCTGCAAAGCCTGTTTGGGACTCATCAATCTTTATAGACGCAGCAATCGTCAAATCAGAAGTGCCGATTTCAGTGCTTTCATTGACGGCTACAGACAAAAAGTCCCCGCTTCCGTCAAGTGTATAGTTAGGGGAAGACCAAGCTATATCTCCGTGCGTAGCAGCATCATTGCCGAACAAAGACAAATCTTCATATGGCTCAGAGATATCCATTTTTGTGCCAATTTGGAAAACATTTTTAGAAAGTCTTTCAACAATTGCCGAAGATAAGGCTGATTTATACGCTCGAACGCTATCGATTTGACCGTCAAGCTTATGCGCGCCAATCCAGGAGCCTACCAACAAGTCTCTTGATTCGCTGATAATGTCATCGCCCTTATAGGGGCTTGCCAGTTCACTCCCAACATTTTCACCGTCCACATAAAAGTCGGCTTCGCCATCGCGGTTTACTGATACCGCCAACGTATGCCATTCCCCATCATTTAAACCTAAACCTGCGTTTGAGTTTAGATACAACCGATCTATACCATTCCCTAGCCATAGTCTCAGTTGGCCGCTATTAGTGTGATAGCTGAATTTATAACCTGTATCTGTAGGTGAGGCAGCACCTTTTGTAACGATCCCTGCAAAACCAGTTTGTGAAGGGCTAATTTTTACCCTAGCAAAAATGGTTAAATCAATTTGGTTCATTTCAATACTGTTATCCGTAGGGACGCTTAAGTAACCCGAATTGTTTTCCAGGTTTAAGAGGTTATTTGTGATTTCCGCGCCATCTACTAATGCCCCATGATTAGAGAAAGCACTGTCATCTTGAGTGTCACCATTAAACTTAAGATCTAAAACAAGAGCATCTTCGATATCTTTGCCTAATAGGTAAAA
>CAZUTO010000029.1:1417-23216 GCA_964623085.1 uncultured Porticoccaceae bacterium
GCAAAACACAGTCTCGCCAGTGCCCCATAGCGCGAGCGCCTTTGGCAATGGAAGTAAATAGATTTGCTTTCATTCTCTCGCCAATACCGAAATTAATTTGGGCGAACGAAACAGGAGCTATTTGACCACTAATGTTTTCTTGAACAACAAGACTATGAGCTCCTGGATCACTGCCTCTTATGAGAGGGTCATTTTCGATGTATGTTTGAAAGGTATAGCTACCTGTTACATCAACAATTTCAGCTATTTGATTTCTATATCTTCTGGTCAGGCCAAATTGGCCCTGTAGTGCATATATTGGATGCGTTTCTCCATATTCGTCTTTAACAATGTTTGATACTGCTAAGGGTACGTCCCATTCATCATAGTGTTCGTTATCCCAGTAGTAAGTAAAAACATTTTTCATTATGTCAGGGTCTATGTTCTGCTGCACAGGGTCAGCCAGTTCATCAAGCCTCTCTCGTAACAACGCCAGATCATTATAGGTATTGAGTGTGTCGCCGATAAATTGAGTTAATGAAAAGCCAGATTTTAACCCTGCATTTTTGGCTCTTTGTACCGACGAAGCAGTTGAAGATCGCATATTGCAGTTAAAGCCCGCATCCTTATAATCTGACCAGTCGGCACGGTTGTTATCAGCATAAATGCATAGTGGGAAGAATTGCTGCCATTCACCATTTTCGTCGATGATTTCAAAGTTTCCTAGTGAGTCTACTTTGACCATTGATCCGTCAAATGCCTTCTTAGGAGATGGAGGTGTATCAAACCCTATACCCTCACCCAAATAGACATGATCAATCCACACCTCTGGAGGATCGCTTTCTAGCCCTTTCGCCACCTGATGGTAGCTAATATTAATTTCAACAAAATTTTGCCCATCTAGTGGCACAAAAAAATGGCTAGATTCTTCCCATATATTTAAAGCGGAGTTACTAAACCTCATACCTCGTTCAGATTCTAAAACTTCGCTACTTGTTGCTGTTTCAAAATATCGAACGTTAGATATAACTATTGGGCTTGGCCAAACATTTGACTTCATAAAGTAGGAGAGCGTATAAGTTTTTCCAGGCGTTACTGGAATTTTTTGTTTTGATCTTATGCGGCTTCGGACATCGGGAGGATGTGTTAACTTAATCGAGCCCGTACCCAGGTTATTGTAATTATCTGTCTTATCTAGTTCGACAGGGGTTCCAAGCGTATCCCAATCATATTCCCAACTTTGATCGAAATCTGGATTAATAACCAAATTTGGTGATTGCCTTTGGATATGGGGTTGTGTCTGGCTAATAGCTGATGAGGAAAAAACTAATAGACTAACAATGAGGCACAAAAAGGTAAATTTTCGCAACGTGACGTTCTCCCGCAGATTTCAGAAACCTTGTACATACGCAAGAGAGGATAACCGATTTAAATATCCCTTTTCCCTGTATTGAGGTATCCATGTAGTTTTAGTTGAAAAATCAATATAACAGTGTTGTTGTTTTGGTAGTTAAAACAAAATTTTTTTGAGATTCAATTTTTCTAAAAAAAGGACGGAGGGATTAAAGAGTAACCACGGACGAAGTTGTATAAAGAAATTGGTGGAGCCGGGGGGATTTGAACCCCCGTCCGTCGATCCGCCACTGCAGGCGCTACATGCTTAGCACCGTCTATTCATTTAACTGCAATCAGCCCAACGGTCAGGACGATATTAGCGAGTTCAGCTAAGTGTTTAACAGCTCCGCGCCGAACGGACTTTGCTGCGATCTTGTGAGCTATGACACCCGAAGCGAAGCTTTTACCCTAGGCTAGGCCCAGACCGTTTACCTCTCCAGACGCACAAGCACGGCTCTGGTCGGATGACACTAGGACTGTTTCTTAGGCAGCTAGTGCGTAGTTGTCGTCGTTGGCAACTATAAAGTTGTGACTTTAATTTACGAGATTGGTCACCATCTCGGCATGCTCCTGAAGCTTTTAGAACTACGTCGAATCCTAATCGGCCCCAATGCGAACTACTTACTTTAAGGTAGACGCTTGGATACAGATAAATCTGCAATCCATGGAAGCGATTCTACGCGTGTTAGAGCAGGTTTTCAGAAATTATTTCTTTAGTCTGAAGAGTTTTGAGATAGGTGTCCGTTTTTATGCAAGCGTCCATCTATAGATGGACTTGACTATGGCGAAGCCGTCTTTTTGAAAGGCCTTAGTTGGCCTGAGTTTGTCGAGAATAAAGGAATAAGACTCTTATTTTGACCGCTAGACCAATTTTAGTTAACAGAACCCTTTAGATATTCGCCAAAATATAATACTGTCATGAGCTTGTAACGTTGGTTTTTCTTCCGCAGGCAGCTTTTACTAATGGCAGTTTCTTTTGCACTGAAAGATGGTTTTCTCTCCTCTATTGATTCCGAATTAGAGCATTCGTTGGAAAGTGTTCCCAATTGGAGCATTGATTCAAGCTTGCTCAAGCCAGGAAAACCTGTCGCTGACGATACCACCAAGTTGTTAGTGCGAGATGGTTCAGGTGTGCCGTATGCCGTTCTTGTTTTTTCTGATGAAACCCGTGGGAATCTTCCGGTCAGGGGTGCGGCGATGTCTGAGAAGATTCGCTCAGCTTCATATGGAAGTGTTGCTAGCTCTATACTTTCACCTCTTTCATACGGGAATATTAGGGGGGTAAGCTATGCTCTTTGGCCATACAGACGTCCATTAACCGATTTGCCACTATTGCGAAATTTCCAGCGATTCGTTATTTCCCGAAAAGCGTTTACTTGGTTGTTGCAGCTCACAAATCAGACTAAATCTATAGTAAGCCCAGCGTTAGTAGAGCAAAGATTTATTGATCCAATGCGTCGCTTGGCTGCGGATCGAAGTGTGAGCGAAAAGGTGAGAGCAGATTTGTTGTTCTATGCGTCTAGGGCAGAAGAGGGAAGCTGGCGGCCGATGCATGTGGCTGAGCACGGCGATCTTTGGTTGGGCAATATGCTTGTTTGTAGAGAAAGCGACTACAGTATCGCGGTGATTGATTGGGCCGGGGCGAAACTTGAGGGTCATGCAATGTATGACTTGTCACGATTATCACGCAGCCTTAACGTTTCGACAGGCTTTTACAGGAGTCAAGTTAGACTTCATTGTGCTGAGTTAAACTGCGAGTTTGGCGATTCGCTTGGATACCTTCTTTCGTCGTTGGCGAGACTGTCCGAAAATCTAGAACATTTTCCGCATTCAAGATTCATTCAGCTTTTGGAATCTACGCACAGATTTCATTGTGAGAGCCTTGGCAGATAAGCTTCACTAAGTTTTGCATGCAGGCAGTAGGGCGCCACGTGTTTTTTTGGTGTCAGCTTACTGCCGATTTGTTTGAAGATTTTAAGGCGTGCCGCAGTTTTTAATTGCGCTGACACTACTGACAGTAGAGACAGCGTATGGGACCAAATACGAGAATCCAAGTTTTATCCAATCGCTTGACAGCATGTCGCCAGATATGATTCTGTCGCCGTAATTGATGATGGCGAGTATAGAGCCAACGATAATAGCGATTTTTATCGCATTTATGGTAACTTGCTTTGCGGTGGCTAGTTGCCAGAAGTTTTGATTATCCATTGCGCATAATTCGCTGTTTTTGGCGGTCCCAATCGCGTTGCTTTTGTGTGTCTCGCTTATCGTGATCCTGCTTTCCTTTGCCAAGCGCGATTTCTACTTTGACCATGTGTTGCTTCCAATACATTGCGGTGCAAATGACAGTATAGCCTTTTTGCTCTGCAGCGCCCTTTAGTTTGTTGATCTCTCTTTTATGCAGCAGCAGTTTTTTTTGTCGACGTGGCTCGGTAACGTGATGGGTGCTGACGGTACTAACGGGAGATATTTCTGCATTCAGTAGCCAAGCCTCACCATTTTTGAAAAAAACGTGAGTGTCGGTAAGTTGTGCTTTGCCAGCCCGAATGCTCTTTACTTCCCATCCTAGCAGCGCGATACCCGCTTCCACTTTGTCGCTAAGAAAGTAATCGTGTCGCGCGCGTTTATTCTGTGCAATGTTGTTACTGGGCTTTGCAGGCTTTTTTCTTGACATGAAATGGGTAGTTGATTCCTAGCCTTTGCATAGTATAGAACCTTTTGTTTTGGTTACAGTCAAAACTAAACGAGAGGTTTTGCGTCTACGGCGTCTTTGCGTTAATCTTGCGCGCCGTTTGAGTGCCTGCCAGTGTTTGTAATTCATGAGAATTAATAGCGTTAAAAACATGAAAAAATCGTTTCGCATTCTGAAGTTTTTTAGCCCGCTATTGCTACTGAGTTTAGTGGCTTGCAGTGGTGGTGGCGGAGGTGGCGGAGGTATTGCAATTACTCCGGAAGTTGATGATCAAGGCCCTCCTCCAGTTGCACCGGTTTTTGCCTCGATTGTTCCCGGGGATGGACAGGTTCAACTAAGTTGGACGCATCAGGATTTTCCCGAAGAAGATGTCACAGACGGGGCGCCTATACTGACGTTTAATTTGTACTATGCGAACGCGACAGCGAACGATATTACTATCGATAGTTTGCTCGCTACCCTGACAGAAGTTGAAGACATCATGGCAATAGATGGTTTTCAAGTGGTGGAGAATATTGCGGATTTGAATTTCACCGTAGATGGATTGGAAAACCTGTCTCTGTTTTTCTTTATCGTTACGGCGGTGAATGAGGAAGGCGAAGGCGCAGCGTCACAAATCGAGGCAACCGCAATGCCCCGAGCCACTGTCGTGCTCAGTCAGCCATTAGATGATACAGGCACGACACTTTGCGCAGACTTTGCCTTCGGTATTGATACACAGGATTTAAATGAAGATGGTTTTCTCTCGACCGCCGACCTAGATGTCGACGGTGATGGCGATATCTTTGAGCATGACAACAGCATTGTTTGTGGAGAAGTAGATGACGACGCTGATCCGATTCCGGCACTCGCGCAGCAAGATGCAAGTCAAGGTTTAGATGCGGTGGCCGTTGATGAAGTTGATGGCATTGCCGGCTTTAGCTTTACCAAGCTTGATGAGGTGGGGTCACCACTTGAGGCGACTGCGGCGGAGTGGTCCTGTGTTCTGGATAATAATACGGGTTTAACTTGGGAGACCAAGTCAGATGATCCAGATAGTCTCCACTTTTTCGAAGATAGGTTTAGCTGGTTTGATGCAGATAATACCCAAAATGGTGAGGAGCCGGGTTTTGAAGTGCCGAGCACTGCTGCTGCAAACGATGATGAAGGTGATGATATCTGTTTCGGATTCACGGATGGCGATGCGACCACATTTTGCAATACGAGCGCCTTTATAAACAGAGTAAATGACGCGGCTTTGTGCGGTTTCACTGACTGGCGGTTACCGGATCTGATCGAATTGCGTTCGTTAGTAAATTACGGACTCGATAACGATGACCAAGACAATCTTCTTCCCTCTGTGGATCTCAGCTTCTTTCCTAATACAGCGATCGATGGTGGGATTCCAGAAACGAATGTTGATGGCGGCGTCCTTTATTGGTCGAGCCAAACGACGGTAAGGTCTCCCGCGTCTGCGTGGGCAATGTTTTATGGTTTTGGCGGCGCACCGTTCATGAGCAAAGGCACGCCTAATGTTGTTCGCCTTGTTCGCAGTGGGCCTTGAGGAAGTAATGAGTATGCGCGTTCGAGTATATAAAAACCTAGTCCAAGCTTTGCCTGTGTTGCTTTTTGCAACCTCGGCCTGGTCACAAACCTGCAATTTGCCTATTGAGCTATCGGCGCCCGATAGTCGATTTCAGCTTGATCCATCAGACAGCGGTGTAGTGACAGATATTCGCACTGGTTTGTCATGGCAGCGCTGCCCTGTGGGAAGGCAGATAGACGATGCGAATACCGATTTTTTCGCTGATGATAGTTGCCCCCTAGTTGATCAGAACCCACTGGATAGCGTGGCAGATAACGAAGATGGTGACCCTGATAACGACGTTGCGCTGACATACAGCTGGTATGAAGCGTTGGATTTTGCTGAAAACACCGGCAACGCATGGCGTATGCCCAATTTAAAAGAGCTTGCTAGTCTTGTTGAGTATGCATGCGAAGAACCAGCTATCAATAGTAATGTTTTTCCTAATACTGCTCAGGGTCTCTACTGGTCAAGTACGCCTAATGCCGTAAATGATGCGTCTGCTTGGACAATAGACTTTGAAGATGGTGAGGATGGGCCTTTTGAGAAAAATATTAATGGGTTTGTTCTGCTGGTAAGCGACTAGTTGCGCCTTACGCTCTGTTAGCTGTTTTCTGGTTAAATTTGCTTTGAGAGTGCCCTTTCGCTGATCCTAAGCTTTTATGGCGTATAAATGGGTGGTTGTTAGGTATATGGTTCACAAGGTCTCTGTTGAATGGACTCTACTAAAATAAACCCTAAAGAATTATGTATAGATTGTGTGGGGCGTCACACTTCTAGTCTGATGCAGAGTTATTGTAGGTGTAGCTGGGGCGTAGACTTCAATTAACGCTGTTTTTATACCCGTTATTTCTCGATAATGATGAGATGCAGACGAAAGGTATAGCGCCAAATGAGGTTCATATGGCCAGCTTTTTGAACCAGTTGTAGCGGTTTTTTTGGCCATGTTGTGGAATGGATCGTTTCATGCTCGATAAATCTAATTATATTGTTAACCAAGTAGCGTTTGCGCTCGGTCGATGTCTTTTTTGAGCGGATAAACTGGTATAGTGCAACTGCTCAAGATGGGCATATGCTTCTGAAGGAGGAAGAGATGAAAATCGCTGTGTTTATGGCAGTATTGTTGAGTCTGCTTGCATTTAATGTAGTAGCGCAAGAAACCTATTATCTGAATGCAGGAGATAGAGTTTTCGTAGAGGTATGGAACGAGCCAGATATGCAACGTGAAGTGATCATTCTTCCCGACGGCTACTTATCTTTTCCTCTCGCTGGCCAAGTCAAGGCGGCCGGTCTTACCCCGCAGCAATTACAGAGTTCGATAGCTGAGCGTTTAGGCCAATATATATCGACGCCTGTTGTGACCGTTTCAGTCATAGAAATGACAGGTAATTCAATATTCGTTATCGGACAGGTCAACGCGCCAGGCTCATATATTATGAACCGTCAAATGACTGCATTGCAGGCTCTTTCGCTTTCCGGTGGATTTACATCGTTTGCGAATACGAAGAGCATCAGAATTATTCGCAAAGACGCGAACGGTGAGCAGG
Organism: uncultured Porticoccaceae bacterium; assembly: GCA_964623085.1. Lineage (GTDB taxonomy): Bacteria > Pseudomonadota > Gammaproteobacteria > Pseudomonadales > GM7GCV1 > CAZUTO01. The sequence goes on from CAZUTO010000029.1 coordinate 8,595, forward strand.
TCTTGCGCGTGAATTATTCTTCTCTACGGGACGGGAATGCCCTAGATACTAACCACGTTCTAGTGAGTGGGGATGTGCTAATTGTGCCCTAACAATTAGATATTAGTTATCTTTCGGAGATGATAGAACAGTGAAGCTTATACGACAGTTCATACTTGTAGGTTTTTTGATGTGTATTGGATTGCCAGCCAATAGCCAAGGATTCATCGTGGGCGGCGGTGTTGGTGTTGCTGCATATTATGATGATCAATTTGAAGTGGGCGTCAGTGACTCAGACGTGGCAGCGATTCGTTTCCGACCAAGTGGATTTGTTCGGTATCCGGGTCGGCTTTTGCGGTCTCGCCTCGATGTGAGTGCAGCGTTCAATCAGTTTCTCGACTCAGATTTTGAAGATACCGATAACTTAAGTATAAATTGGGAGACCAACCGGGACTTTCAATACACTACCTTGCAGCTTAATGTGAGTTATGTAGAGCGCTTGGTCGACGATTATGTGGAACTTGACGACGTGATTGCGCTAACTCGCTCGGAAGAAGTAGAGGATCTGACGATCTCACCAGTCTTTTTTTGGCAATTGTCCGATCGGACAAGGGTTAGTGCGTTATATGAATTCGGTCAAACCAGTTTAGATAGTACCGGAGCCGGCTTTTTTGATTTTGGTGGCGAAGAGTTTGATGAGCAACTTATTACGTTAGGCTGGTATAGAACTTTGTCTGAGCGATCAGAGCTCGCTGTTTTTGGTAGGTATATCACCTTTGAGCCTGGCGAGGATCAAAATGATGCCGGTACGGAGACGTTTAATCTGTCAGTAGGTGGCACATATCAGCTCTTCAATAATTGGAGCTTAACTGGTTCCTTGGGTGCAACACGGGTAACTTTTGATGAGGATTCGCTCGGCGCTGGCCTGCAAAACGTTGTAGATGATGGTCAAACTGTTGTCTTTACTGATCTTCAGGCGACCTATACTGGGTTCAAAGATTTTATTACGGTCAGCGCGGACGCTGGCACTACGCAGCAGATAGATGGGACGCTTGATAACCAGCAGGGAATAACATTTAGCTGGGTCAGACGGTACTCTGAGGGACTGTCCTCTAACCTTAGTGGTCGCTACTTTCAGGCAGACCGATCGGATCGTCAGGACTATACCATCTCAGCTAGCGTAAACTGGCGCTCCGCATCACCATGGAGTTACTCGCTAAATTATCGTTTTCGTGATCAACTCGTGTCATCCAGAGAAGTTGATGCAGGCTCAAATCGCCTCACATTTGAAGTCAATTATTCTTTCCAAGATCTGGCCTTGGGAAATTAAGTTTGATAGGAATTTAAGCTTTGGAACTGGAACAGCAACCTGATTTAAGAGTAGTCCTGCGGCAATACTTGGATATTGTCCAGCGCCGCTGGAAGTGCTTTATACCCTTTCCTTTTTTGGCAGCTATAGCGATTTATTATGCACTTTCATTGCCGCCTATCTATTCGTCAGAAGGCGTCATTCTGGTCGAGGATCAGAATATCCCCGAAGACTTGATCCGCACGACAGTAACCAGTTATGCGGCGCAGCAGATGGAAATTCTTCGACAGCGAGTCTCCTCTAGTAGAAACGTCTTGAGGATGATTGATGAACATGGCTTGTATTCGAGTTCTGAAGAAACGGATGCGGAGTCTAGCCCTGATCCCGATAAGCTTGTGGAACTTTTTCGAACGAATATGGGTATGGAGGCGATTGAAGCCGATATTCAAGATCAGGCTGGGCGTCGGCGAACGGTGAGCATTGCGTTCAGGGTTTGGTTTCAAGACGAGTCACCTCAACGGGCGCGCGATGTTGCTAATGAACTTGTGCAGCTATTCTTAGACGGGAATTTGGAAGACCGTGTGGATGATGCGGCAAAAACATCGGTATTTCTAACGACTGAAGCAGATGCGATACAAGTTAAGTTAGTTGAGCTAAACGATAGGCTCGCCGTATTCAAGAGCGAATACGCGGACAGCTTGCCTGAGCTGTTAGAACACAATTTGCAAAGTATTGACGACGCTGAAGAGCGGCGCCGAGAAAATTCAATTGCTATTGATAATTTGATTGAGCAAGAGCAGCTTCTTTCTATTGAGTTAAGATCCATTGATCCCTATACCGGTGGTGCTGTTGGTTCCGGGTCGGCGGTTAGCCCCGCAGCACTGTTGGCGCAGAAAAGAGCCCAACTGGCTCAGGATATAGGCAGGTACTCCGACTCACACCCGAACATCCAGTCATTGCGACGTGAAATCTCTCGTTTGGAAGCAGATCTCGCTTCCGGCGTGTCTAGTGGCGGATCCTCTAACTTGGTTCTGGACGAAGACTTGTTAAGCCCAGTTTATCTTGATTTGCGCTACAGAGTAGGAAGCATCGAGAGAGATATTGGCAACCTGAGAGAAGATAATAGGCGTTTGGATCGGCTAGTGGCTGATTACAATCAGCGTGTTGCCAATACATATATTGTTGAGCGCGAATATGAAGAACTTCAGCGTGAAGTGTTAGCCAATGAAGAGCGATATGAGCAATTGAGAGGTGCGCAGTATGAAGCTGAAGTTGCGCAAAATTTAGAGATTAATGAGCAGGCCGAGAGCCTCCAAGTGCTCGAGCGACCAGGAGTTCCAGCTATTCCGGTTGGTCCTGAGCGCCCCAAGATTATGCTTCTTGGCTTGGGTCTGGTTGGTGCGTTTTGTTTTGGCTTGGCGATGATATATGAGTTTTTAGATGAGCGAGTGCGAGGATTGCGCAGCTTTGAGAGTTTAATAGGCCAGCCACCACTTATAGCAGTGCGACAGATTCGCACGCCGAGTGAGGCGCTGCGCAAGCGCAGACTCAAAAAGGCATTAGTGGTTGGAGGCGTCTTGCTTCTAGTGATTCTTGTAGGTTTGCTCTTCTGGCTGGCTAGTCCGACTGCAGCTGCTTAAAGGCTTAATGTTGATGGCTGTTATAGAACGAGAGGTGGGTTTTGGATAGATTACAGAAGGCAGTTGCTTTAGCTGAAGAGAAGCTGCGAGCCAGGGGAGATAGTGTCGGGCTTGGTGGTGTCAACGATATTGAATATAAAGATACCAAGGTTGTGTCAGTCGGCTCGGAACGATTAGCGGAAAATAGAGTAGTCGCCGGTTTTGGGGATTCTATAGACCGTGAAACATTTAGGTTAATGCGTACCAAAGTATTTGCGAAGATGCGTGCCAATAATTGGCGAACTGTTGCGGTATCAACTCCGACTTTAGGGCAGGGGAAATCCACAGTTGTTGCAAATCTTGCTGTTTCGGCATCGATGGAGGTAACGCAATCTGTACTTGCGGTTGATCTAGATCTAGAGCGGCCAAACCTTCACAAAATCTTTGATCTGCATGTCAAGAAAGGACTGTCCGATGTCATACAGGGGCGGGATGAGGTGCAAGATGTTCTAGTTAATCCAGGTGTTGATCGGTTGACCATCGCGCCAGGGGGTAAACCACTAGAAAATTCTTCGGAGTGGTTATCAAACCCGAAAGTACAGGCATTACTTGAAGAGTTTCGTACAAGATATCGATCGCGATTTGTCATTTACGATATGCCGCCTATCCTTCGATCTGATGGCGTGCTCAAGTCTATTAAGGATTTTGATTGCTCTCTGCTTGTTGTTGAAGATGGCGTTAATCTCGTGGATGAAATCAAACAGTCTATTGAGGTAATGTCACAGACTAACTTCCTTGGGTACGTTTTAAACAAGGCACCAGGCGCTCGTGCAGCTGGACAAAACAGTAATACTTGAGGTTAGTTAATGTACACCGATTTTTATGGCCTGAAAGCCAAACCATTTAGCCTTACGCCTGATCCGACGTTTTTGTATTTGAGTGCGGCGCATCAGAAATGTGCCACGATTCTACAATATGGAATACTCAATAATACTGGGTTTACTGTGGTTTCAGGGGAAATCGGTTCTGGAAAAAGCACACTGATTCAATACCTTTTGAATACTATCGATACGGGCATGGTAACCATTGGTCACATCAACAATACATTTAAGGTTCATGATGACTTGTTGGCATGGGTTCTTGACGCTTTTGATATTTCAGTCGAGCCTGGTACAACGCGAATCAACCTTCATAGAATGTTTACCGAATTCGTTGTTGGTGAATACGCCGAAGGGCGACGCGTAGCGTTAATAATTGATGAAGCCCAAAATTTGGATGTTGATTCAATTGAAGAGCTAAGGCTGCTTTCCAATATTAATATTGCCGAAGATATTATTTTGCAGATGATTTTTGTTGGCCAGCCGGAGCTTATTGATGTGCTTGAAGATCCTCGATTGAAGCAATTTGCTCAACGAATCGGTATTGAGTTCAATATTCCACCACTGAATTATGGCGAAACAAAACAGTATATTCACCACCGACTAACGGTTGCTGGCGCAGAGCGAAGGATTTTCGACGAAGAAGCATCAGCGGCACTGTACTGTTACAGCGGCGGGCTGCCAAGAAAGCTCAATAATTTATGTGATATGGCGTTGGTGTATGGTTTTGCCGAGGAAGCAGAGGAAATCACGGCAAAGATTATTAACGATACCATCAGTGATAGGATGAAATCTGGTCTATTTAGATTGGATCAGCGTGGATATGAAGAGATTAGGGTAGTTGAAGAGTGGCTGTCTAAAACGAAGAACATCAAGCTAATAAGTACATAGTTTCTGTATCTGTTCATAACTCTACGACAGCCAAAACAGCATGTTTCAAGCCCCGGGAAATATCATTGCGTACCTCGCATTGATCGTATTTCCAATACTATCGCTATTTTTATATACAAGAAAATCGGTTCCTGAAGCGATTGTTTGGACCCTTACGCTCGGCTATCTCCTGCTGCCGGTTAGAACTTGGATTGACCCTCCCGTATTTCCTCTCCTAGATAAGATAGCCATTCCGGCTATGGCGGTGCTATTTTTTTCGGCTGTCTATAGCGGCAGACGAATTGAGGTTTTACCGAAAGATACTGTGCCAAAAGCGTTGATTCTTGTACTCATATTGGCGCCATCGATTACCGCTTTTAACAATACCGACCAAATCGTCATTGGAGCCACGGTCTTGCCTGGTATGCAAGTATTCGGTGGAGAGGCGATAAGTTTGCTTGTTTCTCAGTTCTTCTTTTTAGTGCCCTTTGTTCTCGGTCGGCAGTACTTATCTGCGTTGGAAGACCGCGAGAAATTAATAAAGATTTTGGTTATGTGTGGCGTGGTTTATTCGTTTGCGATTTTCTGGGAAATTCGCATGAGCCCTCAACTACATACAAACTTCTACGGGTACTTTCCGCATACTACTTTCTTGCAGCAAATGCGTGCTGGCGGTTTCCGCGCAGTCGTATTCCTTGGGCATGGCCTGCTTACGACTCTTTTGTTGGTATCTACCTTAATGCTTTTGTTTTATATGATGCGGCATGGCAAGAAGGTTTTTTCTTATAAGGCGATGTATCCTGCTGGTTTCGTGCTCCTCGCAATTATCTTTAACAAGACCTTTGCGGGCTATCTATATACGCTATTTGCTATTATGTTTTGCTTTGTATTGTCTCCTAGGCTGAGGCGTTTAGCACTGTTATCTATTTGCGTTCTGGTTATCAGCTATCCGATATTCAGAACCACGAGTTTTTATCCGGACCTACAGATTGTTGAGTTCGCTGCCCGCTATAGTGAGGATAGGTCTCAGTCAATTCAGTTTAGATTTGATAATGAAAACATTTTGCTTGAGAAAGCGTCTCGCAAACCCTATACCGGCTGGGGTGTTTGGGCGAGAAACCGAGTTTATGATGAAAATGGAATAGACATCAGTGTCTCCGATGGCGGCTGGATTATCGATCTTGGAATTTATGGCTGGCTAGGCTTTATCTGTAAATATCTGTTATTGACCTGGCCTATATTTCAGTGGATGAAACTAAAAAAGTATTATGGTGATTCAACGAGAGTAGACGGGATTAGTGTACTAAGCTGCATATTGGCTATCGTGCTTTTCGATAATTTGATTAATGCTGGGATCAGTCCAATTACGTGGCTAATCAGCGGAACCTTGTTGGGTGCATCGGAACGCTACAAAAGAGAGATAGCAGAAAAAATACAGCAGGCTAGAGCGTTAGCTGAGCAAGAGGAAACTGTTTAAAGATTATCCAGTTTGATAATTCCCCGATGATGAAAACATATCTTTGCGCATTTCTAAAAATAATTATCAATCGACCACATTCCCTTTTTCGTGTCGTAATGAGTTGATGCTGAGTGATATCGATTGACTAGACTTAAAAACTTTTTTAGTGGCACCTCTCTTCAGGCTCGAGCGAGCCGCAGTTCTGCGATAACAATATTAGGTTATGGAACTGAACAAGCACTGAGGCTTGTATCTAATGTAGTTTTAGCCGCACTTTTGTACCCCGAAGCTTTTGGAATAATGGCGATCGCAACAGTGGTAATGATCGGGCTTAACATGGTCAGCGATTCAGGTATTCATCATGCCATTATTCAGAATAAGAAAGGGGCAGAGCAAGAGTTTAGAAATACAGCTTGGACGCTGCAGATATATCGTGGGTTTATCATTTGGGCGATAGCCTGTATCGCTGCATACCCTCTTTCTCGTCTATACGAAGAGGCAGTTCTGTTCCCGGTAATATGCGTGCTGGGTTTTACGGAAGTTATTCGAGGATTTCAAACGACTGCCATGAGCGTCCATGCCAAGGATCTTAACCTTGCCAAGGTGGCATTGGTAAAAGTCGGTATACAGCTTCTTAATATCGTATTTATGGTGATTTGGGCTTTGATTGATCCAACGCTCTGGGCACTGGTTGGAGGCGGTATATTTGCGAACTTGGCTGGTATGCCTTTGGCACATCGATTTTTAAATGGCTCCTTTAAGCATGAATTCAAAATTGATCGAAAGTCCTTCATTGATCTCTTTAATTTCGGAAAGTGGATATTCTTAAGCAGTATTGTTGGATTTGTGGGTAATTATTCGGATCGTATGGTTGTCGGTAAAGTCTTTGACATGGCAGATCTCGGTCTTTATTCGATTGCCTATGCGTTAGCGTATGTTCCCTGGGTCGTTTTTAACAAATTGGGTCGCGATGTATTAATGCCGATCTATTCGAAAGTGCAGGACCGAGATATTGCAGATATTCGTCGTCAGCTTTTTAAAATACGAAGTTATATCGCTGCATTACTTTTACCGCCCACGCTCTTTCTTATGATGTTCGGAAAAGAAGTAATCGAGTTAATTTATGATGATCGTTATCTGCAAGCAGGATGGATGTTAGAAGTGCTTGCGTTTGGTGTTGCAGTAACTGTTGCCACAAATATTGGGCCGATATACCTTGGTTTAGGAAAACCGAAGATGCTGCTGTTGGTTACTGTGTTCAAGGCAATATTCTTGCTTTCATCCATGCTTGCTGGTTATCACTACTTTGGCGCCCCGGGCTTGGTGGTGGGAGTCGCATTATCACAATTCCTTAATTACCTTTTCCTTATTGGTATCTACGTACATTTCAAACTCTGGATATGGAAATTAGACGCATTTTTCTTAGCGATAATAGCGATATGCTCCGCTATATCTTTCCCCAATGTTTTCGGTTCTTTTATGTAACTGACTTGCTTATACAGGGCTTAGATTGAATCGTCGCTAGAGTTTTTAGCTATTTTCCATTCAAGAGACGGTATTTTCGTGACGTCTTTAAAGTTTTTGCAGTTAAGTTCAATGTCGAATAATTTTCCTAGCTCTGAAAGATCCTTATTAAAAGTACTTTCCAGTTCAACGATATTGCTTTCACTTAGATTGGAGTCAGCTCCTTTTGAGCGACGATTGCGTATAGATTCTCTTAAAGACTTTGGCACTAAACTTCTTCTTAGAAAAGTACCAACCTTGGATTCAATTATTGCCTCTTGAAAAGGTATCCTGCGGTAACGGTCTACAGATTGGTTGGCGCCGGTTTTTTGGTTCCAAACGACGTCTCCATCAATGCCGATAAACTTGGCGATACGTTCTAGTTCTTGTTGGGGCTCAGAAAGTAAACTGTTAAAGAACACCGGCAAAATGCACTCATGACCAAAGGCTTCGAGCCAAGGGTCGAGCTGTTTTTTGTAAAGCCCATATTCTATCAGTGGCGCATATTCTTTTATGGCGGTTTCAATTGGCATGTCTTTTTGAAACATTGCCATCGTCCAATTGTGGGTAAAATGAGAGACCAGACGATCTACAGGGTGCCTCATGATGTATATGAGCTTTGTATCAGGGCAATAGCGTTTGAGGCGTGCAATTGTCTCAGGATATTTGGGAAGCTTCGTATAGTGCGTGCTTGCTTCGCCTTTTATATCAGTGACATTTGCTGCATCAAATAGAGAAGAATACCAGTGTTCACCGCGTGCATAGATTTCATCATTACTAAAGAAGTTTGGCTCTTTAGGCTCTGTCATAAATACGCCATTTTGCTTGCCTAACTGCTCGGCTAAGGAAGACGTGGCAGATTTCATCGCACCGATAATAACGAAGTCCGGCTTGTTCATTTTTAGATCACTGCTCATTTATATGTGCTTGGGTGAGTGAAGTCTTTTTTTGGATTAATGAAATTAATCCAAATGTCGCTCCATTGGCGTTTACCGGCCGGGTTCTGGAAGTGTTTTCCGATGATAGATCTGGCTTGTGCGATTATCCATCCTAGCGTCCAACATAGGTTCGCCGCGAGTAAGCCCGAGCGGCCAAATAGCAGGTAGAAGTATCTTGTTCTAGATTCGTAGAAGTATCGAGCTTGACGTTTGCGCTCGACAATATTGTCTTTTACCGGAGAGCTCCCACCACGAAGATGGACCACCCTTGCTTCCGGGTGATTGTGAATGCGCCATCCGCTTTTGGATGCTCGCCAACAGAATTCGACATCCTCAAAATACATAAAAAACCCGTCGTCTAAAAGTCCTACTTGTTCAAATACTTTTTTCCGAACCATGATGCAGGCGAAACTTGTCCATTCGTAGTCAGCCGAATGATCACTGACACGATGAGCTGCTTCCATATTTGGAAAAAGCTTAAAGAATAAATCTGTTTTTGAGCTGGCTAGAAGTTGACCTAGCGGCCTGTGGAATCTGAAGCAACTTTCTTGAGGCTTACCGTCCCCATACTCAAGGCGCGGGCTAAGTAATCCAATGGAATCTTGGGCGGAAATAGCAGACAGCATGGCGGCGAGCGCATTGTCTCTAAGTAGCGTATCGCTATTAAGTAGCAAATAGAATTCTGCATCGGTGCTGTTAACTCCGATATTGTTTCCTGACGCGAAGCCGCCATTGGTGTCTGAGCAAATCAGCGTGATTTCGGGATAGTCGGATTGATCAATCCAATCACCGATTAATTCGACCGAATTGTCTGACGATTTGTTGTCTACAACAACTATCTTAGCGTTTAGATCTCTTGCCTGCGAAATCAAAGATTTTAAACAATCGATAGTGAGCTCTGGCGTCTGGTAGTTAAGCAGAACAATACACAGCTGATAAGCTGAACTCTGATTATACAGCGTTGTCATTTCAATATGCCTTAGAATTCAGACCTTTAGACGACAGATCATTTTAATACTCGGGCATGCTCATTTGACGGGCGAATTGTCAACTATTGCAACAAAATAGTCATTAGGCCGAATTCTGATTATGCGGCGTTGTCATTCCAATATGCCTTTAAGTTTAGGCCTCTATTTGAGGTGAGTCTTATCAACTTCTCTTTTTCTTGCCAAGAGAGGTTTTCTGAAAGAAGTGACTCGAAATATTTCGCAGAATCTAAGCCCAATATAAAGCCAAAAACCATATCGTTTTATTGCAAACTTTTGTCTATAAATAATATCTTCGGTATTTAGTGCAATTAACGCCACTTGGGAGGGGCCACGTGGGCTTTCGAATTGTCTAGCATAGCAGGTATTTTCCATTTGCTCTTTCGCTTTGCACTCAACCAGTTCGATATCGCGGGGTTTAAGCTTGGTTTTCCATTGATTAATCAGTGATGGGTCGGGTTTTGAATATGAGCTATGCTGACTGTAGTCAAGCATGGCATCTTTGTATTCAACCCCAAAAAAATCGCATACCGCGCCCAATGTTTTTTCTGGTTCACTAACGAGTTCTTCGAACCGTAATTCATGTATTTTTTCTTTCGGCGCTTCTGATGCGAGTTCTTGCCACGATTGCTCGGTAGCCACCCAATGATCTACACCGTAGTAGACGTTACCGGACCATCCCATTCCTATAGAAGACCGAGATACATCTCTTGGATCGCGAATGAGATGAACAAATTGAGCATCGGGAAAATATTTGTATGCGAGGGAAAAATTCCGATGAATATTTAAGCATAAGATATTGGAATCAGTGGACATTTGTTCAACAAAAGAATGCAGCATGCCGCTGTAGTCCGAAATCGCCGTATCCAGAAGCAAGTTTTTCGAAATAAAGATTCTATCTTCGCTGAGATAATCCACCAGCTCTCCTATTTCAGGTTCTTTCTGTTTTTCGCTGTGAAGATCGAAAAAGAAATCAAACTCCCCAGGATTACTTATTTCTGGATGAGCATTTAACATAAGGTGTGTCATTGAGGTGCCTGACCTTAATGCGCCACAGAGGAATGCCAGCTTCATATGTACTGCCTTTTTTTATGCGTCTGCATCTGTTTATGCCTTGAATTCATGACAGGTTGCTATGTGAAATATTGAATTTAATGAGGCAAGCTTTCTGTTGAAGCTTAGCTTCATAGTGATCACTTCTGTTTAAGTCAAATATATGCCTGAACTTGATAGCCTTTCAAATACGTCAATACAGGGATACTTCATCATAGAGTATTGTCGATTTGTGCGCTCATATTTGGGTATATATATGTAGGTCGAAACCATTAGGTGTTTGTGGCTGCCTATTCGATAGATTGATCCTGAGATAGCAACATCATAATGGCATCGTGTTTCGGGCTGCTTGTTTGATCTTGTTTTTCAAGCACGCCCCAGCTGCCCCACTTTGAGGGTTCTCCGATAAGGCTAAAGTTCATTGCTAGCCCGCCGTCGTTATCGAACCAAGTCTTGTAATACTCTATGTATGCCGTTCCCATTCTCTTATCGCGGTTTGCCTCTATGAAGAGTTCCGTTACTTGTTCGTTGTTCTCAAAACCGCCTGTACCTGCCAAATGCTGCCCTGCCTCGTAGGCGACTAACTCAACATCGTACTTTTTCGCGAGCTCTTTGTTCTCAAGCATCCATGATCTTGCCTCTGGCAATGCAATCTCTTCTAGTTCAACAAATAGTGTATCGAGAGGCTTCCTTAATTTTGTCCACTCGAGAACTTTTTCCTTTTCTTTTCTTCCTAGATAACCGCCGAAATATGGCGCTATAGCCAGCGCTTCAATACCATGGTCGACGCATGTCGCTTTTGGGTTGTCCTTCCAAAGAGGACATGCGAGCGCTTGCTCTCCAACCCAGACGTTTGCAGCTTGGCTGCCCATCACGCAGGAAATTTGCTCGGCATTTTCTGCGAATACATCTTTCCATATCGTGCAGATTTCGGCTGTGCGCTTGCCATGCCAATTTGCCACCTTGGTCGTATCAGCAACACTTGAGTCTGGCCATAGTGCTTTCGCTTTATTTGCTATCCATCGATATTGGGGGAAAGCTTGATTCCAAGTTTCGTTAGAGTATTCGATGTATAGGGTTTTTGAGGTTTGTATATTGTCCTTAACTAGGGTTGCAAAATTCTGCACGTATCCATCGTCTATTTGATGCGGCAGCGTAAACCAAGGAGAGGTGTCCAGCACATTGGCAAGCTCAACCATCACTTCTATAGGGACGCCGCGTGCGTTATCTTCTTGTGAATAGGTCGCTGTCTCCGGTTTCAACCGATCTTCCCAATGGACAGTTTCGTTACCATTCGTTGCCATCCAGTCCATGAAGCGTATTGCTTGATACGGCCTCAATTGATTCAAAAAAGTTTGATCAAAAGTGGTTGATGTTTCTGCATGTTGTGGATTGGAGTCGGTGATCTGAATATTTTTTATGTAGTCCCCTGTTTGTTCGGGATCTGTCTCGAGGATTTGGAGCAGCAATTTCCCTGGATTCTTAGACACTCTTATATGGTCGATGCCGTTTTCGCGATCTCTCTTCAATAGCTTGGCATCTAGTCCATATGCTATTTCACCAGAGCCCTCGTAAGTGACATAGTAATTTCCTACCGGTATACCTTGCATAAGTGTGGATGCTATAGAAAAGCCCGGAACAGAGCGTTCGGGTAGAGACATGACCCATCCATGCTCATCTAATTCTAGCCTGTCAGCTTCCTTGGTGTCCCAGCTATTAGAGCAATCGCGCTCTAGTCTTTCAGAGCATTGCGTAAACCAAGGGTGAGACTGTTTGAATAGGTTAGTGAATGGACGTTGATTGCTCCATGAACTAATACCGGACAGGTTTGTGCCGATAGGATAATCTGCCGATGCAGAGGATGATGCGATCGCAATAAGCAGTATTGAACTAGGCCGCAATATGCGAACAATCAACATTTGCATGAGTCGTTTCAATATGTTTTGTGGGCACATTTTCGATATCATTTTAAGGATCAACGGTGATCGAGCAGACGTTTCTTTCCTTCGCTAAAAAATTTGAACTAATACATGCAAAGCTTATCCAATGTCGCCAAGCTTTGTAAGAAGAAAACACTGCCGTTCGGCAGGAAAATGCGACTTTCAGAGCCAAGGCCAAACAGTTTTGAGAAGTAGTATCAAAATTGCCCCGTTCTGGCCGTTTTAAAGCACAGAATTGTTTGGTCTAAGTGGATCGCGCTGAGACAAATATCGAATTTGGATTTCTAGGTATTTATATGTCGGCAATAAGCGTTTATCTCAAATTATTGTCAAGGCTTCTTTCGCAGATATGGATAGATTTTGGGTATCAAAATATGACATTCCAAATTTAGTTTGAAGTACGTCACGTTTTTGTCATTGATGAACAAAAAAGTTCGCCTTTTGTCACATTTTCTCTGGCAATCAATCACGATTGAAAATAACCTCCCGCCTCGCCTAGAGGATCGCATTGATTTCTCAGGTATTTGGATTTTCGACTTTCGATTTGTTGTAAACATTAACGAGTAGATTTGTACCTTTTATGAAAATTGTTGCTCCTCTCCCGACTTGCTTGAAAAACATCTTTGCCTCCTCCCTCACTGTCTTCTTCTCAGCTGTCATGATGCATGGCGCTGTTGCTCAGCAGATACCCAATACTGTGCAACCCGAGCCTGGTACCCTGATAGAGCATACCGGTACGCAGATGGGTCGGTTGGCACTTATAGAAATTCTTGGGGATTACGTCATTACGATACCTGAGATACCATCAAGCCCACCCAATAGTGATTTTCTTATGCGTGCTTGGGATATATCTAACCCAAGTTCGCCAAGGGTTGTGGGGACTTTTGGAGTAACTGAGCATCCGTTTTTGGCTCATGGCCTCATAAAACGAGGGAATGAAATACTTATCGGTGGCAACCGAGTCCAGGGGATGGATGCGATTCGTATAGATCAAAATGGCAACTTGTCGCGGGGGTCTTGGACTGGTCCTCAGGGTCATTTCGGCAAATCTGGAATGATGCGACCTTGGGCTGCACGAGATTTCTGGACATATAATCCTATATCAGGCGACAGCTGGCTGGAGCTAGATGGTGAAAGGATGGCCGAATGGGATCACATAGGACTGACCGGCGTGATCGGTTTTGCTTCTTTTATGGGCAATATCATGCTCTATGCATCAGACCAATCAAAGACGGGTGTCGCAGCCTACGATATATCTGACCCGACCAACCCTAGATTATTGGACGTACTTAATTTGCAAGGTACGCATCCCGAGCTTGGTGGGGAGTATGGAATAGGTGGGTATTGGTCTGAAATATATGGCCACTATATGGTATGGGCGCGTCGTGGCGATAATCCTGGTATTCAGGTCGTTGATTTTTCAGACCCAGAGAATCTGCGTCTTCATTGTGAGTTTTTGGCTAGAGATCCAGCGCATGGTCTTGATCGAGGTAGCAATACTGATTTCGGGGATCCGCAGTATGTTGGTTTTCAGGACGAATACATCTTTGCCGAACGCTATAAAATCAATGTAGAAACCTGTGAGCCAGAGCTTGTGTTGGACGAAGTCGCTAACGGTCTTGATACCAGTCAATATTCGCGGCCCATAGGAAACCTTTTATTGACAGGTGGTCTTGATAATTTTCGGATTAATAGTCCCAACTCGGCTGGCTTAGGCATATGGTCGCATCAGTCAGAGCGAGATACTCGCGCGCCTTTTGTTGCTTATCATATCCCTGAAGCTGGTCAAACGGGCTATCCGGTGATGGCGCCAATCAGCTTAATGATCCCTGAGACGCTGCGTTCCGAAACGATTATCCCAGGTGAGACATTGATCCTCACTGAAATCGGCGGAGGTGAAGTAGAAATCGACTATGTGCTTTCGCACACGGGCGTGCTCACTGTTGACCCAATCGAACATCTTGATGTAAACACGACCTACGAAGTGAGGTTGTCTGGGATTCAAGACGCTGTGCGCAATGAGATGGCACCTCATGTGTTCCGATTTTCAACAGGAAATTCGGTCAGTGGTGCGGCTGGTGGAACTGG
>CAZUTO010000030.1:0-20986 GCA_964623085.1 uncultured Porticoccaceae bacterium
CCATAGACGAAATCTATTAAATGGCCCGGCCTGTATAATCGTTTGGTTCTTCTAATGGCTGGTGTGGTTGAGCAAGATCCTTTGGCGTTAATGGATGCAGCAAGTTTAGACTACAAAGATTTGGTGAAAACTGAGATTCATTTTAGAGATATGAAGACTGTATAAAGGGGTCGGTGACAACTGGGGATCATTCTCATATTATTTCTTAGGAATTGCATCTATTGCACCGCCCCTTTTCCGCCACACCAACAACTGATTATTCGCCGGCATGACATTGTCTTCTAGAAATTCAAACCCGGCCTCTTTTGCCAGCGAATCCACCCATTCAAAATCGCGAATGGCGCTTTCTGGGTTTTGGGATTTTAGCCAAACGTCAAAACGCTGGTTGCTCTCCGAGCTATAAACTCCGTTGTAGTTGAACGGGCCGTATACGGCAAGTAACCCGCCTGTTTCCAGCACCTTGCCGACCAAGCTGAAAACACATTCGACAGCGTCGGCGGACATAATATGGAGCGTGTTGGCAGAAAACACCGCATCAAAACCACCCTGCGGCACATCCCCGGTTCGGACATCAAGCTCTATTGCCGTTGGAAGATTCGGTAGATCAGATAGGTTTAATCTCGCTTCGAGCCCCGGCAGATAGTCACCGAAGTCTGTCGGCTGCCAATTAAGATAGGGAAGGTTCTGCGCAAAATAGCAGGCGTGCTGCCCTGTCCCGCTGCCTATTTCTAATACGCTGGTGCGGTCATCAAAGACCCGTTTAAGTATATCCAAAATGGCATCTTTATTACGCTCACAGGGTTCAGAGAAAGGCAGCATTGATATCCATCATTTATATTTAGCAACCAGTATCCCAATCTTTTCTGGCGCCGCATAGGGATCAGCGCAATAATCCCATGATGCTTGAATTACCCCCGCTCGCTCTCTATATCCACATCCCTTGGTGCGTGCGTAAGTGTCCTTATTGCGATTTCAACTCTCACGAAGTTGGCTCAAGCCCAGATCTGCCAGAAGCGGCATACCTGAGATCACTTGAGGCCGATCTTAAAAACTCGGCGCGCTTTGCTCAGGGACGAAAACTACAGAGTATTTTTTTTGGTGGCGGCACACCCAGTGTGGTTAGTAGTCGCATGATCGGCGCCTGTATCGATTTAGCCGACTCAGTTGTCGGATTAGCGGACAACGCTGAAATCACCCTAGAAGCCAACCCCGGCACTGCGGAGCAAGAAAAGTTTTTGGGCTTTCGCGAAGCCGGTGTCAATCGGCTTTCTATTGGTGTTCAAAGCCTAAATGAGCGTCAACTCAATAATCTAGGCCGAATTCACAGCGCCAGTGAGGCAACTACAGCCATACAAATGGCCCGTGATGCTGGCTTCGACAACATCAATCTAGATTTTATGTACGGGCTGCAAGATCAAACGCTCGACCAAGCCCTAGGCGAGTTAGAGCAGGCAGTCGCCATGCAACCAGAACATATTTCTTGGTACGAGCTTACTATCGAACCCAATACCGAGTTCTATCGTCGCCCACCAACACTGCCAGCACATGATGAATTAACCGAAATGTCAGATGCGGGCATTCAACATCTCGAAGCACATGGCTATTCTCGCTACGAAGTATCTGCATTCGCTAAAGATGGCAAACGCTGCATTCACAATGAAAACTACTGGGCGTTTGGTGACTACCTCGGCATTGGCGCGGGTGCTCACGAAAAAGTGACACTGCCAGACGAAAGCAAAATTATTCGCCGCAGTAAAACACGGATGCCGAATCACTATATGGAGCGAATCGGCAATTATATTGCGGCAGAAAACCGCGTTTCAGCATCGGATCTGTCTTTCGAGTTCTGTATGAACGCACTGAGGCTAATCGACGGAGTTCCGTTAAAACTGTTTCAACAGCGAACCGGACTTCCTCTAGAACAGCTCGAAAATGCCCTAAAACAAGAAGTGGAAACGAGCCTGCTATTTCCCTTCGATAACGCTATTCAAGCAACTGATTTAGGCATTAGACATCTCAATACGCTATTACAGAAACTGCTCAAAGAGCCCTGACCAATAGGGTTAGAGGGGGTTCAACTCCAGCTATCAGTTTTTACTTCGTCATAAACCTGATTTTCGACTATAATGCCGCCCCCCGAAAAGCATCTAAAACTGACTCTGAATTTTTTCTTTATCCCTAGCTAATATTGAGCAGGACAATGATTTCTTTAGCTATCTTCTTATTGCCACTTCGAGCATGTTGAGTAGCACAGCTTTGAATTCGTTACATAGAAATACCTTTAGAGCATCGAGCTTTTTTATATCGACTACGGGCGAACAAATAACAAAATGAGCGCCATCATCAAACGCTGAAAAGGCGTATAGCACTCATAGCATCACTCTTTGCTTCAGCGCAGATGCGCACTGAGCATTGCATACATAGGAGTTAAACAATATGCGTATTGGTGTACCTAAAGAGGTTCAAGAAAACGAATGCCGTGTGGCCACCACCCCAGAGGCCATTGGCCAGCTTCAAAAGTTAGGCTTTGATATCGCTGTAGAAGCGGGTGCAGGGCTTGCAGCCAAATATACGGATGATGCCTATAGCGAGGCTGGTGCCACCGTCATAGCAGACACCAAGCAACTGTGGTCCGAAAGCGACATTATTCTAAAGGTGCGCGCACCTCAGCAGCATCCAACACTCGGTATAGACGAGTCTGAATTACTCAAGGAAGGCCAAACGTTGGTGAGCTTTATGGCACCGGCACAAAACCCTGACCTTCTAGAAAAACTGTCGAAGAAAAACATTAATGCGCTGGCAGTCGAAGGTATTCCCCGTATTTCGCGTGCGCAAAAAATGGATTGTTTGTCCTCCATGGCAAATATTGCAGGCTATCGCGCAGTGATTGAGGCAGCGCAGAACTTTGGTCGATTCTTTACCGGCCAGATTACTGCTGCAGGTAAGATTCCACCCGCAAAAATCCTTGTCATTGGTGCGGGTGTTGCGGGGCTATCAGCGATTGGCACGGCGGCTTCTATGGGCGCTATCGTCCGCGCATTTGATACCCGTATGGAAGCGAAAGATCAGGTTGAAAGTCTAGGTGGTGAGTTCCTTGTATTGGAATTCGACGACGCAGACGGCTCCGGCGAAGGTGGCTACGCCAAAACGATGAGCGACGAATTCATTGCTGCTGAAATGGCGATGTTTGCAGAACAAGCCAAAGAAGTAGACATTGTGATCACCACAGCGTTGATCCCTGGCCGACCGGCTCCTGAGCTCTGGACCGAAGACATGGTCAAATCCATGAAAGAAGGCAGTGTGATTGTTGATCTCGCGGCTGAAATGGGCGGAAACTGCAAGCTCACTGAAGCCAACAAGATTGTGACCAAGCATGGTGTCACATTAATCGGCTATACCGACCTACCTAGCCGTCTACCAACACAATCTAGCCAGCTCTACGCAACCAATTTACGTCATTTGATGAGCGATATGTGCCCAGAAAAAGACGGCAATATTGTTATCGACTTTGAAGACGAAGTCGTTCGCGGCGCAACCTGTGTAAAAGAAGGCAAGATCACTTGGCCTCCCCCCGCGCCCAAACTATCTGCAGCACCAAAAGCGGCACCAGCCGCTCAGCCAGCCCCGACGCCAGAGCCTGTTGAAGAAAAACGCGGTATCGGCGGCGCACTAATTGCATCCGTAATTGCGGGTGCAGCCCTACTGGGCATGGGTTCAGTAGCGCCTGCTGACTTTATGGCGCATTTCACGGTTTTCGTATTGTCGTGCTTTGTTGGCTATATGGTTGTGTGGAATGTAACCGCATCACTGCATACACCACTCATGAGCGTCACTAATGCGATCAGCTCGATTATTATTATCGGCGCCCTGTTCCAAATCTCCTCCTCAGATAATTTTTTGGTGTTTTTATCCGCCGTCGCGGTGTTCATCACCATGGCTAATATCGTCGGTGGTTTCGCCGTCACACGTCGCATGCTTGCGATGTTCCAGAAATAAGGGAGGAGAAAAAACATGTTATCTCAAGGTGTAATGACCGCCTCCTATATAGGCGCTTCTATTCTATTTATATTGGCTCTCGGCGGCCTTAGCTCGCAGGAGAGTTCTAAACGCGGCAATTATTTCGGCATGGCCGGCATGGCATTGGCGCTCGTCGCTACGGTGCTTGGCGTCGTCACAGCAAATTGGTTCATCCTAATTGTTGCCATGGGTGGCGGCGCTGCTGTTGGCTTGATGCTGGCGAAAAAAGTCCAAATGACGCAAATGCCGGAGTTGGTTGCGATACTGCATAGTATGGTCGGACTGGCTGCGGTGCTCGTTGGTTATGCGACTTTTCTAGATCACGAAACGGTGTACGTAGGCGCAGAAAAGACCATTCATGATATCGAGATTTATCTCGGTGTTTTGATTGGCGCGCTGACCTTTTCAGGCTCTGTCATCGCATATCTAAAGTTGAGCGCTAAAATTGGCGGCAAACCATTGCTGCTGCCGGCTCGCCATTGGCTTAACCTAGCAATGGGTGTTGGCGCTCTTCTGATCGGGAGCATGTTTGTTGTTCAGTCTGGCAACGGCGCGGGCATGGCACCACTTATCTTCATGACGCTGATCGCGCTGGTCTTTGGTGTCCATATGGTAATGGCAATCGGTGGCGCAGACATGCCCGTCGTTGTCTCCATGCTCAACAGCTATTCAGGTTGGGCTGCGGCTGCAACTGGCTTTATGCTCAGCAATGATCTTTTGATTGTTACGGGCGCACTGGTCGGTAGTTCAGGCGCGATTCTTAGTTACATCATGTGTCGTGCGATGAACCGTAAGTTCTTCGCTGTTATCGCTGGCGGGTTTGGCACACCAAAAGCGGCGGCTGGTGGTGCGTCAGAAGAAGTTGAAGGCGAAGCGACGCCTATCGAAAGCGACGAAGTCGTCGGTCTTCTAAAAGAAGCAAAAGAAGTCATGATCATTCCTGGCTATGGTATGGCGGTAGCACAAGCACAGCACTCTGTTCGCGAACTTGTCGCTAAGCTCCGAGCCAAGAACATCAACGTTCGCTTTGGTATTCACCCCGTTGCAGGGCGTATGCCTGGCCATATGAATGTGCTGCTTGCAGAGGCGAAAGTGCCCTATGACATCGTGTTCGAAATGGAAGAAATCAATGACGACTTCCCCGATGTTAATGTGTCCATTGTTATCGGCGCGAACGACATCGTAAACCCTGCTGCACAAGAAGTTCCAGACAGCCCCATTGCAGGTATGCCGGTACTTGAGCCTTGGAATGGTGAGACCACTATTATCCTCAAGCGCTCCATGGCGACGGGTTATGCAGGCGTTGAAAACCCACTGTTCTATAAGGACAACTCGCGCATGCTATTTGGCGATGCCAAGGACAGTATCGATAATCTTGTAAAAGCACTGGATTAGACATCAGAAAGACTGATCATTTTATTAAGTAAATTGTAGCTGTTGAGCTTCACAAGGGGCGGTGATATAAAGTCTCCGCATCCCTTGGAGACTCATACTAAATGCTTGATTTACGCGCATTTTCGGCACTAAAGCCATTTTTGATACTTGTCACAGTATTTACCCTAACGGCATGCGACAGCAGTCAGACTAGTGACCAACCACATACCTACGCTGGCGAAACGGTTACTGTCGTTATAGGACTGGATGCATCTGCAGGTGGCACGACAGTTGGACGACTGCTTGCCAAACATTTAGAAGAGAACCTAGAAGGCAACCCTACTGTTATTGTAAATAACATGCCCGGGGCATCTGGACTCAATGCACACCTGCACGTGTTACTGAGAGCACCAAGTGACGGTACTACTATCTACTATGGCCCACGCTCTTCCCTTGGCGAGCTCCTAAAGCTGCCAGGCTACACATTCAAATATACTGACTTCACCCCTCTTGGCGGGGTTCAATTGAGTGGCTTAGTTATATACGCGCGCGCGGATTCAGTGGAAGGTGGTGCAAGTTCTCCTGAAGAGCTTATTGGTAAAGAGCCGCTATTATTCGGTGGTATGCCGCCGGATCATGGACGCATGATTATCAGTACCCTTGGTATCGACTTATTAGGCGCAGAGTACAAGTATGTTGCCGGGTATCCCAGCAGCGGTAATATTCGCGCTGCCGTCGCCAGTGGCGAAGTCAATACCGGAACCGATGCGGCGCACGCCTATTTGAACCAAGCAGTGCCTGTGCTCGTTGAACCCGGTGTTGCCATTCCGTTTTTTAGTCTTCCTATGCTCGATGGCCAAGGAGAGCTAATACAGAATGCGTTGGTGCCTGATATCCCAAGCTTGCCTGCACTTTACGAGAGCATTCATGGGCAACCACCTTCGGGGCTTGAATGGGATGCGGTCACAACCATGATCGAGCTTGATCAAACTATGCAACATGTGTTCCTCGGTCCACCAGACATGGACCCTAAAGCGGCAGAGACATTTCGGGAAGGGCTGCAGCTCGCCATGGTATCTGCTGGTTTTACTGAGGAAGCAACGCAAATCCTCAGCTATGTGCCAGAGCACGTTGACCACGCGCGCCAAACTGAAATCCTCGGCGCTACTGCCAACGTGAGTCAAGATGTCCTAGAACATATTGAGGCGACGATCAGTAAAAATAGTGGCTTTTAGTTATTAGCGCTCCAGAAGCTAATCAAACTGCTGCCATGCCATTGATGAAAGAAGTCACTGATGTTTATTGAAGCCCTTCTAGAAGGGCTCGGCATGATCTTTCAATGGTCAGTGCTGTCCTACTTTGCGCTCGGGTGCATCATCGGCATCGTGCTAGGGGCAGTACCCGGCATGGGTGGCGCCATCGGTTTGGTGCTCCTGCTGCCTTTTACGTTCAGTATGGAGCCCGTTGCTGCCTTCGCACTATTGCTCTCGTCTTGGGCCTCTACTTCCACTAGTGGCGCCATCACGTCTGTATTGTTAGGTGTGCCAGCAACAGCGGCATCCCAGGCAACCATTTTGGACGGTTACCCAATGGCCAAGCGTGGTGAAGCAGCGCGAGCACTAGGTGCGTCCTTTACTGCATCAGCGATAGGTGGATTCTGCGGTGCAGCTGCTCTGGGTATTTCGCTCCCGCTCATTTTGCCTGTCATTTTGGCATTCGAATCGCCCGAGCAGTTTATGCTCGGTATGCTCGGGCTTGCGATGGTAGGTTCTCTGTCTGGGCAATCTGTGATTAAAGGTATCGCTGCCGCGATGTTTGGCTTGTGGCTAGCGACCATCGGCTTACCAGAAACCGGCGGCATCCCTCGATACACATTTGGCACACTTTACCTCTTAGATAGCCTGCCATTGATTCCCGTGCTACTGGGACTTTTTGCTATTCCAGAGGTAATGGAACTCGCGATTAAAAACGTATCTATCGCGCGTACTGGCAAAAATGAAGACAACAAAAAAGGCCTGTTAAAAGGCGTTCGTGACGCCTTTGAGCACCTATGGTTAGTTTTTCGCTGCAGTATTATTGGCTCCTATATCGGCATGTTACCGGGTCTAGGCGCCTCTATTGTTGGCTGGGTGACCTACGCCCATGCCAAACAAAGTGTGAAAGACAACGAAGAGTTCGGAAACGGCGATGTGCGCGGGCTTTTGGCACCGGAAGCCGCCAACAATGCCCTGCGCGGTGGCGCACTTATACCCACTCTGACGTTAGGTATACCCGGAAGCGTCGGCACGGCTGTGCTCATGGGGGCACTAATCATGCACGGCCTGCGGCCTGGGCCCAGTATGTTGACCGATGAGCTGCCACTAACATTTAGCTTCGTATGGATGATTGCGATTGCCAGTGTGGTCGCAACACTGATTCTGCTTAAGACTGTCAATCAGGTATCTAAAATAGCTTTGTTGCCGGGCAGGTTAATTGTTCCAGGGATATTGCTCTTCGTCTTTATGGGCGCTTGGTTGGGCAGCGCGTCTATGGGCGCTTGGATAAGCTGTTTGCTCTTCGGCGTATTGGGCTTTCTTATGAAGCGCGGCGGCTGGCCCCGCCCACCCGTGATTCTTGCCTTGGTGTTAGGCCCTATTCTTGAGCGATCGCTTCAAATCAGCAACAATATCCACGAAGGCTTCGGTTGGCTGAGTCGCCCGATTGTCATAGCACTGATCCTGATTATTATTGTCAGCGTGTTCCTCGCTGCCCGAGCAATCAACAAACAAAATAAGTCTAAAAAATCAGCAGCAGAACCTGCTTCGGAGAAAAACCCCGCAGTATCCCTACCCATTACGCTGTTACTGCTTTCCATATTTGTTTGGGCTGTGGCAAGTGCCAGCCAATGGCCGCAGGCTGTGCGCCAATTTCCGATGATTGTCGCGATACCGGGCCTATTACTTACGCTCTTTGTTATGGTCCGCGATGTTCTAGGTGTTGTCTCCAACAAAGGATCTAGTGGCAGCTGGCGTGGTGTTTTTTCTGGTGCAGCCAAAGATGCCTGGCTTGCAGATAGCGCACCGTTTTTTGGCTACCTGTTTGCGATGATTGGGCTCAGCCTTGTCATCGGCCAAAAGCTAGCATTCCCAATTTTTGCCTTTATTTTTTTGGTTCGCTGGGGTGGTTATTCAAAACTCGTAGCCTTAGCATATGCATTAGTAATATGGGCATTAATGGTATTCTTTTACGGGCAGGTCATGAGCCTTTTGTTTCATCCGTCTTTGCTTGAGGTGGCTGTGCAATCAGCTATACCAAGGGGCTTCCCGGATTGGCTTATTTTTTAATGCAGTAATACTTGTTAACACTATCTCGTCATTTATGGGAGGAAGTCTGACTATGTCATCTGATCCTCGCGCTCAAGCGCAGCAGGAAATTCGCGATGTTCGCAGCCGTATTGCTCGATTGAGCGAGGATGGTATCGACCTTATATTGACCGGCGCGCGAAGCCACTATGGATGGCAAGATAAGGCCGTCAGCGACGATGACCTTCGTAAGATCTATGATATTACCGTGACTGGCCCCACCTCAAATAACGGCCACCCCATACGTATTATCTTTGCCCGAACAGACGAGGCCAAGCAAAGGCTGGTACCGGCACTCAAAGGCAATAATGTTGAGAAAGTGCTGAATTCTCCTGTATGCGCAATTTTGGGCTATGACATGGAATTCTATAAGCGAATGCCCGAACTGTTTCCGCACGATCCAAACAAACAGCAAATGTTTATCGATGATCCTCGCCGCTGCGCCGACGATGCTTTCCGAAATGGCTCACTGCAAGGCGCTTATTTTATGATCGCCGCGCGATCGCTTGGTTTTGATGTGGGCCCTATATCTGGCTTCAACAATGACGTCGTCGACAAAGAATTTTTTGAAGGCACAACGATAAAATCAAACTTTCTATGTAATGTTGGCTATGGTGATGAGAGCCATGTATGGCAAAAACTGCCACGGCCTTCATTCGAGAGTATCTGCCAACTCATTTAACCTGTTTAGATTTATTTTATGACCCCTAACGCTAATGGACTAATACGCTGTGATCGAGACTTGGCATCGCCAGGCTATCGGATGTTTTCGCCACTTGGTTTAAAGAAAACCGTGATTATTAATATGCTTGGCGAAACCGTTCACAGCTGGGATCTCCCCTACGAGCCCGGCAATTATGGTTGCCTTTTACCCAGTGGGAATATGCTTTCTGCGGTGCGCACACCGGATGGACCAAAAGGGTTGCCCGCCAAAGGTGGATTACTCCAAGAATGGGATTGGGATGGCAATTTGCTGTGGGAATTTCAGGATGATTTTCAGCACCATGATTTTCAACGCTGTAAAAACGGCAACACCCTTTACCTGCGCTGGGAACTCCTAAAAAAAGAAAATGAAAAACGTATCAAAGGCGGTCGTGAAGGTTCGGAACACGAACAAGGTATATGGGGTGACGTGATACGCGAAATCACGCCAGATGGAGATACTGTCTGGGAGTGGCGCGCGGAAGACTGCGAAGAGATGTTCGAATATCCACTTAACCCAATGTGTCCAAGAGTTGAGTGGTGTCATGCCAACAGTATTACGCAGCTAGAAAATCAGGACATCCTGATTAATTTTCGCTACAACCATTTGATGGCCATCATTGATTACCGCACCAAGAAGTTTAGATGGGCCTGCTGCGATTACAGCTTTGGTCAACACCATTCTGTTTATATGCTCGATAACGGTAACCTGTTTTTCTTTGCCAACGGCGCCAATGTATTAGGCTCAGGCCCCGAGGCCGGTTCTCGTGTTATCGAGCTCGACCCCGACACCAAGCAGCCTGTGTGGCAATATGCAGGCTCGCCTACCTTCTCATTTTTTAGCTGGTTTATTAGTAATGCGTTCAAGCTTGAATCCGGTGGCGCATCCATACTCGAAGGGATCAAAGGCAAAATATTTGAAGTCACTGCCGACGGAGATATCGTTTGGGAGTATGTCTCGCCTTACTATGTAACCGAGCCTCATCCGATGTACACCGGCGGCAACGCCATTTTTCGTCATTATTTTTATAAGCCCGATGCCATTGAGATCAACGGGCGATTGCCGGCCGACGCTTGGCAAAGTTAACCGTATACAAGTTTAATCTAGGAGATTGCACATGGCCGTAACCCTATACCATTGGTGGGGCTCAACTTGCTCAAGAAAAGCGCGCACCGCACTGGCTGAAAAAGGTGTTTCTTGGGAAAGCGTGCACATAGATTTGCATAATTTCGAAAACTGGGATGACTGGTACGTCAAAATTCACCCTAATGGTGTAGTCCCTGCTCTCGATCACGACGGACGCATTGTGATTGAATCTAATGCCATCATGGAATACATCGACGAAGCCTTCGACGGGCCCGAACTCCGTCCCACTGACCCGTGGGAGTGCGCCAACATGCGCGTTTGGCTGGACAAATCTGAACACGTTCTGCACAAAAACATGCATCTCATCTCACATAACAAAAGACACGCGCATCGCTGGACTGAATACATCGAAAAGCATAGCCGGGAAAAATTGATGGATATGGTGCGCTCGCAGCCAGACAAGCAAAGACGCGCCGATGAAATTCGCAACGCTGACGGCATTGCCGATGAGGTCGTGAATTTCGCTGCAGAGCGCGTGATCGATCAACTGGATCTGATCGAGCAAGATTTGCAAAAGAATGACTGGCTGTGCGGCAAGACTTATTCGTTAGCAGATATGGCCGTGCTTCCATTCGTCGAGCGTTTTCAAGCCAATGGCTATGGTGAAGAAACCACTGCGGCCAAACGACCAGCACTGGCTAACTGGTTTGAGCGGATTAATCAGCGACCGGCAGTAATCGAAGCCTATGCTTTCGCCGATCCTGACGCGGAAGCTTGTTAGCGCTAAATTAGCACCTAAATCGAGCGCGTCAGCCAAAGTCTAATTTCACTATCAGGTGCTGCACTGGTGATACCAAACAAGGTGCTAGCAAACACTGACCACCCTTTGGCAACAGGGAAGGACACAACGGGGCCAATGGTATGGTTTTGATCTTCAAAATCGGCAAAATCTGACGTGGTGCCATAGGTGCTGAACATCTCAAGCCCAGCAACGGTGCCATCAGCTAAGTGCTTGGTTATGGTTCCACGTGTTTGCAAACCAATACCATCGGCAGAGTTCTCACCAAACTGAACGGACGTAAGAAGTACCGCTTTGGCACTCCAATCGTTCTCTAAATTGAACTGATGCGCCCAGTTAACATTCAGTTGTTGCGGGCGATCGTCATCGCGAAGTTTGAGGTCAAATCGAACACCATGAAGGTAACCTCGATTGTTACCGCCCAATTCCCAAAAAAGCTCCGCTCCGAAAAAATCAAAATCGAAATCTGAGTCTTCGGTCTTTTTAGTTTGACCGATCACCCGCCACATCAAATCGCCGTCAATCGATTGATCATAATGCAGCCGCTGTGCAAACCCATCTGTCTGAGCGTTATATACCGCTCGGTATTGCCAAAGCTTAGTGCCTTCATTTACGACTGGGCCGAACACGCCGCCTGTTTGCTGCGCACTGACCTGAAACGCGCATAGGTACAGCGGAATAGATAGGGCAATAAAAAGTAGAGTTTTTTTCACTGTTAATAGAGTCCAACAAGTTAATGGCGCAACATTCTAGATGATGAACAATACAATGTTGATAACACTTCTCGATTTATTTTTCTCCAAATTGTCGAGTTCGTTCAATTCACTTACACATCTATTACCGGTACGCCGCCCAAAAAAAGTACTTCTATAACTCACTGGTACTTTTTTAGCGCACTTCCAATGCACGCACAGCACACCCAAAAAATCATATCTATTTGTTTTTAATGGTATTTTTAATTTTGGCACGGTCATTGCTTAAACCTACATATAAGGCTTAAAGCCTTTTTTACTGAACACTATTTTGAGGAGAAATACGTTGTCTGACTCTACCGTCAATGTTCTTAAAGTGGGCGAACAAAAAATTCGCGCGCTGCACCTTAGCTGGTTTGCCTTCTTTTTAACCTTTGTCGTGTGGTTTAGTCACGCGCCTCTTAAACCGCTCATCATGGAAACTTTTTCCATGACCAAGGAAAAACTATTTATGAAGGCTCTTACTAAAAAAACACTACTTTTTGCTTTTGCTGCTTGCATAGCTCCGGCTGCCTATAGTGCGGAGACGATCAACGAAGCGTTTAAAGAAACCAACATCTCAGGCAACTTTAACTTCCGCTACGAGAACGTTGGAGACGATGTAGGTAATGACGAACTATTGAGTCTTCGGTCTCGACTCACTTTTAACACCGGCACCTACAATGGTTTCTCTGTACTTGCGGAAATCGAAGATGTTACCCATATATTGGGCGTGGACGGCCCGCTTCCTGGCCCTTTTGAGGTCGATCAAGAAGTCACAGAAGTTGATCAAATTCATCTACAGTACAAAAATGACAAAGTGTCCGTAAAGCTAGGACGACAGCTGATGGTATTTGATAATCAGCGTTTTATTGGTCACGTCGGTTGGCGGCAAGACCGCCAGACGTTTGATGCCGCGAGCATTAAGTTTCAACCGATCAAAGGCCTCAATGTTGATCTAGCTTACCTGTTTCAACGAAATCGCATATTCGGTGAAGAAGCTGACGCTAGGTCTAGCGATACCATTTTAAATTCAACATACGACACGCCCGTTGGCAAAATAGTTGGCTATGCGTACCTGCTTGATGATGAATCGAGAGACGAGCAGTCAGATACAGTCGGCCTTCGTTTTACTGGCTCTCGAGGCGAAAAAACCAAGCTTCTCTATACACTCGAATATGCCGATCAATCCATTACCGATTCCGGAACGGACTTTGATACAGAGTATTTGTTTGCTGAGATTGGTGGAACATACTCAGGTATCACTGGAAAAATAGGATACGAATTGCTGAGTTCTGACGACGGTGGAGCTAGCTTCACGGCACCACTTGGTACGCTTCACGCTTTTAACGGCTGGGCAGATGTATTTCTAGGTGGAGGATTCAATCCGACTGCCTTACCCAATGGCTTGGTAGATACATATCTATCTTTGGCTGGCGAGATTGGCGGGGTAAAGCTCACCGCTGTTTATCACGACTTTGAGTCCGATGAGGGCTCGGATAGTTACGGCACCGAGTGGAATTTTCTTGCTACCAAATCTTTTGGAAGCGGCTTTTCAGCTGGCCTTAAGTATGCCGACTATTCCGACGATGGGTTTTTAGGATCTGACAGAGATATATTTTGGGGCTGGGTGAGCTACGCTTTTTAGTGGGCTATTTTTAGTGGGCTCTAAATTTCTAACTGCAAAGAAAACGGCCAGGTTGGTATCACTAAGCTGGCCGTTATCAATATTGAATAGATGACTGCCAATGTTTTTGAGTCCTAACGGCACGGCAAACCATCACTACCATCGAACATTTATACGCACTAAGCAGGTGCAGACTATTTGTGACTAATGCACAGATTCGGTCGCTTTTTACTCACGAAAACACGAATCGCTAAGAATAGCGGACTGAAGACCACTAAAAATTCCCTTAGTAGGCTCGATTCACCGCCTTATCGAGACCACCTATCTAAAAAATATCTGAAGAATCAGTTACTGGCACGGTTCCTGCTTAACTAATTAGAGTAGACAGAAATAGCAGCCTCTAACCTGTACCGGCATCGGTACAAGAGTAGTTTGGCGAGTATTAGGTAACTTCAGGAGCCACTTTGCGGAACCTGAGAACACATGGGAAAAAATATGTCGCAGCAGAAGGTTGTCGTTGTCGGAAATGGGATGGTCGGTCACCACTATGTCGATCAGCTTTTACAATCCGATGCCGATGTTGAAATCACCGTTATTGGTGCTGAACCTCGTCCTGCCTATGACAGAGTGCACTTATCTGAATTCTTCTCTGGAAAAAAACCTGAAGAACTCGCGCTGACGACACGGGAATTTTATGATGAAAATGGCGTCGCTGCTCACTTTGGTGACACTGTCGCATCCATTAACCGTGAAGACAAAAAAGTAATCACTGCAGGCGGCCAGTCATTTGAATACGACAAACTGGTGATGGCGACCGGCTCTTATGCCTTTGTTCCCCCTATTCCAGGTAATGATCTTCCAAACTGTCTCACTTATCGCACCATTGATGATCTGGGGGAAATTAAAACCAGCGGCGAATCTGGAAAAGTCGGCGTAGTGGTCGGTGGAGGCCTGCTCGGTTTGGAATGTGCCAACGCTTTGCATAACCTAGGTATGGAAGCACACGTCGTTGAGTTTGCCCCTGGCTTGATGGGTGTTCAGCTCGACGAAGGCGGCTCAAAAATGCTGCGTAAAAAGATCGAAGGGTTGGGAGTCAAAGTACATACCAGCAAAGCAACTGAAAAAATTATTGAAGGTAATCCAGACAAAGGCGATGGCGGCCGATTAAAAATGTGCTTTGCTGACGGCGAAGAATTAGATACCGATACCATTGTCTTCTCGGCAGGTATCCGCCCTTACGATCAACTCGCAAAAGACGCTGGGCTTGAAGTGGGCGAACGCGGCGGTATCGTCATTGATTACCACTGCCGCACTAGCGACAGTGATATTTACGCTATTGGCGAATGTGCGCTTTGGGACGGACGTATTCTTGGCTTGGTTGCTCCCGGTTACCGCATGGCCGAAGTGGCCGTCAGCCAACTTACCGAAAACAAGACTAGCTTCCAAGGCGCAGATATGAGCACCAAGCTCAAATTACTTGGTGTTGATGTTGGTTCTATCGGTGATGCACATGGGCGCACACCTGGCTCAGACACATACATCTTTAGCGATGCTAAAGCGGAAGTATACAAAAGCATTGTCGTCAGCGAATGCGGTTCCAAGCTCCTTGGCGCAGTTTTGATTGGCGACGCCTCCGATTACGACACTCTGTTGCAATACTATTTAAATGATATCGAGCTGCCGGAATACCCAGAGTCCATGATTCTTCCAAGTGTATCCGGCGGCGCACCGACACTTGGACCAGCGGCTCTGCCAACAGCAGCCACCATTTGTTCTTGCCACAATGTAAGTAAAGGCGATGTCGTGACGTCGATCGACAGTGGGTGTTGCTCCGTTAGTGATGTAAAGGACTCTACGAAAGCAGGAACCGGCTGTGGTGGCTGTGCAGCCTTGCTGAAATCTGTGGTCGATTATGAACTGGAAGAGCGCGGAATCAGCGTCGATAAAAGTATCTGCGAACATTTTCCATTTACACGACAAGAGCTTTTCCATCTCTGCCAAGTCGAAGAAATTAAGAGTTTCGATGATCTAATAGACAAGCATGGCAAGGGCTACGGTTGCGATATCTGCAAACCAACGGCAGCGTCCATTTTCGCATCACTTTGGAACGAGCATGTGCTCGAAGAGCCACATGTGAACCTGCAAGACACAAACGACACCTTCATGGCAAACATGCAAAAAGATGGCACCTATTCGGTCGTACCAAGAATGGCGGCTGGCGAAGTCACGCCCGAAGGATTAATTGCCATCGGAGAAGTTGCCAAAGAATATGGTCTCTATACCAAGCTCACTGGCGGCCAACGCGTTGATCTTTTCGGCGCCACATTGGCGCAGCTACCAGAAATTTGGGAGAAGCTGATTAATGCCGGTTTCGAAACTGGTCATGCTTACGGTAAATCTTTACGAACCGTGAAGTCTTGCGTGGGTTCAACTTGGTGTCGCTACGGCGTGCAGGACTCTGTCAGCATGGCCCTCTTTATCGAAAACCGATACAAAGGTTTGCGATCACCGCATAAACTGAAATCCGCCGTTTCGGGTTGCACCAGGGAATGTGCAGAGGCGCAATCCAAAGATTTCGGCATTATTTCTACGGAAAATGGTTGGAATCTTTATCTATGTGGAAATGGTGGCATGAAGCCTCGCCACGCCGATCTATTTGCCACTGATCTCGATGATGAAACACTCATCAAGTATATCGACCGTTTTCTGATGTTCTATGTGCGTACCGCGGATCGACTGCAGCGAACCTCGGTTTGGATGGACAATCTCGAAGGCGGCCTGGATTATCTAAAGGAAGTCGTTATCGACGATAGCTTGGGTATTTGCAACGAACTCGAAGCGCAAATGCAGGCCGTGGTAGACACTTATCAATGCGAATGGAAATCTGCCATTGAGGACCCCGAGAAACTCAAACGATTCCGCCAGTTTGTGAATGCGCCTGACGCAAAAGACCCCAATGTCATCTTCGTAGAAGAACGTGGGCAACATCGTCCTGCAAATGATGATGAGCGATCTGATCCAAATATTATCGCAAAGTCAGCTTAGGGCTGTTGTTGAGGAATTTGAAATGAATACCCCTGCTAAAAAAACAACCTCGCAACTTGTTTGTAGCAAAAGTGACTTGATTAAAAACTCCGGCGTTTGTGCGCTGGTTGGCGACGAACAAATCGCTGTGTTTTATCTTCCAAAAGAAACACTATCTGTCTATGCCATCGGCAATTGGGACCCCATCGGCAAGGCAAATGTGCTTTCACGCGGCATCGTGGGTGATCTTAACGGAAAGCTTGTTGTAGCCTCACCGCTTTACAAACAGCACTTTGATCTCATAACCGGTGAATGCCTTGAAGATCCGGAGGTCAACGTACCTTCTTACCAGATCACTCTAGATCAAGACAACGTTTTTATATCTTTATGAACCTAGTGATGAGCTATTTCCATCCTCGTTTCAGCTCGACACTTGATGTATCGAACCCTGTGTGTGAAAGGTCCCGGTTGTCAGGCAATACTCTGGCAGCCGGGCTCCTTTTTCTTCACACAATTATTGGCCAGCTCACCAAAGTATTCACAATTTCATTTCTTGACCTATGATTTTTGGAAGGCGTAAACGCAAGCCCATTAGTATTCCCACTAAACCTGTTAAGGAGTGGAAATACACAACATGTAACTATTGTTCGACGGGCTGTGTCATTGAGGTTGGTGTCGGCGACGACGGGAAGATAGTGGGCAGTCGTGGTCATGCGGGCGCTGATGTCAACCGTGGCAAACTCTGTATCAAAGGCATCTTGGAGCACGATCTTTTTCAGTCCCCTGGACGGGGTGTGCAACCTTTGGTTCGCGACCGTTTTCAAGATGAATTTACGCCTACGGATTGGGATTCGGCAATCGATCATAGTGCCGCGAAGATTAAAGAAATACAGAAAAAGTACGGCCGCGATTCCTTTGCAGTCGTCTCTACAGGTCAACTCTTAACCGAAGAATTTTACACACTGGGCAAACTGGTTCGCGGCTGTATTGGCACCAACAATTATGACGGGAACACAACCTTATGTATGGCGTCGGCAGTCACAGGGTACAAAGCATCGTTCGGATCGGATGGGCCTCCCGGTTGCTATGAAGACTTCGAACACACGCAGTGTTTTATGGCCTTTGGATCAAATCTACCAGAGCAACATCCGGTCATTTACTGGCGTCTAAAAGAAGCAAGAGAAAAGCGGCAGTTCCCCATTATTTGTGTAGATCCACGTGTCACTATGCTTGCACAGTTTGCCGATATTCACTTACCAATAACACCGGGAACGGATTGCGTGCTGGTCAATGCCATGCTCTACGTGATTCTCGACGAAGGCTTGCAAGACGAAGCCTATATAAAAGCTAACACCAATGGTTACGAAGCGTTCAAAGAAAATTTGGACGAGTATAACCCTATTGAAGCGCAACACATCTGCGGTATTGATGAGGACATGATTCGGCACGTCGCGAGACTCTATGCCAAAGCAGATTCAGCGATGTCGATCTGGACCATGGGTATCAATCAGAGTACCCACGGAACCGACGGCGTTGCCAATATCAATAATTTGAATCTAGTCACCGGGAACATCGGCAAGCCTGGCGGCACCAGCCTCTCTATTACCGGTCAGTGCAACGCGATGGGCACTCGTGAATGGTCTTCATGCTCAGGGCTACCGGGTTACCGTCAGCTTGAAAAAGAAGAGCACCGAGAAGAAATCGCAGATTTTTGGGGAATTGACCCTGACTTCTTTCCAAAAAAGCGCGGTATGGCGCAAACAGATATTTTCCCCGCCATTGAGACGGGAGAGATCAGGGGGCTATGGCTGATTGCCACCAACCCACTGACATCCATGCCCAATCAACCGCGTATTCGTAAAATGTTTGAGAAGCTGGACTTCCTAATCGTGCAGGATGTCTATACCGACGTGGAAACTAATCAATACTCGCATGTCTATTTCCCCGCCGCAGTCTGGGCTGAAAAAGAAGGCTGTCACACCAATACTGAACGAAGAGTGAACTTAGTTAGAAATGTGATTGATCCGTTAGGCGATTCCAAGCCAGATTTCTGGATCTTTAAAGAAATGGCAAAACGATTTGATAATGGCAAGGTTATTCGTTTTCCTGAAAAACCAGAAGGCGCCTTTGAGGAAATGAAAAAACTCTCGGTCGGCGAAGGCCGAACACTGGATATTTCCGGTATGAGTTACGAAAAAATTGAAGCCGCCAAGGGAATTCAATGGCCCTATCCCTCTGGATCCGAAGGATTAAAAGGCGCACAACGGCTTTATACCGATGGCAAGTTTCCCACAGCCAACGGCAAGGCGAACTTGGTCACGGTGAAATTTCGCGACAACAACGAAAAACCCGACGAAGAATATCCATTCTGGTGCAATAGTGGCCGCGTAGTTGAGCACTTTCATACCCGCACGCGCACAGGGAAAATTGGCAACCTCAACAAATTCAGCCCAACGCCGTATATGGAAATCAACCCAGATGCAGCAGAAGAGCTCGGTGTAGAACACCAAACCTATGTTCGTTTAACTTCTCGAAGAGGTGACGCCGTCGTATTGGCGCAGCTTACCCAGCGTGTGCCTCGCAATATGGTGTTTATCCCCTTCCACTTCTACGACTGTGTTAATCGGCTAACACTTGGATTACTCGATCCGACCTCTCGACAACCAGCATTTAAACAATGCGCAGTGAGAATAGAGCCAGTAGATCAAATCGAAGCGGCACGATTGAACGCTGAGCGGCGCACCTACTAAATCAAAATTCTAAACACATGAACCAGGCAACCGACTCAAAAGCTACACCGTTATCTAAAGACAAAGATACAACCAAAACCAGTGACGTAGCACTCTGGGAAATTCGTACTGATGAGCGAAACTACGCGTTTCTTCCAAACCAAAAGATAAAAGAGGAAAACCGTTACGGACAGAAAATTGATTTGCTTGATCTTACCGAAGGCAAGTTCCCTGAAGGTAAATCAATGTTTATCAACGAGAATCCAGAAGTTGGTATAAACCCCAATCGTAACAAGCAGCACTCTTTTTTCTTTACCGCAGACAACTGCATAGGCTGCCACGCTTGTGAAGCAGCTTGTGCTGAAAAAAATGAAACGCCAGCCCATTTGGCCTTCCGTTCCGTGGGTTACGTTGAAGGCGGAAGCTTCCCGGATTATCAGCGCCTCAATATTTCGATGGCTTGCAACCATTGTGACGATCCAGTTTGTCTCAAAGGTTGTCCAACAAGTGCCTATACCAAACACACAGAGTACGGTGCGGTTCTGCAAGACCCTGAAACCTGCTTTGGCTGTGGTTACTGCACCTGGGTTTGTCCATACAACGCACCACAACTTGACCCTCTCGAAGGGCAGGTTTCCAAATGCAACATGTGCGTTGATCGATTAGAAATGAATCTTAAACCTGCTTGTGTCTCGGCTTGTGTAGGTAACGCACTCGATTTTGGGGTGGTAGAAAACATTCCGGAAAATCGTGAAGAAGCAAAAGTGAGTATTCCAGGGTTTCCCGATCCATCCATTACACAGCCAAACGTTCGCTTCCAACAAGTCAAAACACTGCCGGATGAAATGACACGGCCAGACTCAATGCCGGTCAAATATCACAAAGACAATGAAGGGATATATAAGCCAAGCATTGATCAAAAAGCAGGCAAGAAAAAATTCTGGAACCTTGGCAAGCTAAGCTCTAGAGAGAATCCATTGGTACTCTTCACGCTGATGTCTCAAGCCTCTATTGGCGCTTTTGCCATTGTGTTTCTGGCATCGCAATTTGGGTTAAGCGGATTCTTCGAGTTCACAAGTAGTGTGATGTACGTACCTCTCACTATTTTCAGCTTTTTACTCGTGGGCGTTGGACTGTTTATGTCTACCACACACCTCGGCAAACCGCTTCGGTTCTATAGAGGCTTTAACAACCTAAGACACTCACCAGTGTGTCGCGAAGGCTTGGGTATCGCCTTATTTATGGGGTTCTTAGCGCTGCATATTATCTTTAGCCTACCAGAGAACGCTGTATTTTCTAGTCTATGGCAATCGCTGTTTGGCCTAGAAATTAGTGCAATGCTAAGTCCAGCGTTCGCCACTAATACGGCGTCCACTTTTGGTTATCTAGCGATAATTTCTGCAGCTGTTGGTCTTTATTATATGACTGTCTGCTACCGTATTCCGGCACGACCTTTCTGGAATCACTGGCAGGTGTCGACGACGTTTTATGGCAGCAGCCTATCCTTAGGAGTCTTAGTGGCCGCAATTTTTGCAATACCAACCCTAGCAATAAA
>CAZUTO010000031.1:0-18470 GCA_964623085.1 uncultured Porticoccaceae bacterium
TCGTTGGGAATCTCGCCTTACTGGTGGCGGCTTAGCGGTTCGTATTAACAACTATGAAGAAAAGCCACCTGCTATTCTAGAGACACTGCAGCAGGCTTTAGAAAAGTATAAAAAATAGATCAGCTAGTTATTTTCGCCGAATAAATTTCTGAACCCACCACCTTAAGCCAACAAACAGAAATCGCCAGTCTTGCAAAAACTCTGGTGGTTTGCCTTCGGCGATATGGCCTGCAAATTGCAGTATCCACCCTAGCACAAACAAGCCTATTCCCCACCAAAACAGCACTGGCTCAAAAAACGAAAACAGCATTGTCGCGATTGAAATAGCGATCATAGGGATGCCAAAGAAATGGCAAAGCTGGTTTAGCTTGTTCTGGTGGCTTTGTTGGTATTGATCGATCCAGTCTTCCCAAGATTTACCGAAGAACATATCTATAACCTCGCATTTAGACAAAAATCCTATGTGCTACCGGATATTCGCATGATGTCGCCTCTAATTAGAACACTTAGCTAGACAAAATCGCCGTTCATAGAGCTATTTGTAACCCAAATCGATTTTAAAACACCGGTTTGTTTGTATGCCTAGTTGAGAATCGCTATCATTTGCGCTCTCTTAACCAATACAGCTTTTTGATCCCATGCGTATACTTTCTCTATTTATTTTTGCTTTGCTCATACTTGGTTGTGAATCCAGTGAAACAGAGCAATCTCTGTCGACTGCAGCTGAAACAGTTTCTGATGCAGCTAATGCTGTTGCTGCGTCTGAGACAGCAGAGCCAATCACGGTTTACTCGTCACGTGCTGAACACTTAATTAAGCCTCTTTTCGATCAGTTTACGGAAGAGACAGGGGTGGAGGTTCGATATATCACTGACAGTGAAGCTGCACTGATTGCTCGTCTTGAAGCGGAAGCTGAGCGAACTCCAGCCGATATGTTTCTAACAGTAGACGCGGGGAACCTCTGGCATGCGCAAAATCTTGGATTGTTGCGTCCTGTTGATTCTGCAACGCTGGATATTAATGTTCCCAAAAATCTAAAAGCCGGTGATAACAGTTGGTTTGCATTGTCACTTCGCGCTCGAACCATGGTTTACTCGACAGAGCGAACGAGTGTTGAAGAATTAGATTCCTATGAATCTCTTGCCAGCGATGAGTGGGAAAGCCGACTTTGCTTGCGAACCTCGAAAAAGGTCTACAACCAGTCTTTGGTGGCATCCATGATTGCCGAGCACGGTGAAGAAATTGCTGAAGAGGTCGTCTCAGGTTGGGTGCGTAACTTGGCAGTTGATCCTCTAAGTAATGACGACAGCGCCATGGAAGCGGTGATTGCAGGTGTGTGTGATGTCGCTTTGGTGAACACCTATTACTTTGGTCGCCTTAAAGAGGCGCAGCCGGATGCACCCATTGATATCTTTTGGGCAAACCAAAATGGCCGCGGTGTGCATGTGAATGTATCTGGCGCAGGCGTTACTAGGCACGCCAAGAACCCTGATGCAGCGATACAGTTACTTGAGTGGCTGTCCAGCGAGGCAGCTCAAGGCCAATTTGCTGGTCTGAACAAAGAGTTTCCTGTGAACCCAATAGTCGATTCGGTTCCAGAAGTGGCCGCTTGGGGCGAATTTAAATCTGACCCAGTAGCAGTTGAAATCATGGGACAGTTGCAAGTTGATGCCGTGCGCCTAATGGACCGAGCGGGTTACCAATAACGTATCACTCCTTTCGTTCTTTAAAATTGCGAATAGGTTGTCATTGATGGCAACGACGCAAACGCACTGGCTCTATCGGCTGCCGCTCTGGAGCCTTTGCGTCCTGATGTTGCTGCCGGCCATATTTTTGGTCAAAAGCTGGTGGCAAGTCGACACGCTAATTTGGCAGCATCTTTGGGACACCCAGCTACTGGGGCTGATCAAAAACACATTGATCCTCGTTCTTGGCGTGGGGATAGGTGTCAGCGTTCTCGGTGTTAGCTTTGCTTGGCTTACCGCTGTTTGTGAATTTCCCGGACGTAAGTTTTTTGATTGGGCACTGATTCTGCCACTCGCCGTTCCGGCCTATGTATTAGCATTTGTTACCTTAGGTATTTTTGATTTCGGTGGCACCGCGCAGTCTTTTCTGCGGTCAATCGGAATGCAAGGCTATCTTGAGGTGCGCACGCCGTTTACGGTCGTCTGTGTGATGACCATGGTTTTGTACCCTTACGTGTACCTATTGGCGCGCGCCGCATTTTTGGCGCAGGGTACGGAGCTCCTTAATGTTGCACGCACGCTAGGCCTTCGTCCTTTTCCGGCATTTTTTCGAGTCGTGCTGCCGGCTGCACGCTCTGCGATTGTTGCCGGCGTTTCTTTGGCGCTAATGGAAACACTGGCCGATTTTGGAGCCGTTGCGATATTTGGGTTTAATACCTTTACTACGGCCATTTACAAATCCTGGTTTAGTTTGTTTAGCATTGAAACCGCAGCGCAGCTCGCCACGCTGTTACTGCTTTTTGTTATTTTGGCGATGACGTCGGAAATGTACTTTCGTCCTCGCAAAACCGAGCAAGAGTCTCAGGTGAAGGTACAAGATCGGTTGAAGCTTTCACGCCCGGTTGCGTGGCTAGCGACATCGGTTTGCACATTCGTCTTTTTGTTAGCAGTTGCCTTGCCGCTGCTGCAGCTTTTGATATGGTCGATCAATAATCTGGGATA
The DNA here is from genome assembly GCA_964623085.1 of uncultured Porticoccaceae bacterium. Lineage (GTDB taxonomy): Bacteria > Pseudomonadota > Gammaproteobacteria > Pseudomonadales > GM7GCV1 > CAZUTO01. Next base: position 2,688 of record CAZUTO010000031.1, read on the forward strand.
TTTGTTTGCCCCAGAATTTAGCAGTTTGGTGTTGCGAACCTTCAGCCTTGGTGCCATCGCTGCATTAATCGTTTTGATTCTAGCCTTTCCGTTTGCGTTTGCTGTTCGACGCTCTAAATCGGCGCTACTTCCAGAAGTTGCTGGTTGGGGCTATGCAATACCGGGGTCTGTTCTTGCGGTGGGGATTATGTCACTGCTCGCGAGCGCTGATCGATTTTTGATTTGGCAAGGGCAGCTATTTGGATTATCGCTGGAGCCGATATTTCTCGGTTCGTTATTCGGTATGTTGTTTGCCTACGTTGTTCGCTTTTTCCGGCCAGGATACGGGGCGTTGGCGAGTGGCTTGCGCCGAGTCAAACAGAGCTATATCGAATCAGCCGTGATTATGGGTAGTTCGCGCAGGCGGATTTTCTTCGGTATTTCTCTGCCGTTATTGATGCCAGGATTCCTGACGGGTGCCTTGATTGTGTTTGTCGATGTCATTAAGGAAATGCCAGCGAGCTTGTTATTGCGGCCATTTGGTTGGGATACACTGGCCGTTAAGATCTATGAACTGACCTCTGAAGGAGAATGGGAGCGGGCAGGTCTGTCTGCTCTCGTGTTGGTGTTGGTTAGTTTGATTCCCGTTGCTTTGCTTATTCGCCAATCGCGGGTATCCAGTTTGAGTCGCTGATACACTAAGCTTAAATCAGCTCATCTAATTTTATTTGACCTAACCTCGCCATGACTCAACTATGAAGCGCTCAATCTACACAGGGATGCATTACGCGATAATGCCTGTCGTTGTGGGGCGGTTGAAGTGGCTGGCGCGAAAGCACCCAGGATACGCACAAAACATCGCCCAGAGGTTTGGTCGAGTCCAACCAAGACATGATTCCCCGCTTTGGATTCACGCCGTATCGGTAGGCGAAACCATTGCGGCCGAGCCATTGGTTCGGCTAATTCAGAAGGCACATCCCGATTGGCCAATTCTTATAACGAACACCACTCCCACCGGTGCAGAGCAGTCAGAACGTTTATTTGGTGACAGTGTTTCGCACCAATATGCGCCCTATGATGTGCCGGGAACCGTTGAACGTTTCCTTGATCGGATAAACCCACGGGCGCTGGTCATTATGGAAACCGAACTTTGGCCCAATTGGGTGGCTGAGTTGTCCAAGCGTGGTGTTCCTAGCATTCTTGCGAATGCGCGTATGTCCGAGAAATCTGCCGCGCGTTATGCGCGTGCTGGCTCTATGATATCTGAGATGATGAGCTCACTGAGTTTTATTGCAGCACAGTATCAAAACGATGCGCAGCGATTTAAAGAGTTGGGTGCTAGCGAGAATGCGGTCAGCGTGTTGGGCAATATTAAGGCAGACATTCAAATAACTGAAGACGATAGACGCGTGGCGGAGGCTGCCAAATCGGATCTCGAAACGCCGCGTGCACCGGTGATTATCGCCGCGAGTACACACCCTGGTGAAGACGAGATTATTCTTGATGCGTTTCAGCGCATACAAGGCACTTTGCCAGAGGCGTTGTTGTATTTGGTGCCTAGACACGCTGTTCGCGCTGCCGAAGTTGAAGCGCTGATTACCGATAGAAATCTTCAGTTTGTGCGACGGTCAGATCAGAGCACGAATGAGCGTATAAAGGTGGAATCTGATCACGCCATAGTGCTTGGTGATCAAATGGGGGAATTGCGCGCACTCTTTGGGGCAGCGGATATCGTGCTTATGGGCGGTACGCTTGTTGATCACGGTGGTCACAACCCGCTTGAGCCGGCTGCTTGGGGTTTGCCCATTTTGGCTGGCCCATCACAGCGGAACTTCGATAGCCTATTTAACGAAATGGAAGCTAAGGGTGCACTTGGTCGCACAGATAACGCATCAAGCGCAGTTGCCAATACCCTAGTTTCGCTTTGGCAAGACAGCTCGAAAAGAGCAGCAATGAGTATTGCAGCGGCAGATTATTTGGAGAGCCAGCGCGGAGCCGCAACAAGAGTGCTAGAAGCCATAGAGTCGCTAATAGCCTAACTTATCTAGTAAGAAAGCTATCTAGCAACAATCCTACCTAGTCAGCAAAGTACTGCGAGCAACCTCTCCGCTGGCATCGAGATATTGGTTGTAATACATCAAGTCTTCAGTACTTAGCGTTCCAGCTGCTAGTTTAAGATTAAGCATATCCAGTATGTAGTCGTAGCGGGAATTAAAGTAATCAAGTTGTGCAGCGAACACAGCACGCTCTGCTTGCAGTAGGTCTACTAGATTTCTTGTGCCGACATCATAGCCAGCTTTGGTTGCTTCCAACGCATTTTCGGAAGAAGTGAGCGCAGCTTTGCGCGCAAAAACAGTTGAGACGCCAGTGCGCGTGGAAAGGTGCAAATTCCGTGTCATTTGAATCAATGTACGTCGGGTATTGTCTAGGCTCTCTTCGGCTTGAACGTACTGGGAAAAAGCTTGCTTACGTTGGCCGGTGAGCCTGCCACCAGTAAACAAAGGGATGTTAAGTGATAACACAACAGAACGAGTCTCCTGCGAGAAATCAAAGAAGCCCGCCGTAATATCAACTCCAGGAGCAGGGTCAGTGTTGTCAGTCGTAGTTCGGTCCGAATAGTTCAGTCTCAGATCTAAAGTAGGGTAGTGGGCTGCTCTGCCGGCTTTAGAGTTAAAACGAGCGGCGTCTCTATTGAGCTCGGCACTTGCTAGAAAATGGCTACGCTCAAGCGCAATTTCTACCCAGCTTTCAGGGTCTTCAGGTGTCGGGTTCACAATGGGCACCGAGTCGAGCAGCGGCGCCACGGATAAATGGTCTTGCCCAGTTAATATAGTCAAATTTTCAAAGGCAATACCGAGATCACCTTCTGACTGGAGAAGTCCAGCAACAACGTTGTCGTATACGGCTTGGGCTTCATAGACATCTGTGACGGCAGTTAGACCGACATCGTATCTTTGCTTCGCTTGGTCTAATTGTATAGCGAAAGCTCTTTCTTCAGATCTAGACGTTGCAAGTGCGTCCACCGCTCGAAGCACATTCAAATACTGGGTCGTCGTGCGAATAATCAAATCTTGCTTCGCAATCAAATAATCCTTTTCCGCTTGATCGGCAATCGCATCTCCCTGCTTAAAGCTATACCAACTAGGGAGATCAAAGATTACCTGACTCAATGATGCACTTATCGTTTCTGTCGTGTTGTCACTGTTGCCCCGTGCTTCAGCACTGGAGCTATCGTTCTCACTGCGCTGTGCACCCACATTTATTTGAGGTAAAAGCGATGAACGACCAATAGTACGACTTTGACTATTTGCGCGAAGCTGTGCCTCCGCAATGCGAATTTCGGGATCATTGGTTTGAGCGAGACTAAAGATCTGCTCCAATGTATCGGCGTAAGAAAAGCTTGAGCTAAGCGACAATAACAATGCGCCGCAAAGCATCAAAAGCCGAGCGTATTTAGGCATCTAATAACATCCTCCGACAAGAGCGCAGAATGCTAGCATAGAGGGTCTAATAGACCGGTTAAGATTCATTAACAAGTGCTGTGGATTATAATCGCACTTCAGGCCAAATTACGCGCGGCTGGAGTAAACAAACAAAAGTTCTCATTTTGAGAAAAGCTTGGCAATTGCTAAGTCCGTATTGAGTTACAATTAATTGATTAATCTTTTGGTTTTGAACTGTCGGAAACGGTTAATGGCCAAAAAGCATGACATATCTACGGTTTTTTGAGGATCTATGCAAGTTTTAAAGAGGTTACAGCGTGTTGAACGTTTAACGCACTTCCACTCGGATTGTGAGTTGAACTATGCTCGCCTTTTGAAATTGGTAGGCACCAATACTGATGGCACTTTTGTGTTTCAGTCTGGTGAAAAAAATGAAGTTGAGCTTCATATAGATGTATCTAAAGAGTCTAAATATACGCGATTGTTTAGCCTGCAATGCACTATGCACAGTCTTCCGTGGGCGAATTCGCAGAAAATGTTCGTGCGTGTCTATGACGATGCGCGTATGGCTGAAGTTGTCAGCGCAAATAACAACCGTGTTCGTTTTATCCACTATACCTATCCCAACAAAGATATGTATGCGCCGGATGAAAAGAACCAGCTCAATCACTTGCTCGGCCATTGGCTTGTTCATATGCTTGCCAAGGGCGTGCCAAAAACTAAGTAAAGAGAATTTCAGGAATTCGGCCAGGGTAGCTAATTGACCAAGATTATTCAGATTACAGACCCTCATCTCGGGCCAGATTCGGATTTTCGATTAGCCGGTGTAAATACACGTGACAGTTTTAATGCTGTCGTGGACGATGCCTGTGAACGATCACCAGACTTGCTCCTAATAACCGGTGATATAGCAGCGCACCCCAATCTTGCAGCCTACGAATACTTTTTTAGTGCGCTTAATGACACCAGCTTGCCATTTGTCTGGCTTCCGGGGAATCACGACGATGTTCATATGGTTGAGTCCGTTGATAAATCCGTTCCTTATCTCAAGACATTTGATATAGGTAACTGGCGGATACTATTGCTCGATTCGGTAGTTGCTGGTTCTCCAAACGGCCAATTCGGTAGCGAAGAGCTAAAACTATTCCGACAATTACTCGAACAGAATACCCAAGAACATGTGATGGTTTGTGTGCATCATCATCCGATGTCTGTAGGCAGCGCTTGGTTGGATAAACAATGTATTGCAGATGCGGAGGACTTTCTCCACATTGTCCGAAGTAGTCGGCGTGTTCGCAGCGTTCATTGGGGGCATATTCATCAGACGTTTGAGCAAACGCTGGGAGGTGTGCTCTACGCTAGCGCGCCTTCGACCTGTATTCAGTTTAAACCTCAGTCTGAAATCTTCGCTTTAGATGACAAGTACCCGGGCTATCGTACTCTCAACCTTTCACCAGATGGCTCGATTGAGACCCATGTTACTAGGGTTACTATGCCCGAATTCAATGTCCTTTTGGACTCCCAGGGTTATTAGCCCGCAACCATTTTTCTATTTGTAGTAAGCGTTTTTCATCACACAGCAACTTATAGTTGCATGCGGTTTCCAGCACTGATACAAAGCACCCTTCTTATTAGCAAGCGCCAATAATTCAGAACTCTATGACAGAGCAATACAGTGCACGGGATATTGAAGTTTTAACCGGCCTTGATCCAGTTAGAAAACGCCCGGGGATGTACACAGATACCTCCCGCCCTAACCACCTTGCCCAAGAAGTGATCGATAACAGTGTTGATGAAGCACTGGCTGGTCATGCGTCAAAAATAGATGTTGTATTGCATAAAGACGGTAGCCTCAGTGTGAGTGACGACGGCCGTGGCATGCCTGTCGATATTCACCCCGAAAAGAAAAAGCCGGGCGTTGAGGTGATCCTCACCACGTTACACGCTGGTGGTAAATTCTCCGACAAGAACTATCAGTTTTCCGGTGGCTTGCATGGCGTGGGTGTCTCAGTAGTTAACGCGCTTTCTGCCGTGCTCAATATAACGATTCGTCGCGGCGGCAAGGTTTACGAGATGTCTTTTGCCGATGGCGAAAAGAATAGTGATCTGGAAGTCATCGATACCTGCGGCCAAAGGAATACGGGCACCACCGTGCGCTTTTGGCCAGATCCAAAATACTTTGATTCGGCGAAGTACAGCGTTTCCAAACTCAAACACCTGCTCAGAGCAAAGGCCGTACTGTGCTCGGGGCTTGAAGTTAAATTCAAAGATGAAAACACCTCAGAGTCTGACACTTGGCTTTTTGAAAACGGTCTATTGGATTATCTGCTGGAATCGACGCAGGGCTTTGACACGCTTCCTGTAGAAGGTTTTCTAGGCAGTATGGCGGGGAGCGGTGAAGCCGTTGATTGGGCAATTCAATGGCTTCCCAATGGTGGTGATCTGGTTGAGGAGTCCTATGTCAATTTGATTCCGACTTCGCAGGGAGGCACCCATGTTAATGGGCTTAGAACCGGCCTACTGGAAGCGATTCGCGAGTTCTGCGAATTCAGAAACTTGCTGCCTAGGGGTATTAAGCTCACGGGGGAGGATATCTGGCAGGGTTGTGCCTACATTTTATCTTTCAAAATGTTGGATCCCCAATTTTCCGGTCAAACCAAAGAGCGATTGTCATCGCGAGAAGCCGCGGGCTTTATTGCGGGTATCGTTAAAGACAGCTTTAGCCTCTGGCTGAACCAGCATACAGATGATGCAGATGCTATTGCTCAGCATTGCATTGGCCAAGCGCAAAAGCGTATGCGTTCGAGCAAGAAGGTAGTTCGAAAAAAAGTGGCCTCCGGTCCAGCATTACCCGGAAAGCTGGCGGATTGCAGCAGCGACGACCCAGCAAGGACAGAGTTGTTTCTTGTAGAAGGGGATTCGGCGGGTGGGTCGGCCAAACAGGCACGAGACCGCATTTTTCAGGCGATTATGCCGCTGCGAGGCAAGATCCTGAACACTTGGGAAGTCGATTCACAGCAAGTCTTGGCTTCGCAAGAAGTGAACAACATTTCCATTGCGCTGGGCGTTGAGCCGGGCTCAGACAACCTCGAAGGGTTGCGCTACGGGAAAGTTTGCATTCTTGCAGATGCAGACTCCGATGGGCTGCATATCGCCACGCTTTTGTGCGCACTATTTTTGCGACATTTTCGGCCACTAGTGAGTGGCGGATACGTCTATGTTGCCATGCCACCACTGTATCGAATTGATGTGGGTAAAGAGGTATTTTATGCCCTAGATGATCATGAGAAAAAGGGTGTGATCGATCGTATCGAAGCCGAGAAACTGCGCGGCAAAGTCAACGTCCAGCGTTTTAAGGGCTTGGGCGAGATGAATCCGATGCAGCTTCGTGAAACGACAATGTCACCAGATACGCGTCGTTTGGTGCAACTGAGTTTAGATCCAAAGTTAGACACAGATGGTTTGATGGATATGCTGCTGGCAAAGAAGCGCGCGCCAGAGCGAAAGGCTTGGTTGGAGTCAAAAGGTAATCTGGCGGAAGTTTGATCTTAGGTCGTGCCTTCTTAGGCATGTTTCCAAAAGAGATATTTCGGGCTGGGTGGTTGATAGATAGACCTCAAACAAGGGGAAGGGTTATTTATGAAAATTATCTCAAGCTGTGCTGCACGCATTTTTACTTTTTTACTTGTGGCGTCTTTAGTGGCCTGTGCATCGGCACCTGGTCCGGTTTCGGTAGCGGTAGATCCTCAGGAAATAGAGGCCTTAGGGCTCCGAAATCTTCAAAACCCTGAGGGCAAGTTTTATACCAGTGGTCAGCCAACCAAAGAAGATTTAGAAGCGCTTAGTGAAGCTGGTGTGCAGAATGTGGTCAGTGTGCGCACTGATGGGGAACTCGACTGGGATGAGAAAGCCTACGTTGAATCACTTGGTATGAATTTCTATAGCGTTCCGGTAGCAGGCGCCTCTGGCGTAACCTATGAGAATGCAGCTGCATTAACAAGTTTGCTGGATACGATCGAAGGCGAGGCCACTGTATTGCATTGTGGTTCCGGTAATCGTGTCGGCGCACTAGTTGCGTTGAGTGAGCTCGAGTCAAACGGTGGAGATATTGAGGCAGCCGTTCAAAAGGGCAAAGATTGGGGCCTAACGGGTTTGGAGTCTGAGATTCGAAATAGAGCTTCAGAATAGAACGGTTTAACAAAATAGCTAGTACAGATTAGCTAGTAAAAATTAGAGAGACAATTGACGTTGGAATCATCTCAGTTTAACGAAGACGGCAACGAAATTCAGTCGCTGCGGGATTATGCAGAAAAGGCGTATCTGGATTACTCCATGTACGTCATTCTGGATCGGGCATTGCCAAATATTGGTGACGGTCTTAAGCCGGTGCAGCGGCGCATTGTTTATGCGATGAGTGAGCTGGGTTTGCGAGCAGGAGCAAAATATAAGAAGTCCGCTCGCACGGTCGGTGATGTCATTGGTAAGTTCCACCCGCATGGTGATAGTGCAGCTTACGAAGCCATGGTGCTCATGGCGCAGCCATTCAGTTATCGATATCCACTAGTAGATGGCCAAGGTAACTGGGGCTCACCCGATGATCCAAAGTCCTTTGCGGCCATGCGCTATACCGAATCGAGGCTGTCGCCTTACGCGCGTGTACTGCTTGAGGAGTTAGGCCAGGGCACAGTAGATTGGGGCCCAAACTTTGATGGCACGATGGATGAACCCTTGGTTCTCCCTGCGCAGGTTCCCAATGTGCTGTTAAATGGCACCACTGGCATTGCTGTAGGCATGGCGACGGATATCCCGCCGCATAATCTGCGTGAAGTCGTTGGGGCCTGTGTGCGGTTGCTAGAAAATAGCAAAGCACCCAAGGAAGAAGTGTTGGGATATATCAAAGGGCCAGATTACCCCACTGAAGCCGATATTATCTCCACGCCTGAAGAAATTTCTGAGCTTTATGAATCCGGTCGAGGATCAATTAAGCAGCGCGCAAGTTGGATGATCGAAGACGGCGAAATTGTCGTGACCGCACTTCCTCATCAAGTGTCCGGCGCAAAACTACTCGAGCAGATCGCCGATCAGATGAATGGCAAAAAATTGCCGATGGTTTCTGATCTGCGCGACGAGAGTGATCATGAAAACCCAACTCGTTTGGTGATCGTCCCGCGATCTAATCGAGTGGATACCGATGCAGTAATGGCACATTTGTTCGCGACTACTGATCTAGAAAAAAGTCATCGCGTTAATCTCAATATGATTGGGATAGACGGCAAGCCGGCTGTGAAGTCCATTTTTGAGATCTTGAAGGAATGGTTGCAGTTTCGTTTGGTTACCGTCCGCAAACGGCTGCAATATCGGTTAGACAAAGTCGATGCGCGACTGCATTTATTGGACGGCTTACTTGTAGCCTTCCTCAATATTGACGAAGTGATTCAAATCATCCGTACCGAAGATGAGCCGAAGCCTGTATTGATGAAGCGCTTTGCGCTGACTGAAATTCAAGCCGACTATATTCTCGATACGCGCTTGCGTCAGTTGGCTCGACTCGAAGAAGTGAAGATCCGCGGTGAGCAAGAAGAACTGCAAAAAGAGAAAGCTGAGCTTGAAGCTGTACTTGGTTCAAAAGCTAGATTGAAGACCAAAGTTAAGAAAGAGCTATTGGCTGTTGCGGAAGAGTTTGGTGATGATCGCCGCTCAAATATCGTCGCTACGGCAATGACGGCCAAAGCCTTTAGTGATGAAGACTTGCTGACATCTGAAGCAGTGACAGTAGTGCTATCTGAAAAAGGCTGGGTACGCGCGGCGAAAGGCCATGATGTAGAGCCGGATTCGCTTAGCTATAAAAGTGGTGACGCTTACCTAGATCACGCTCAAGGAAAGTCTAACCAGCAGGCCGTATTTATCGATAGCGCTGGCCGCAGCTACTCTTTGGGCGCACACACCTTGCCATCGGCACGTGGTCAGGGAGAACCCTTAACCGGGCGAGTCAATCCATCATCAGGTGCTGAGTTTCGCGCGGTGTTGATGGCAGAGAGCGAAAGTGCAGAAGTGCTGATGGCTTCGGATGCAGGGTACGGCTATATCTGTCAATTTGATGATCTCTTAGCCAACAAAAAGGCAGGTAAAGCCGCCTTGTCTTTACCCAAAGGCGCCCGCGTATTGCCGCCTATGTTGCTTTCGGATAAATCGAAAGATCTACTTGTCGCGGTGACAAATGAGGGAAGGATGCTCGCGTTTCCGCTTGCGGACTTGCCGACTCTTAGCAAGGGCAAAGGCAATAAAATTATCGGTATACCTTCTTCGAGAGTACAGAATCGCGAAGAATTTATGGTTTGTGTTGCTGTTTTCCCAGAGGGAGCGTCTTTAAAAGTACATTCTGGAAAACGGCACCTGGTGATAAAAGCCGCAGACATCGAACATTATTTGGGAGAGCGTGGCAGAAGAGGTAGTAAGTTGCCAAGAGGTTTCCAGCGTGTGGATAGTCTCAGTGTGGAAATGGCGGCAGAGAAATCTGATAAAGCTTGAAGGGAATCAAAGCCAAGGCGTTAAAGACATACTCATACCAACAAAAAAGGGAGCCATACGGCTCCCTTTTTATTCTAAACACACCGATAAGATGCGTTTAAGTTAACTGCATGACTATTTTCGCAAAGCGTCACGAATTTCAGTTAACAAAACTTCTTCATTAGTAGGCTCTGGAGGCGCTTCCGGCGCTTCTTCTTCAGCCTTCTTCATATTATTCATACCTTTGATGGCCATAAATATAGCGAAGGCAATGATGATGAAGTCAAATACGTTTTGCAGGAAAGCACCGTAATTAATTGCCACGGCTTCTGCTTCACCACTTGCTTCCTGAAGGGTGATCGCTAACTGAGAGAAATCTACCCCACCTATTAAGAGTCCGATAGGTGGCATAAGCACGTCAGCCACAAAGGACGAAACGATTTTTCCGAAAGCACCGCCAATGATGATACCTACAGCCATATCAACGACGCTTCCTTTCATCGCGAATTCTTTAAATTCAGTCATCATGCTCATAATAATTTTCCTTCTTTGTGTGGATTGATCTTTTTGTTTAAGTAGGTTTCTCAACTTACTATTTTTATAGCCAAAACTTTAGGCATCCGCCTATATAACTTAGCCATTGAACGTTAAAAGGTCGTTAAGTTCAACCCTGGCTATTTCAGAGTTTTTTTAGTCAAACTGTTTTAACGGCTCTTGCAGAGATGCAATGCACTGGCGATGGAAAAACCAAATGAGCCAACCTCGATGAATCAAAGGCCATTTGAAAGCCATTAAAATGGTGCTTGATAAAAGATTGGTCGTTCTAACGAGTGCTTAAATGAGTGTTTGAGCGATGGTCGGTATCTAGGTGCTCAGCCAAACTTCACCACAGCATCGCCGTCAATCACGATGGTTCCTTCGGCGTTAACCGCGAATGTGCGCAGCTTCATGATGGGTTTGCCCTCGCGGATGGAAGTGATCTCAACCGTCGCGGTGATTTCATCGTCGATCATTACCGGTGCTTTAAAGCTTAAATTTTGGCCGAGATAGATTGAACCCTTGCCAGGTAATTGCATACCGATAAGCGCTGAAAAAAGGCTGCCAACGAGCATGCCGTGCACAACACGTTGGCCAAAAACAGACTCGGCCGCTGCGGCATCATCAAGATGAATGGGGTTGGCATCAGCGCTGACTTCCGCAAACCTAGCGACGTCTTCTGACGAGAATCGCTTGGTGATAGAAGCGGAATCGCCGACTTTAAAATCATGGCAACTCATTACTAGTAGCCGCCGAGATCGATTTCAAGCAACTCGTCGTAATAGCCGGCGACGTTGAGCGTGATTGTCGTTTCACTGTCACTAATGTTGAGCCAATACCAGCCGTGCTGACCGCTGAATGGCGCAACAATCGAGCCGCTTTCGCTATTGCCTTCACCCTCGGTGTAGCGCGTCCAGAATTCCGCGTGTCTTGTTTCGTCATGTGCGTGGAAATCAAAATACATATCACCGTCGGCTTCCCACGAATAAAGCAGCGTGTCACCTTCTTCCATCACTGCCTTGAACTCGATCTGCCCATCTAGTGGCAGCACAATCTCAATGGTTTCCGTTTTGTAGATCTCTTCATGCACGCGTTGGTTGGTTCCCGTTAACGAAGGAAGTGCTCGACCAAAATCGTCTAATGGTATTTCAGCAGTGGCTGGGTCGACAGATACATAGAGCACGCCTTCGTCTAATTCTAGTGGCGCGATAACAACGCCCTCGCTATCCGCTGAGCTATCCCCGGAATCTGTGAGCTGCGTGAGGCCAGTGGCTTCACCGAAACCGGAGGGGTCTTCGCCTTTTTCAGCCGGGAGGACAACAAAGTAAGTCAGCGCCCCACCGACAAGTAGGGTGAGAATAAAACCGACAAAGAGTTGTTTGTTAGTAAGAATAGATGATTCAGTCATGATTGCCTCTATGTGTGTGCCTGATCAAACTCAGGTAGCAAAGTAGTATGCGAATTGGTATGTGGCAAGCGCAAAGCCCCCCGTCATCAGGAGCATATTGATTGCAATGCCGGGTTTAGGGTTACTGCTAATTCGTTGGCCAATACTCAGTATAAGGAGCAGAAACATCAGAGCGAGAATTTGTCCAATTTCCACGCCTAGATTAAAAGAAACGAGGTTGGCGACCAAGCCATCTTCATGCAAGCTTAAATCTTGGAGTTTGGTGGCCAAGCCTAGCCCATGAAACAAACCGAAGATAAAAACTGCGGGCTTATCATTAAAAGACTGCCCGAGAAGGCGGTCAAAACCGCCAAGGTTATCAAAGGCCTTATACACAACTGACAGGCCAATAATGCCATCAACAAAATAGGCGCTGACGTTCCAATCCATTAACACCCCGGCTAAGAGTGTAATACTATGGCCCACCGCAAACAGGCTAACGTATAAAGCAACGCTGCGCATACTGGTGAGATAAAAGATCACACCAAATAAAAACATCAAATGGTCGTAGCCGGTGACCATGTGCTTCGCGCCCAAATACAGATAAACGAAAAACTGGAAGCCTTGGTTTTCGTTCAGGAAGCGAGCATCAGCGCCACTAACACCGTGGCCATAGGCTGCAATACATACCAAGCCCAAGGCTATGGAGAGGATCCAGCGGATCAAAAACCTATGGTTGATAGTGGGCATGGACATTGAATAATTTATTATGTGTCGTTCAGTACGTTTCTAATGGCACTTATTTTTGCCATAGCACTGCTTTTATCAAGCTTGGGCTCAGTCTTTTCTTTGTCGCTGGCCAAGTGTTTTGGGATGGAAAGATGCGCGCCATTGCGCATTTCGTCAACCAACCTATTGTAATGATTCCTGAAGACCGGGAAGGCAGTAGATTCATTCGCGGAAGAAAGAAAGTACCAATCGCTGGCTTTACCAGCATGGTAGACCGCAGGGTGTGACCAAGCATATTGTGCTTTTGGGTTGGGTGCCCGACAGGCTTCTAGGTATGCACTATGCACATCAGGAGCCGCTTTCCCTTCGATAGACTCACAGAGACTGACCATTTTGTGCAAGGTCGGCAAAAAGTCGCTACCTTCGATAATGCTTTTAGCTGCGGCCAAAATCGTTTGCGCATTAAAATTTTTGAGCCCTTCAAGCCACAGTTTCTTTACTGGATTGAGTGTGTCGGCATCGGGAAAAGCTTTGTAATACTGGTTATGAAAGTTGATTCTAAATAACCCGAAGACCTGATTGATAGCATCAATCAGATCGGCTGTGTCGGACTGTGCGGAATCAGCTTGCCCAGCTTCGGTCAGTGAGGTCTTCTGCAATGGTACGGTCTCTTGTGGCGCGCTGGCCCTGTTCTGAGTGTTTGAGTTTCCACTGTTGCTTCGCCCATTGTAAAAAGACGGTATTCCACGACGGCCTTAATTCGTTGCGATCGCGCCAATAGACGACAAAACTAGGTATGAGCGATTTGGCAAACTCCAGCTCTATGTGAGCAAGCTGCAATACATCATAGACTTCTGGCATGGGTTGCCAGTTGGGCTCGATAGGGCGAGGCTCCAAATCATTTTTTAGCTCATGCTGGCATTTCGCCCATTGCCGTTTTACATGGCTAATAAAACGGGTGCTCCATGTATTGGAAAGCTCGCCTTTCTCCGACCAATACAATACAAATTCTGGCACCGCATCTTCGATAAAGTTTCTGTGTATGCCCGCTTGTATTTCTAAGATTTCGAGAGCATCTACCGAGGGCTGCCAGTTTTTATCAATAGTCTGCATTTCGTTTGCCCGGGTGGTCTTAATCGCCCAGCTAGGAATATCGATTTCCTTTTTCTCTCGATTGATGCGCGCTTCGTAGTCACGCCATTTACGCATGACGTGATTCGCGTAACGATTTCCCCACGCGTGGCGTGCTTCTCCTCGTTCGCTCCAATAGTGCAAAAACTCAGGCAAGCACTCTCGTGCAAAATTTTCGGGTACCCCTTGTTGCCCTAAGAGCCTCATAGCGCTTTCATCCGGTTCCCAGCTTGCGGTGATCGGTTTCGCTATATTTGCCTGACTAGGAATAGGTGCGCTTGTTGGAGAGGAAGTAGGTGAAGCCTGCGTATCGCTATTTTCGTTAAACGCGAAGCGTGCATACCCGCATTCACCAAGAGGGGGAGATGCCAACAAAATAATACCTTTTTGCCGCAGGTTTTCAGCAATGCGACCGATATCATTCCTAGACCAAAACGGTAGCTTCTTTTCTAAGTAATGGGCGTCGAGCTGATACCAGCTAAAATTACCCTGAGTTTCAGCGCTGTAGTCCTGCGAAGCCTCACTAAGACATTGCAGCAAGACAGCTTCTTCCAAGCCAATTGTCGCCGCGAGATCGGGCGAAAAGACAAACTGGCGACTTGGAATCAGTGAAGACATTATCCGTATACTGGCGCAAGAAGAAATGTGTGAAGGACGCATGCTACACTCCTGCGCTTTTTAGCGAAAGTGGATTTAACGGAACAATCTGGTGGCGAAATCTAAAACTGCCTTTGTCTGTAACGAATGCGGCTCTGACTACAGTAAGTGGCAGGGGCAGTGCGCGGATTGTGGTACTTGGAATTCACTTTCCGAAATCCGCCTCGGCTCTGCTAAATCGGTAAAATCAGCGTCTCGGTCAGGTTTTGCCGGTGCCGCTGGCGCGCAAATCAAAAAACTCAGCGAAGTTGAATTAGAGCAAGCTGAGCGCCGTCCATCTGGTTTCAAAGAGTTGGATCGCGTACTCGGTGGTGGTCTGGTGCCGGGCTCTACGGTCTTGATCGGTGGTGAGCCGGGAGCGGGTAAAAGCACGCTGCTTCTGCAAGTCATGTGTACGCTCGCTGAAACAATGAACACGCTTTACTGCACGGGTGAAGAATCACCACAGCAAGTGGCGATGCGTGCCCATCGGTTAGATCTAAACAGAGATAAACTGCAGATTTTAGCGGAGACCTCGCTTGAATCGCTCATGTTGCAAATCGAGCGAGAGAAGCCAGACATTCTTGTCGTGGATTCTATTCAGGTGATGCATCGCGAAGATATAAGCTCCGCGCCTGGGTCGGTATCCCAGGTTCGCGAATGCGCAGCTGATTTGGTGCGTATGGCGAAGCAGACTCAGACCATTCTTGTCATCGTCGGCCATGTCACTAAAGAAGGCAGTCTTGCTGGCCCCAAGGTGTTAGAACATATGATCGATTGCTCGATCATTCTCGACAGCTCCAGTGATTCTCGATTCCGCATGCTGCGCAGCCAGAAAAACCGCTTTGGTGCGGTGAACGAGCTGGGCGTATTTGCGATGACCGATACCGGCATGCGCGAGGTCAGCAATCCGTCGGCGATCTTTCTCAGCCGAGCCGAGGAAGAAGCGCCGGGAAGTTTGGTCACCGTTACCTGGGAGGGAACGCGTCCGTTACTGATCGAGTTGCAAGCATTGGTGGACGAGACGCATTACAGCAATCCTCGCCGTGTGGTCGTTGGCCTAGATCAAAATCGCCTCGCCATGCTTCTTGCGGCGCTGCATCGCCATGCGGGAATATCCGTGGCGGATCAAGATGTCTTTGCTAATGTAGTAGGCGGGGTCAAGGTAGCGGAAACCAGCGCGGATCTGCCATTGTTGCTCGCGTCACTTTCTAGCCTGCGTAACCGCCCTTTGTCTCACGATTTGGTAGCGTTTGGCGAGGTGGGGCTGTCAGGAGAAATTCGACCAGTCGCCAATGGACAGGACAGAATAAAGGAAGCCGCTAAGCATGGTTTTACCCGTGCGATTGTTCCTGCTGCTAATCAGCCAAAAGAGATACCCTCAGGTATGCAAGTGATTGGCGTAAAGACCCTATCGGAAGCGATTGAAGCAAT
>CAZUTO010000032.1:0-17796 GCA_964623085.1 uncultured Porticoccaceae bacterium
GGGTGAGAGATGATAGCAAACGTGCGTCGCTTATTGATTTCATCGACAAAATTGCTACTACTCATATGCTAGAAGCCCTAGTTTTACACAAATTGATTTAACCGACCCTCGTTGGGTTCGGGATCGAAAAGCGCGGTATTCTAACGAATAAGTACGGCGCTATACATTGTTGCTTTTGACGCCTATGAATGCTCCTTTAATTTCCACGTAGGCTATTTGGCGACTCTATCAGCCATCTCTATTGAACACAGGCTCCGAGTTGTGCATAGTCTTAAAAAATAGACTGGACAGATTGGAGGTATCATCTTGGCCCTACCGAAAGTTCTTCAAGGCTTGCGAATTCCAGTTATTGGCAGCCCACTATTTCTAATCTCCAACCCAGATTTAGTGATCGCACAATGTAAGGCAGGTATCGTCGGTAGTTTTCCAGCGCTAAATGCCCGCCCGCAATCGTTGCTCGATGAGTGGCTTGATCGTATTACAACCGAGCTGGCGGAGCATACAGAAAAAAATCCAGATCGTCCCGCCGCGCCTTTTGCCGTCAATCAGATTGTGCATAAATCAAATGACCGGCTTTTAGAAGATCTAGCACTTTGCGAGAAATACAAAGTGCCCATCATCATCACATCGCTCGGAGCGCGCGAAGATCTTAATGAGCGCGTCCACGCATACGGCGGTGTCGTATTGCATGACGTGATCAACGTGAAATTTGCAAAAAAGGCACTAGAGAAAGGCGCAGATGGCCTTATCGCTGTTTGTTCAGGAGCGGGTGGGCACGCTGGACGTCTTTCACCATTTGCATTAGTTCAGGAAATACGAACATTTTTCGACGGACCGCTCGCGCTTGCAGGCTCAATGGCCACCGGTGGGGCAGTTGCAGCCGCACAGGCACTGGGAGCAGATTTTAGTTACATTGGTTCTGCGTTTATTTCCTGCGACGAAGCAAGGGCCGACGAAGCCTACAAAGACATGATAGTTGACTCTGCAGCAGAAGATATTGTCTACACGAATCTTATCACCGGTGTACATGGAAACTACCTCGCTCCGTCGCTACGCAACGCTGGGCTCGATCCCGACAATCTGCCGGAAAGCGATCCAACGAAAATGGATTTCGGTGCAATTGATAGTAATAAATCAAAAGCTTGGAAAGATATCTGGGGCTGTGGCCAAGGCATCGGCGCTGTTGATAAAAAGATGTCCGCGGCAAACTACATAGATCAACTGGAA
Organism: uncultured Porticoccaceae bacterium; assembly: GCA_964623085.1. Lineage (GTDB taxonomy): Bacteria > Pseudomonadota > Gammaproteobacteria > Pseudomonadales > GM7GCV1 > CAZUTO01. The sequence goes on from CAZUTO010000032.1 coordinate 1,228, forward strand.
CGCGAATACATTGCAACATGCGAAAAGCTCAGTAATAGCTTGAACTAATGCAGTGACTACTCTGTCACAAATTCACTAATATGGAGAATTGTTTGATAATGCCTACAAGGACGAAAAAGCACGAATAACGGGCTCAAAGAGCGGTTTATACCAACTCCATTAAATACACGTAAGACGCCCAACCTTCTCGCACACAGCCTGTCTGAACTAGTACAATAACCCCATAAACTCGTTTAGTACGGAGATATTACAAAATGAAAGCCAAACTCATGCTTCTTTCTACTCTACTACTTCCGACCTTGGCCTTTGCCTCGGGTGGTTATAGTGGAAGCACCAGCACATTTTCATCAAGTGCGCCTGCTCCACAGCCAGTTGATCAAGCCTATGAATACGGTAAGGCTCTCTACAATGGCAAAACTGATGAAATCGCTGATGTAGATTTCTGCGTTCAGGACGAAGAGAAACAAGTCAAAATTAAGAGCTCAAGCTTGAAAGCCTACAAAGGCGGTTCTTATGATGACCTAGCTCAGAATCTCTATAACTGTGACGATCCTCAGCAGAATCTTCTTGCAGTTGCTGATCAGTCTCAAGCGACTTATATCGTTTATTACTTAGATCAACGCTACAACCTTGATCTAGATCAATAGTAAATAGTACTAAAAGCTCATTTCTATAGAGCGCTATTAAAGTACAAAAACGCCCACTTTATAGTGGGCGTTTTTGTTTCTGCGATTTGTTCGCTACAGCCCTTCTATCCGCGACCGCTCTATTCTACTCCCTACTCCGCAGGCCCTAATTTAGCGTCACCGGATTGATTGTATCGCCAAATATCCCAAGTAAATGCTAACGCGATTATCAAAAACTCAATAACCAAGAAGGCAACCGGTTGTTGATACGGCTCTAAGCCGGAACCCGGCAGGTTGAGTCCTATTCCATAAGCTAGCAAGAGACTAACTGACGCAGCCCATGCGGTTGCTGAGGGATATATGACAGCAAATGGCAACAGCCAAACCATGTACCAGGCATTAAACGCCGGAATGCAGAGGAAAAATAAACCAAAGATCCAGTCGCCACGGAAATGAAGGTTCCTACCAAAGTCTGACTTAATCCAATAAGCAAACCACAGAATAGCAAAAAGGCCGACGAGCGCGAGTTTGATTAAATCGACTGACAACCATTGCCAAAAAAAGAAATAGAGTGGCGCATTAAAAAGCCAAGTTTCAGCCATCACCACCAGTCCTTCGGGTCGCCAAGCTTCTAAAATCCCAAACGGTAGCGCTACTAATACGGCTGTCAACGCAAAAACTAACCAAGCACGAAACCGCAAACCAAGTAAAAACGGGACAAGGACGAGCGCAAACACTTTTGTGGCGGCTGCCAGTGCGAGCAACACCGCCGCCTCAAACCATTTGTCTCGTTTCAATAGTAGTAGCGCCCCAAGAGCCATGGCGATACCCATCACATCAGGATGCGCAGTAAACGCAAATTCCTTAATCATCAGTGGCGACCACGCGTACAGCAACACCCAGTTTGGCTTAGCTAACCTCAGCAACATGCACACAATTGCTATGTCCGCTAAGCCAAAAATCAGTTGCAAGGGCCACACACTTCCTGGTGCAATCAAGTAAGCCAAACCAAAGATCCATTGGCAGACTGGACCATATATGGTCGCGACATGGGGGTAATTAATCTGGCCTAGAATATCTTCGAATTTTTCATCGAGCAGCTCGGTACCAAAAAACTCGGCTGGCGCGATACCATAAGGATTACCCGTCTCCACCAACATGCGGCCATCCCAGAGATAGCGAAAAAAGTCGTCTTCGAAGATCGGCAATCCAAACAATGCAATCAACCGGAAGAGCACCGCAAAAGCCAACAAAATCGGGATAGATACCTGAAGTTGCTTCCTTTGATACATAACAGCCACGGCAATCGTGAGCAAAGCGCATCCAGCCGTCGGGACTAAAAAACTAGCTAGGTCAGGTTGATCAAAATCTCGAGTACTGAAAGCGAGATAGCCATAAGCCAATGCACTGCAGATTCCCACAAAGACCAACGCTATTTGCTCTACTGTATGTATCTCGGATCGCATAACTATCCATTTAACCTTTTTCTATATACCCGCGCCATTTCGGTTGTCATTTCGCAAAGTGACAATAAATTCAGATCCACAACAAATGGTTCGCCCAAGGGTCTGAACATGTAATGATAAACAAAAGTATTGGCAGCAAAGTCACTCATTGGAGCTCTTGAGCCATGTATCTTGATAAAACGATTGCGGTAGTGATTCCCGCACTCAATGAAGAACTAAGCATCGGCACGGTCGTCAACGATCTCATGGCCCTTAGAGATGATACAGGTGCGGGCGCACTAATCGATGATATTGTCGTTTGTGATAATGGATCAACAGATTCCACAGCAACCATTGCACGCTCTGCTGGCGCGCGTGTTGTTCAAGAATCTAAGCCTGGATACGGTGCCGCTTGCCTAGCCGGAATCGCTGCGCTAAACCCTATCGATATTGTTGTGTTTGTCGATGCAGATAACTCTGCAGTGATAGAAGAACTGCCGTATATGGTATCAAAAATACCGCAAGGTGCTGACTTGGTCATTGGCTCTCGGTCAGCGGGCAATCAGATAAAAGGGGCGCTCACGACTCAACAGCGTTTCGGCAACTGGCTTGCGAGCCTCCTTATTAGAAAACTCTGGAACCACCCTATTACTGATCTCGGTCCTTTTAGAACCATAAGTTTCGATGCATTGCGCGAGCTGCAGATGCAAGATCAAGCCTTTGGTTGGACAGTGGAAATGCAAGTAAAGGCCATACAACGGCAAATGAATGTCGTCGAAGTGCCTGTGACGACAAACAAGCGTATTGGCCGATCAAAAATAAGCGGCACTCTTTTAGGAACAATAGGTGCCGCCGTCGGAATCTTTGGTATGATTTTTCGTCTATATCGTGAAGAAAAACAAAATCGCCCCGCGGCTTATTTGTCGAGCAAATCAGCAGAAAAAACTGGCTTCAATTTAAAAGAAGAAAATACGCTCTGACAACAACGCGGCTATGACTTCAAAAACCATATTTTAAAAACTATGTCTCGAGAACTATTAAGGGTAATTGGCGCAGGAACTTTTACGATAATCGGTCTAGCGATCGCGGCCTATTTTATTTTTGGGGGCGCCCCCCAACCCGAAGCAGATCAATTTTGGGATGTGAGTGCTGAAGGCAACACTGCGGTGATTGATCACAGCGACTGGCAATACTTGCTTGAAGAATACGTCATCTCCGATGATCCTAGCGGCGTTAATCTTGTGGATTACCAAAATCTGCTAGAGGACGATAAAGCAGTACTTGATCGTTACATTGATCAGCTCTCTAGCATTGACCCGCGTACTTATAATCGCGCCGAACAACACGCCTATTGGATTAATCTCTACAACGCACTAACTGTTCAGCTCATCATCGAAAACTACCCCGCAGAATCCATCACAAAACTCGGCGCCTCCCCGCTTTCATTCGGCCCCTGGGACGACAATATTATTACGCTAGCCGAGACAGAGCTGTCTCTTAATGACATAGAACACGGAATACTCAGACCACTTTGGAACGATTATCGTGTTCATTTTGCTGTGAATTGCGCCAGCATAGGCTGTCCCAACTTACAGGCTATGGCCTTTACAGCAGACAATAGCGAAGCACTGCTCGATCAAGCTGCGGGGGAGTATTTGGCCCACCCAAGAGGCGCGCGCTTTGAAGACGGGACACTCATCCTTTCAAGTATCTTTGATTGGTATGGCATTGATTTCGGTGACGATCAGGGACAGGTGCTTGAAACCTTATCTCAGCATGCACCTAGCGCGATCGCCAATGAACTGGCCGAATACGCAGACGATATCACCTACGAATACAACTGGCAGCTCAACGATTTTTAAAATCTAGGTTTGCACCACGCTCGACATTAATCATCAAACGCCAACAAAAAGAGATGCGAGAATTATGTCGTGAAGTCTTTCTATGGCTATTGAAATTCGCTCAAAGCTTCGCTTTATATCAGTCTAAATAAGCTAGGCAGCATCGACTGTTGCTTGGTCAAGCAATTCGATCACACGCTTATCTGAAATATGGTAGAACAGATGCCTATGCTCTCTGCGACAACCAACTACACCGTTGCTTTTCAGCTTCGTCAGATGGTTTGACAGTGCGGTTGGCGTAATCGCAATTTGTTCCAATATTTGGCCGACATTAAGCTCGCCTGAACCAAGCACCTGTAATATTTGTACTCTATAAGGGTTTGCCAATATTCCAAAAAGATCTGCCATCTTTACTGCTTCTTGCTCAATGGTGTTTGACTGTCGCATATAAATGTTCCGGGTCCTATTTTGGTCTTTCTATTAGTCAATCCCACTGAAGTACAAGAGCAATGGGCGGTTTGCGAGTGCTTATCTATACAATTAACGATTTAGTTCCCTATGCGATAAAAAGCAGATAAACCGAAGCGTCAATAATCACGCACAATACTGCCGAAAACTACGTTTCCTTTCAAGGCTGCTGATCCGATTATGTGTAATTGTTAACAGGTTAACAACGGACAGAGTCAATTTACAGAAACAATTAGCGTTTCTTACAAAAAATATGGGTGGGTTTCGAGATTTAACAATACCTTACTATCAATTTGTGTAGTGTATTCTCCGTAATTGCCTCTCTGACTTCACGCATTACTTTTTGATAAAAGGTTAGGTTATGAATGGTATTAAGCTGTGCACCTAGCATCTCCTTCGTCTTATCTAAATGATGAAGATAAGCCCGCGTAAAATTCTCACAGCTGTAACAACCGCATTCTGGGTCGAGCGCGGTATTGTCGGTTTTGTAGCGCGCATTTCTGATTTTAATCACGCCTTGCGATGTAAAGAGGTGGCCATTACGGGCATTGCGGGTCGGCATCACGCAATCAAACATATCCACCCCTCGGGCCGCCGCTTGAACAAGATCACTCGGTGTCCCTACACCCATAAGATAACGAGGCTGATCTTTTGGCATTTGTTGAGGCAGATACTCAAGCACGCGCAGCATTTCTTCTTTCGGTTCTCCTACAGACAGTCCGCCAATGGCATAACCATCAAAGCCAATTTCCGTTAAAGCCTCTAGCGAATCTAATCGCAAATCCTTATACATACTGCCCTGCACAATACCAAAAAGCGCAGATTGGCTATCTCCATGCGCAGACTTACTTCGCCGTGCCCAGCGCATAGAAAGCTCCATAGAGGCCTTTGCATCCTCCCAGCTGGCCGGATATGGGGTACATTCGTCAAATGCCATGACGACATCGGAACCAAGCTTAGCCTGCACTTCCATGGACTTTTCTGGGTCAAGAAATATGGGACTGCCATCAATGGGTGACTGGAAGGCCACCCCCTCTTCTGTCACCTTACGCAAGTCACCTAGGCTAAAAACCTGAAAGCCACCAGAATCGGTCAATATCGGTTTATCCCAATTCATAAATCCGTGTAAGTTCACGTGTTGTTCGATCACATCGGTCCCTGGTCGCAACATCAAATGAAAGGTGTTACCAAGGACGATCTCGGCACCAGTTGACAAAATATCTCGCGGCAACATCCCTTTTACTGTGCCATAGGTACCCACCGGCATAAACGCAGGTGTTTCGATGGTGCCACGTGAAAAACGCAGCTGGCCGCGACGTGCTTCACCATCTGTGGCACTGACACTAAACGACATATCACAGCTTCTACTCATTGCGGAAGATCCTTATGTGCAACCTGATTGCGTTCGAGAAACATGGCGTCACCATAACTAAAAAATCGATAGCGCATTTTAATTGCCGCATCATAAGCTGCCTTTATTCTTTGGTAACCACTAAACGCGCTCACTAGCATTAATAGCGTCGATTCCGGTAAATGAAAGTTAGTGATAAGTGCATCCACAACCCGAAACTGATAGCCGGGGCGGATAAAAATATCGGTTTCGCCGGCAAAGGGCTGAACGATGCCTGAATCTGAGTCAGCCGCACTTTCTAATGTGCGCATAGCGGTGGTTCCCACAGTAATGACGCGTCCGCCACAGGCCTTGGTGCGCTTAATCTGGTCACAAACCTCTGCGCTTATCTCAATCCACTCTGAATGCATCTTATGATCGCGAACATCATCCGCTCTGATAGGCTGAAAAGTGCCTGACCCAACATGCAAGGTAATCTCTGCCGTGTTAACGCCAGCCTTTTGAATTCGGTCAATCAATTCACGATCAAAATGTAACCCCGCTGTCGGCGCCGCGACCGCACCGAGGTTTTTAGCGTAGACCGTCTGGTACCTTTCTAGATCCTCTGGTTCGTCTTCCCTATCGATATAAGGCGGCAAAGGGATATGGCCCAACCTATCCATCAAACCTATCCATGATTCTCCTGCCTCTAGCAGGAAAAAGGATTCCTCACGCCGCACAACCTGAACAAGGGTTTCGTCATCTAAAATCAATTGAGATTCTGGCTTAGGCGACTTACTCGAGCGCACTTGAGCCAATACTCGGTTATCTTCAAGTACGCGCTCCACAAGAATTTCGATCGCCCCACCCGATGCCTTGCGCCCATAAAGTCGGGCAGGCACCACCTTTGTGTTGTTGAACACTAAAAGATCCGCAGGTTTGAGATAGTCCAAGCATTCGCTAAAACCAGTGTGAACGAACTCACCAGATTCAGGAACAACTAACAACCGACTGGCACTCCGCTCGGCACTCGGATGCCGTGCAATCAGCTCAGGCGGTAAATCGTAGTGAAAGGAAGATTTCAGCACACCAATGAATGAATAGTCGTCAACAAGTAAGGGTTAGGTTTCCGTAAAAACAAAAAAGCCCCGAATAACCGGGGCTTATTGTCTACTCAATAGCAGCTTAAGACTGAGATTCGCCCCCGTCTTGTGGTGCTGACTCGGCTGTTGGCTCAGCAGCATGCTCTGCGCCATCGACACTGCAGGCGTTATCAACATTACAAGCGTCACCAGAATCAGCTGCGCTCGAATCTCCCGCATTACCTGCGGCATCATCGCGCTTCGCTTCTTTTAGCGATAGTTTAATTCGACCACGCTGATCAACATCCAAACACTTAACGCGAATCACTTCGCCTTCAGAGAGGTAATCTGTGACTTTCTCTACCCGCTCTTCTGCGATCTGACTAATGTGCAGCAACCCTTCTGTGCCAGGCATAATTTCAACAAACGCACCAAAATCAACAATACGTGTGATCTTGCCTTCGTAGATAGTGTCGACCTCTGGCTCGGCAGTAATCATCTCTATGCGATAGATGGCATCGCGCAGTGCTTCGCCGTCGTCTGCGTAGACTTTGATTTCGCCCGAGTCATCGATATCGATAGTGGCGCCGGTTTCTTCGGTGAGTTGACGAATAGTCGCCCCACCCTTACCGATCACATCGCGAATTTTGTCAGGGTCAATGCGCATCAATTCAAAACGTGGCGCGTTGTCTGAAACTTCCGTTTTTGACGTAGAAATAACCTTGTTCATTTCTGCCAAAATATGAAGTCGAGCGGCTTGCGCTTGCTCCAAAGCCAGCTCCATGATTTCCTGCGTGATACCTTGAATCTTGATATCCATCTGCAAGGCAGTCACACCCGTCGCACTGCCGGCTACTTTAAAATCCATGTCGCCAAGGTGATCTTCGTCGCCAAGAATATCTGTGAGAATCGCGTAACCGCTATCTTCTTTCACTAGACCCATGGCGATACCAGCTACAGGTGCCTTAATTGGCACACCCGCGTCCATCAGAGCCAAACTAGTACCGCAAACAGATGCCATTGAGCTGGAACCATTTGATTCGGTAATCTCAGAAACTACACGAATCGCATAAGGGAAGGCTTCAGGATCGGGAAGCATCGCAGCTACACCGCGTCGAGCTAAGCGACCGTGGCCGATTTCTCGACGACCTGGCGAACCAGTGCGCCCGGTCTCTCCCACTGAATACGGAGGAAAGTTGTAATGCAGCATAAAGTGATCTTTCTTAGAACCTTCCAGTGCATCAATTAACTGCGCATCGCGCTGAGAACCCAACGTAGCCACAACAATGGCCTGCGTCTCGCCTCGTGTAAAGAGCGCTGAACCATGCGCCTTAGATAGCACACCTGTCTCTACGGCGATGCCACGAACCGTTTTATTGTCACGGCCATCAATACGCGGTTCACCAGCAATCACACGACTGCGAACAATATTCTTTTCTATCGAACCAAATATCTCGCCAACGGTGCCTTCATCGAGTTCACTCTCTTCAGAAACCAAGGCTTCAATCGCTGAGCTTTTGATTTCAGATAGACGATCGCGACGCGCCGTCTTATCAGTGATTTTATAAGCTTCACCGATAGGCCCTTCAACCTGCGCTTTAACAGCACTAACAAATTCAGGATTGATTTCATCAGCGTGCCATTCCCATACAGGGTTTCCGGCTTCCTTAACGAGCGCATCGATCGCCTGAATAACGGCCTGCATCTCTTGGTGACCAAAAAGTACCGCGCCAAGCATAATGTCTTCCGGTAATTCGTTCGCTTCTGACTCAACCATCAGCACGGCATCACGTGTTCCAGCTACCACCATATCCAGCTCAGAATCTGCCAGCTTGGAATAAGATGGGTTGAGGAGATAACCTTCCTCAGGCGTATAACCGATACGAGCACCGCCAACAGGGCCGCTAAAAGGCGCACCCGAAATAGCCAATGCGGCAGATGCACCGATCAAAGCGGCAATATCTGGATCAACGTCTTTCTCAGAAGACATTACCGTCAAAATAACCTGAACTTCGTTTTTAAACCCTTTAGGGAAGAGCGGTCGAATAGGACGGTCAATCAAACGTGACGTGAGTGTTTCTTTTTCAGAAGGTCGCCCTTCGCGCTTAAAAAACCCACCCGGGATCTTGCCGGCAGCATAGGTCTTTTCTTGGTAATTCACTGTTAGCGGGAAAAAATTCTGCCCTGGCTTCGCTTCTTTCGCTGCAACCGCAGTCGCTAGGACGGATGTTTCACCGATGGACACCAAAACGGCGCCGCTTGCTTGACGCGCAATGCGTCCTGTCTCTAGGGTGACGGTCTGCCCGCCATATTCAAATTCTTGAATAATTGGATTCACTATATTTCACCTATTCTCTTTACTTTCATTCGCTTTTTTATCATCTCTAAACCGATACTTGCCAAACGGCAAAAGGCCCGCATCTGCGGGCCTAAAATACTATTATCGACGCAGACCGAGCTTGCCAATCAGCGTACGGTATCCGCTGAGGTCTTTCGTCTTAAGGTAATCTAGAAGCTTACGTCGCTGGTTAACCATGCGAATAAGACCACGACGTGAATGATGATCTTTCTTGTGATCACCGAAGTGGCTTTGTAGCTTGTTAATGTTGGCTGTTAGAAGCGCGACCTGCACCTCTGTTGAACCCGTATCTGAATCACTTTGTCCATACTCAGAAACGATCTCTGACTTCTCTTTCGCACTTAGTGCCATGGTATTACTCTCCGATTAATATGCAAAAAAACAAGCCATCCGCGCATATTTACAGATGACTCTCTCTACTTTTTTGTTTAGCAAAAACAACTAAACCTTATCCTGTACCAAGAGCCTGCGTGGTCGAACACCACCGTCTCCTGTGACCTCTCCGATACCTAAAAAACCACCGGTTTCGCAGAAGGTGCGCACTATATCCGTTTCTTTCGCAAAACGGTAGACCTCAGGAACCATAACTGCTTGACCTAAAATAAAAAATTCCGTGGATCGCTCGTCTAATTCGACGCTTGGAAAGTCTTCTAATAACACGTCTACCGGCAATAAATTGTTATCCAACGATTCCGCTTGATCATCACCGCGCTTTTCGCGCAATTGATCGAGTGTGAAAGACTGTTCATCAGAAAATCGCCCCGCGCCACTTCTGTGTAACAAAGACAAATGCCCACCTACTTCTAGTTTTGCGCCAATATCCTCGGCGAGCGTTCTAATATAGGTGCCTTTGCTGCATAGAACGTCGATATCAACATAGGATTCGTCTCCGAGACTAACCTCAATAACGTTCAGCTCGTGCAATTGAATCTGGCGTGCTTCACGCTCTACTTCGACGCCTTTGCGCGCCAATTTGTAGAGCGGTTTCCCTTGGTGCTTAATCGCCGAATACATGGAAGGAACCTGCGTGCCTTCACCGCGAAAGCTCTCAACAACATCGCGAATACACTGTTCTTGCAGCCCAGACGTATCCTTTGTCTCAACAACCTCACCCTCTAGATCGCCCGTCGTCGTCGTAACACCTAGTTGAACTCGCGCACGATAGCGCTTATCCGAACCGAGGAGCCACTGGGAAAACTTAGTTGCTTCGCCAAAGCAGATCGGGAGCACTCCCGTAGCAAGCGGATCAAGCGCACCGGTATGACCGGCCTTTTGCGCAAAAAATAGTCGTTTCGCTTCTTGCAAAGCCTGGTTTGAAGAGAGCCCTAGCGGTTTATTGAGAATCAAAACGCCATCGACGGGGCGGCCAAATTTACGACGACGCCCCACAATTAATCCTTCTTGCTGTCAGTATTATCACCAGCATCGTTGCTCGCGTGCTTTTCCGCATCGCTGGCAATCGCTTGGTCAATGAGAGAGGAGATATGCTCTGCGTTGTAGACGGTTTCATCGTGTATAAATCGAAAGCGCGGCACTGAGCGCATTTTGACTTCACCGCTCAAGCGAGATCGTAAAAAACCTGCTGCTTTGTTAAGCACGTCAATGCGCTCTTCTACCGGTGTATCTTGCGGGTTATTAACAAAAGTCAGATAGACCTTCGCTGTCGATAAGTCGCTAGCGACCTTAACGATATTTACGTTAACCATTCCAACTCGCGGATCGCGAATTTCAGCGTGAATAAGCTTAGAAAGCTCACGCTGAAGTGCGTCCCCTACTCGGTCAGAGCGCCGAAATTCTCGAGCCATAAATCGGCATGCCTTAACGTAAACTTAGAGTGAATTTAGAGTAGATCTAGAGTGGATTTAAAGCGACCGTTCTACTTCAACGATGTCGAAGACCTCAATCTGATCACCCACTTTCACATCGTTATAGTCTTTCACGCCTAGACCACACTCGGTGCCGCTTTTGACTTCGTTAACGTCATCTTTAAAGCGTCGTAACGACTCTAGCTCGCCTTCATAGATCACCACGTTGTCACGCAGCACGCGAATCGGCTTATTGCGGAACAGCGCGCCTTCCATAACCATACAACCGGCAATGGCACCAAGCTTAGGCGACTTAAATACATCCCGAACTTCGGCTATACCAACGATTTCTTCTTTGCTATCTGGATCAAGCATCCCAGACAACGCCTGTTTCACTTCATCAAGCAGTTGGTAAATCACGCTGTAGTAGCGAATTTCGATATTTTCCTGCTCGCTTAAACGTCTTGCGCCACCATCAGCACGCACATTAAATCCAAGCACGATAGAGTTGGTCGTTAACGCCAGATTGATATCAGACTCACTGATACCACCCACGCCCAATGACGTGATATTCACCCCTACTTCCTCGTTGCCCATATCGAGCAATGCGCCCTGAATAGCTTCCGAGGAACCACGAACGTCTGACTTAACCAACACGTTAAGTATTTTGCGCTCTTGAGAGTCGCCCATTGATGCGAAGATATTTTCCAAATTCATCTTCTGCTGGCGCGCCATACGCTCTTTTCGATCGCGATCTCTTCTGAAATCCGCGACTTCCCGTGCCTTGCGCTCGCTTGGCACCACCATAAAGTCATCACCAGCAGCAGGTGCGGAATCTAGACCCAGTAATTCAACCGGAATTGATGGCCCAGCGACTTCAATCTTTTCGCCGTTCTCATCTGTCATCGCGCGCACACGACCAAAGGTTTCGCCTGCTAGCAGAATATCGCCACACTTCAACGCACCGCGCTGAACAAGCACGCTACATACCGCACCGCGGCCTTTCTCAATACGTGATTCGATAATCACGCCGTTTGCGGCACCAGCGTTAGAAGCTTTTAACTCCAGTAGTTCTGATTGCAATGACACAGCTTCCAACAAGGCATCAATACCATTACCGGTTTGGGCCGACACTTCAATAAATTGCGTGTCGCCACCCCAGTCTTCCGGAATAACTTCCAGTGCTGAGAGTTCGTTTTTAACGCGCTCTGGATCGGCACCTTCTTTATCCATTTTATTGACGGCCACCACAATAGGCACACCCGCTGCGCGGGCATGCTGAACAGCCTCTTCTGTCTGTGGCATCACACCGTCATCGCCAGCAACCACTAGAATGACTATATCGGTGCAATTTGCACCACGAGCACGCATAGCGGTAAACGCCGCGTGGCCCGGTGTATCTAAAAAGGTTATCGATGTATCGTCTTTAACAACACGGTAAGCGCCAATATGCTGGGTGATGCCCCCAGCTTCGCCTGAGGCCACCTGGCTTTTGCGAATGTAATCCAACAACGAAGTTTTACCGTGGTCAACGTGGCCCATCACAGTAACGACAGCCGCTCGTGGCGCTTCTTCTTCGTCCGACTGAACAGATTCGATCAGCTGCTTCTCAACTTCATTGTCAGAGACCAACACAACTGTATGACCAAATTCTTCGACCACTAAAGTAGCGGTTTCCTGATCAAGCTCTTGGTTAACGGTGACCATCTCGCCCATTTTCATCAGGCTTTTAATCACATCCCCTGCTTTGATAGACATCGCCTGTGCCAGTTCGCTAACGGAGATTGAACCCGCCACCTCGACCTTATATACCTGTTTGGCAGTCGGCTTTTTGAACGTATGCTTATTCTTGGCGCGAATAGCCGCCGTTTCAGCTGCACGACGGCGCGCCTTTTCAGCTTCTACTTCCTCATCCAAATTTTCGCGCAACTCAAAATCTTGAGGGCGATGAGAATGCTTACTCCAATCTTTAGTTTCATGCTCTAACTGAACTTTGGCCTTACCTGCACTGCGTTTCTTACGCGGCGCTTCAGATAACGGATCGCCAGCTGACTTATCTGTTTTCTTGCCCGCAACCGATGATTTAGCCGTTTTCTTATCAGCACCGGGTTTCGCCGTTGCGGCATCCGCCACAACTGCCGAAGCCACTGCACTTGCACCCGCTGCTGCTGCGTCTGCTTTTTTCTTTGCTCGTTCTTCGGCCTGAGTCTTATCGACTTCTTCTTGCTGGCGTCGGGACTCTAACGCCGCTAAACGTGTTTTTTCTGCATCATCGACGACCTTGCTATGCGCATTCCCTGCTTCAGCCACAGGCGCTTGATCTTGTATTTCTTGCTCAACACGCGCTTGAGCTTGTATCTCTTCGTCGGAACGTTTCACGTAGGTACGTTTTTTCCGTACCTCAACATTCACCGTACGCTTACCAGCAACACCTGCTCCACCCTTGAGCGTTTCAACCTTTTTACGCTTAAGCGTGATCTTTTTAGGCTCGCGTGGGGCACCGTCGCCGTGCAAATTTTTCAAGTAACTCAGAAGCACTTGTTTCTCATCATCAGAAACACTGTCATCTTCTTTTGCATGCGCGAGACCCGCCTCCTTCATCTGACTAAGCAGACGATCGACTGAGGCCCCCACACTTTTTGCTAATTCACTTACGGTTACTTCCGCCATGAATGACTCCAAAATTCATTCAACCCCGCAGGGCTATAATTACTCACGCAAATACTATATTTATTATTGCTCTTATTGCTGTTCTGATTCTGCCGCTGCAAACCAAGGCGCTCGCGCTTCTAGGATCAACGCTGCTGCACGCTCTTCATCCATGCCTTCAATTTCCATCAGATCATCAACCGCTTGCTCCGCCAGATCTTCCATCGTCGAAATACCCTGACGAACTAAGACTTTCGCAAATTCGTCGTCAACGCCATCCATCGCTAGGAGATCCGCAGCCGGCTCGCCTTCCAATTGCTCTTCTGATGCCAACGCCATCGTCAACAAGGCATCTTTTGCGCGCCCACGCAACTCTTCTGCGACGTCCTCGTCAAAACCTTCAATAGCGGACATTTCTTCAAGCGGCACATAAGCCACTTCTTCCACACTAGTAAAGCCTTCTTCCACGAGCACTTCCGCCACATCCTGATCAACATCTAAGTTGTTCATAAAGTTCTCGACGTATTGGATGGCCTCGCCTTCTTGCTTAGATTGCGCGTCTTCTTCACTCATCACGTTGATATTCCAACCCGTGAGTTCAGAGGCCAAACGGACGTTCTGCCCACTGCGACCAATCGCTTGCGCGAGGTTATCCTGCATCACCGCCACATCCATGGTGTTGGTATCTTCATCAACGACGATAGATTCTACTTCGGCAGGTGCCAGCGCATTGATCACCAACTGAGCGGGGTTATCATCCCAAAGAATAATATCGATACGCTCGCCGTCTAATTCATTCGATACCGCCTGCACACGTGCACCACGCATACCTACACAGGCCCCAACTGGGTCCATACGTCCATCATTGGTTTTAACCGCAATTTTTGCACGCGCACCGGGGTCACGAGCAGCGCCGCGAATCTCGATAATTTGCTCAGCGATTTCTGGCACTTCAATTTCAAACAAGCGTATCAGCATCTCTGGGCAGGCTCGGCTCAGCAACAACTGGGCTGCGCGACCTTCGCCGTCTGCCGCCATCAACACCGCACGCACACGGTCGTTATTTCTAAACACTTCGCGACCAATTAATTGATCCCGCGGCAAGATGCCCTCAGCGTTATTTCCAAGATCAACGATCACGTTATCGCGGGTCACTTTTTTCACTGTGCCGTTTAGCAACTCATATTCGCGGCCAGCAAACTGCGCAATCATCTGCGCACGCTCAGCATCGCGTACTTTTTGCACAATTACTTGCTTCGCGGTTTGAGCGGCGATACGACCAAACTCGGAGTTATCGATTTTCTCTTCGTAGTAATCGTCTAACCCAAGGCTTTCGTCTTTCTCTTCTGCCTGATCCGTATAAAGATGCAGTGCAGAGTCAAACTCCTCAAAGTTATCGTCAACCACTAACCAACGACGAAACGTCTCATAAGAGCCATCTTCCCCATCAATAGCGACACGAATATCTGCTATATCGTCTTTAAATCGTTTTTTGGTGGCCGTAGCCAACGCGTGCTCTATCGCCTCAAAAATAACGCCTTTATCGACGCCCTTTTCGTTTGAGACCGCTTCCGCCACCAACAGAATCTCTTTAGCCATATCTTGACTCTCGCTCCAATCAAGTAGTTAACAGTACTTAGCCGAAATTCGGCACAATTTGTGCTTTATCTATACCTTCAATTGGGAAGACAAACTCTTCGTTATCCACCCGTAAAACCGCGGCATCATCTTCTACCGCAACAAGCGTTCCGGAATAATTCCGACGCCCGTCAAAATTCGCTCGCAAACGCACCTTCAGCTGCTCGCCCAAAAAACGCTCGTACTGGGCTTTCTCAAACAGATAACGATCTGCCCCTGGCGATGACACCTCAAGCGTGTATGCGCTCTGAATGGGATCTTCCACATCCAACACCGCACTCACCTGCTTACTGACTCGTTCGCAATCCTCTACCTGCACGCCTTCATCTTTTTCAATAAAGATACGCAGCGTCGCGTGGCGCCCCTGGGAAAGATACTCAATACCCCAAAGCTCGCAGCCCGCTACCTTCACTGCGGGTTCGATACATTCACGAATCTGGCTCTGCCGATCCATCTTGTTCCCCAGGTTGATTCGAAAAGAGCCCAAAAACGAAAAATGGGCCAGCAGGCCCATAAATTACGCGGCATTATAAGCCAATGAGGCATATAACAAAAAACCTTTAATCAGTTTGATAAATATACCTGAAATTGAGTTCGCCCCGAGCCGAATAGCCCAGCAGACGAATCAATCGTGCCGCCCCAAAACACCTGCGCGTTTCGGTTCCGTATGCGTTACTTTCAACACCAATGCAAAATGCAATGAGGGAGCCCACATAGGATTGCCGCGGAGTTTAACCCCTCGTGAGGGCTGGTTTCAAGCCTATATGAAGAAAATCTAGTTGTTCGTATATTGGGAAACGATGCGCAGACCGCACAATCGATCTCGGGATTTTTCTGAGTTCACCACAGAAGAACAAACCAAAGCGCATGATACTTCTGAGAAAAGCTGGCTCCATAATCTCGAACGAGAGCAACACAAAGAATTCGAGCGCCTGATACTGGCCATCAAAGACGGTATTCCCGCCAGTATGGTCAAAGACGATCTGGAAAGCGTTTCAGAGCGCATTGAGAAAGCGGAACAAGCTCTGACAGTGCAACCTGCGCTCAAACCTCTGATTCATTCGGCCATGGCCTCACGTTACCGCCACGCCATAAAAGACTTAAAGGCATCATTGAACGCAGATGGCGCGCGCACCGAAGCATCACAGCATTTAAGGGGGCTTATCGACAAAGTGGTGCTGACGCCAGAAGAAGGAGAGAAAGGCCTGCGTATTGATCTATACGGCGATTTAGCTGGAATCTTGAATATGTCTTTGGAGACGAAAGATATGAAAATCTTGGACAAACTATGCCTGAACGCATCGAATGATAATAAGGCTATCAATG
>CAZUTO010000033.1:0-2913 GCA_964623085.1 uncultured Porticoccaceae bacterium
TGGCTCTGGCTCTGGCTCTGGCTCTGGCTCTGGCTCTGGCTCTGGCTCTGGCTCTGGCAGGTTAGACTCTGCCATTTCTGTGTCCGGCGATGGCTCAATCTCTAAACCCGCTTCCGCTTCATCGACTTCCAACTCGACAGGGCTTGCATCCTCAGTCTCAGCTTTTTGTCGCCAGCGACCAAAAATACCGCTGAGTTTAGAGGGCTTGTTTTGATTAGCGGACATAAATACAGATCAGAAAATTAAGGCAAAATGAAATCCTGCGCTATCCTATCACCTGAACGAATCCGGCTGGAGCCCAATTTGCCGAGAAAATCTCCCACAACACCAAAGTCGAATCAAATTCGTATAGTGGGCGGGCAGTGGCGCGGCCGAAAGCTGCAGTTTCCATCTATCGATGGACTGCGGCCTACTGGAGATCGCATTCGCGAAACGCTGTTCAATTGGCTGGGGCAAAACCTTGCTGGCATGCGTGTACTCGATCTTTTTGCCGGATCTGGCGCTTTGGGAATCGAAGCACTCTCGCGCCGTGCTGCGTTTGCTCAATTCGTAGATTCAGACCCTCAAGCGGTCCAGCACCTTGAGCGCTCGCTGCAAACACTGGCCGCAGAGAATTTCGATGTTAGCCAACAGCCAGCTGAGAAATTTCTTCAATCCATGACACCACACTCAGTGGATCTTCTCTTTCTGGACCCCCCGTTCGCTAACAATCAGCTCGGTATTATCGGCAAACAAATAGATGAGTCCCGTATTTTAGCGGACAAAGCATTGGTGTATATCGAATTTCCCAGAACTGAGCAGATGAGCCTTCCCGATAGCTGGCGTATTCTTAAATCAAAGGGGGCCGGAGAAGTCTGTTACCAACTATTACAAGCAGATTGTGGCAGCACATCATTTTAGCTAACATGGCGACCCTTTTTTGAATTTGTGCGAGGCATCATAGTAATGCGGTCGGTCATATACCCTGGAACCTTTGATCCCATTACTAACGGTCACATCGACCTTGCGGAGCGTGCATCTAAGCTGTTCGATCGCGTCATCATCGCTATCGCCTCTAGCGAGCGAAAAAATCCCCTGCTATCACTAGAACTGCGCATTGATCTGGCAGAAAAATCGTTCAGTCACCTCGATAACGTAGAAATATGCGGCTTTAACGAACTACTTGTAGACTTTGCCGAAAAGAAAGGGGCACATGCTGTCATTCGTGGTTTGCGCGCGGTATCTGACTTCGAATACGAATTTCAGCTCGCCAACATGAATCGCGCTATCTCCAATTTGGAAAGTATTTTTCTAACGCCATCAGAGCAATTCAGCTACATTTCATCTTCTCTCGTTAAAGAAATCGCCTCCCTAAAAGGGGACGTCAGCCCGTTTGTCCCTCAACACGTTTATGAAAGACTGACAGCTCGGTTTGCTGACTAGCCAAAAAGCTCACTACCTTTTCTGACAATGGGTACAAAAGCAGGTAGAGCGCTGCCCTAATCGAATTTCCTTGATACTGGTACCGCAGGTTTTACAGGCTAATCCTTTTCTTCCGTAGACCCAAAGTTCTTGCTGGAAATACCCAGGTTGGCCTGTTCCATTCACGTAGTCGCGCAAAGTCGTACCGCCGTTTTCGATTGCCTTACCCAGCACCCATTTTATTTTCTCTGCTAATACCGTCGCTCGCACTCGAGATAACTTCCCGCTCGCTAGCTTTGGATGTATTCCAGCATGAAATAACGCCTCTGAGGCATAGATGTTACCGACACCAACCACATTTTTTGAATCCATAATCAGTGTTTTGATTGGTTGCTTGCGGCCCCGACTAACGCCATAAAGCCCCTCCCCTGAAAACTCTTCCGAAAGCGGCTCAGGGCCAAGCCCAGCAATCAATGGATGCTGTCGCCAATCGTCAGCAACCCAAAATAGCGCACCAAACCTGCGAGGATCATTAAAGCGCAGTTCTTGATCATCACTGCACCTAAGCGACCAATGATCATGCTTTTTAAGTTGTTCAGAGCATCCAGCAATTCTAATACTCCCGGACATACCCAAATGCGCCAACATAGCGCCTTTGGGCAGATTAAATATCAGATACTTTCCACGTCGAGCCAAGGACTCAATGCGCTGCCCTAACGCAGCATTAGGCAGCTCGGAACTGACTGGCCAACGCAGATCACGCCGATACAGCTTCATCGCTTGAATACACTGTCCTTCTGCATACTCCTTTAAGCCTCGCCGAGTTGTTTCAACCTCTGGTAGCTCAGGCATAAAAACCGCTCCAATAGTTTTCGAAATAGTGCAAAATATGCTGTCTCATGCTAAGTTAATAACCAAATATTTAACGCCGAATAGTAGTGTCTAGTTTGGCGTAACTAAAATCAGAATTTCCCCTATAGGGTTGAGGACGTTTTTCCACATGTCTCATCTATTTAAGAAAAAACGTGATGAAGAGGAAATGGCCATTGATCTAACACCAATGTTAGACGTGGTTTTTATCATGTTGATCTTCTTCATTGTCACGGCATCTTTCGTTTCCGAGCAAGGCTTTTTGGTCAATCGTCCACCACCAGCGCCGGAAGATTCTCAGCCAGACCCAAGTAAACGCAACGTAGTGATGATTGTCGACGAAGTTGACGAAATCTGGTTTGAAGGCCGTCGTATCGATATACGATCTGTACGTGCTAATGTCGAACGTGTTCTTGCAGAAAATCCTGAAGCTCAGGTGATTGTGCGAGCACATGAATACTCGACAGCGGCAATCTATGTGGGTATTGCTGATGAAGCCAAGGAAGCCGTTGGCCGCGATCCTAATTTCGCTGTCTCACTCGTGACCTATAATGACAGCTAGAGTTTCTCAGTCCTATTTTGGTTTCAAAGTTGATTTGAAAAAAGAGCCCGGTCATCACCGGGCTTTTTTCTTTCCGTGTG
>CAZUTO010000033.1:3013-16376 GCA_964623085.1 uncultured Porticoccaceae bacterium
AAAGTTGATTTGAAAAAAGAGCCCGGTCATCACCGGGCTTTTTTCTTTCCGTGTGCTTTCTGCGCACTTTTTGCATATTAGAAAAATGACCGCTTTTACTTTGACCCATGCATGATGTCATCATTCTCAGCGTAGATACTGGCGGAACCTTCACGGATTTCGTTCTGTTTAGACAGGGGAAGGTTCAAACCCATAAAGTACTATCGACGCCAGAGGCCCCAGAACAAGCCATTCTGCAAGGTATGGACGATCTGGGCATTAGCCCCGCTACAATCGGCTTAAGAATCGTTCACGGCACTACAGTTGCTACCAATGCCGCGCTTGAAGGCAAAGGGGTACGCACCGCTTTCATCAGCAATAAAGGTTTTGGTGATTTGCTGACCATTGGACGGCAGGCGCGGCCAGAACTTTACAACCTCACACCAGATCCTATCGCGCCACCTGTGCCGGAAGAACTCTGCCTAGAAATCGATTGCCGACGAGATAACAATGGAAACATTGTTCAGCCACTTTCGGATCAGGACCTCAACCAATTACTTGAGCAAATTGACGAGTGCTCACCCAAAGCCGTCGCGATCTGTCTACTATTTTCATTTTTAAATGACGATGAAGAAAAGCGCGTCCAGCATGCGATAGGAGATCGCTTCGGCGACCAAATCTTTGTTACGCGGTCGTCCTGGGTGCTACCTGAATATAAAGAATACGAGCGCGGTATTACCACATGGTATAACGCCTACCTCGGCCCTCTAGTTGAAGATTACTTAGCACGACTGAAATCGAGCGTGGCACCCGCTCCGCTCGCTATCATGCAATCCTCCGGCAAGACCGTTGACGCTTTACAAGCATCCCAGCGAGCCGTAAATCTCATGCTTTCCGGTCCTGCAGGCGGATTGGCAGCCATCGAGCACCTCGGCGAACAGCTTGGCGAGAAAAAGCTACTGAGTTTTGATATGGGCGGCACCTCAACGGATGTGGCACTCATTGACGGTGGTATTAAGTTAACCACCGAAAACACCGTTGGTAATTTCCCGGTTTCAGTACCTATGGTAGATATGCACACCATCGGCGCCGGTGGCGGATCCATCGCTTATGTCGACAATAGCGGTATGCTCCATGTCGGTCCCGAATCAGCAGGAGCTAAACCTGGGCCTGCCTGCTATGGACTTGGTGGCAGCGCGGCAACGGTCACAGATGCCAATGCAGTGCTCGGCCGCCTACAACCTGACAATTTTCTCGGCGGCAAAATGTCGCTAAATCAACACGCAGCAGATCAAGCACTCGATGCGTTAGCCAAGGCAATGAATCTAACCAAGCCTGAAGCTGCTCAAGGCGTAATCGACCTCGCCAACGAGCACATGCTTCAAGCATTGCGCCTTATCTCCGAACAGCGCGGGCATGATCCTAAAGACTACGTACTTTGTGGGTTTGGCGGTGCGGGCGGGCTACATATTTGCGAGCTTGCTGAATCATTGGGCATGAGCAAAGCAATAGTGCCCGCAATGGGTGGCGTACTCTCCGCTCTGGGTATGTTAGTCGCGCCTGCGGGGCGAGAATTGTCGCGCGCGCAATTGGGCCTTTTGGACGAAATAGACGTCCTGAAACTCAACACTCATTTTGAAGAACTCGAAAACCTAGCTGCACAAGAACTCATGGAAGAAGGGCACAGTAGAGAACAGCTTAGATTCATGCGCAGCGCCGATTGTCGGTATCGCGGGCAATCATTCTTTCTTAACCTAACTTGGAACGGATCTGCACAAACCACTACAGATTTTCACGACGAGCATAAAAAAGTCTACGGTCATAACTTTGATCGGCCCGTTGAGCTTGTCAATATTCGGCTGAGTGCTCAAGTGTGCACTGACAAACTCGAACTAAAACCAACTCATAAGCCCACAGAAGAACTTCGACATACCGCTATGCGTAAAATCTGGTTAAAGGGCACCTTAGGCGAAATGTGCGCAGAAGACGTGTCCATCGCAATATCGGCCGAGATTCCAATAAACAAGCGAATCGCGGGGCCGCTCCTCGTTTGCGAGGAAGCATCAACCACATGGGTCACACCAGACTGGGAACTAAATGCAGATCAATGGGGGAATTTGCACCTTTCTAAGCGATAAGAAATAAAGCGTAAAGAGGGATACCTAGATATAACGGATCACTACCCGCTATTTTGCATAAAAAAAGCCTGACTCGATGCCAGGCTTTTATTTTTTGTCCTACTTAGACAAGGCAACGCTATTTGATTTTGCCTTCTTTATAAACCACATGTTTGCGCACAACAGGGTCATATTTTTTGATCTCAAACTTGCCCGGCATATTGCGCTTATTTTTATCCGTCGTGTAAAAATGGCCAGTTCCTGCCGATGAATTCAATCGAATTTTCTCTCTCATCGTCTGTTCTCCTATACCTTTTGGCCGCGTGAACGCAGGTCCGCTAGTACATTATCAATGCCCAGCTTATCAATGATTCGCTGACCTTTTGCTGATACGCGCAACTTAACGAAACGGCCTTCGGACTCAACCCAAAAACGGCGATCGTGTAAATTGGGAAGAAAGCGGCGTCTCGTGCGGTTTTTCGCGTGAGATACGTTATTTCCCGTTATCGGACGCTTACCGGTAACCTGACAAACCCTAGCCATGACATCTGCCTCTACAATGTTTACTAATTGACACTCAACACCTGAGCGCCCTGAATTGTTCGTTTCTAAGTAGTATTACACCACCAGACACCCAACCGTTTTCCCAATTAGATCCTAATCTTGCACTGCTAAGCAGGATCCACGGTGCTCGGAAGGGTGCGCGATTTTGCCAGAACTACCATGCGAAAGCAACGAAGTTGGTCGCATCTTTAACCCGCTTTCCGAAACCCACCGATCAGTTCCTTCCGACCGTTTCTATCTCTCCGCCTTAAATCACACCTCTTTCAGCCAGCGATGTTGTCTGCCCTTTGCCAACAATGATGTGATCCAACACTCTCACATCAACAAGGTTAGCCGCATCCGATACCTGTTTGGTAATACGTATATCTGAGTCACTGGGCTCAACCTGCCCAGATGGGTGGTTATGGGCCAAGATCAGTGCAGCGGCATTTAATTCCAGCGCTCGTTTTACAATTTCTCTCGGGTAGACCGCAGCTGTCGATAGTGACCCATAAAATAGAGTCTCTGAGCTGATCATACTATGCTGTGTATCAAGAAAAAGGACATGAAATAGCTCACGACCTTCGTCGGCAAGATGCGCTTGCAGGTAAGCTTTGACCGCTTTTGCCGAGTTCGCAAATAACTCACTGCTTGCTTCTTCACGTAAATGACGCTTTGACAGCTCCATCACGGCCTGCAGCTGAACATATTTAGCGATGCCTAAGCCCTTTGCATCGCAGAAATCATCTGGCGATGCACTCAACAGGCTGCTCAAAGAGCCAAAATGGGAGAGTAGTTGTCGTGCTAAGTCCACAGCGGTCAGTCCCTTTACGCCCGTGCGGAGAAATATTGCCAAGAGTTCGGCATCTGAGAGGCTTGTCGCGCCTCGCTGTAAAAGTTTTTCTCGCGGCCGCTCCTGCACTGGCCAGTCAGTAATTGACATGTTTCTTCCTTGAAATTGAATTGTCCTTGGCTTCGATAGTCTACAATGCTTCTGCTGCTGTCAATGGCAAGCTATGATTCGCACCACAATTTATACGTTATACGATCAAAAAAATCTTAGAATGACTGACCTTTCGACACATCACTCACTCGCTAATCGCAATGTGCTGCTGGGCGTGACGGGCGGCATCGCCTGTTACAAGTCCGCTGAGCTAGTACGTCGGCTAAAAGACGCTGGCGCCAATGTTAGAGTGGTGATGACTGCTGGCGCAGAAGCCTTTGTGACGCCACTCACTTTTCAAGCGGTGTCGGGCAACCCTGTCCATACCAGCCTACTAGATCCAGAAGCTGAGGCAGGCATGGGGCATATTGAACTGGCCAAATGGGCAGATCGCATCTTGATTGCACCCGCATCAGCAAACTTTATTTCTCGTTTTACTCAGGGCAATGGCGAAGACTTATTAAGCACGCTGTGCCTCGCAACAGAATCACCCGTTTTGGTCGCGCCCGCGATGAATCAAGCCATGTGGAGCAATCCGGCGACGTCAGAAAATATCGAGATGCTGGCAAACAGAGGCGTCAGTATTTTAGGGCCAGGATCTGGCGCCCAAGCCTGTGGCGATGTTGGTGCGGGACGAATGCTCGAGCCACTAGAACTACTAGCACTCACAGCAAAAAGCTTTGGCGGCGGCGCGCTTACGGGTAAGAAAATTGTAATTACCGCAGGCCCGACCCGCGAAGCGATCGATCCGGTTCGCTATATCAGCAACCACAGCTCAGGCAAGATGGGCTATGCCATTGCGGAAGCAGCCACTGATGCCGGCGCAAATTGTGTGTTGATATCTGGGCCAGTGAGCCTGCCAGTTCCTGCGAATCTGAAGCTCGTATCGGTTACCTCTGCCGCAGACATGCACAAAGCTGTGATGGCTGAAATAGACGATGCAGATATTTTTGTTGGTTCGGCAGCTGTAGCAGACTACCGACCCGTCGATGTTGCGGAACAAAAAATCAAAAAGTCACAGGATGATATGACGCTTCATCTTGTAAAAAACACCGACATACTCAGCGAAGTTTCACATCGCGATAATCGTCCGTTTACCGTTGGCTTTGCCGCAGAATCGGAAAAAATTATCGAACATGCGCAATCCAAATTGGAGCGCAAAAAGCTTGATTTGATTATCGCCAACGATATATCACGTTCAGATATTGGCTTTAATCAGGATGACAACGAGCTCATTCTGCTTTCATCATCCGGCCAAGAAACTCTGCCGAAAGACACCAAGCGTATTTTGGCTAAAACGATTGTTGCAAGGATTGCGAAACTCTCAGCTGAATCATTAGCTGAAATATCAACGCCTTCCTGACCTTTGCGTTCGATATAACACTGTGACCGAGACGGGTTTTCAACCACCGCATTCGCTATTTCGTGCGAACGATATAAGAGGCGTTGCGCTGGGGGAAGGCGCCACCATCACGCCAGACTTTGCCTTTCACTTAGGCCAAGCCTTCGGCACGCTACTTTGGGAACAGTGCTCAGATAACACAACACCAGCGCCTATTTGGCTTTGTCGTGACGCCAGGCTAAGCAGCCCAGACTTGCATGCACAGCTAGTGAAAGGACTACTGAGCACCGGTATGGACGTATTAGACTTGGGCGTTGGGCCAACGCCTTTAATTTGTCACGCCGCCGCGACATCCCCCGAGCCCTATTCCAAGTCCAAATCCGGCATCATGATCACTGCCAGCCATAATCCGCCGGATCAAAACGGCTTCAAAATTGTGGTTGATAACCAGCCTTTTTTTGGCGATGACTTACTCCTTTTGCGTGAGCGAATGATTACCGGTCGCTATTACCAAGGCAGGCACCAAGGTACGCATCATCAACACGATCATCAGCCCACATATATCCGCGACCTAAAATCGCGAGTTCAGAATTTGGCTATCAATGGCCAGATGCCAAAGATTGTTCTCGATACTGCGAATGGGGCGGCGGGGCCGCTTGCTGTCGCGGCACTCGAAGCCATTGGCATTGAAGTCATACCCCTTTTCTGTGAAATGGATGGCCGCTTTCCAAATCACTCCCCAGATACAAGTGACCCGGAAAACCTCGCAGAACTAGTCAACCAAGTTAAGGCAACTAATGCCTTTTGTGGAATCGCACTAGATGGCGATGGTGACCGCATGGTCGCCGTTACCGAAACGGGGAAAATACTCAATGCCGATGAGCTGATGGCAATATTTAGTACCGATGTACTGAATCAGAACCCAACTAGCTGCGTTGTCTTTGACGTCAAAATCTCTTCGCAAATCGGACAATTTATTCAAGAACGTGGCGGAAAACCGGTAATGACCAAATCTGGTCGCAGCCATATTCAATCTACCATGCAAGAGAAACAAGCTTGCTTGGCAGGCGAATTCAGCTGCCACTTCTTTTTTAACGACAGATGGCATGGCTCCGACGATGGTATTTACGCATCCGCTCGGCTGCTGGAAATCTGCCATATACTTGACCAACCACTCTCAAAATCCGCCAACAACCTCGCAGCCACCTTTGCCACAGAAGAAATTGGCATCCCCGTAGACGAGGCTCGCAAATTCGAATTAGTTCAAGAATTTTCAGCTCAAGCAAAATTTGATGACGCTAACCTAGTGACAATAGATGGGTTACGGATAGAATACGCAACCAGTTGGGCATTAGTGCGCGCCTCCAATACCTCGGCAAAAATAACATTGCGATTCGAAGCCGAAACTGAAACTGAATTGCATAAGCTAATGTCGGTAGTACGGCAACAGCTTGAAAACCTCGAACCTTCGCTGGATCTGAGAAAACTAGATGTCTCTTGATTACGAAAAATCGCAGCAGTTTGCCTCAGTTCTCTCTGAGGCCTTGCCCTATATCCAGAAATTTACCGACAAAACCATTGTCGTAAAATTTGGCGGCAATGCCATGGTGGACGAGAAACTAAAGAACGGGTTCGCACGCGATATTGTCACGATGAAACTAGTCGGCATGAATCCTATTGTCGTGCATGGCGGCGGCCCACAAATTGGCGAGCTACTCGAAAAACTCAGCATTGAAAGCCGGTTTGTCGATGGCATGCGAGTGACTGACGACAAGACCATGGACGTGGTCGAGATGGTACTGGGCGCGTCGGTCAACAAAGAGATCGTTAATCTCATTAATCAGAACGGTGGCTCGGCGATTGGTGTTACGGGCAAAGACGGCCGCCTGATCAAAGCCAGACAGCTCAAAGTATCGCGCGCATCGCCGGACTTGGAAGCACCTGAGATTATTGATATAGGTCAAGTCGGTGAAGTCAAAAAAATCAACGTGCGCGTACTAGAAACGCTCATTCAAGGCGATTTTATTCCTGTCATTGCACCAATTGGTGTTGGCGATCAGGGAGAGTCGTATAATATCAACGCCGACCTTGTCGCCGGTAAAATTGCAGAAGTGCTGCAGGCAGAAAAGTTGATGCTTCTGACCAACGTTTCCGGCTTACAAGACAAAAACGGAGCCGTGCTCACTGGACTCACCACCGCAGAAGTAAACACATTGATAGAAGACGGGACCATTCACGGCGGCATGCTTCCAAAAATTGACTGTGCATTAAGCGCAGTCAGCGGCGGTGTCCGCTCTGCCCATATTATTGATGGCAGAGTACCGCATGCGACCCTATTAGAAATCTTTTCTGATACAGGCGTTGGCACACTCATTACTAATAGCTAAGGCAAAAGCATACAAGCCTCAAACCTAAACCAAGAGACATAAATGGCAGAAACAGACACCTCCTCTCGGAGCCGCAGTCGACGCGGAAATCGTCGTGAAGAAATCCTACAGGCATTAGTAATGATGCTGGAGAGTTCACCCGGAAACAAAATCACAACCGCCGCACTAGCAGCGGAGGTGGGCGTCTCAGAAGCGGCGCTCTATAGGCACTTCCCAAGTAAAGCACGCATGTTCGATGCACTCTTGGACTTTATTGAAGAAAGTGTATTTTCACGAATTTCCGCCATATTGGATCAGCCTTTCTCGACCAAACAAAAGTGCTCCAAAATTATGGAATTGGTTCTCCATTTCTCTATGAAGAACCCTGGTATTTGCCGAATTCTAACGGGCGACGCGCTGGTTGGAGAAAATGATCGACTCAACAAGCGCAGCGCGCAAATCATGCATCGCCTTGAGGCGCAGCTAAAACAAATATTACGCACTGCCGAACTTGAGGAAGGGGTACGCACCAGCCAGCCGGTTGCAATCTGTGCAAACCAACTGTGCGCTTTTATCGATGGGAAGATACTTCAGTATGTGCGTAGTAACTTTACGCAATCGCCATCTATGAACTTAGATCTACATTGGCGACTGCTTGAACAGAGTATTTTTAGCTAACAGTTTTTTATTGCTGCTCTATATTACTGCCCTGGTCTAGGCTTTGCAGAGACGTTTGACGAACATCAATACCGGCTTGCTGCAATTGCGTAAATCGCTCTATTTTCAAAGCATATTCATTTCGAATAGCCACGATGACGTGCTCGCGACGCTCTAATTGTCCGCGTAATTTCATCGACACCTCAGCCAGATACTCAATATTGTTTTTTACGCTTTGAAGCTCAGCATTCTCGCGAGCGCTCAGGCTACCACTTGCAAGCAATCCTTGTAATCGCTCTCGTTCAGCCACTTCTCCAGCCATCTGAAGCGCAAGAACACGCTGATCGCTCTCAAGGTTCCCAATTTCGCGCTCAACTCCACTTACCTTACGACTTCGATGTTCTTCCAGTTCGCTGACGGTACTGTAACTAGTCAGCAAAACATTATCTGATTGATCAACTGTTAGTTTGTTGAAGTGAGAATCAATAACCGCCTTCGGAAGGACCGTTTGGATGACATGCCCCTGTGCATTAATGATCTCATAGCCTTGACTTACGTACTCGGGCGGGATGCTTCTAGCCAAAACAGTCACGCCACTTTGATCAACATAACGATAAAGATCTTGCGCACAAACACCAGCTGCGGCGAGTGCAAATGACACCATTAAAATCGTTTTTTTAACCATAACTACACACCATACTTTTCGCGATAACTGTCAACGCGGCCAAGTAGCATGCGATCATTTTCACTAGAAGACAAGTATTCACGAATATCTTGTAATGTCACAATGCTGAGAACAGGCACATCATATTCCGCAGCCAACTGCTGCATGGCAGACTGTTCTGAGTCCCCTGCGCGCTCTTGGCGATCAAGCCCCACCAATACGCCAGCCAGTGTCGCATCAGCTTGTTTTAGTAGCCCAACCACCTCTTTCACAGCCGTTCCAGCGGTGATTACGTCGTCCAAAACAAGCACCCTTTTACCCGCAAGTTCTGCGCCAACCAGCGTTCCACCTTCGCCATGATCCTTGGCCTCTTTTCGGTTGAACCCAACAGGATAAACTAGTTGATATTTCATGTAAACTGCTGATGCAGTGGCAGCGACCAGCGGTATTCCCTTGTAAGCAGGCCCAAAAAGCACATCGACCTCCATTTCGGACGCCACAATGGCATCGGCATAGCACTCGCCTAATACCGCCAAGGCCTTGCCTGAATCAAACTTACCGGCATTAAAAAAATACGGGCTAACACGCCCAGATTTCAACGTGAATTCGCCAAAACTCAATACGTCATATTCAATAGCTAGTTGAATAAACGCCTGCTTGGCCGAATCCAAATTGACAGTCATTGCGCGAGCGCCATCTTTTGGATTTTTACCAAATCCTGTATTCCCTGCTGCGCTAAGGCACGCATAGCGTCAAGATCTTCGATTGAAAATGGCGCTTCCTCAGCCGTGCCTTGCAACTCAATAAAGTGGCCTTCTTCTGTCATCACTACATTCATATCAGTTTCTGCTGCAGAATCTTCCAAGTAATCGAGATCAAGTACCGCTTCACCCTTATACATACCAACAGATACCGCTGCCACTGCCGTATTTAATGGCGATTCAGTCTCACCCTTTGCTGGCTTAGTCTTTGCCAGCGCATCGGCCAACGCAACGTAGGCACCAGTAATAGAGGCCGTGCGCGTGCCGCCATCTGCCTGAATCACATCGCAATCAATATAAATTGTGCGCTCACCCAGCTTGGTCATATCCACAGCCGCGCGCAGTGATCGGCCAATTAACCGCTGAATTTCCTGGGTTCTACCAGACTGCTTGCCTCTTGCTGCCTCGCGCTGCATGCGCGAGCCGGTTGATCTTGGCAGCATGCCATACTCAGCAGTAACCCAACCTTGCCCTTTTCCGCGAAGAAAGCGTGGCACGCTGTCCTCAATGCTGGCAGTGCAAATAACCTTGGTATTGCCGAACTCGATGAGCACTGAGCCCTCGGCGTGACAGGTGAAATCTCGAGTAATTTTTACTTGGCGCAATTGATTAGGCCGGCGGCCGCTAGGACGTTCCATAGGTGACTCGATAGATGACTCAAATAAAATGGGGGCGCGATTATATACAAATACTGCCCAAATGCGCGCGCAGAAATTCCCTCTGAGCGAGCAAGCGCTTCTGATAGTATGCGCAGCTCATCCTATTTTAACCATTCGGAGCATGACAGATGCCCAAGAGTATGACGGGGTTTGCCCGTGCCGAAACCAAGGAAAGCTGGGGTTCCATCGTCTGCGAGCTCAAATCAGTGAACCATCGTTATCTGGAAACCTATTTCCGGCTGCCTGAACAACTCAGAGCCTTTGAGATAACGTTTCGCGGGCAGATAAAAAAGGCATTATCGCGCGGAAAACTCGATTGCAGCATTCAACTGCAAATCAATCCCGGTGAAAGCTCCACACTCAGCGTCAACACAGAAAAAGCACAACAAGTCATTAGCGCTTGTGAAGACATCAGTAAACATTTACCTACATCGACGCCCATTAACCCCGTTGAGATCTTGTCATTTCCTGGCGTCATGCAAGCCACAGACATCGACGCAGAGTCACTAGAAGCCGCAGCAAAAGCGACCCTGGCTCAAGCGCTGAACACACTGAACGAGATTCGTGGCCGCGAAGGAAACGAAATGGCCGCCGTCGTAAGCAAGCGCGTCAACGCCATGAGTGACCAAGTGGCACAACTGAAACAGTCTTACCCTGAAATCAAAGCCGCTTTAGAAGCACGGCTAACCAACCGGTTTGAAGAACTCAAAATAGAAGTAGATTCAGACCGGCTAGAGCAAGAGCTTGTGGTCATGGCACAAAAAATGGATATCGATGAAGAAATAGATCGCCTGCAAACACACATCGACGAAATTGGCCGCGTACTCAAATCAGAAGAACCCATAGGCCGCAGGTTAGATTTCTTAATGCAGGAATTAAACCGCGAAGCCAATACCGTGGCGTCCAAATCTCAATCTATTCAGTCGACCAACACCTCGGTCGAAATGAAAGTGCTGATTGAGCAAATGCGTGAGCAGATTCAGAATATTGAGTAGAAAAAAGGAGTCGATAACAAAAGATAGTGCGAATGGGACTTAATTGTCACCGACCCCTTTTATTTCTTTTATTTATTGCTACTCCCTCCGTGCGTATAACTAATTCGCTCTATACTTTCAGTATGCGTATACACCCAGTCTCATTCTATCTAGTAGTGATTATAGCGATTGGTTTTGCATCACTCGTACAAGCCCAGCAAGATAAATGCTCGGGAGAACGACATCATTTATTGGAAACCGTAAACCCGGATCTACGCTGTGCTTTAGTGTTGGATGATGATTTGATTTTCCCGCGTAATATCTTCACCCGAGAGAATGAAATCTGGTTAGTTGATAAGGGCAGTCATTTGTTTTTGAACGGCGAAAATAATGGCGCCATATATAGATACAGCCTGGAAGAATCGGGTTATGAGCGTACCAAGGTGTTGGACAATCTAGATGATCCCAATGATATTGATATTCGACCGGATAAAAACGGTGACGACTGGATTTACTTTACAACTCGGAGCTCCGTAAAACGGTTTAAAGTCATTTCAGATGATTTTGAATCAATGCCCGAAACACTTATATCAATGATACCCACACAGGGTTGGCATAAGTTAGCAGCAATTCACCTAACCAAAAATTCTCTCTATCTCACGGTTCCATCACTCACTGACCACTGTGAAGTTAATGGTAGGTTTGGGGTTGTTGAGAACCCTTGTGTGGAGATTGAAAACGCTGCACTTATTCGCAAATACGATTTTGATGAAGATGCTCTGAGCGCGGAGTTTACCCTAGTTGCCAAGGGGCTCCGTGATGCACTTGCAGTGCAAACCAATCCGGATGAGACCAAACTGATTGCCGCCGATAACGGTTGGGATCAAATTGACTTAAGTCTCGTTGGGCTCTCATACGATGAGACGCCTCATGACGAAATTAATATTATCGATCTGTCTAAAGCCGAGCATTTTGGCTGGCCATATTGTTATGACCAAGACTCAATTAGCCCACCATATCGGCTCTTTGTCGATGACTGTGATCAGTACCGCTCACCTGATGTACTATTGCCTGCGCACAGTGCTCCTCTCGGTATGCTTTATTTCGATGACGAGCTTCTAGTCAATTTACATGGGCCAAATATAGCGGGTGGTAGAACTATTTCGTTTGAAATAGATGGTGGCGGAGTGCCACAGCTCGATTTCAAAATTAAGGTCAATTGGCACTTCAGTGACGGTACTTTGGGTCGCCCTAAGGGATTAGCAAGCAGTGAAGGAAATGTGTTGTTGGTAACCGACGACTGGAATCATCAACTAATAAAAATCGTATTCAATGATTAGGCGTTTTGACTCCGCTGGGTCTTAGCGTGGAGGATAAAAAACAAAGGTTTTGCATCTTCAGAATCTGTCAAATAGCACATCATGTGAGAGGCCCAATGCTGCTATTATGGGATGAAATCAGCATTAACTTGTTTTTCAGTCCATGGCCTGCAGCATTTCTAAAATTATTCAATGTATAACGCCCCGTTTTTGGGTTCTGGTTTGTATAGCCCCACTGTTCTCCGTTAGTAGCTATCTCAATGCAGCTGAGCCAGTGCGGCAATATATTCAAAGTGAGCAAGAGTCGCGCTACGACGATTTGCTTGCGGAATACGGGAACAATAAGGAACTACCTGAAGGCTATGAACTTCAAGCATTGCTGGCACTAAGTCATTACCCTGAGTTGCGTGACGTCAAGATCAAATTTGTACTCAACGATGTCGACATCGCAATATCCTCACGCCCGCACTGGACGGGTGTGTTCAAAGGAGCAAAAAGACGCACTTACTTGGTCGTAATCGATACAGAAAGGGAAGGGCCACGACCTTCATTGATATTGAAAAATCAGCCTTTTAATGCGCAAGTTGGAATATTGGGCCATGAGCTTGCCCATACAGTTTATTACCTAAATCGCTCCTTCTTTGGTATCGGTGGAGATGGTTTTTGCCAGCTCACTGCCTGTCGGGTTAACTTCGAGCGCGATACCGATTTGCGTTTAATTGAATATGGCCTCGGTTGGCAGCGTTTCGACCACTCTATGTTCTTGCGAACTAGCAACATTGAAAATGCCGAAAGAGCGTTCAATGCCTCGGGAGCGAGCGGTGCTTATATGAGCCCAAGGGAGCTACTTGAGAATATGAAGGCTTCCGGCTTGTATGGCGACTTTGAAATTGCTCCATCGGAATATTCTGAGTGCTGCTAGTTGTTTGCTCATAGTGACCTTTCCCCCAAATTTAGAGCCATGACCAAGATGAGATTTCCAATTAACCTATGGGGATGGAGATCTCACTATGAAGAAGCGATATACCGAAGAACAGAT
>CAZUTO010000034.1:0-15966 GCA_964623085.1 uncultured Porticoccaceae bacterium
GTTCCCACATTCACATGTGGCTTATTACGCTCAAACTTCTCTTTTGACATTGCAAAGTCCTCTTACTTAAATCGTTTTATAACAAGTTTAAATTTCAAAAAAATCAAACAGCCTGGCCTGTCGCTTTTGCGACGATTGTCTGGGATACCATCGACGGTGCCTCAGCATATCTTTCAAACTCCATGGTGTAGGTTGCCCTCCCCTGTGTGGCCGACCGCAAATCTGTGGCGTAGCCAAACATCTCTGCCAAAGGTACTTCGGCATTGATCACTTTGCCGGTGGGGTTTTCATTCATACCATGAATAATTCCCCGACGACGATTCAGATCGCCTACGACATCCCCCATGTTCTCTTCCGGCGTCACAACTTCTACTTTCATCAATGGTTCAAGCAACACTGCGCCACCATCGTCAGCCAGCTTCTTCGTTGCCATCGAGGCGGCAATTTTAAACGCCATTTCGTTAGAATCAACATCATGGAAGGAACCATCGTACAAAGTGGCTTTTAAACCAAGCAAGGGATAGCCACCAAGCACACCGTTTTTCATCTGCTCAGAGATGCCTTTTTCAACGGCAGGAATATATTCACGTGGCACGATGCCGCCGACAATTTCATTGACGAACTCGAGCCCTTCTGCATTTTCATCTTCGGCTGGCTCAAATTTGATCCAAACATGGCCGTACTGACCACGGCCACCAGACTGACGAACAAACTTACCTTCGATCTCACAGGTGTTCTTTATCTTCTCGCGATAGGCGACCTGCGGCTTACCGATATTGGCCTCAACGCTGAATTCGCGACGCATACGGTCAACGATAATATCGAGGTGCAGTTCGCCCATACCGGAGATAATCGTTTCGCCAGTCTCTTCATCCGTATTAACGCGAAAGGATGGATCTTCTTGCGCCAGCTTACCTAGAGCCACACCCATCTTCTCTTGATCAGCTTGAGTGCGTGGCTCAACGGCAACAGAAATAACCGGCTCGGGAAACTCCATACGCTCTAGCGTGATTTTGCTGTCCTCGGCACAGAGCGTATCGCCTGTGGTGACATCTTTGAGACCGATACCCGCAGCAATGTCGCCAGCGAGTACTTCTTTGATCTCTTCACGATTATTGGAGTGCATTTGCACCATGCGGCCGACGCGTTCTTTCTTGCCCTTCACCGGGTTGTAAATTGTATCGCCGGATTTAAGTGTTCCAGAATAGACACGAAAGAAGGTCAGTGTTCCAACAAACGGATCGGTCGCAATCTTGAAAGCCAACGCTGAAAATGGCGCTGCGTCATCTGCTTCGCGCGCTTCTATGCCGCCTTCCCAGGTTTCACCCTCAATGGCTTTTACTTCTGTTGGCGCCGGAAGGAATTCAACTACTCCATCAAGAACCGCCTGTACACCTTTGTTTTTAAAGGCAGAACCAGAAAACACTGGGACGATTTCATTGGCCAATGTGCGCTTTCGAATACCGGCTTTGATAGCTTCTTCACTGAGTGCTTCGCCTTCGAGATACTTCTCCATAATGCTATCGTCAGCTTCTGCCGCTGCTTCAATCAGAAACTCACGCATTGACTCACATTCGGCCTGCATATCTTCAGGGATATCGCCGTACTCAAAGGTAGCGCCTTTATCTTGCTCATTCCAAAGAATGGCTTTCATTTTGATAAGGTCGACCACGCCTTTGAAATCTTCTTCTGCGCCAATTGCCATTTGCAACGGCACCGGGTTTGCACCCAAACGCTCTTTGAGCTGATCCACCACCATGTTGAAATCAGCACCGGCACGATCCATCTTGTTGACAAACACCATGCGTGGGACTTCGTATTTGTTCGCTTGTCGCCATACGGTTTCAGTTTGAGGTTGCACACCGGATGAACCACAAAGCACAACGACAGCGCCGTCTAGTACACGCAGGGAGCGCTCTACCTCAATGGTGAAGTCAACGTGCCCTGGGGTATCGATAATATTGATACGGTGTTGATCGAACTGCTGCTGCATACCCGACCAGAAACAGGTGGTAGCCGCAGACGTGATCGTGATGCCTCGCTCTTGCTCTTGCTCCATCCAATCCATGGTGGCGGCACCGTCATGCACCTCACCAATTTTATGCGAAATACCTGTATAGAAAAGAACACGTTCGGTGGTCGTAGTTTTACCCGCGTCTACGTGCGCAACGATCCCTATGTTCCGATATCTATCGATAGGTGTTTTACGCGCCACTCTTTGTATTCCTCATTTATTTAACGGATTTCAATATGAATTCTTTGGATTCCAAAAACGGCAAAAGGCAGCTATAGAAGCCGCCTTTTGCACACTGACCAAATGCTGCCAGTCGCTTAGAACCTGAAGTGCGAAAACGCCTTGTTGGCTTCTGCCATACGATGGACATCTTCTCTTTTCTTTACCGCATTACCGCGGCCTTCTGCTGCGTCCGCAATTTCACCAGCGAGACGCTGAGCCATCGACTTCTCGCTACGATTTCGCGAGAACTCTACTAACCAACGCATGGCCAGTGCCAAACGTCGTGATGGACGAACTTCAACAGGCACCTGATAGGTTGCACCACCAACACGACGTGATTTTACTTCCACGTGTGGCGCGATGTTTTCCAACGCTGCATCAAATGCTTCAATAGGATCTTTGCTAGTGCGCTCTTGAACGAGATCAAGGGCACCGTAGACGATTTTTTCGGCAACAGATTTCTTACCGCTCACCATTAGGTGATTCATAAACTTCGCCAATGTGATGTTGCCAAATTTTGGATCTGGCAGAATTTCGCGCTTGGCGGCAACTCTTCTTCTAGGCATTTCATTTCCTTCTTCAGGTTATATCCAGGACGTAAACATTAGCGCCTGGCCTTACTTTGTTCTTTGACTTCGATTGCTGGTTTAAAACCAGCCCTAACTCCAGTTATAAAATAACTTAAGACTTAGGACGCTTAGCACCGTACTTGGAGCGACCTTGTCTGCGGTCACTTACTCCAGAACAGTCAAGTGCTCCACGCACTGTGTGGTAACGAACACCCGGCAGGTCTTTTACACGACCACCGCGAATCAATACAACACTGTGCTCTTGCAAGTTATGGCCTTCACCACCGATGTACGAAGAAACTTCGTAGCCGTTAGTTAGGCGTACCCGACACACTTTTCGAAGCGCTGAGTTAGGCTTCTTTGGTGTGGTTGTATATACACGGGTACATACTCCACGACGCTGCGGGCATGCCTGCAGTGCGGGAACATCACTCTTGGATGCTTTGCGTTTTCGAGGCTTACGAACCAATTGGTTAATAGTAGCCATTCATACTCCAGTTAATAAAAATCACCGGTTAAAGGGTGATCGGTTCAGCACATTCGAAATTACCTAATGTGCTGTTGGCAGACTCTGCAATATTAAGCTTCAATATTGGCAAGGACTGCCGTTTTTTAGCGAGCGCGCATTCTAAAGACGCAGGGTGGACGCGTCAAGCGATCACCCCTCTGTTTTCTTGCGTAAAAACAGTGTCTTAAATACTACTCACACACACCCGAGGCATTAATCCTCGGAAGAATCTTCCTTCGGTGCTTCCGGTGCATCAACTTCAGTCACACCGAGATCAATCTCGACTTCAGTCACACCTTCTTCACCTTCGCCAGCCTCATCAGTCAGTGCCTCTGCCAGCTGTGCTTCTACTTCCACACCTGATAGATCCCACTCTTCGCGTTGCTTGTGACGTTGCTCGTGGTATGCCAATCCAGTACCAGCTGGAATCAGACGACCAACAACAACGTTCTCTTTCAAGCCACGCAAGTTGTCTTTCTTCCCGGTGACTGCCGCTTCCGTAAGAACACGAGTGGTCTCTTGGAAAGATGCTGCAGAGAGGAAAGACTCCGTGGCGAGAGAAGACTTGGTAATACCAAGCAATACACGCTCAAAACGAGGCAATATGGCATCTTCTTTTTCTAGACGCTCTAGTTCCGCCATCATAGTGGTGTGCTCAATTTGCTCACCTTTCACGTAAGAAGAGCCACCCATGTCGGTGATTTCAACTTTACGCAGCATCTGACGCACGATTGTCTCAATGTGCTTATCGTTAATACCCACACCCTGAAGTCGGTAAACTTCTTGGATTTCATTAACGATGTAGCGAGCCAATTCCTCAACACCTTTGAGGCGAAGAATATCGTGCGGGCTAGGCGGTCCATCACAGATCACCTCACCTTTCTCGACTTGCTCACCTTCAAAGACCATGATCTGACGCCACTTAGGAATCAAGATTTCCCAGTGATCAGAACCGTCTTCCAATACTTGACCCGTTGGCGGGAAGATTTGCAGACGACGCTTACCTTTGGTTTCTTTACCGAAGGCGATGGTTCCTGAGATTTCGGCCAGGATACTGTGATCTTTTGGCTTACGCGCTTCAAACAGATCCGCAACCCGTGGCAAACCACCAGTAATGTCACGTGTTTTCGAACCCTCTTGAGGAATACGCGCGATAACCGAACCAGAATCTAGCTTCTCGCCATCTTTAAGCTGCAACAATGCACCCGCTGGAAGCAGATAGTGCGCCGGAACCTTACTGTTTGGAATCAACAGCTCTTTGCCTTTTCCATCAACCAAGGTCACGGCTGGGCGTAATTCTTTACCGGCTGCTGAACGCTCATTTGGATCAATAACCGACAAACTTGCCAAACCAGTCAGCTCATCTGTTTGCGTCCGGACTGATAGTCCCTCTTCCATTCCAGAGAACTGAACCTTACCAGCCACCTCCGTGATGATTGGGTGAGTGTGCGGATCCCAGTTGGCCACTACCGCGCCACCTTCAACCTCTGCACCATGCTTCACCTTCACAACGGCACCGTAAGGCAACTTATAACGCTCGCGCTCACGACCAGTTTCTATCTCTGCAACAACAAGCTCACCGGAGCGAGACGTGGTTACAAGACTGCCGTCTTTACGTTCAACGACTTTTACATTTACAAGGCGTACCGTACCGGCCTGCTTAACCTGAATGCTGTCCGCAGCCGATGCTCTACTTGCCGCACCACCAATGTGGAACGTACGCATAGTGAGCTGTGTACCCGGCTCACCAATAGACTGTGCAGCGATAACACCGACAGATTCGCCTTTGTTGATTTTGTGACCACGAGCCAAATCACGACCATAACAATCAGCACAAATACCGAATGTGGCACGGCAAGTGATCGGCGAGCGAACCAAGACTTCATCAATCGCATGCGCTTCGATCGTTTCGATCAGCTTCTCGTCGATCATGGTGCCTGCTGGAACGATTACTTCATCGTTTTGCTCGATGTCTTTCGCAACGACACGACCGAGGATCCGATCTCCCAAAGATTCGATGATGTCACCACCCTCGATAACAGGAGTCATCGTCAGACCTTCTTCTGTTCCGCAATCCTGTTCAGTAATCACCACATCCTGAGCAACATCCACGAGACGGCGCGTGAGGTAACCTGAGTTCGCTGTTTTCAATGCGGTATCAGCCAAACCTTTACGTGCACCGTGAGTAGAGATGAAGTACTGAAGTACGTTCAATCCTTCACGGAAGTTTGCAGTAATGGGCGTTTCGATGATCGAGCCATCTGGACGAGCCATCAGACCACGCATACCCGCCAGCTGACGAATCTGTGCGGGGGAACCCCGAGCGCCAGAATCTGCCATCATAAATACGGAGTTGAACGAGTCTTGCTCTTCCTCCTCATCTTTCGCGTTAGTTACTTTCTCAGTGCTGATACCCGTCATCATCGACTTGGCGACCACATCGTTCGCGCGCGACCAGATATCGATAACTTTGTTGTATTTCTCACCCTGAGTCACAAGACCAGATGAAAACTGATCTTCGATTTCTTTCACTTCAGCGTCAGCTTTGGCAATAATTTCGTCTTTATCATCGGGAATAACGAAATCATTCACACCAATAGATGCACCAGAACGCGTGCTGTATTCGAAACCGGTGTACATCAGCTTATCTGCGAAGATAACTGTCGCTTTCAAACCAACGGTTCGATAACAAACATCAATCAAACGCGAGATAGCTTTCTTAACCAATGGTTGGTTAACCAGATCAAACGCCATACCGTCGGGAAGTATTTCCCAAATCAATACACGCCCAACGGTGGTATCAACGATCATTGTTGTCTCTGTGGAAGAGCCATCTTCTGATTTAACTGTCTGCGTCACACGGCACTTGATGCGCGCGTGTAGTTCGACCTTGCGCGAATTGTAGGCGCGAGACACTTCGTCCGAATCGGCGAAACGCATACCCTCACCTTTGGCATTGATCTTTTCTCGAGTCATATAGTACAGACCAAGAACAACGTCTTGCGACGGCACGATAATCGGATCGCCATTCGCCGGAGAGAGGATGTTGTTCGTCGACATCATCAATGCACGTGATTCCAACTGAGCTTCAATCGTCAGCGGCACGTGGACAGCCATTTGGTCACCATCGAAGTCAGCGTTATATGCTGAACAAACGAGTGGGTGAAGCTGAATAGCCTTACCTTCAATCAGTACAGGCTCAAATGCCTGAATGCCCAATCTGTGCAATGTGGGTGCACGGTTTAGAAGCACAGGGTGTTCACGGATCACTTCATCCAAGATATCCCAAACGACTGATTCTTCGCGCTCAACCATTTTCTTGGCAGCTTTGATTGTCGTCGCCATGCCACGCAACTCAAGCTTGCTGAAGATAAACGGCTTAAATAATTCCAATGCCATTTTCTTCGGCAGACCACATTGATGCAGACGCAGTGTAGGACCACAGACAATCACGGAACGACCAGAATAATCTACACGCTTACCGAGCAGGTTCTGACGGAAACGCCCTTGCTTACCTTTGATCATGTCAGCAAGCGATTTCAGTGGACGCTTGTTCGAGCCAGTGATGGCTCGGCCACGTCGACCGTTATCTAATAACGCATCAACAGATTCCTGAAGCATACGTTTTTCATTTCGAACGATGATGTCCGGCGCGCTTAGCTCAAGAAGGCGCTTAAGGCGGTTATTCCGGTTAATTACACGACGATATAGATCATTCAAATCAGAGGTCGCGAATCGTCCACCATCAAGTGGCACCAACGGACGAAGATCTGGCGGAAGAATCGGAAGTACTTTCATCACCATCCACTCAGGGTTATTACCTGAACCGTGGAAGGCTTCCAGCAGTTTTACACGCTTAGAAAGCTTCTTGATTTTCGTTTCTGAATTCGTCGCAGGGATTTCTTCACGCAAACGAGTGATCTCTGACTCAAGATCGATATCAGCCAACAATGCTTGAACCGCTTGCGCACCCATAAGGGCTTCAAACTCGTCGCCATACTGTTCCATGGCTTCGAAATACTGTTCGTCATTGAGAAGCTGACCACGCTCTAGATCAGTCATACCTGGCTCAGTCACCACGTATGACTCAAAGTATAGAACACGCTCGATTTCACGCAGGGTCATATCCAGCATCAGACCAATGCGCGATGGCAGTGATTTCAGGAACCAGATGTGTGCACATGGTGTGGCAAGCTCGATGTGGCCCATACGCTCACGGCGAACTTTGGACACAGTTACTTCTACACCACACTTCTCGCAGACAATACCGCGGTGCTTCATACGACGGTATTTACCACAGAGACATTCGTAGTCTTTTACTGGGCCAAAAATCTTGGCACAGAAAAGTCCGTCGCGCTCTGGTTTGAACGTACGGTAGTTAATGGTCTCCGGCTTCTTTACTTCTCCGAACGACCAGGAGCGGATCATCTCTGGGGATGCCAAACTAATGCGTATGGCATCGAACTCGTCCACTTCGGACTGAGATTTGAGCATTTTAAGTAGGTCTTTCAAGGCCCTTCCTCCAAATTCTTTAGGTTACGAATACAGGTTTACAGTTGTCGTAACCCGGTTAATCCTCTTCCAGCTCCATGTTGATACCGAGAGAGCGAATCTCTCGCACCAGAACATTGAACGACTCCGGCATGCCCGGCTCCATTCGATGATCTCCATCAACAATGTTTTTATACATCTTGGTACGTCCAGCCACGTCATCCGACTTAACCGTGAGCATTTCTTGTAAG
This sequence comes from uncultured Porticoccaceae bacterium, assembly GCA_964623085.1. Classification (GTDB taxonomy): domain Bacteria; phylum Pseudomonadota; class Gammaproteobacteria; order Pseudomonadales; family GM7GCV1; genus CAZUTO01. The sequence continues at coordinate 8,056 of CAZUTO010000034.1, forward strand.
GTGTAAGCGGCACCGTATGCCTCCAACGCCCAGACTTCCATCTCACCAAATCGCTGACCACCAAATTGTGCTTTACCGCCCAGAGGCTGCTGCGTAACAAGGCTGTATGAACCTGTAGAACGCGCATGCATCTTGTCATCCACCAAGTGGTTGAGTTTGAGCATGTACATGTAACCCACAGTCACAGGACGATCAAACGCATCGCCAGTACGGCCATCATAGAGTTTCATCTGGCCACTTGTCGGAATGTCCGCCATCTCGAGCAACGCTTTGATTTCAGATTCATCCGCACCATCAAAAACAGGCGTTGCCATGGGCACACCACCACGAAGGTTTTCGGCCAAATCCAAAACTTCTTGGTCGGTCAGAAGACTTAAGTCTTCTTTTGGCGTTTCTTTGGTTAGGTTGTAGAACTTCTCCATAAACTTACGGACTTCTGCAACCGCTTTTTGCTCGCGAATCATTTGGTCGATTTTCTCTCCCAAACCTTTCGCTGCCATGCCCAAGTGTGTTTCCAACACCTGACCGACGTTCATTCGCGAAGGCACGCCCAGCGGGTTGAGCACGATATCGACCGGCTCGCCCTTTTCATCGTATGGCATATCTTCAACCGGCTTGATCACGGAAATAACACCCTTGTTTCCGTGACGTCCAGCCATTTTATCGCCTGGCTGAATACGACGTTTGATCGCTAGATAAACCTTCACGATCTTTAGAACGCCTGGTGCGAGATCGTCACCTGATTCTAACTTCTGACGCTTATCTTCGAAGCGCTCTTCTAGCTCTTGCTTACGCTCTTCAAAGAACTGCATGGTGCGCTCAATAGTTTCATTGAGCTCCGCCTTTTCCATGCGCACATTACTCCAATCTTCAAGCGTGTACTCCGCTGCAATATCCTTTGTAAGGCTTGCACCCTTTTTGAGGCCAGAAGCTTTCGCTACTTTCTTTCCACTTAACGCTTTTTGCAAACGCTCTAATGCAGCGGTTTCGAAAATCTGTTCTTCAGCTTTTAGATCCTTGCGAATATCCGACAGCTCGGCTTTCTCAATCGCTTTTGATCGCTCGTCCTTAGGAATACCATCACGAGTAAACACCTGAACATTGATGATCGTACCCTTGGTTGAACCAGGAACACGCAAAGAGGTATCTTTTACGTCCGAGGCCTTCTCACCAAAGATAGCACGCAGTAGTTTTTCTTCTGGCGTCAGCTGAGTTTCACCTTTTGGCGTCACTTTACCAACGAGAATGTCGCCTGCGCTGACTTCGGCACCAACGTAAACAATACCGGATTCATCCAGCTTGGTTAGCGCTGCCTCACCTACGTTCGGGATATCCGCGGTAATTTCTTCGGAACCCAATTTAGTATCACGAGCAACACAGGTCAGTTCTTGTATATGAATCGTTGTGAAACGATCTTCAGTTACAACACGCTCACTCACAAGGATTGAATCCTCGAAGTTGTAACCGTTCCACGGCATAAATGCGATACGCATATTTTGCCCTAGCGCCAGCTCACCCAAGTCAACCGAAGGTCCATCTGCAATGATATCGCCACGGGCAATTTCATCGCCTTGCCTAACGATAGGCGTTTGGTTGATACAGGTATTCTGATTAGAACGCGTGTACTTGGTTAGGTTATAGATATCGATACCCGCTTCACCGGCCTCGATTTCATCTTCATTAACACGAACGACAATACGGCTCGCATCGACGCTTTCAATATGACCGCCGCGTCGAGACACAACACAGACACCAGAATCTCGCGCTACAAAACGCTCAAACCCGGTACCTACCAATGGCTTCTGTGCACGTAGCGTCGGAACGGCTTGACGTTGCATGTTTGATCCCATCAAAGCGCGGTTAGCATCATCGTGCTCAAGGAAAGGAATCAACGACGCCGCCACCGAAACAACCTGCCGTGGAGATACGTCTTGATACTGCACATCGCTTGGGGCTTTTACGGTAAATTCGTTTTGGTAACGACAAGCCACCATTTCATCAGTCAGCTCACCCTTGGCATTCAAACTCGCTGACGCCTGAGCGATGACATATTGTGCTTCGTTAATGGCGGACAAAAACTCAATATCCTTTGTCACTTTGCCATTCACTACCTTGCGGTAAGGCGCTTCTAGGAAACCGTAGTTATTGGTACGCGCAAATGTCGCAAGAGAGTTAATCAAACCAATATTTGGACCCTCAGGTGTCTCAATTGGACACACACGACCGTAATGCGTTGGATGCACGTCGCGCACTTCAAAGCCGGCACGCTCCCGCGTCAAACCACCTGGCCCAAGTGCCGAAACACGACGCTTGTGCGTAACTTCTGAGAGTGGGTTGTTTTGATCCATGAACTGCGACAATTGCGATGAACCAAAGAATTCTTTAACCGCTGCACCGACAGGTTTGGCATTGATCAGGTCTTGTGGCATTAAGCCTTCACTCTCTGCAACAGAAAGACGCTCACGAACAGCACGCTCGACACGAACGAGACCGACACGGAATTGGTTTTCTGCCATTTCACCAACAGAGCGAATACGGCGGTTACCGAGGTGATCGATATCATCAACCACACCCTTACCATTGCGAATATCAACCAATGTTTTTAGCGCATCAACAATATCTGAACCTGCGCCTTCCAATGCTTCTGCTAATTCGCCATAAGTCTTTGGCTCTGCGCCTATGTTTTTCAATACGTCCTGAACTTCAGCAGGAGCAGAATCAATATCCAATGCCGTTGCTGGTTTCTTATCAACGAACTTATTCGCGTAGTAACGTCCATCTACTAGAACGCCTGGACCGGTATCTTTGTCATAACCCAATCGGCGGTTGAATTTCATACGCCCAACGTTAGACAGATTGTAGCGGTCATAGCTAAAGAACATGTTATGGAACAAGCCCTCAGCAGAATCTTTTGTTGGCGGCTCGCCAGGACGCATCATGCGGTAGATTTCTACCAGTGCTTCAAGCTGTGTCTTGGTGGGGTCGCTGCGCAAGGTCTCGGACACAAAAGGACCACAATCAAGATCGTTTGTGTAAAGTACTTCGATGTCTTTGATTTTCGCTTCGTTCAGCGTAACCAAAAGCTCTTCTGTGATTTCGGTGTTACATTCACAAACTAGCTCACCAGAATCTTTATCGACAACATCCTTCGCCAAAGCTTTGCCATAGAGGTAATCTTGAGGCACTGCTATCTGCTTAACGCCCGCTTTCTCTAGCTGCTTGATGTGACGAGAAGTGATACGTCGACCCTCTTCTACAATCACCTCACCTTTTTTGCCTTTGACGTCAAAAAGCGCGATTTCGCCACGCAGACGTGATGGAACCAAATCGAGCACATAGCCCTCTTTGCCATCGCTATGGAACATACTGGTCTCAAAGAAATGAGCCAAGATTTCTTCTGAGGTATAACCCAAAGCACGCATCAGTATCGTTGCATGCAGTTTGCGGCGACGGTCAATTCGAACAAACACCTGATCTTTAGGATCAAATTCAAAATCTAACCATGAGCCACGGTAAGGAATAATTCGCGCTGAGTAGAGCAACTTACCTGAGGAGTGAGTTTTGCCCTTATCGTGGTCGAAAAACACACCTGGCGATCGGTGAAGCTGAGAAACGATAACGCGCTCGGTACCATTGATAACAAAAGTACCGTTGTCAGTCATCAGTGGGATCTCGCCCATGTAGACTTCTTGTTCTTTAATATCTTTAATCGTTTTCGCTGACGATTCCTTGTCATAGATCACCAAGCGAACTTTGACACGAAGTGGCACTGAGTAAGTGACGCCACGAAGAATACACTCATTAACATCGAAAGCTGCTTTGCCGAGTCGATATGAAACATACTCCAATGCCGCAGCACCAGAGTTCGCCATAATAGGAAAGATAGACTTGAATGCTGCATGCAGGCCAATTTCATCCCGGTTGTCTGGATCTTTGCCAGACTGCGTAAATTGCTGGTATGAATCTAACTGAATTGCCAACAAATACGGCTGTTCCATTACCGTAGGCAATTTGCCAAAATTCTTGCGGATCCGCTTTTTCTCAGTATAAGAGTAGGCCATCTGTGTTGCTTCCTCAGCTTTTCACTCAACGACTGCTGCTTACGTATCTGGCTCGCAGTCTTTCTGCCAGATCAGTCTCCCTTACCTATTTAAAGTAAAAGGGCTACCGCTAAATTTGTTTCCTGCACACCAACTTCGTATACAGGAAAAGGCCGGAGGAAATCCCCCAGCCTGAGAGCAAACTACACTCTTACAACCTGCAAGCTATACAGCGCTTACTTAAGCTCTGCAGAAGCGCCTGCTTCTTCCAGTGCCTTTTTGGCTTCTTCAGCTTCTTCTTTAGGTACACCTTCTTTAAGAGTAGAAGGAGCGCCGTCTACAAGGTCCTTAGCTTCTTTCAAACCAAGACCTGTAATGCCGCGAACTGCTTTAATCGCATTAACTTTCTTATCGCCAGCAGCGGTAAGAACGATATCAAACTCAGTCTTCTCTTCCGCTGCAGCACCACCGTCACCACCAGCCGCTGGGCCAGCCGCAACAGCAACAGCTGCTTGAGCAGATACACCGAATTTTTCTTCCATAGCAGAAACAAGCTCAACTACGTCCATCACGCTCATTTCAGAAATGGCGTCAAGAATGTCGTCTTTAGAAAGTGCCATGATTAAGTCTCCAAAAAATAATTTGAATGTTGAATAAAATAATTATGCTGCGTCTTTTTGCTTCGCCACTTGATCAACCACACGCACCACACGTCCAGGCACATCGTTAAATGTACGAGTAAGTTTGGTAATGGGTGCAAGCATAACGTTGCAAAGCATAGACAAGGCTTGATCGCGTGTTGGCAGTGATGCCAATACATCGATCTGGCTGTTGTCCAGCATCTGACCGCTAACAGAGAGCGCTTTAACTTCAAAGGCTTTATTTTCTTTCGAAAAATCTTTGAATAAACGCGCTGCTGCGCCGGGATCTTCCATTGAGAAACCGAAGATCGACGGACCAACAAGTGCTTCTTCCACGCATGCAAACTCAGTCTCTTTAAATGCGCGCTTGGCAAGAGTGTTCTTGACCACACGCAATACGACTTTGTTTTCACGAGCTTTAGTACGCAGTTCTGTCATATCAGTTACTGTGACGCCACGAGCGTCGGCAATAACCAAAGACAGTGCATTGCTGGCTGTCTCAGAGACTTCAGCGATAATCGCTTTTTTGTCTTTAAGTCCAAGTGCCACGAGTATTACTCCTGGTTTGGTTCCAATTAAGCTCTGCTGCCTAAAATAGGTAATAAAGCAGAACCACCTAACGGTGAACTAGCCGACGCTTATAACGCCGTCTGGAATCTACCGCCTGCGCAGGATTCGGATATCCTCGATTAAGTTGCTGCTTCAAAATAGTTTTTAAAGCCACAACTCCTGCGGTCTTTGACGACCCAGGCCTAAGCCTAGATCCCAAAGTCTTACTGGCCAGCTCAATAAACAGCCGGCCTAAAATTTCTACTCTGTCAGTGAGCTAGTATCTACGTTGACGCCCGGACCCATAGTCGTGGACAAGACGATTTTTTGCAGATAAACACCTTTCGACGACGCTGGCTTAAGCTTTTTAAGATCAGCGATCAGCGCTTCCAAATTTTGTTTGAGCGCACTCGGCTCAAAAGCAATTTTTCCGATCCCACCATGAATAATGCCATTCTTGTCAGTGCGATAACGTACTTGACCCGCCTTTGCATTCTTAACAGCGACCTCTGGCGTTGGCGTAACCGTGCCAGTTTTTGGATTTGGCATCAGGCCACGCGGACCCAAAACCTGACCCAAAGTACCTACCACTCGCATGGTGTCTGGCGTAGCGATGACAACACCAAAGTCTAAATCACCAGCCTTCATTTTCTCAGCAAGATCTTCCATTCCTACTTCATCAGCGCCAGCCGCAGTGGCTGCTTCAGCAGCCGCACCTTGCGCAAAAACGGCAACACGAACAGATTTACCTGTGCCACTTGGCAAGGTTGTCGCGCCGCGAACATTTTGATCAGATTTATTAGCATCAATACCAAGATTGATCGCTACATCTACAGTCTCGTCAAACTTCACTGTCGCGAATTCTTTCAATAGCGCCGCCGCTTCGTCAAAGCTGTAGGTTTTTTCTGGATCAACTTTTTCACGAAAAGCGCGAACACGTTTAGATAATTTAGCCATTTATACGCCCTCCACATTCAAGCCCATAGAGCGCGCAGTGCCGGCAATAGTGCGCACAGCTGCGTCCATATCGGCGGCCGTTAAATCGGGCTCTTTTGCTTTTACAATTTCTTCCAGCTGGCTACGATTCACTTTGCCAACCTTTTCAGTATTGGGGCGACCACTACCAGACTTGATACCCGCAGCTTTCTTCAATAGAACCGCTGCTGGCGGTGTTTTCATCACAAAGGTAAAGCTGCGATCACTGTACACAGAAATCACCACTGGAACCGGCAAGCCAGGCTCAGTACCTTGCGTCTGAGCATTAAACGCCTTACAGAACTCCATGATGTTTACACCGTGTTGACCTAGTGCAGGACCAACCGGGGGACTCGGGTTTGCTTGGCCCGCAGGCACTTGCAACTTAATATAGGCTTCTACTTTCTTAGCCATGATAGTTTCCTCTTAAATTGGGTAATTAGCGCCTCCAGAAGATCTAACTAAATAGATCTCTTTCTCCGGCTCCCCGCCTGCACTCCTCTATTAGTAAGATACTAACAAAGGGGAAACAAGCACCAAATCAGGCCTTTTCGACCTGCGTAAACTCTAACTCAACGGGCGTTGAGCGACCAAAGATAGTGACTGCCACGCGCATGCGGCTTTTCTCGTAATTCACTTCTTCTACAACACCATCAAAGTCGTTAAACGGGCCATCGATTACTCGAACAGTTTCGCCAGCCTCAAATACAGTTTTCGGTCGCGGCGCTTCGCCCGAATCGTGCACACGCTGAAGAATCAACGCTGCCTCTTTTTCTGTGATCGGCGCTGGCTGATCTGCCGTGCCACCGATAAAGCCCATTACACGCGGCGTTTCCTTTACCAAGTGCCAGGTATCATCGTCGAGATCCATCTGCACCAACACGTAACCGGGGAAGAACTTCCGCTCGCTCTTACGTTTTTGTCCTTCACGCATCTCCACTACTTCTTCAGTGGGAACGAGGATCTCACCAAAACGATCCCCCATACCCGCCAGTTCTATTTGCTCTTGGAGAGAAGAAACAACCTTTTTTTCGTAGCCTGAGAAGGCGTGAATCACATACCAGCGCATACTGTTACCTTGCCTTCAGCCTAACCAAGAATCATTGAGCCTAGCCACCCGAACAAAAGATCGAGCAACCAAAGCAGAAAAGCGGCGAGAAAAACAAACACCACAACCATGAAAGTAGCGCGATTACGCTCTGTTTTTGTAGGCCAAACCACTCGTCGCACTTCTGCTCGAGAACCTTTTGCCAAGCTCCAAAAACCTGCACCCACTCGAGTTTGAGCAGCAATAGCACAAGCAATAGCCGCTAAAACAACTGCAGCAAGCACGCGGTACAACAAAGACTCATCGCTATAAAGTGAGTTACCAATAGCAACCGCAGCAACGATGGCCGCGACAAAAATCCACTTTAGCCAATCCAAATGGTAAACAGTTGGTTCTTCTGCAACTTGTTTCTTATTCATTAAAACACTCAATTCTGGCAGGCCAGGAGGGACTCGAACCCCCAACAGCCGGTTTTGGAGACCGGTGCTCTACCAATTGAACTACTGGCCTAATTCCAACTTTGCTAACGCTCTATATAAACGACCGAAGCCGAGAGGCATTAACCTCTCGGCTTTCAGGACTGCTTTAGAGCTTATCTATTCAATAATCTTAGCAACGACTCCCGCACCTACAGTCCGACCACCTTCACGGATCGCGA
>CAZUTO010000035.1:0-14574 GCA_964623085.1 uncultured Porticoccaceae bacterium
GTCGTGAGATGTTGGGTTAAGTCCCGTAACGAGCGCAACCCTTGTCCTTAGTTGCTAACATTTAGTTGAGAACTCTAAGGAGACTGCCGGTGACAAACCGGAGGAAGGTGGGGACGACGTCAAGTCATCATGGCCCTTACGACCTGGGCTACACACGTGCTACAATGGGGCGCACAGAGGGTTGCCAAGCCGCGAGGTGGAGCTAATCCCTTAAAACGTCTCGTAGTCCGGATTGGAGTCTGCAACTCGACTCCATGAAGTCGGAATCGCTAGTAATCGTGGATCAGCATTGCCACGGTGAATACGTTCCCGGGCCTTGTACACACCGCCCGTCACACCATGGGAGTGGGCTGCAAAAGAAGTGGGTAGTTTAACCTTCGGGAGAACGCTCACCACTTTGTGGTTCATGACTGGGGTGAAGTCGTAACAAGGTAGCCGTAGGGGAACCTGCGGCTGGATCACCTCCTTAAACGATTTGTTTGTTCACTCAGTGAGTGCCTACACGTATTACTTAGATTGATTTTAAAAACCGCAGCCTTGGCTGCGGTTTTTTTTTGTCTAGCAACTAGGTTGAAGTAGACTGCACATATCGGATAAATATTTAATAAGGTGATGCTTTGGCTCAAATAGTAAAACTATGGTTTGTCGTTGTTGTTCTTGTACTTCTTGGTTCCAGCAACTTGTTGGCGCACCACTCTTTCTCTCCCTATGATGTATACAACCCGCCCGTTGTAATGTCTGGTGTGGTTGAAAGTTGGGAGTGGAGACAGCCGCATCCGGTTTTAAAATTTCGTGCTTCTTCTGAATATGGTGGTTGCCTTTGGACGATGGAGGTGGCTACCCGACGTTGGCAAAACGCTGGAGTGCCGACCGACGCAATCAAGGAAGGTGACGAAATGGCCGTCATGGGTTGGCCAAAGAGAGACAGCACACCGGAAATGGTATTTGGTGCTTTTGAAATAAAAGGCCAGGATCCGGTCGTGTTCCAAGCGACTGCGACTGGAAACAGTGCGCCGCCGAGCGATGATGTGGTCATTACACGCCCGGTGTGTGACAGCTAGATGAGTGCAAACAATAGGCTGATCTACGCTGTCCTAGCCATTTTTTTCTTCACCTTTGCTTGGCTAGCCTATTCCGTTTTCGTTTTAAATCAGAGCGTTATTTACGCAGAGAATGGCGTACTTGAAAACCTTCAGGTACTGACTCTGGTATTTTGTTTTTTGGCTTTTTTGTTTCCGCTTAAAGACTCCGATAGACAAGGCAGATTATTGTTTTGTTGGTTTTCCTTTTTGTGTTTGAGCTTTATCTTGCGAGAGGTTGATGTAGAGGATCTAGATGTGCCAACTGCTCTCATCGCGATTGGATCAGGCACTGGACGAAATTTGATGTTGGCGGTCGGATTCATTGGTATGGGTGTATACGGTCTGTTCAATCTCGCCTACTACAAACAAGTGGCGCGATCATTCGTCATCTCGAAAGCAGGATTGTTGTTTTTTATAGCAGGGGTGCTTCTATATATAGGCGGGTACTTTGAGAACCTGGGCTTCATACATCATCATGTGTTTTGGGAAGAAGCGATTGAATTGTCGGGTTATACGGCACTCTTATTGTCGGCTTTGTTTTTATTTAAGAACCGAAGTCTGACGCAGCCCGATACATAGCAACGGGCGCAGCACGAGCGAGTGAGCCTGAAGTCCAGTCAGGTGCCACCTATTCACTGCACTAATATTCACCGCGCCAAGGTTTTTTCAGCATAACCTGTCAGGTTAAATCACCGCTATAATTTCTGTTTGCGTTAGAGCTTAGTATGGTGAAGGACACTGTGCGATGCTCCATGTCGTAAAATCACTATGTGTTCGAATAGAGCAGTTACTCAATAGGATCTAGGCGAGTTGATGAGCGTTGAGAAGACAGCAAACTTTATCTGCATGAAATGGGGTGATAAGTATGGCCCCGAATACGTCAATCGCCTATACAGGATGATTGACCGCAATATTCAGCGCGATTTTTCCTTGACCTGTTTTACTGATCGTGAAGAAGGTATAGATAAAGCTGTGCGTGTGCAGCCATTACTTCCTCTCGGTTTGCCGGAAGGGCTCCCAGAACGCGGTTGGAATAAATTAGCGACACTGGCGCAGGATATAGGTGGTCTGAGTGGTCAAGTGATCTTTCTAGATCTGGATGTAGTAATAACAGGCACTTTGGATGATTTTTTTGATTATCCTGGCGAGTTCCTGATTATTAGAGATAGTAAATTTCGTACCAAACCCATAGGTAATTCATCGGTATACCGGTTTTCTGTTGGGCGTTACGCGTCTGTTTTGGAGGACTTCATTGATAATTTTGATTGGGTCAGAAAAAACTTCCGTAACGAGCAAGCCTACCTCAGTTACGCGATCCACAAACTGGGTGAACTAGAGTTTTGGCCGAAGGGCTGGTGCCCAAGTTTTAAGTACCATTGTATGAAGCCCTGGCCGGCAGGTCTTTTCCTCGATCCTCAGTTGCCAGAGGGTTCCAGAATTGTGATTTTTCATGGCCATCCACTTCCTCAAGAAGCCATTGATGGCAAAACCACTAAATGGATAAGGCCCGTTCGCCCGACAGCATGGGTAGCTGACTATTGGTTGCGCTAATAAAATAGTGCGATGATTTGCCGCGGTAAAAAACCATTGCCAGTGCTGATTTTGTCGCACAAGCTGATATGTGAACAGGAAAATGTAGAGCAACATGAAACATGTAGTTATTGATGGAAAAACCATCGGCCCAGGTTATAAGCCTTATGTGGTGGCAGAGATTTCGGGCAATCACAATGGTGAGATTAACCGAGCTTTGGAGTTGGTGGAGCTGGCGGCGCAAAGTGGTGCGGATGCGGTTAAGCTTCAAACTTACAAGCCTGACACCATGACGATCGAGTCTGATCGGGATGACTTTAAAGTGAAAGGGGGCTTGTGGGACGGCTACACACTTTACGACTTATATCAGTGGGCTCATACACCTTGGGAATGGCACGAGCCATTATTTGAGAAGGCAAAAGAAGTCGGTATTACTATCTTTAGCTCGCCCTTTGATGAAACAGCCGTGGATTACCTCGAGGAGCTTGATGTGCCGGCCTATAAAATTGCTTCATTTGAGGTTGTTGATTTACCGCTAATCGAAAAAGTGGCAAAAACCGGTAAGCCGGTGGTGATTTCGACGGGTATGGCCAATTTACAAGAGATTGGCGATGCAGTGAATGTATTGAAAAAGCAGGGCTGCGAACAGATTATCGTGCTGCATTGCATCAGTAGTTATCCCGCGCCGATTGAACAGGCTAATATCCTAACAATACCTGAGATAAGTAAACGCTTTGATGTGGTTTCCGGACTTTCCGACCACACGCTATCAAATACAGCAGCGGTTGCCAGTGTCGCGTTAGGTGCTCATTTTATCGAGAAACATATTATTCAAAAACGTAGCGATGGTGGGCCAGATTCTGCATTCTCGTTGGAACCTCACGAGTTAAAATCGCTTTGTGATGAAACCTCTGCAGCATATCAAAGCCTTGGGCATGCAGGCTTTGACCTAAAGGACGCGGAGAAGGCCAGTACGGTTTTTCGGCGCTCCCTTTATGTGGTCGAAGATGTCAAAGCGGGAGAAGCATTTACCGACAAGAATGTGCGAAGGATTCGACCTGGTTATGGCATGCCGCCCAGGCATTTTTCTAATGTGCTAACGAAAGTTGCGGCTAAGGACATTCTCAGAGGCACTGCATTAACCGCCGACTTGATTGAAGGTTGGGAGTACACATAGCCGCGATCGTAGAGCCTGTATTCTCTTGCGCTAACTTTTTGATCTAGTCTTTGCGCACCTATTGATGGTGCTTTTCTTTTTTTGTCTGAGTTACTATAGCGGAAACAAAACTAAGGTCTCAGGGGCTGCAGTGTTCGAAAATAAAAGCATTTTAATTACCGGCGGCACCGGATCGTTTGGTAAAAAATATACAAAAACGATTCTTGAAAAATATCAGCCTAAGCGCCTAATTATTCTTTCGCGAGATGAACTTAAGCAGTTCGAAATGCAACAGGTTTATAACGATTCGTGTATGCGATATTTTATTGGCGATGTGCGTGACGCTGCTCGGATGCATCAGGCAATGAACGGCGTGGATTTTGTGATTCACGCCGCTGCGCAAAAGCAGGTACCTGCGGCGGAATATAATCCAATGGAGTGCATCAAGACGAATATCCATGGAGCAGAAAACGTTATTCAAGCTGCCATCAAAAATAACGTAAAGAAAGTGATCGCGCTCTCTACAGATAAAGCGGCCAACCCTATCAATTTATATGGGGCAACAAAGTTGGCATCAGACAAATTATTTGTCGCTGCAAACAACATGGTGGGCCAAGCCGAGACAAGACTATCAGTCGTTCGATATGGCAACGTGGTTGGGTCGAGAGGGTCTGTGGTACCTTTTTTCAAAAAGTTGATTGAAGACGGAGCGGATCATTTACCAATTACGCATGAGGGTATGACGCGTTTTTGGATTACGCTCCAGCAGGGCGTTGATTTCGTGCTTAAGAATTTCGAGCGCATGTATGGTGGAGAGATATTTGTCCCTAAGATACCCTCTGTTCAAATTATGGATCTCGCCCAAGCGTATGCTCCAAATTTGCCGACCAAGCTTATCGGTATAAGACCTGGCGAGAAAATTCATGAAATTATGTGTCCAGCCGACGATTCACATCTGACGGTTGAGTTCGATGACCACTATGTCTTGATGCCTACTATTAAGTTCTTTAATCGTGAAATCGACTATCAGCAAAATGCGTTGGGTGAGAAGGGCCAGCAGGTTCCTCAAGGCTACGAGTATCACTCCGGTAGCAATCCTAATTTTCTGAGCGTAGGGCAAATAAAAGAATACGACCAACTGGCTGGTCTTTAAATAGTGGAATTCATCCCTTACGGTCGACAAAATATATCACAGGCTGATATTGACGCTGTCACTGATGTTTTGAAGTCGGATTTTCTGACGCAAGGTCCAGCGGTTCCCGCCTTCGAAAAAGTGCTTTGTGATTATACCGGTGCCTCACATGCGGTTGCGGTGAACTCGGCCACGTCAGCACTACACATTGCCTGTTGCGCGCTTGGGGTGGGTGAAGGCGACATTGTTTGGACATCGCCTATTACTTTTGTTGCAACATCCAACGCGGCTTTATATTGCGGTGCTTCCATTGATTTTGTAGATATTGATAGCGAAACCTTCAATATGGATATGAATCTCTTGGAGCAAAAGTTGCGTGCTGCTAAGCAAGAAAATGCGCTGCCGAAAGTTGTTATCCCCGTCCATATGTGCGGCCAAAGTGCATCAATGCGTGAATTGCGCGAGCTTAGTCATCAATATGGTTTTGCTGTTATTGAGGATGCGTCGCATGCCGTGGGCGGCAGGTATATGTCTCAGCCCATTGGATATTGCGAATACTCTGATATCGCGATATTTAGTTTCCATCCGGTAAAGATTGTCACCACTGCAGAAGGTGGTATGGCGATGACGAATCGAGCTGATCTAGCGGAGAAAATGCGCTTGTTTCGAAGTCATGGTGTCACGCGAGACAAAGACACGCTCGGCAAAAAATCAGAAGATGCTTGGTATTACGAACAGAAGGAATTGGGTTTCAATTATCGGCTGACAGATATTCAAGCAGCACTCGGTGTCTCGCAAATGGCGCGTGTAAACGATTTTGTATCGAAGAGAAACCGCTTGGCGGATCGATACGATGAAATTCTTAGCGCGCTGCCGATAGATTTGCCAGAAAGATCAGATGCGGTTTATTCGGCTTGGCATCTTTATGTTATTCGGTTGCGCGATGGCGGCTCGAAAAGGTCAGAGGTTTTTGCCCAGATGCGCGAAAATGGCGTGGGCGTCAATGTGCACTATATTCCTGTGCATCGACAGCCCTATTACCAAGACTTGGGTTTTGAGCTTGGTGATTTTCCCATTGCTGAAGACTACTACAACAAGGCCATGAGCATACCGCTCTATCCACAAATGTCAGAGGATCAACAGGACAGAGTGGTTGGTCTGTTGGCTCAGGCACTAGGTTAGATAGGGCCTAAATTGAAGATAGCGATTATTCCTGCCAGAGGTGGAAGCAAGCGCATTCCACGAAAAAATATTAGGTCATTCGCCGGTCTTCCGATGATCACCTATTCAATCAAGGCGGCACAAGCAGCACAGGTTTTTGATCGCATTATTGTTAGTACGGACGACAGGGAAATAGCCGCTGTTGCAAAGGAATGTGGCGCCGAGGTGCCAAGCCTACGCCCTGATGTTTTGTCTGACGAGTTTTCCACCACGATTGACGTGATGGCCTACGAAGCTGATAACTTAAGCCAGATTGATGTAACGGCTATCTGCTGTATTTATGCGACGGCTCCGCTTATAGATCCGGATGACTTAATTAATGGTTGGCAGACTCTGGAGTCTTCGGGAGCCGATTACTGCTTCTCTGCCACAGAATATGCGTTCCCCATCCAAAGGGCGCTTTTTCTTGCGCAGCATGGCGGAGTGAGTATGTTTAATCCGGAACATCGCTTAACTCGGTCGCAAGACTTGGAGCCGGCGTACCATGATGCTGGGCAGTTCTATTGGGGCTCGCCTTCGGCTTGGAGAGAAAAACGATCTATCTATTCCGAAAACTCAAGAATGATATTGCTCCCACATTATAGAGTTCAGGATATTGATACCGAGCATGATTGGCATCGCGCCGAGGCGATGTTTCAAGTATTGAAAATGAAACAAGATATCGACTAGATGTTGCAACCGTTGCGTTATCTTGAGCATATGGCTTTGTAAATGAATGCCGATAAAGACGTAAAGAAGAAAGATGTAACGAAGATAGTCGCGTTTCGAGTTGATGCGAATGACACTATTGGCTCTGGTCATCTAATGCGATGCCTTTCGTTGGCAGAGGCATTGAAAGAGCAGGACGTCCATTCCATTTTTATTAGTGCTCAGCTGCCATCTATTTTAGAGAAAGCGCTAGATGATGCGGGTTGTGTTGTTGAGTATATCGATAGCAATTCTGATAGCGATGTTGTCGGTCCATACAGCCACTCTGCCTGGTTAGGAACGCCACAAGAGATGGACGCCGAATACACTAAAGAAGCGGTATTGAAAATATGCGACGCAAAAAACGCATGTCTTCTAGCAATGGTCGTGGATCACTACGGAATTGGTGCGCCATGGGAGTCGATTCTTGGGGAGCTAGCACCTGTTCTTGCTATTGATGACCTTTGTGATCGCCCTCATTCTAGCCAATTTCTGTTGGATCAAACCTTAGGAAGACGTGCAGAAGAATATGAGGCGCTCTGTTCGAAAGATTCGATAATATTGACGGGAACGGATTACGCCATTTTGCGTCGAGAGTTTTCGCTAGCCTCTCCTGCCGCCATTCCCGAACGGTTAAGCCGCCAGTCTGCGCAACGGGTTCTCATCACTTTAGGTGCGGCTGATGTTGGAAATATAACCGACCTAATACTTCGCGCCGTAGAACTCATAGAGCAGCCACTGGAAGTGAAAGTGATTGCGGGTGTGTTGAATCAGAATTTTCATTCTTTGACGAAGCAGGCGGTACGCTCAAATCACAAGATTGATGTTTTTAGAAGTAGTAATGATATGTCGGGCTTGATGCGTTGGGCGGATATCTGTATCGGTGCGGGCGGCACAAGTTCTTGGGAGAGGTGTGCTTTAGGTCTTCCTGCAATCAATATTCTGCTAGCGGACAATCAAATCATGGTGAATAAATCGCTGGGTGATTTTGGCGTGGCGGTTAATTTTGGCGCGTTGTCTGGCGACCGCGTGAAAGAATTGGCTCGGAATGTCTCTGAACTTATTGGTGATCAAAAGCAGCTTTGTCGAATGTCTGAGCGTGCCTTCGCTCTGTGTGATGGTCTTGGTGCGCGTCGTGTTGCCGAGATTTTGATCAGAGGGTGATAAGACTTGGATGGCGCGTAAGTTGAATACGCCCGGCGAGTGTTTTTATATCGTCACGGATGACAATCAACGCTTGGGTGCTTTAAGGCTTTGTGAGCAGGTTTCCGGTAGCACAGATTTTTTTGGCTGGCTTTGAGTATTTAGCACCTGTCCGATAACGCAGCATAATTATAAATAAATTCCGTGCGGCTCCTGTTTGAGATTGACAGTGCCGATGCTCCCTAAAAACCGCTTGACGGGTTTGCGCCGCGGTGTAAAATGCGCGGCCTTGGTTCGGGTGGCTACGTGCGCAGAGCTGCTAGAAATAGCAAGATTAGGTCGCGTAGATAGGTGGTTCCAGATAGGTGGGATCCAAAGAGATTTGGGTCTGTAGCTCAGTTGGTTAGAGCGCACCCCTGATAAGGGTGAGGTCGGTGGTTCAAATCCACCCAGACCCACCAATTTGAACAGTATAAATTAAGCGAAGAAAGTAGTTGCTTAAGGGCGCCAAATGAGTAAAATTGCGCCCCCCGACAATGGGTCGTAATAGCAGATTGACGGGGCTATAGCTCAGCTGGGAGAGCGCCTGGTTTGCATCCAGGAGGTCTGCGGTTCGATCCCGCATAGCTCCACCAAAATTTGCTAGTGTTTCAAGTTCAAAAAACAGTTTCTATCTGGCTAATAGAAAGAGATTGTTTTTTGGTCTTTGAACCAAATGTTCTTTAACAATATGTGAATAATTGAATACTGTATCAAGGCGCGTGTCTCTATAAGACACCTGTTTTAATATTAATCGTTACAGAGTAAAAGACGCGAGTCGAGTAACTCGAAATAGCACAGTCGCTGACATTATATGGTCAAGCGACTAAGCGTATACGATGGATGCCTTGGCAGTCAGAGGCGATGAAGGACGTGGAAGTCTGCGATAAGCCTAGGTAAGCCGACAACAGGCGCTACAACCTAGGATTTCCGAATGGGGAAACCCACCTGCTTGCAGGTATCGTTAACTGAATACATAGGTTAACGAAGCGAACCCGGGGAACTGAAACATCTAAGTACCCGGAGGAAAAGAAATCAACCGAGATTCCCTTAGTAGCGGCGAGCGAACGGGGACCAGCCGATCAATATTTTTGTAGTGGAATGATCTGGAAAGTTCAGCGATACAGGGTGATAGCCCCGTACACGAAACAGACTTATTGACATATTAAGTAGGACGACACACGTGATATGTTGTCTGAAGATAGGGGGACCATCCTCTAAGGCTAAATACTACTGACTGACCGATAGTGAACTAGTACCGTGAGGGAAAGGCGAAAAGAACCCCTGTGAGGGGAGTGAAATAGATCCTGAAATCGTATACGTACAAGCAGTAGGAGCGGGTTCGTCCCGTGACTGCGTACCTTTTGTATAATGGGTCAGCGACTTATTGTATGTGGCAAGCTTAACCGTTTAGGGGAGGCGTAGGGAAACCGAGTCTTAATAGGGCGTTTAGTCGCATGCAATAGACCCGAAACCGGGCGATCTATCCATGGGCAGGTTGAAGGTTGAGTAACATCAACTGGAGGACCGAACACACTTATGTTGAAAAATGAGGTGATGACTTGTGGATCGGAGTGAAAGGCTAATCAAGCCCGGAGATAGCTGGTTCTCCTCGAAAGCTATTTAGGTAGCGCCTCATGTATCACCACTGGGGGTAGAGCACTGTTTCGGCTAGGGGGTCATCCCGACTTACCAACCCGATGCAAACTCCGAATACCAGTGAGTGCAATCATGGGAGACACACGGCGGGTGCTAACGTCCGTCGTGGAAAGGGAAACAACCCAGACCGTCAGCTAAGGTCCCTAAACTATGTTAAGTGGGAAACGATGTGGGAAGGCTCAGACAGCTAGGAGGTTGGCTTAGAAGCAGCCATCCTTTAAAGAAAGCGTAATAGCTCACTAGTCGAGTCGGCCTGCGCGGAAGATGTAACGGGGCTAAACATAGTACCGAAGCTACGGATGCATACTTGTATGCATGGTAGAGGAGCGTTCTGTAAGCCGTTGAAGGTGGATTGAGAAGTCTGCTGGAGGTATCAGAAGTGCGAATGCTGACATGAGTAACGATAATGCGGGTGAAAAACCCGCACGCCGAAAGACCAAGGTTTCCTGTCCAACGTTAATCGGGGCAGGGTTAGTCGGCACCTAAGGCGAGGCCGAAAGGCGTAGTCGATGGAAAACAGGTTAATATTCCTGTACTTAAATATGCTGCGATGGGGTGACGGAGAAGGCTAAATCAGACGGGCGATGGTTGTCCCGATCTAAGCGTGTAGGCTGAGAACTTAGGTAAATCCGGGTTCTCATTAAGGCTGAGGCGTGATGGCGAAGACCTCTTTTGGTCTGAGTGATTGATGCCATGCTTCCAAGAAAATCCTCTAAGCTTCAGGCATATTTAAACCGTACCCCAAACCAACACAGGTGGTCGGGTAGAGAATACTAAGGCGCTTGAGACAACTCTGGTGAAGGAACTAGGCAAAATGGTACCGTAACTTCGGGAGAAGGTACGCCGGTTTTGGTGATGGGACTTGCTCCCTAAGCTGAGGCCGGCCGAAGTGACCAGGTGGCTGCGACTGTTTATCAAAAACATAGCACTCTGCAAACTCGTAAGAGGACGTATAGGGTGTGACGCCTGCCCGGTGCTGGAAGGTTAATTGATGGGGTTAGTCTTCGGACGAAGCTCTTGATCGAAGCCCCAGTAAACGGCGGCCGTAACTATAACGGTCCTAAGGTAGCGAAATTCCTTGTCGGGTAAGTTCCGACCTGCACGAATGGCGTAACGACGGCCACGCTGTCTCCACCAGAGGCTCAGTGAAATTGAAATCGCTGTTAAGATGCAGTGTTCCCGCGGCTAGACGGAAAGACCCCGTGAACCTTTACTATAGCTTGGCACTGGACTTTGAATATATATGTGTAGGATAGGTGGGAGACTTTGAAGCATTATCGCTAGATAGTGTGGAGTCATCCTTGAAATACCACCCTTATATCTTTGAGGTTCTAACTCTGTTCCATTATCTGGATCGAGGACAGTGTCTGGTGGGTAGTTTGACTGGGGCGGTCTCCTCCCAAAGAGTAACGGAGGAGCACGAAGGTTGGCTAAGCATGGTCGGAAATCATGCGGTTAGTGTAATGGCACAAGCCAGCTTGACTGCGAGAGTCACATCTCGAGCAGGTACGAAAGTAGGTCATAGTGATCCGGTGGTTCTGTATGGAAGGGCCATCGCTCAACGGATAAAAGGTACTCCGGGGATAACAGGCTGATACCGCCCAAGAGTTCACATCGACGGCGGTGTTTGGCACCTCGATGTCGGCTCATCACATCCTGGGGCTGAAGTCGGTCCCAAGGGTATGGCTGTTCGCCATTTAAAGTGGTACGCGAGCTGGGTTCAGAACGTCGTGAGACAGTTCGGTCCCTATCTGCCGTGGGCGTTAGAGATTTGAGGAAAGCTGCTCCTAGTACGAGAGGACCGGAGTGGACGAACCTCTGGTGTTCGGGTTGTCACGCCAGTGGCATTGCCCGGTAGCTACGTTCGGACAGGATAACCGCTGAAAGCATCTAAGCGGGAAGCCCCTTCCAAGATAAGATCTCTCTGGAGCTTTAAGCTCCCTAAAGGGCCGTTGAAGACTACGACGTTGATAGGCTGGGTGTGTAAGTGCAGTAATGCATTGAGCTAACCAGTACTAATTGCCCGTGAGGCTTGACCATATAATGTGCGACTGTGTTAAGTCGAATGCACGATTAATATTTGGTTTTTTATAGAAGTCACCGCTTGGTACAGTATTCAATTATTCACTTGTTAAAGACTGAAAAGTTAAATCTTTTCAGGGCAACAGAATTTGAGAGAGAGGCTCTCCGTTAACGAAACGCATCTCACTCATACAGAATTGCCTGACGAACATAGAGCGTTGGAACCACCTGATTCCATTTCGAACTCAGAAGTGAAACGACGTATCGCCGATGGTAGTCTGGGGTTTCCCCACGCGAGAGTAGGTCATTGTCAGGCATTAAATACAAAACCCTCAGCACTTTGTGCTGGGGGTTTTTTATTTTCTGCTTAATAAGTTGACCTCGATTTTGATCCCGTCAAAATTCTATCTCCCACATCCATGTGGTCGTACTCTCGAGTAGGGTGAAGTCAGCGTTTTACGCGAAACATAGTTTCGCGCTGGCTGAACGCCATGAATTTGTAATTCATGGCCGGACAAGCTCAGCTTGGTGTCAGGCATTTATTTCAAAGAAAAGCTCATCCTAAAGGATGGGCTTTTTTTGGAATAAATCTAGTCTGGGCACTCGCGCTTTCCTTGGCTCTTGCTCCGCAGGTTGCATGCCCCGTTGATTTGGTAATGCAAGCTGTCTATTCTGCCTATATTCGATACGATTGATATTATCGACGCTGGGCATAACTTAGAGACAGATTTGCAGCTAGGGGATTTTAGAAAATGAAAACTAATACACAGCAACGTGCTCTTGCCTTCACAGTTGGGGTGACTCTAGTTAGCGCCTGTGCACAGATTGCAGAGGGCCAAGTTCAAGTTCCGCTTGTCTCTGAATCTCAGAGCCAGAAATGGGTTTCCACGATGACTATCTCGTCGGATTGCGGTGTCGTCCCCCAGCTCAATCCACCCGGTGCTAGAGGTGGCAGGGAAGTTCGCCCACCTCGCGAACCCGTAGAGACAGATTGGGAGCGCGTCCAGCCTGGATACGTTTTGCTCGAGCCTACTGGTGAAAAAGAGTCGTATTTACTCGGGGTCGACAAACAAGTCGTCGGTTCCTATTCCGGTGACTACTACCCAAAGTACACACAGCTGTTGCCAAATGGACATCGGTTGTACTCTAGCAAGGCAACCACTAGGGCTATTCATAATGGCGGTGGAAGTACGACCGGGTGTGTTGAAGAGTATGATGCTAGCGGGAATCTCGTCTGGCGTATTAGTTTGAACAATGACGATATTCTGAGTCATCACGCGGTTCGGAAAATGCCTAATGGCAATGTGCTCGCGCAGGTGTGGCAAAAATCGTCGGCTGACATCGCCGTTGCCCAAGGCCGCGATCCAGCAACGTTGCCTGAGGAGGGCGGCTTCTGGTTTGATGTCATTGTTGAAATCGATCCCATCGCGATGGAGGTCGTGTGGGAATGGAGTGCAAGAAACCACCTCATTCAGGATTTCGACCCGACAAAGGCCAATTATGGGGTGATTGCAGATAACCCAGGCCTAATGGACATCAATCTGTTGGATATCGAGGATGGCATGATTCATCCGGACTGGGTTCATGCCAATGCGATCGACTATAACCCAGAGTTGGACCAAATTGCTGTTTCCTTTCGAGCCCTTAACGAAATCCTGATTATCGATCGCAGTACGACACCACGCGAGGCCGAAGGTCATAGTGGCGGCAGGTATGGTAAGGGCGGTGACATCCTGTATCGATGGGGTAATCCGGAAAATTACGGTCGTGGCACACCCGATGATCGTAAACTGTATAACCAGCACGACGTGCAGTGGATCCGCGATGGTTTACCGGGCGCGGGTAATCTGTTGATTTTCAACAATGGCCATCCTGATTTAAGGCCCTACACAACCATCGTGGAAATCGCGCCAGAGAAGAATTCGGACGGTAGTTATGTCCTAGAAGATGGCAAGCCATATGGGCCTGAAGAGATAGTCTGGGAATACAACCCAACCGAGGAAGAGCGATTTTTCTCGAGTTTTATATCGGGTGTACAACGCATGCCTAACGGCAATACTTTTATTAATGCCGGAGCCATCGGCATGCAGCGAGAGGTCACGCCTTCCGGAGATATTGTTTGGGAGTATGAATACCGAAACGAGAACAACGCGCCGGACCTCTTTTTTCGTGCCGAAAAGTATGCGCCCGACTATCCAGGACTTGAGGGTTTAATTTCAAAGTAAGTCATACGCATATAAAGGGGACGGAGGGATTATTGCTTGATCAATTGTCGGTTCGGCTAGTTGATCTAATCAATACTTCTGGAGAAGCCAGATTTTGAATTTAGCCAAACTGCGAACTAGGGTTTTTGTTTTCAAACGATTCTGAGTTGATGACTTTGAAGCACTGGCTGCAAATATCGAGTTAGATACTAATTACCGTCTAAATCATGGCCGGCACAATCCAGTTTGCACCACATCTGCATTTCATAGGTACGGCCGTCATCAAAAAACATTTCGATAGCGCGCATGGTATTAGAACCGTCTCGTGATGGCCAACCTTTGAAGGCCATTTGCGTACCAACAACAACGGTTTCTTCATCCCAACCATTCTGCGCTGCAATAAATGGCGCAGCATTTGGCATGGCCCAAGTACTTACTTGACCATTTTCGTCGGTAACGTCTAGGTAAATTTCAATATGGGGGTTTTGCCATTTAATATCGGACACTACCCCTTCGAGCAAGATTTCAACTCGGGGATCAAAGTCTTTAAAGTAATTATGGTGTGCCTGAGCAGGCAAGGCGAACAATACAGCCCAGGCTAAAAATGAAGTAATAATGCTTAACCTTTTAGCCGCATGTTTTGTTGTTAATTTCATAGTTCGTTCCCGATTAAACTGTGCCAATTTGGCTGAGTATAAT
>CAZUTO010000036.1:0-14061 GCA_964623085.1 uncultured Porticoccaceae bacterium
CCGCCACCCCATACCCAGTGAGTCACAGGTGCATAAACGAGAATCAACCAAAGGCAGCTAAAGAGCAACATGGAAGCGAAGCGCATTCTTTCTGCAAAAGCACCAACGATAAGTGCGGGCGTAATCACCGCGAACGTCATTTGAAACATCACAAAAACAGAGAGTGGAATATCGCCAGACAATGTGTCTTCAGCGACGCCTGCGAGAAATACTTGCGACAAACCGCCAATAAAGGCGTTGGCACTGCCGCCATCTGTGAATGCCAAGCTGTATCCTACGAGTAACCACAATATGGACATGGCGCAGGTGATCGCAAAACATTGCATCAACACAGATAGAACGTTTTTGGATCTGACGAGTCCACTATAGAACAAAGATAGTCCCGGAATGGTCATAAAAAGAACCAGCGCGGTAGACGTCAGAATCCACGCCGTGTTCGCGCCATTTAGTTCATCTGCAAGTGCTAGGTTAGGAGCCAAGGCGAATGCTAGGCTAAATAAAATCGCTATTAGGCGAATGGACATGATTACTCCCCGTGGTAGTGCGTCAAAATATTGTTCGGACTAATGCTTTGATGCCGCATGATTTTTTAATTTCGAATCGCACTTAATGGGATACTTTAGTGCGATTGGCTGAAAAGATGACTCAAATAGGTGCTTAGTGTCAAATTTATTAAAAAGTTGGAAGCTTTTGGTGCGCAGAGAAAGGTTTTCGCAAACGATATGGCATTGCTTTGGTGCGCTCTTAATCAGCCTGCTTTTGTCCTGCAGTTCTCAAGCTACAAAGTTAGCGCAACCCGATCATGAAAGCGCCCAAGGCATTAGTACTTCCTCGGTTGGTCGAATCTCAGAAACAGAGCAAGGCGAAAGAGGTGACTTATCTGAACAAGGTTCTTTGCAAGTAGAACCGATAGAACCTCCGGCTTCAGAATTATCTGCTCGTCCCGCTATCCTTTTAGATCGTAGTTATACCCTTCAAATAGGGATTTATGATCGCAGAGAAGAAGCCAATTCAATCGTGGCAAAACATCAACTCAATGCCGAAGAGGCAGGCATCGCCATCGTGACAATCGAAGGTAGCCAAAAATACTTACTTGCCTACGGTATTTATGGGGACAAAAGCACCGCTCAAATAGAAGCACAGAAGATAGAAACTCAGATTGAGGCTGCGGTAGAAATCGTACTTTTGGAAGAGATCGAAGCCATGTCTGAGATTGTCGACAAAGCGCCTGCTGTGCGCGCCTTTTAGCCAGCCATTAACTAGCCACTTAATAAGTATTTGCAGAAAATTACATTTTTCGAGGATATGATCTAATCATTACAAGCAAGAGCCATATAATGAAGTCTCCAAGAGTATTGAGTGTGTGTTCTGCAGCTTTATTGGCACTGATGGTGATTGCATGTGCATCACCGACTATCTCGGATAGATACGAATTCGAAAACGTGGTTTCTGAAGATTCGAGCAAACGGTTCACCTATGGGTTTTCTACGCGAGAGTCCGGCCGCAATAGGCCACGTTCGGCAAGTGTTGAAGATATGAAAAAAGAGCTTGGCGAATATATGGCGATATCCGAATACTGTATTGAAGGCTATTTCATATATGATGAATCCTTCGATGGCACAGAATACCTTCTTCACGGCGAATGTCAGGAGTCAAAAAACAATGAGTGAACCTACTGCAAGAGTATTGTTAGTCGATGACGATACCGCGTTGACCGAATTGTTGAGCGAGTATTTGACCGAGGCAGGGTTGAGCGTTCACACAGCGCCAGGTGGTGATGAAGCATTGACGTTGCTCGAGACAGAAGAAGTCGATTTGGCAGTTCTAGATGTAATGATGCCCGGCATGTCTGGCTTGGAATTATTGCCGTTGATTCGCCGTCGCTGGCCGATCCCTATCGTCATGCTGACGGGCAGGGGTGAAGATATCGATCGTATCCTTGGTTTAGAAATGGGAGCGGACGATTATTTGGCCAAGCCGGCCAATCCTCGTGAGCTGTTAGCGCGCATTCGCGCAGTTTTGCGGCGTGCCGCACCTGCCGTTGGTGAAAGTGCTACCGAAATTGAGTTAGGCGAGGTCAGTTTAAATCGTAACTCAAGAACGGTTGTCGCAGCAGGTGAAAAACTGGCACTTACCACGGCTGAGTTTGATGTGTTGGCTGTGCTGATGGCGTCGGCGGGCACGGCAGTGAGCAGAGACACACTGACTGAAGAAGTTTTGCACCGAGAATTATCGCCCTATGATCGCAGCATTGATGTGCACGTAAGTCGCGTGAGAAATGCATTGAAACAAGTGTTGCCAGATGCTGAGCTAATTGTGACCATTCGTGGTGTGGGGTATCAGTATGTTCGTTAGATATGGTGTCTAAACTATTTGGGCTAGCCGCTGATGTTTAGTTTTCGTTCGCTTTTCTGGAAAATTTTTGTCGCGACTTTTGTATCGACAACCTGCGTGCTGCTCGCGGGATATGGTTTTCTGCGAGTGGAGTTTAGCGAACAATTTGACCAGATGCGTCAAAGCGAATCTTTTCAACAACTGACCGACTACGTTATATCGCGCTACGAAGCTGGCTTTGATACCACGGATCAACGACCGCTTAGTCGCGAGCAGCGAAGACGTTTCCCTCCCATTCGAATTAAAGACACAACGACGCAGGAATATATTCTCGGTGGTGTGCGCGGTGATGACCTTGGCGGTGTGCGTTGGGTAGGTTGGGATTTTATATCGGACTCCGGTTCCCCCTATAGAGTGCAGGTAGATGTGTCTGAAATGGCGCAAGTGCGAGCCCCGGATCTGGATATTCATCAATACGTTATTGGCGTCGGCATTATTGCGCTCTTTAGCTGGGTCTTAACCTTTATGATTACGCGGCCCATCAAGCTGCTTCAATCGCATGTGATTGAACTGGGCGGCGGTCACCTCAATGTTGAAATGGAGTCTTCGATCCTGGCGCGCAGAGATGAGATTGGTGATTTAGCGGTTGAGATCGATCAAATGTCATCCCGTATTCGCGGTCTCATTGATTCCAAACAGAGCCTCTTATACGACGTATCTCATGAGTTGAGAGCGCCGCTAGCTCGCTTACGTGCAGCTAATGAAATAGCGCGAGTACGAGTCGAAAAAACCGGCGACTCAACCGATATTTTGGATCGATTTGATCGAGAAATAGAATCTCTCAGTCAGCTGATTACAGAGCTAATGGACTATGCGAAAAATGACAAATCTGTCTTGCCGATGGAGACCGTTAGCGTCGCTGACATGGTCACGAATATTGTCGGTGATCAGAGTTTTGCTAGTGGTGAGCAGCGTTTGGATTTGAAGTCTCGGGTAGCGGATAACCCCATTGAAATGCGCCCTGCATTGCTGGAACGGGCGCTAAAGAATATTCTGGAAAACGCTCTCAAGTATTCCCCTGAAGATTCAAAAGTGTTTGTCGAGCTTACGGAAGATACTGATCGTTACCGAATCACAGTGCAGGATTGCGGCGATGGTATTCCGGAAGATCAGCTCGAAAAAGTCACTCAGCCTTTTACGCGACTGCACGGCGAGAATATCGAAGGGGTAGGCTTGGGCCTCAGTATCGCCATTCGAGCAATGGATGACTTGGGCGGCGAACTGCGCCTTTCCAACGCCGCTAAAGGCGGTTTGCTCGCCGAGCTAGCATTCCCTAAACATCAGGCCGCCGGCTAAACTATACTAAACATTAGCCTCGCTGTATTTCTGTTATATCTTTCTGTAGCGAGACCGTTTGGGTTGCGCAGCATCCCCTTTTCGTTTGATCAAGTCTTCGTGGTATTCGGTGTAGTTACCATCAAAAAACTCAACTGAGCCATCATCTTCGTAGGCCAGAATATGCGTCGCGATGCGATCAAGGAACCAGCGATCATGCGAGATCACCATGGCGCAGCCAGGGAACGATAAGAGCGCCTCTTCCAGCGCGCGCAGGGTTTCCACATCAAGATCATTTGAAGGTTCATCCAGCAACAGCACGTTAGCCCCTTGCTTCAACGTATTGGCTAAGTGCAAACGACCGCGTTCACCACCAGATAGATCGCCAACGCGTTTCTGTTGATCGGAACCCTTAAAGTTGAAACGGCCAATGTATGCTCGCGAGCTAACCTCGTAGTTACCGATCTGAATCATATCTTGCCCGCCGGACACGGCTTCCCAAACGGTCTTGTCATTTTCTAGGTTCTCTCGGCTTTGTTCTACAAAGGCAATTTTCGCGGTTTCGCCAAGACGCACCTCACCGGAATCCGGTTTTTCCTCTCCTGCAATTAGTTTAAAGAGTGTGGATTTACCGGCGCCGTTTGCACCGATGATGCCGACAATAGCGCCGGGTGGAACACTGAAGCTGAGGCCTTCAAAAAGGACTCGGTCGTCAAATTTTTTCGAAGCGTTGTTAAACTCAATCACCAGATCCCCTAAGCGTGGCCCGGGTGGAATGTAGATTTCATTCGTTTCATTACGCTTCTGGAACTCTTGTGAGTTGAGTTCTTCAAACCGCGCGAGACGCGCTTTGTTTTTCGAGTGCCGGCCTTTTGGGTTAGATCTCACCCACTCTAATTCCTGCTTAATTGCCTTATGGCGCGCAGCTTCGGCGCGCTCTTCATGCTCTAGTCGCGCTTCTTTCTGCTCCAGCCAAGTGGTGTAATTACCTTCATAAGGAATACCGTGCCCGCGGTCGAGTTCTAGAATCCAGCCGGCAACATTATCGAGAAAATAGCGATCGTGCGTCACTGCCACAACAGTGCCACTAAAGTTTGCCAGAAACTGCTCTAGCCAAAAGACCGATTCGGCGTCGAGGTGGTTGGTGGGTTCATCGAGCAGCAGCATATCTGGTCGAGAAAGAAGCAGCTTACAAAGCGCCACTCGGCGCTTTTCACCGCCACTTAGTGTGCTGACTTTGGCATCCCAGGGTGGCAGTCGCAATGAGTCGGCGGCGCGCTCAAGAGTATTATCCAAGTTATGTGCATCCCAAGCCTGAATAATCGATTCCTGCTTCTCTTGCTGCTTTGCTAACGCATCGAAATCAGCATCGGGCTCTGCGTAATCCGCGTAAACTTTTTCTAGCGCCTTCAGTGCATCAAGTGGTTCTTTTAAGCCGTCTTCTACATTCTCGCGAACACTTCGGCTTTCGTCGAGCTCAGGCTCCTGCGCAAGATACCCAATGTTGATATCCGGCATGGGCCTTGCTTCGCCCTGAATATCCGTATCCAGCCCGGCCATAATCTTTAATAGGCTAGATTTGCCAGAGCCATTCAAACCCAGCACGCCAATTTTCGCTCCCGGGAAAAAAGACAGGGAAATGTCTTTCAAGATTTCCTTTTTTGGGGGAACAATCTTGCCGACGCGATTCATTGTGTAGACGTACTGAGCCATAGGTATACCGTTGCTGTGCGTGATCGAGTGCTGCTATAAATTACGCAGCACTAAAGGTTAAATCTGGGTGCGGAAACTAGCCGATCTATAAACGCGATGCAATCCTATTTATAGATAAATAAGTCTCGCCACTAGCGCGAGGGTAGCTGTACAAAATGTGATCATTTTTTCTATCCTTTCAGTCTCGGATTTCAGGGTTTCATAATGTACAATGCCGCGCTTTCTGATCCTCCTCAGGATGTGATCTCGGCTCCGCTTACAGGTTTCCGTAAATGTTTGATAAATCCGTATCTATCGAAAGTTTTGACCCCGAAATTGCCAAGGCTATTGCCCAAGAATCAACTCGCCAAGAAGAGCATATCGAACTGATTGCTTCCGAGAACTATTGCAGCCCTGCTGTTATGGAAGCGCAGGGTAGTTCGATGACAAACAAATACGCCGAGGGTTACCCCAATAAACGCTACTACGGCGGCTGTGAGTTTGTTGATAAATCCGAAGAATTAGCGATTGAACGACTCAAACGGTTATTTGGCGCGGACTATGCCAATGTGCAACCGCATTCCGGTTCGCAAGCAAACTCGGCTGTTTACCAAGCCTTGTGCCAGCCCGGCGACACTGTGTTGGGCATGAGTTTGGCTGACGGTGGGCATCTAACTCACGGTGCTAAGCCCAATTTCTCTGGGAAAACCTATAACCCCGTTCAATATGGGTTGAACTACGACACCGGTGAAATCGACTATGAGCAAGTCGAAAAATTAGCGAAAGAGCACAAACCTAAGATGATCATTGCCGGATTTTCTGCTTATTCTGGCATTCTGGACTGGGAGCGCTTTAGAAAGATCGCTGATTCCGTTGGTGCCTATTTGTTGGTGGATATGGCTCATGTTGCGGGTCTTGTCGCGGCGGGTGAATACCCTAACCCCGTTCCTTATGCAGATGTGGTCACATCCACTACCCATAAGACATTGCGAGGCCCGCGCGGTGGCATCATTATCGCCAAGGCCAATGAAGAACTAGAGAAGAAGTTCAATTCAGCCGTCTTTCCTGGTGGGCAGGGCGGCCCGCTCTGTCATGTGATTGCAGCTAAAGCGGTGGCCTTTAAAGAAGCCTTAGAGCCTGAGTTTAAAACTTACCAACAGCAAGTAGTGAAAAACGCGCAAGCTATGGCTGAGGCATTTATTCAACGCGGTGTTGATATTGTCTCCGGCGGCACGCAGAACCACCTGATGTTGGTTAGCCTCATTGGCAAGGAATATACGGGTAAAGATGCTGATGAAGCGCTCGGCAATGCGTATATCACAGTCAACAAAAACGCCGTACCTAATGATCCAAGATCGCCTTTTATAACCTCCGGCTTGCGTATTGGAACACCGGCAATCACCACGCGCGGTTTTAAAGAAGCCGATGCCGTTCAGCTAACAAATTGGATTTGCGATGTTCTGGACAGCCTTGAAAAAGGCACCTCCGAAGAGGTTGTGCCAGAAGTCAAAGCGAAGGTGTTAGATATCTGTGCCAAATACCCAGTGTATGGTTAACAGCAAAAGAAGAATAAAAAAGGCCGCTTTAAGCGGCCTTTTTTATTTGTCATAGGGTTTGTTGCAGAAATCTGTCACGAGAAAATTAAGGCGCTTATCTCTTTCGCAATTGCCTCTTCTGCGCCTTCCATATGCAGGTGGTGCCCACCCGGCATTTCCACCTTTCGTATGTCTGTGATTCGCTCGAAGTGGGCATGCGTATGATTCAGAATTTCGACAATGCCATGCTTGCCAATCACCAGCAGAGTGGGGGCGCTAATTTTGCCCAGAAACGTGTGGATCTGCGCATCATTTAGTTTCATTGGTGAGGGCGCTTTTAGACGGGCATCCACGTGCCAGTGAAAACCCTCGGCGTCTTCATATAATGATCGCTTTGCCAAAATCTCTGCGGTCTGCATATCCACTTTGGTAAACCCATTGGCTCGCGCCGTAAGTGCTGCTTCACGAGTGGGGAATAAGGTGCCCTTGGTACCAGCAAGTTTATGTGTGGTTTCGATTGACTGAGCTAAGTTTTCCGGAACTTGCTCAGAACTCATAGGCAAAGGAATACCGCCTTCAAGTAATACGAGATGGCTAATGCGCTCAGGAAAGGTACCAGCGACCAAGCCGGCGATGGCCGCGCCACGAGAATGCCCCATCAATACAAATTGCTCCCAGCCAAGTTGATTGGCCACTTGGATGCACTCGTCGACTTCTGACCATATGTGGTATGTCGCATCTAGAGACCGGAAATCGCTTTTTCCGTGGCCGACGGAATCGAGCGCGACAATACATAGATCAGGTAGCAGCGCTGCCAGCGGATCAAAACTGTTGGCATTGTCTAGCCAGCCATGCAAAGCAATCGCTTTAGTTCTAGCGTTTTCGTTCCAGATTTTTGCGGCGATACTGAGGCCGTTGACCAAAAAGCAATGCTCTTTAGGGGCGGATGCTGTGTTTTGCATAGTTCAAAGATAGTTTAAAAATGGCTTAAAGATAGTAAGGCCAAGGATGGGCAGAGCACCGCATTTTAACTGCTTTGGTGCGGCTGCCCAAACTGAATATCTATATAGCCCAGTTTAGCCTATGGAATCGAGGGTTCATTTGTTGTGATTCTGGTAGAATGTCCGGCCTTTTTCTCTGGTTTAAGTACTCATGCATTGCCCATTCTGCGACGCAGAAGATACGAAAGTAGTCGATTCCCGATTGGTTGCAGGCGGCAGCCAGGTGAGGCGTCGGCGCGAATGTAACCATTGCGAAGAGCGTTACACCACCTACGAATTGGCTGAACTGCTGATGCCGCATATTGTTAAGTCTGACGGTAGTCGAGAGCCTTTTAATGAAGAAAAGATGCGCGCTGGCTTGATTAAAGCATTAGAAAAACGCCCAGTGAGTGCCGAGATGCTTGAGGCCGCTATTGACCAAATTAAGCATCGCTTACGCGCACCTGGAGAACGAGAAATAGCCGCGGCTGCCATTGGCGAGGCTGTCATGGATGCGCTGCGAGAAATGGATGCGGTTGCCTATGTACGTTTTGCCTCGGTATATCGACAGTTTGAAGACATAAACGAGTTCCGCGCCGAACTCGATAAGTTTGATAAGCCCTAAAGATGAATGCTCTAGACGCAAACTACATGGCGATGGCATTACGCCTAGCCGAGAAAGGCCTCTATACCACCAGTCCTAATCCGCGAGTCGGCGCAGTAGTGGTGAATGATGGCAAGGTAGTTGGCGAAGGTTGGCATCAGCGCGCAGGGCAGGCGCATGCAGAAGTGATTGCGCTACAGCAGGCGGGCGAACGCGCCAAAGGCTCGACGCTTTATGTCACCTTAGAACCCTGTAGTCACGATGGAAAAACTGGTCCCTGCTCAAAGGCCGTTCTCGAAACAGGGGTGGCGCGAGTAGTCTATGGGCACGAAGACCCCAACCCCGAAGTCGCGTCAGCAGGCATAACCGAGTTAAGAGAAGCAGGTGTGCAGGTAGATGGCCCTGTTATGGAGTCACAAGCTCGCGCACTTAATCCTGGATTTATAAAACGTATGTCCATGGGCATGCCATTTGTGCGCATAAAAATGGCAACGAGCCTCGATGGCAGAACCGCCATGCCGGACAACAACAGTTTTTGGATTACAGGGCCGAAAGCGCGAGCAGATGTTCAACGGCTTCGCGGCAGAAGCTGTGCGGTCATTACAGGTTGGAAAACGGTTGAGCAAGATCAAGCCGCACTGACAGTCCGCCCCGAAGAATTTGATATTGATGACTCAAGCTTAGGCGAGCGACAACCGCTAAGAGTGCTAGTGGACAGTCAACTACGCTTGGCGCAAGATGCGCGCTTTTTTAAGGCAAGCTCACCCATTCTTGTAGCGAATGCAGCGCGAGAGGAAACCTCAGAGCACATCGAATACGCTCGCTACCCAGTTAAAAACGACCGGATCGAGCTAGAAGCGCTGTTAAAAGATTTGGCGAAACGAGGCTGCAATGAGGTTCTAGTTGAGGCCGGAGCAGGGCTTGCGGGCGCTTTTTTCCGCCTTGGTGTGGTGGACGAACTAGTGATTTACCTCGCGCCTAAGGTAATGGGAAGTGATGCGCGAGCGTTGTTTGATCTCCCGCTTATGATTATGGATGAAGCGCTGCCGTTGCGGTTTAACGATGTGCGAACAGTGGGAAGAGATATTCGTGTGACGGCGGTTCCTGAGACAGAATAAAAAGCAGAGCAAAAGACGGAATAAATTTTTAATGTTTACCGGAATTATAGAAGCGATAGGACAGGTAACGAGTCTCACACCAAAAGGTGGAGACATCAGCATCCGCATAGAGACGGATAAATTAGACCTATCCGACGTGAAGCTCGGCGATAGCATCTGCACCAGCGGCTGCTGCTTGACGGTGGTCGAGCTTCCCGGGGATGGCTACGTTGCAGATGTTTCCAATGAAACACTGCGCGTGACAACTTTGGGCGAATGGCAGACTGGCACAAGGGTTAATCTTGAAAAATCGCTGATGCCCATGACGCGAATGGGCGGGCACATGGTCAGCGGTCACGTTGATGGCGTCGCCGAAATTCTCAGCCGTGAAAGCAGCGCGCGTGCGGATGTGTTTTGGGTGCGAGCACCAGCGGAACTAGCAAAGTACATCGCAAAGAAAGGATCGGCCACCATCGATGGAACCAGCTTGACGGTGAACGAGGTCAATGGTGATGAGTTTTGTTTAACCATCGTGCCCCATACTTTGCAGGAAACCATCATGAGCGCCTATGAGCCTGGCACCCGTGTGAACATAGAGGTTGATCTAGTGGCGCGCTATTTGGAGCGCCTCCAGCTCGGCGATGCGGCTGCGAACAAAACGCCTTGATCGTATAAACTGACCCACTAAAAGCATGTTGAAAATATGAAATTAAACAGCGTCGAAGAAATTATTGAGGATATTCGGCAAGGCCGAATGATAGTCCTCATGGACGATGAAGATCGTGAGAACGAAGGCGATCTTGTCATGGCTGCATCATTAGTGCGGCCAGAAGACGTGAACTTTATGGCCACTAAAGCACGTGGGTTAATCTGCCTCACGCTCACCAAAGAACGATGCAAACAGCTCAACCTAGATCGCATGGTTCAGGCGAATGAGTCGGTTTATGGCACAAACTTTACGGTCTCCATTGAGGCCGCAGAAGGCGTTACTACAGGTATCTCCGCAGCGGATCGCGCACGAACAGTGCAGGTGGCCGTGGCACCACAGGCCGCGCCTAAAGACATCGTTCAGCCGGGACACATTTTTCCCATTATGGCGCAACCCGGTGGTGTGCTTAGTCGGGCAGGGCACACTGAAGCTGGCTGTGATTTAGCGCGCTTAGCTGGGCTGGAATCTGCAGCGGTAATCGTCGAGATCATGAACGATGACGGCACCATGGCACGGCGACCAGATTTAGAAGTCTTTGCGAAGGAGCACAATCTTAAAATTGGCACCATCGAAGACCTAATTCACTACCGGATCGCAAATGAAACCACGGTTGAGTGCATCAAAGTGCGAGAAGTCGAGACAGACTACGGTGCGTTTGAATTGCGCACATACCATGATATTCCGCGCGATCAATACCACCATGCTTTTGTGATGGGCAAGGTCGATGACGGCGAGCCAGTGCTTACCCGTGTGCATCTTCCGACGGCAATCAGAGATCTATTTGGCATGGTCAACCCATGTAGCAATAGCCACCCTCGTTGGACCAATCACTCGGCGATGCAAACGGTGGCGAACGAAGGTCGCGGTGTGGTTGTGACACTTGGCCTCGGTGTGCCGAGTGCAGATTTTGTCGAAAAACAGATCGATCAATTTCTGGGCGATACGGAATCGATTCCCGTCAATGCCAATGCCGAGATTATGCAGGTGGGCGCAGGCGCACAAATATTGCGAGATCTGGGCGTCTCTAAGATGCGCCTCATGGGAGCGCCGGTCAAGTACACCGGTATTTCGGGGTTTGACCTCGAAGTGTCAGAGTATGTGCAACCTGACGAGCACAAGTAGCCCTAAACCCTAACCGGACAAAAAAACAAAGAAATGAGCGAGTTAACCAACATAGAAGCCGAGATTGGATCAATAGATGGCAACATCGCGATTCTAGTGACGCGCTGGAACAGTTTTATTACCGATAACCTGCTCTCGGGTTCTCTTCGGGCACTACAGCGAAACGATATCAACGAATCACAGATCTCAGTGATACGCGTGCCAGGCGCATTTGAATTACCACTTGCGGCGCAGCGCGCCGCGCAAACCGGCACCTACAAAGCCGTTATTGCGCTGGGCTGTGTCATTCGCGGCGGTACACCGCATTTTGAATATGTGTGTGCAGGCGCAACAGAAGGGTTAAATCGTGTGCAGTTGGACACAGGCGTGCCCGTTACCTTTGGTGTATTAACGGTGGACGATGTTGAGCAGGCCATTGAGCGCTCTGGCGAAGACCCAAACAACAAAGGTGAAGAGGCCGCATTAACTGCATTGGAAATGGTGCGGTTGCTGGATCAAATCTCTGAGAAATCCGAATGAGTTTGACCACCCCGTCCGCGCGACGAAAAGCACGAGAAATGCTAATGCAGGCTCTTTATCAATGGGAAGTTGCAGGCCAAAATATACATAGTATTGAAGCGCAGTTTTACGAAGAAAATAACATGAAGAAGGTAGACCAAGATTACTTTCGCGAGCTTCTGCACGCTATTCCGGCGGCGATTGGTGAGTTAGATCGCCGCTTTGAACCACTGCTAGATCGCCGCCTCGATGAGTTGGATCCTATTTCCCTGAGCATACTTCGCATAGGCAGCTACGAATTGTCGAGCCGCCTTGATGTGCCCGTAAAAGTCGTAATCAATGAAGCCGTTAATCTGGGCAAACGGTTTGGGCCGGAAGACAGTCAAAAATACATCAACGCTGTTGTGGACAAACTGGCTCACCGAGCTCGCAGAGAAGAGTTGCGATCAGTTGAGTCACAAGCCAAGGGCTAGGCGATGGCCATGAATCTGACCGAGTTTCAGGTTATCTCAGAGTATTTTCAATCTGCCTCCACCAAGGATGACGTGCTACTCGGTATTGGTGATGATGCTGCGATTATTAAGCCACCACCCGGGCACAAGCTAGTTGTCAGCACCGATACATTGCTGGAATCAGTGCACTTTCCAGCAAACGCACCGGCAGGTCTCGTTGCGCAAAAAGCACTCAGAGCCAACCTCAGTGATATGGCTGCTATGGCGGCAACCCCCCGTTGGTTTAGCCTTGCACTGACATTGCCAAAAACAGATTCAGACTGGCTAAAGAGCTTTAGCCAAGGCTTGCTGCAAGATGCAGAGCAATACGGTTGCAGCTTAATTGGCGGCGATACAACAAAAGGCCCATTGAATATTGGGATCCAGATTATGGGCACATTGGAAGAAGATGCTCGGGCACTCACGCGATCAGGTGCGCGCCCCGATGATGTGCTCATGGTGTCTGGCACCTTGGGTGATGCAGCAGGCGCGTTGTATTATCTTGATAGCCTCAATAACCCAAATAACCCAGATATCCATCAAGATACACGCCACCTGCACAATCGCTATTGGCTTCCTGAGCCACGGGTAACCTTTGCAAAAAAAGCAGCACCACTTATTCATGCGGCTTGTGATATTTCCGATGGACTGATTGCCGATGTCGGCCACATTTGCACGGCGAGTGAT
Organism: uncultured Porticoccaceae bacterium; assembly: GCA_964623085.1. Lineage (GTDB taxonomy): Bacteria > Pseudomonadota > Gammaproteobacteria > Pseudomonadales > GM7GCV1 > CAZUTO01. Next base: position 13,085 of record CAZUTO010000036.1, read on the forward strand.
CTCGGCGTTCGGATACAAAGCGAAAAACTACCCATATCTTTAGCGCTGCAAAATATTCATGGCACCGCGGCAATATCAAAGGCATTGACCGGTGGTGACGACTACGAATTGTGCATGGCCGTGCCGCCAGAAAACATTGACGAGATTCAACAGATTGCGCAGGAACTAGAAATGCCTATTACCCAAGTAGGTGTATTTACAAAAGGTGAAACCGGCGTGCACTGTTTGGATGAAAACGGCACAGCGGTTGAATACACATCAGCCGGGTATGAGCATTTTCAATGAGTAAAAACTCGCCTATTCCTTTAAGCTTTTTATGGCACCCTGTGCACTTTTTGGCACTGGGGTTAGGTTCAGGTATGCCGCGATTTATGCCCGGCACCTGGGGCACCATCGCTGCACTCGCATTGTTTGTACTGGCCTACGCCATATTTGGTGAGTTCAGTTGGCCGCTGTATCTTGGCGTATGTATTTTTACAGGCATAGTCGGCATCTACCTTTGCGGCAAAACAGCCGATGATCTTGGCGTGCATGACCATAGTGGCATCGTATGGGATGAGTTCGTCGGCTTTTGGCTAACCATGTTCTTAGTGCCTATCACTTGGTATTGGGTGCTCGCAGCATTCGTACTGTTTAGAATCTTCGATATCCTAAAACCTTGGCCCATTAACTGGGCAGACAAAAAGGTACATGGCGGCGCAGGCATTATGCTCGATGACATCATTGCCGCTATTTATGCATGGCTATGTCTGCAGATAGCGATGCTTATTTTTTAATCGTTAGATTTAACAAAAATCTAAGATCGCCCTTTTATTCGGCTTCCACTGCCGCCACTTGCCACCAAAAATAATATAGGCTTTAATCGAGTAACAGTAAGAACGAGTAGCGTCTTATTGTATGGGTGGGCAATCATAAATTCGTGCAAGGATGTAAGAAACAGAAATGACATATCAATCTCCCGTAACTGTATTTATATA
>CAZUTO010000037.1:0-13621 GCA_964623085.1 uncultured Porticoccaceae bacterium
CAGAGCCAGAGCCAGAGCCAGAGCCAGAGCCAGAGCCAGAGCCAGAGCCAGAGCCGGAAAATGATTTAGACGAAGAAATTGTAGAAATCTTCATCGAAGAAGCACAAGAAATACTGCCATTGGCAAAAGAGCAGTTGGCTGGTTGGAAAAATGGCGATGAATCAGCACTCATGGACCTGCGGCGCGGCTTTCATACACTTAAAGGTGGTGGTCGCATGATTGGCGCAACGGCTATTGGCGAGTTGAGCTGGTCTCTAGAAAACCTTCTGAACCGTTTAATTGAAAAAACGATTCAACCACAAGATGAAATCTTCGACTTAGCAAGTAATGCTGTCGATGCATATCCCGCTCTCATTGCAGCTCTTGAATCTGGCAAACCCAACGATGAGCCTGCGGAAACAGCCAAAATTCGCGAACAAGCTCTTGCATTGGCCGACCCAACCCAATCGGTAGAGAAAGAAGCGCCAGACAATTCTGAGCTAACCGAGACATTTATCCGCGAAGCACAAAGTTTACAAGAATCCATCGTCAAACATACGAGTGATCTTTCAAACGGGTCTGATCGAACAGACATCCTTGAAAGTCTGATGTTTAGCGTGCATGCACTGACAGATTGTGCTCATAACGCCGAGTTCGAAGACATTGCAGATAGCATAAGGCCGATGCACCAAGTGTTACAGCACTATAGTTCGGTCGACGAACCACTTTCGAATGAGCTAGTCACATTACTGAGCATCTGGTCTGGAAAATTTAGTGAAGCACTATCATCGCTAAAAACAAAAAGCGATTTCGACAAGGACGCTCTGTTCGGTCTGAGTGAGCAGTTTTTAGCTCTTCTTCATAAAGAAGAAAAAGACCACGCGCAGCAATCCGATAACCGTAAGAAGCGTTTCAGACCTCTACATCGTTTGATGGCAGAAGAGTTAGGGCAACTTATTTTTGCAGAGCAACTCATCCAAGACTGGATGATCGGGCAACCAGATAACGAACTATTGGCCGAACTTATCGATGATCTAAGCACACTAGCAGAAACCGCGGAGATGTGTCAGGTCAACGAAATCACTGAAATATGCTCTTCCATACTCACTTTTCAATCAGTCACGAGCACAAGCATACCGCTACCTCAACAAGAAGGTGAGCAACTGCTTCAAGCTTATGAACAAGTGCTTGTAATGCTGGATGCAGTGGCCTCCTGGCTGGTCTTACCTAGAGTGCCAAAAGAGCTACTAGATGCATTAGACCAAGTAAGTTCTGCGGCAGAAGAACCAGAGCAAAGCGCAGGAAATGACGCATCAGAGGCAGTGTCAGGCGTTAACGAACTGCTGCCCACCAGCACTGCGGAGGTTACCGAGGTCAACACAGACTATTCTGAGCCAGTTGTCGACGGTGAAGAGGATGAGTTCGAACGAGAGTTAATGGAAACCTTCCTCGAAGAAGGTGAAGAGCTTGTTAGAGATATTGATACGAGTATCAAGGAATGGCGCCAGAGCCCATCGAACTATAGTCACGCCGATGCTATTCATCGTGCTTTGCATACTTTAAAAGGCGGTGCACGACTTTCTGGGTTAATCGAACTCGGAAATATGGGTCACGATTTTGAGTCTTTCATCATTGACCAGCAAGTCATGCGCAATGCGGATGACGCTTTTTTCACTGACGCCGTTGATCGTCTAGATAGCCTTAATAGTCATCTTGAATCAATAAGGGCAAGCAGCCTCTCTGGTGGTGCCGTTGTCGAACCAAAAGTTGTATTGCCGGAGCCTACGACTACAGTGCTTCCGGTTAGCAATACCATATCTCCAATCATTGAAGACAATATTTCCAATGTCACGAAAACTGTCAACGCTGATGTGGATAAAACCGATAGTCATGGCGCTGATTTCGCGCCCGAGCCCAACGATAGTGAGCTGGAATCAGAGCCGGAAGTAGATAAAACAAGCGCAGCGTCTCTTAAAGCCGCTACCCTAGATGAAGCCACCGCAGATGCTGTTCAGCGTGAGCTTCGACAAGAGATGGTTCGTCTTCGCTCTGAAGCAGTCGATGACATGGTCAGCCTCGCAGGAGAATGCACGGTTTACCGCGGCCGCATACAAGCGCAAATTAATGATATTGATGCTCAATTGGACGAACTCGAAGCAACGGTTAACCGTATTCAACAACTAACCCGAAGGCTCGATGTTGAAACCGAAGCGCAGATCAACTTCCGAACAGAGCAAATTGCTGAATCGGAAGATGATCGTGACTTTGATCCTCTGGAAATGGATCGTTATTCCACGCTGCAACAACTTTCACGTCAGCTGATTGAATCCACATCTGACCTTCAAGACCTGAGAGACACACTTTCAGAAGGCACAAGAGACACCAGCACGCTAGTTGTTCAAAGCTCGAGAGTATTGGACAAACTGAATGACCAGCTAATGAGCACTCGCATGGTTCCCTTTACCCAGCTAGTGCCGCGGCTCGAACGTATTACTCGACAGGTATCGCGCGAGTTGGATAAAACTGTGGAGCTAACCGCACTCAATGTCGAAGGCGAGCTGGATCGACAAATTTTCGAACGTATATTACCGCCACTTGAGCACCTGCTCAGAAATTCAATCGACCATGGTATTGAAAACTCATCAGAACGTGAGGCCGCTGGCAAAGATCAACGCGGACATATTTACCTCAATGTCCGACGCGAAGGGTCTTTCACTGTCCTGCGAATTGCTGATGACGGAGCTGGTGTCGATCTTGATGCTGTACGCACTCATGCTGTGAAGAACGGCCTCATTAATGAAGCCGATAGTTATTCATTAGGAAGAGATGCACTTCTTGAATTTCTATTCTCGCCTGGTTTTTCTACCGCATCAACAGTGACACAAATATCTGGTCGTGGAGTCGGAATGGATGTCGTTCGCTCGACACTTAAAGATATGGGCGGAAATATTCGTGTCGAAACTGAAGAAGGGAAAGGCACTGCATTCGAACTTTCAATTCCATTTACGCTTTCCGTTAACCGTGCTCTGATGGTACGCAGCGGTGAAGACACCTACGCCCTGCCGATGTCTGCCTTGGAAGCGCTTGTTCGTATTACCAAAGCGGACTTAGAAGATTTCTACAAAGGTGAAACTAATAAACTCAGCTATGGGTCCGAAGAATACGACTTCGGCTACCTCGGTGAGCTATTGCAAACGCTTGAGCGCCCGCAAATCGATACCGTTCTCGAACCCACTATTGCGTTAGCACTGTTCCGCAGTGGACAAAACCGTATTGCACTGATGGTTGATGAAATCACAGGCAGCCAAGAAGTCGTCGTTAAATCCTTATCCGCGCCCTTCAAGCTGCTTCCTGGCATTTCAGGTGCAGCGATTATGGGCGATGGCAGTGTCGTAGTCACACTGGATATGCCCACATTGATCCATAGCTATTACAAGCTAGTAGAATCTGGCGAAGTAGAAAACATTGAAATTAAGCCCGGCGCCGGTGTTGAAAATGCGCCTCGCGTTATGGTGGTCGATGATTCCGTTACGGTTAGAAAAGTAACATCCCGATTCCTCAATCGCCAAGGCTATATTGTTGAGTCTGCGCGAGATGGTGTCGAAGCCCTGCGATTAATTCATGATCAAAAACCTGACCTTATGCTGGTAGACGTTGAGATGCCACGCATGGATGGCTTTGAGTTGCTCGGTATATTGCGATCTACTGAAAAATTCAAAGATCTACCCATTTTCTTGATCACATCGCGAACTGGGACCAAGCATCGGGAGCGCGGTCTTTCGCTCGGCGCACAACGATACTTTGGTAAACCCTATCGCGAGGATGAACTGATCGAAGCAATGAACGAATACCTGTTACCGGGAGGACGCGCCTAAGATAGGCAGTCACGAGCTATGGCAGAACAACTAAAATCGATGATTGGAATCTGTGACGGCTTCAATTTCGTATTGCCAGCAGAGATGATTGCAGAAACGATCTCCGGAGTGGCTGTATCAAGTATGGAAAATCCCCAACCTTGGCAAGCAGGCCATCTAAATTGGAATGGTTTAAACGTTCCTGTAGTGAGTATGGAACAGGTGATAATCAGTCGCCGGCCTAGGCTTCGTGGCTCCCACGTCGTGATCATTCGTGGCACCACCGATACCGAGACCCTGCCTTTTTATGGCATCCCGATACAAACCATGCCTAACGAATATCAGTTGATGTCAACAATGGACATTGTTCAGGCGCCCATTCCCGATGGCTTTAGTCTAGTCACGATGGTTGCAAGAATTCGCGGTGTAAACTGTGTGGTGCCAGATTTTGAAACACTGGAGCGCCAGGTCGCAAGCGATCTCAAAGTCATGGCCTAGAGATTTATGGCCTAATCGTGATCCCAGTTTCCCGTTATAGCTTGAATAAATGCTAATGCAGCAATAGGGGCTGTTTCTGTTCTCAACACCCTAGGACCTATATGTGTGCATAAATAGCCTTGGCCGCGAGCATGCTCAATTTCCTGATCATCAAACCCCCCTTCAGGGCCAACCAAGAGTGAAATATCAGACACGCTAAATAAATCATTTTCTTGGCTCGCCAAAGAAACCTCAGCCTCCGGATCGAGAAGTAACTTACAGGCTGCTTTATCTTCATTTACCCATTCAGAAAATGGAAGCGGCACTTCTAAATCAGGAACACGGGTGCGTCCAGATTGTTCACTCGCACTGCGCAGCACTCCTCGCCAATGGCCAAGCTTCTTATCTAATCGCTCATCGGTTAGGCGCACTTCAGATCGGGCTGAAAACAGAGGCTGCACTCTCGCCACACCCAGTTCCGTAGATTTCTGGATAGCCCAATCGAATCGGTCTCCTTTTGATAAGGATAAAGCCAAACAAATGTCCGGTGTGGATTCGACATCAGCATTCCGAAAACTCAGGACGTTGATGACACCCTGGCGACGATCCAGTTCGGATATCTGGCACAGATACTCACCGCCCTGACCATTAAAAAGAACCAGCTGCCTCTGAGCCTTGAGTCGCAGCACATTACCTAGATAGTGCACCTGCTCTTTATTCATAGCGAGGCTATTGCCGGCTTCTAGTGCTCCGTCATAAAACACACGAGGGATACGCATGAGTGGGCGTATCTAAAATCCCAAATTCCGACAAATTCGGGAAGTAGGCTCCGATTGATTCATCGTGTAGAAATGCAGCCCCGGCACACCAAACGCTAGGAGCTGCTGGCAAAGCTTGGTGACCAGCTCTTCGCCAAATGCCAAAACATCGTCTTGAGTTAGTTGATCACTTAAAGACTTGCGAATCCAACGCGGAATATCTGCACCACAAGCATCAGAAAAACGAATCAGATTTTCCGCGTTAGTGATGGGCATAATCCCAGGAATGATCGGTTTATCGATACCTTGCTTTTCACATACATCCATAAAATGGAAAAACGCTTCCAAGTTGTAGAAATACTGACTAACTGCATAATCAGCGCCGGCATCGAGCTTTGACTTAAGAAACGCAACATCCGTTTGATAGTCATCCGCTTCCGGATGAACCTCTGGATAGCACGCGACCGCAATCTCAAAATGATCTCCAAAACCCTTACGGATAAATGAGACTAGCTGCTCAGCATAAACCGGCTTTTGAGCCCCCATGCCAGACGGAAGATCACCACGCAACGCGACTATCCTAGAGACACCATTGTCGCGATAGCATTGCAGTAACGCGTTTATGCTCGCTTCATCATCGGCACCAAAGGACAAGTGTGGCGCAACAACGGCTCCCGCTTTTTGAATACCGAGAACAATATCTCTAGTATTATCGCGCGTGGACCCACCAGCGCCATAAGTCACTGAGAAATACTCTGGAGAAAACTCACCGAGTTGCTCTCGCGTTTTCTCCAGCTTCTCCCGACCTTTTTCCGTTTTGGTCGGGAAGAATTCAAAACTAACTTTAGTCATCGCTGATGCTGACCACTAGTAGCGATAGGTTTCAGGCTTATAAGGGCCTTCAGTAGGCACACCAATATAGTCAGCCTGCTCGGCGCTTAACTTGGTGATAACGCCACCGAAACCGTCCACCATCAGCGCCGCGACTTCTTCATCAAGTTTTTTCGGTAATACTTCTACACGCAGAAGCACTGCCTTATCGGAATCTGATTTTTCCGCAAACTTCTGATCGTACAAATGAATCTGAGCCAATACCTGATTAGCAAAAGAGCCATCCATAATTCGTGATGGATGCCCTGTCGCATTACCCAAGTTCACTAAACGACCTTCAGAAAGCAGAATCAGGTAATCACCCGCTGACTTATCACGATAAATCCGATGCACCTGTGGCTTCACTTCTTCCCACTCCCACGTATCACGCATATGGGCGGTATCAATTTCATTGTCAAAATGACCGATATTACATACCACTGCGTAGCGCTTCATCGCTCCGAGCATCTGCGCGTCACAGACGTTATAGTTGCCAGTAGTTGTCACGAGTAAATCAGTATCAGCCAATAGTTGTCCATTAATGCCCTGATCCGGGTTGCCATTAATGTAAGGCGACACCACTTCAAACCCATCCATGCAGGCTTGCATAGCACAAATTGGATCTATTTCAGATACACGAACAATCATGCCTTCCTGACGAAGCGATAACGCAGAGCCTTTGCCCACATCACCATAACCAACGACTAACGCTTTTTTCCCAGACAAAAGATGATCAGTACCGCGCTTAATGGCATCGTTAAGGCTATGTCGGCAGCCATACTTATTATCATTCTTTGATTTGGTAACCGAGTCATTCACATTGATGGCTGGGACTTTGAGTTCACCGGTTTTCAGCATCTCTTGAAGGCGGTGAACACCCGTTGTTGTTTCTTCCGTAATGCCATGCACAGCATCGAGCACCTGAGGGTATTTTTCATGCAACATCGCAGTCAAATCACCGCCATCGTCTAGCACCATATTGGCTTCCCAAGGTGCGCCGTTCTTTAAGATGGTCTGCTCTAGGCACCATTCATACTCTTCCTCGGTCTCGCCTTTCCATGCAAATACCGGCACACCCGCCGCTGCAATCGCGGCCGCCGCATGATCCTGCGTCGAAAAAATATTACAGGATGACCACCGAACCTCAGCACCAAGATCCACCAAGGTCTCAATTAATACCGCCGTCTGGATAGTCATATGAATACAACCAAGAATATTGGCACCAGCCAACGGTTGCCGTTCGCGGTATTTCTCACGTAGCGACATCAACGCGGGCATCTCTGTTTCGGCAATCTGGATCTCTTGACGCCCCCAATTGGCCAGCTCAATATCGGCGACCTTGTAATCAGATTCGGTGGTTACTGCTTTTAATTCGGTACTCATATTTTTACCTCAAAATTCTGTTCAACGGTGCTACAAGTTTTCTAAAAGACTAAAGTGCTTTTGCAAGCACTGACGTGCGATCTGTTTTTTCCCATGTGAAGTTTTCTTCTTCGCGACCAAAATGCCCGTAAGCAGCAGTCGGACGATATATAGGTCTCAACAAATCAAGCATCTCGATAATACCGCGGGGACGAAGATCAAAGTTTTCATGAATCAATACACTGATTTCCTCATCAGATAGACGACCCGTTCCAAAGGTATTGACGGAAACAGATGTCGGCTCAGCGACACCAATCGCATAGGAAATTTGAATCTCACAACGATCCGCCAAACCAGCGGCAACCACGTTTTTGGCAACATACCGACCTGCATAAGCTGCGGATCGATCCACTTTGGATGGATCCTTGCCCGAAAATGCGCCTCCACCATGACGTGACATGCCACCATAGGTGTCGACAATGATCTTTCTCCCGGTTAATCCGCAATCACCAACGGGGCCACCAATGACAAAATTACCAGTGGGATTAATGTGGTAGAGCGTGTTCTCATGAAGCCAGTTTTCTGGCAAAACCGGCTTGATAATATCTTCCATCACCGCTTCACGAAGGTCAGCAAGTGAAATATCAGGGTCGTGTTGTGTCGACAACACCACGGCATCAACCGCAACAGGTTTACCTGCCTCATAGCGCAGTGTCACCTGAGATTTTGCATCTGGGCGTAACCAAGCATGCGCACCAGACTTTCGAATTTGTGCCTGACGTTCAACCAAACGGTGTGCGTAGTAAATGGGAGCAGGCATAAAGGTATCGGTTTCATTCGATGCATAACCAAACATCAGGCCCTGGTCACCAGCGCCAAGATCTTTGTTTTCAGCCGCATCCACACCGACAGATATATCTACAGATTGTTTACCAATCGCATTTAGAACAGCACAAGAAGCACCATCAAACCCGACATCACTGGAGTTATAGCCAATATCGAGGATCACTTCGCGGATCAAATCTTCGAGATCAACATAGGTATTGGTACGAACCTCTCCGGCTACTACTGTCATACCGGTTTTCACCATCGTTTCAACAGCGACTCGAGAATTAGCATCTTCTGTCAACATGGCATCCAATATGGCATCAGAGATCTGATCCGCCATTTTATCTGGGTGCCCTTCTGAGACCGACTCAGAAGTAAATATTTGATATTCACTCATATCTGTTGCTCACCTTATTTGCTCACTTTAGCTAAATTTATTTTTTCTCTGCGGCCACTTAAGCCTTTGTATATTCTTGAATCTGAACACCGAAGCCATTACGCAAAGCCAAGTAATCACTGCGTCCTTTCGCCAAACCAGCTAGCTCAGCCCAGTCATTGAGCTGCTCAGGCGGAAAGCCTAGCCAGAGGTCGCCACAGGCTTCGCGTGCCCAATCCTGGTCATGTTGATCCAAATCCGTCACTACCAACTGGCCACCTGAATTCAACATCGCTGCCATATCAGACACCATTGCCGCCGGTGAAGGCACATGATGGAGCACCATATTGCAGCTTATAACGTCGGCTTTGACGCCACTTTCCATTGCCTCACTTGTATCTGAATGCAAAAAAGTAACCTTGTCTCGAAGGTCTTCCGGCAAATTTTTCACACTCTCTGCAATAAGCTCCTTTGAAACATCCAAGGCAGAAACCGTCGCAAAATCTGCAGCACAATCTCGAAGTAAAGCCCCATCGCCAGGGCCAACCTCTAACCAACTTGAATTAGGATCTAACGCCAGCATACCTGCTACCAAACCACCGTACTCTTTGTGGCCGGCAATCAAATCTTGCTGCTCACGAAACCGATCCGCATTCTCGCGGAAAAATTCAGTTGCCTGCGACCGCCTTAGCGCTTGAATCTCTCCAACTGCTGATATCAACTTCTGATCCAATGCTTCGGAATCCAAAAGCTCAAAAAAAGAGGTCAGCAATTGCCGATCGCCTTCTCTAGAAGAACTCGATCGACGATAAAAGATGCTATTACCTTCTCTTCGCGTTACCACGAGTCCGGCTTTTAACAAAACTTTCAGATGATGGCTCATCGAAGGCTGCTGCACGGAAAATACTTTGCACAACTCCAGCACGCCAAAAGAGTCTCGCTGCATTATTCGCAGGATTTGTAGCCGCATAGGGTCACCCGCGGCTTTAAACATCGGAGATAACAATAAAGTCGCCGGCGAACCATCCATCATGCCAACTAGACTAGAGGAATTTTAGACCAATATCAATTTTTTTTGATATTGCATAATCTGCAAAAACAAACTGACCAAGGACTAGCTAAGGGTTAGCCGTCTTTGCTAGCAAACTATCTAGCGTCTGCTGGTCAAGGAAGCCATCGGGAACAAGTCCATACGCTTGCTGAAATTGCTTCAGTGCGCCTTTCGTGCCAGAGCCAAACAACCCGTCTATTCCATTAGGGTCAAAGCCGAGAACTTGAAGCGCAGACTGAACATCCATCACCAATGTCCGACTTAATCTCGGTGCACCAACGGGGGCTTTCGTTACTAATCCGCCACCGCCGGCAATACGGTCAGCCAAATGACCGACCGAAATCGCATAGTACTCGGAAGAATTCCAGCTCATAATGACATCAAAGTTTGAGTAAATAGCAAACACTGGGCCATTGTGACCAGCCGGCAAAACGATAGAAGCATCCATATCGAGTGCAGGCAAACTCAAGCCATCAGCCCGAACAATACCGTCCCTGCTCCATTCAGTGATGGGTTTTTTATGGCTTCTTCCAGATTCGGAAAAATTAAAGCTGGGAGAAAGTGTCACCTCACGGCCCCAACGCTCTGTCGCTCGCCAACCAAGTGCACTAAGAAAATTTGCTGCCGAGGCGAGTGCATCTTCTTCTGAGTTCCATAAGTCGATACGCCCGTCATCATCACCATCCACCGCATACCGATGGTAGTTTGAGGGCATGAACTGTGTATGGCCAACCGCACCTGCCCAAGAACCATGCATCACAGCAAGATCAAGTGATTGTTCATGCATAAGTCGGAGCGCGAACATAAGCTCATTCGTAAAGAATTCTGAGCGGCGTGGATCACAACCCAAGGTCGCCAATGCATCCAGTGTTGGCGTATTCCCTAAGTAACTGCCGAAATTAGTTTCTAGCCCCCAAAAAGCCACCAAATATTGACCAGGCACACCGTATTTTTCAGTGAGCTCAGCCAAGAGGTCCTTGTGCTGCACCATCATTCTGCGCCCAGTAGCAACGCGCCTACCTGTGACTCTGCCAGAAATATATTCATCGAAAGTTTGGGTAAACTCCGGCTGATTTCTATCGAGTTCGATCACCTCCGGCAGAAAATTTAGGCGTCCAACGACACCCGTAACAATCTCATCGGCTATACCAATTGACGCGGCTAATGACTGCAAATGACCAATACATTGCCCAAACTCATTGCGGCGGTCCTGAATATAGCTTTCAGTAGTTTGCTCGAGCGTGTCCTCTGGAGGCTGCTGCTCCTGAGCAATACTTAACGAAGCTGCAAGGACACAAAACCAAGCCAAAATCGATCGCAAAGCGAAAGACAATTTGGCAGGAACGAAAGGCAGTGTCACGAAATTCATAAAAATAAGCTGTGTTACCTAGGTTCTATGTCTGAAAGATGTCGCGCTACAGCTAACCAAGCACCTGCCAGCCCTAGAATACAACCTAACACTAACACAACACCCAGTATCGCAAGATTAAGGAAACCTAAGCCAAAATCTGAAATATATAAACGACTGAGATCACCAAGTGGTTGATCTAGTGCAGCAACGCCTATATTAGCCAACACCCAAGCAAGCAATCCACCCAAAAACCCATACCAAAAACCCGTATAGAGTAATGGCCTGCGCACGAAAGCATTAGTGCCACCTACCAGCTTCACAATGACAATTTCTTCACGGCGATTCTCTATTTCCAATCGGATAGTATTGCCTAATATAACGGCTATACCGATGGCAAGCAGAAGGCCTAAAACGAGAATAAGGCGATTCATGAAATTGATCAGCGCTTGCAGTCGCTCTACCCAAGCATAGTCGAAAACGACTTTTTCGACATGAGCAATCTGCTCAATCTCATCAGCAAGCATAGACGGCAACTCAGTATCGCCAACAAATTCCGGCTTTACAGAAACAACGAATACCGCTGGAATCGGATTTTCGGAAAGATTATCTAATATCTGGCTAAGCCCTGTCTGCTGCTCAAAGTCTTCTAGACCTTGCTGCGCCGAAATATAAGAAACCGTACCAAGCCCTTCTAGTCTCTCCAATTCGTTGCGAACGGCTGTCACGTCTGCGTCGGTTGCTTCCAGATCTAGATAAATAGAAATATCGGTCGTCGCGTTCAACCGCACCACGCTCGCCTGAATACTTTGAGCAAAAGAGTAAACCAGCATAGGCGTGCAGATCGCCACTGCAATTACCATCACAGTCATAAACGTTTGCAACGGCATGCCAAACAAACGCATCAAGCTGGCAATCGCAATGTCTAAGTGGTTGATCAGCCAGCTCTTAAATACCGTGCTAGATTTGGGGCCATGCAAACGCTTGCCGCCACTTTGGCGACGACCGGAATCGGATTTTTTGCTACTCTGCCTTTGGCGAACACCATCAGGTTGGCGCGTCGAGTTCGTCGAATTTCTCACTCTATACGACTCGGCTCTGATTCAAACGAATCTCTCGCTGTCCCATACGCCGAATCAGCTCAATATCGTGAGTGGCAATGAGTAATGTGACGCCCACTGAATTGAAATCCTTAAACAACTGCATAATGTCGGAGGACAATACGGGGTCTAGGTTACCGGTTGGTTCGTCTGCTAATAAAAGGTCAGGCTTGTGCACAATCGCTCGCGCAATACCAACTCGTTGCTGCTCCCCTCCTGAAAGCTGTATGGGAAGCTGCTTTTCCTTTGATAGCAAGTCTACTTTATCCAACGCTGCGCGGACGCGACGCCCTATTTCATGAGGAGAAAATCCACTTACATGCAACGGCAAGGCCACGTTCTCAAATACATTGCGATCAAAAAGTAATGAGTGGTTTTGAAATACGACACCAATTTTTCGACGGTGATATGGAATCTGGCTCGCACTCAACTTACCCAAGTTTTTTCCCTTGTACATAAGCTCGCCAGATGTAGGGCGCTCAATGGCAGTAAGCAATCGCAGCAAAGTACTCTTGCCAGCGCCTGAATGACCTGTCAAAAATGCCATTTCCCCTTGCGCCAACTGCAGGCTTACTTGCTTGAGTGCTTCTTGCCCGTCGGGGTAACGCTTGCTGACATTGCGGAAACTGATCAATTTAATAACTCCGAATCGTCGCCTGGAAACAAAGCTTCTGCAAATTCGCGTGAGTCAAACGCAACTAAATCATCAATCCCTTCGCCAAGCCCAACAAACTTCACAGGCAAGCCTGTGCGCTGAATCAATGAAAAAATAACGCCTCCCTTAGCTGTACCATCCATCTTTGTAAGCACGATGCCGGTTAGCGGCACCGCATTACTAAATTCTAGCGCTTGATTGATGGCATTCTGTCCCGTGCATGCATCCAGCACGAGCAGCGTTTCATGTGGTGCAGTTACATCCTGTTTCTGCATGACACGCACCACTTTACTCAACTCTTCCATGAGATTGCTCTTGTTATGTAGGCGCCCCGCAGTATCAGCAATCACAATATCGGCACCGCGCGCACGGCCCGATTGCAACGCATCAAAAATAACAGAGGCACTATCCGAGCCAGTATTCTGAGCAATCACGGGGATTTGATTACGCTCACCCCAAACCTGCAACTGCTCAACAGCAGCGGCACGAAACGTGTCACCCGCAGCAAGCGTGACAGACTGGCCCTGACTGCTGAGCTGCTTTGCTAGTTTGCCAATGGAGGTCGTTTTACCGACGCCATTCACCCCAACAACCATAATCACATTGGTACGATTAGACTCTAGGTTTAAAGCACTGTTTCCCGTTTCAAGAATATCAACCAATACCTGTTTCAAAAGCGCATATAAGTCTTGGTCTTTCGGCGCCTTTTTTAAGGCCACTTTAAGTTGATCAACAATATAGGTCGCCGTTTCCAAACCGACATCAGAAACTAAAAGCTGTGTTTCAATTTCCTCCAACACATCTTCACTAATCGTTGTGCGCGAGCGCAGCAGCGATCCCATAGCACCGCCGAAGGTTTCACCTGTTTTGCTAAGGCCACGGCGCCATCTAGAAAAAAGGCCAGACTTTGGCTCTGGCTCTGGCTCTGGCTCTGGCTCTGGCTCTGGCTCTGGCTCTGGCTCT
>CAZUTO010000038.1:0-13569 GCA_964623085.1 uncultured Porticoccaceae bacterium
CTCAGTGCTCAGCACTATCACCAACCGCCCAACTCACTGCATTAATGAGGTGTTGCTGGAATACTGGATTCGCAAATACTTCTTTACTGTGCCCTAGCCCTGTATAGAAAACACGACCTTGTTCAACATTGCGGCGCCATATAATGGGGTGCTGTCCATTCATATGCTTGTCGCCCACATCATAGCTACTCTCGTCCAACGACCCTAGCACCTCTAATGTCACGCCATCAGTGAGATGAAAACTCCACCACTCGTCTTCCAGCTCCCATATTTTCGGCAGTCCCTTGGTCGCATCCGTTTCTAGAATCTCAATTTTCGCCGCCTGAGGCGCCACATGGCCTGCATAGGTCGCACCCACTGCTTTTTTGTACCAGTTCCAATGAGGCTCCGTCTCTGTTGCTGCATGGATGCCAACCAAACCACCTCCATCTTCAACAAAACTCTCAATCGCTTTCTTTTGACCAATACTCAAAATATTTCCGGCGGTAGACAGAAAAATAATTGCATCAAAATTTTCTAAATTCTCGTCGGAAAAAACCGCCCCATTTTCCGTGACATAAATACCCCAGCCTTCTCGCTCAGCGAGACTAGCAAATGCTTCTTTACCCGCTTCGATTGAAGGGTGCCTATAAACATCTTTATTGGTTTTACTAAAAACTAATATGGCCTGTTCGGCACTCTGCGATGGCAGATTAGGTGCGGTCTTGTCGTATAGATCAGCGCCAAAAAAAGACAGTATTAAAAGCAGAATGGTGTAAATCGTGTCGATAAACATATATAAAAAGTTCTATCCCTGTTTCAACCTTCAAGTAAATGATCAGCCAACCGATAAGACAGTGCCAGCAAAGTTAGTGTTGGATTAGCATTACCACTGGTTGCGAATACGGAGCTACCTGCAATATAGAGGTTATTAGTGCCAAAAACGCGGCAATCCTTGTCGACTACGCCGGTTTCTGGCCGGTCGCTCATGCGTGTTCCACCCATATGATGAAAACCACCCCACATACCTGGGTGCCAATTACTCGTAGATTCATCATCAGGATCAAACGAAAAAAACCACTTCGAAAATCGGACTCGCCCTAACTCTAGCCGCCCTATTTCTTCGCCAAACTTTTCTGCCATTAATTTGATTGATTGACGATCTTGTTTAGTCAGCACCCAATCTGTTTCTAGGGTGCGCATACCTAAGGCATCAGTGCTATCCGATAAGTAGAGTCGGCTATGCTTATTTGGACTATGCTCCATCCGAGCTTGAATCAAAATTGAATCGGTACCCGACAGCTCTTTTATTGCTGGATCGACGCCTTTTTTGATCGCAACCGGAACAAATTTTGCGAGCTCACCTATATTTTTCAGTAAGTATTTAAGCTGCTCCCAAAAATCATCAGGCAACTGTCTATTTTTTACTCGCTTCGCCAAATCAATTAGCGTTTGAGCAGGCGAATCTAGAGGCGCACCACTATGGCAAAAAAATGCATGATTAAGTAATTGCGAGCGCTTCTGTTCATCCGCAGTCAAGCGCATGCAGACCTGAGCCACTGCTTCATTGTATTCTTCGGGCAACGTTCCAGCGGCCGATATCTTTCTTAATCGCTCCCTTTCATCAGTTCCCTGCGGAATAATTTCAGCTATATCCACATGAGGATGCTGCATAAAATAGCGACCAACATTGTCCGTCTCATTTCCCAACCCGCCGGAATAGGCCGAATTAGAATTAAGCATCAAGTGGCAGTTTCCAATCCCACCGCAGGCCAGCACAAATTTTCCTGCTGTCGCACGACCCAAATTTCCTTCCGTACTTTTGATATCTACGAATTCAATGTCGCCGGATTCTTTGTTCGCCTGAACATTTACCACATTCGCGTGGTAGAGCACATTGACGTTGTCCCAGGCTTCTACTTCCTCTTTCAAATGAGGGCCGAATCGCAAGTTTGGTGAGGGTGCAAGCTGCACAAGGAACGGTTTGAACGTCTCAGTAATGAATTCTGAAGAACCATCCATATGTTCAAGCCAAGCTTTTTCCGAGTAGTCGAAAGTACCTAGGCCTAGAATGTCTTGCGCCATAGGATAATAAGGCGCTAGGTCGTCATAGGCTATTGGCCAACCACTGTCAGCCACCCAAGCACGTTGTTCGAAATCGATTGGCAAAAGTGGCGTGCATTGGCCCTGCCAATGATTTGTTGTGCCTCCAAAAAAACGCAACCGAGAAACGTCTGCCTGAACTGGCAGACCCTGATCTTTTGCCTTATATAGATTCTGCGAGTTGCCTTCATAAGTCAGGCCACCCCCTTCCAGAACCAGCACCTGCAAACCGGTTTGGCTAAATCGCTTCGCCAATGCAAGGCCCGCCGCTCCAGCTCCAACAATACAAATATCGGCGGTTACCTCCGAGTTGTTTGGTAGCAAATCGAAATCATTAAGCATAATCTGTGTCAGCCGATTAGAGCCTTCATGGCGCAGCATCTTAATTCGGTATTAGATAATACCCAACCGTCGATAACAGTGGTTTCACCGCGGGCAAATTCCGACGCACAAAGCTGCGAAAAGTGTTTTCTTTGCTGCTCAGTATTTTCAAATCGCGCCAGCACTGCCAAGTCTGCCTCCACCCTACTCATTTCAATAGGTATGTTCTTGGCTTGCTGGATAAACAATGCGCCAATAGCAGTACTACCATACGGCAGTGTGCCTGCTAGATTGGCCAGAAGGTCTTTTAGCTCTGGCTCTCTTCGAAGCAACGCTCGCTGCAAAGGCCATACAGATAATGCTAATAAGCCAGACAAACAATAAATAAAGCGGCGGCGATTCATCTCGAACTCTCTCTATTTACGCTCTCAAAAAAGACCACGACTTACCGACAAATACTTCATAGAGGATATAAGTAAGTTATTTTAAACCTTCGCGGTAGGTGTCATAGGCCGCGATCAACATAGCCTCATCCGTGTCTTCAGGAACCCACCCAAGAATTTTCTCGCCTTTTGATACGTCCAATACGCAGGTTTCATCTGCTATGAGATATTGCTCGGGATCCATAATGGACATACCCAATCGATCCAACACATCAAGCACAGATTTAACCAAAAATGCCGGTGTAGGAATTAAGAAAGACTTGCTTCCCGCTCGCTGAATGAGGCTTTTTAGTAAGTCATTGACGATCGGCGGATTGAGCGACCCCAAATTAAAAGCTTCATTAGGGAAACCTTTATCTACGGCACAGATAACAGCATTAGCGCAGTCACTGACTGAAATAAACTGGTAGTAGTTTTTACCATTCCCGATAGTAGGTACCGGAAGGTTTTTATCAATCAACTTAAATAATTTCTCAAGGATCCCGAGTCGACCCGGACCAATAATCAATCTTGGTCTAAAAATCGTGATATTGAATCCCTTTCCTCGATACTCCTCACACAGATACTCTGTATGAAGCTTCGCGTCACCGTATGGTCCCAAAGGCGCACGAGGGTGATCTTCAAATCTAGGATGGTGCTCTGTGTGGCCATATACCATATCAGTCGTGTAGTAGATCATCCGATGACACTCTCGTGACGCCAAATACTCTAATACGTTTTTTGTTCCATCATATAGTGCCGTCCAAAAATAGTCCTTGCGCTGAGCACGCGGAAGAATGGGCACAAGCAACCTGGCAGCAAAGTGATAAGGAACATCCTCAGGATTAACATCTGCCTGTTGCAACTGTTCTGCCTTGGTTACATCCATCTCGATGTAAGTCACTAGGTCAGATTCATAGATACCAGACGACTCAGTTTTCTTTAGATCACAAATAAGAACTTGCTCGCCTTTGGCGACCAATTTTTTTGTCAGTTCTGTACCTAAAAAACCGTCTCCACCGAAGATGACGTGCTTCATACTTCTACCTTAGATTTAATTTATGGACGTATTCAACTGCGCGCAACAAGCGCAACACCGGAACAAATAAGTAATATTCCAAGAATACGATACGTGTTCATATCCTCAGAAAGAATGAAATATCCCCAAAGTGCCGTCAGTACAAAAGACAAACCTAGGAAGGGGTAGGCATAACTAATTTCCACGCGGGAAAGCACAATAAGGTGTGACGCCATGCTGACTGCCATGACTAACAAGCCACCAATAATGTAGACGTTGAAAAGTATATCGAGAGAAGATTTAAGAATACCGTCGCGTGTCAATTCGAAATGAGCAATTGACGTCATCCCATGTTTTAACATGATTTGCGAACCAAAATTGGTCAGCACGGTAAACAGTATGAGTGGAATAAACTTGGCCATTAGCGCAATCTTTCTTGATTGAAATATGTCGCGCGACTAGAGGCGCAATTTCTTAAATATCGGTTCTGGAATGTGGGTAATTATAAACATAATAGGCCACCAGAATGAGGGTGTATAAATCACATTTTTGGATTTCTCCATCCCTCGGTAGATATCTGATGCCACTTTTTGAGGGGTAGCCCACATAAGGCCTTTTTTATCAAAATCCGCTGTCATTGGGGTATCAATAAATCCAGGCTTTATTGTCAGCACCTGAACGCCTTTTGGCTGAAGCCGATTCCGCAATCCTTGCAAATAAATGCTCAACATACCCTTAGCGGCACCATAAACATAATTACTTTGGCGACCTCTGTCTCCAGCAACTGAGCTAATGACTGCAATCCGACCCGAACCTAACTCAGCAAGACGATTTGAAATTTCTGTCAGCAACGATATTTGGCTCAGCGCATTAGCCTGAATTGCATCCAGTGCTGCATCATAGTGTTTTTCACAGGCTTCTTGATCGGGAAGGGTTCCATGCGCCATGTAGATCCCCCAAGGGTTTGGCATCGCGCTAAAAATCTTTTCGGACAAAGCAGCGTGTTCAGAAAACTCCATAAGATCCTGAGAGATAACGTCGACGATTTTCGCCCCGCGAATCTCTAGATCGGCGGCAATATCAGCAAGCATCTGAGCGTTTCTTCCAACAAGGATTAGCTTGTCTCCTACTTCAGCATGCTGCTTGGCTACTTCTTGGGCTACCGCACTTGCGGCGCCAATAATTACAATCTCTTTCATATCAATTCTGATCCATTCTGGTACGACGCCAGAAATCCGAGGAAAATGCGGAATCGACGTAAGTTTCAAATTCTTTTTGCTTCGGGAAAAACTGCGCGAAAGACTCAGCTGACATTCTCGCGTCCTTGGCTGGGTAAACAGCTCCGCCCGCCTCTCTCACAATTGCATCTAACCGGTCAAGCAATGTAAAAGTCCGGCTGCCTTGATTAGGAAAATCCAGTGCCAAACAGACGCCTTGCCGAGGAAAAGACAGCATGCCTAAAGACGGGATGTCGCCAAACTCTTTCAACACTGCCAAAAATGAGCCGGCGCCGGCCTTGGCAATCACTTCAAAAGCTTCTTTGATTGCGCCGTAATCTTCACTGGGCACAACAAACTGATATTGAAGAAAACCTTGTCTTCCATAGATTCGATTCCAATGATGAATTCCGTCGAGCGGATAGAAAAATGCATCATACGACTGCGTGAATGTTTTACCGTGGCTTCGAGAACCTTTCCAATAATAAAGCTTATTAAAGTAACTAATCGAATACCGATTCAACGCCCAAGCAGGAAAGTCCAAGGGTATCGTCAAACTTTTCTTTGGACTGAAGCTAGCTTCCTCATTAGTTGAGTGGTTGGCACGCATAAAAATGCCCCTGCCCAAATCCGCGCCTGTCGCCATGCAATCAACCCAGGCCACGGTGTATTCAAAATCTTTCTTTGAATCATCAGAAAGATGCTTAAATTCATCAAGCCCGCTATAACAAATGGTCTCCACATCTAAAAATGCGGATTGGATGGGCTTCATCTGTATCTCAGCCCACGTGATCATGCCCGTCAGTCCAAGACCACCTATAGTTGCATGGAAAAGTTCCTTGTTTTGGCTTGGCGAACAAATCAACCTTTCGCCACTTGAGCGAACTAATTCAAACTGTCGGACAAAGTGCCCAAAATTGCCATCTCTATGATGATTTTTGCCATGAACATCGTTTGCAATCGCGCCACCAACAGATACAAACTTTGTCCCTGGCGTAACAGGCAAGAACCAACCCTTAGGCATTAGAACATCTATGATTTCTGCAAATGTAACGCCGGACTCACAGCGTAAAACACCGAGGTTTAGATCGAAGGAAATAAGTTTTTTAAGGTAAATCGTATCCAGAACCACGCCTTCACTATTTAGGCATGAATCCCCATAACTTCGTCCATTGCCAAATGGCAAAAGAGAATGTTCGCCGGTAGGTAATGCATTGTGTCGATTTGTTAGAACTAGCGCTTGTTGATCTACCTTCGGGTAACGCCCCCATGACTGATGTCGTGACATCACAAGTCGCCAAGAAAGACCGCAGCTACAACAGTAAGTGCTCCTAATACCGCAGCGATATGACTGATACGGTCAGTAATAGCAAAGACGATTGGATCTTCGTTCATTTCTCCACGAACCGTTTTAAGCCAAATGCGGCCTATCCAATACAATAACAAAGGACACATCAGCCAAAGAATCTCTGGCTGTGAATACATATCTCGCACTTCCGCGCTATTGATATAAAGCGCAACAAGCATAACTGAAACATACCCACTGCTAACGCCCATGGAGACGATGAGAGGGTAATCTCCAATTATATAGCCGCGCCCTGCAGCTGAATCGTTTTGTCTTTCTTTAAGCGCCCAAAGCTCTGATGCGCGCTTAGTAAATGCCAAACTCAAAAACAAAAACATGGAGAAAGCTAGCAGCCAGAAGGACTGATCTGCCCCAATAACAACTGAGCCACCAATCACACGAATGGTAAACAGGCCAGCCAGAATGCATGCATCCAAAATCACCATGGTTTTTAAATGAAAGGAGTACACTAGCGTCGATACAAGATAGATAGCCGCGACAAGTCCAAATATGGGCGACAAAAAGCTAAGCAGTATCAGAGACCCTATGCTTAACCAGAAGATCATGAGTAAGCCTGCTTCAGGTGATATCAAACCCGACGCAAACGGCCTTGTGCGCTTAGTTCGATGTGCTCTATCTGCTTCTAAATCCAGTAGGTCGTTAATAATATATGTGGCGGATGCCATTAAAGAAAAAGCAAAAAAAGCTAAGGTGGCTTTTAGTACAGCTGATGTATTCCCGATTTCATGATCGAGAACCAGCGGCACAAAAATTAGCGCATTCTTAACCCATTGGTGAACCCGAATCCCCTTCAGGTAATCCTTTAGCTTTGGTTTGATGAGTGCAAAGTGATGTACGTCTTTGTAGGATCGATCAACTCGCTTTTGGAAAGACAATGAGCGAGATACAGCTAGTACCTTTCGCGCTTTATTCCAAACTACAAAGTCCGCTTGATCATTGCCAATATAATCAAACCCTCTAGCGCCATAGGTTTTTTCGAGTAGATCCGCTTTTGCAGATCCTTTGAGGTTCACTTCCTCGCTCGAGGCTAACACACCGGTAAATGCTTCTGTGTGTTCGGCGATGGTTTCTGCAACTTTAATATTGCTGGCCGTACACAAAACCACTTGTCGGCCATTGGCCTTTTCCACCGCCAACAAATCTAATACTTCTTGATTGTAGGGCAGTAGTGATGGTGAAAAGGATACCATAGAGGCAAGCCGACTTTTCAAATAGGCTCTGCTACGCGCCAGCCAAAACGGCAACACAAATAGCAACCATGGCTTTGCTTTGAGAGCTTTTAGACAGGTCTCAAACAACATATCCGTCTTTACAAGCGTGCCATCTAGGTCGACACAAAGCGGAACGTCTTTGTTTTCCAGTTCGAGGTTCGGTATGTCTTCCATTCTCGTTATCTTAGGTTATTTGTCAGCCGACAACGTTGCTTAAGCAACGAAAAATGCCTTAAAACGCCATTCACAGATGGCTCAAGGCGATTTAATGACCTGATATATTGTTTGAATACTATCGTCATGAACTATCGACATATTATCGCTGTATTCAGTCAATAGGTGACGTTTTTTTTCTTCCAGTTGTGGATCTACATCCCATTTTTGAGTAACCAACGTGGATGGAGGGTTCAATGCCCAAGATGACACCAATATTCGTCCTGAATCGGAACCTACTTCTGACAATACTAATTCCAAGTCAGCAAGCTCAATATCGTCTAGATGATACACCTGAGATGGACTCCACCACTCAAGCCAAGTTGAGCAAATGTACCCGCAGTGGACAATAATACGATCCTCACCAGAGGTCTCCTCAATATAGTACTGGGTGAAATCTTTCCAAAAGTCGCCCGTATCAGAAGATTGCGGAATAATTGAGCCGATCGCATTTGGCACGAGTATACCCATAGAAACAATTGCAAAAAGCGGCCGCAATCGAGTCACAGTGTTATCTTGCCTACTCAGAAAAAACCCAATCAAAATAAAAAACACTGGGACGACTGCAATCCAAAATTCGAGGTTCTCCGGAAAATACACTGTATTAAATACACTATATACAACCAGAAAAGTCAGTGCGAAGACAATGTACCCACTGCCACTCAGACGCTTAAAAGTGGTACCACGAAAAACAGCCCGCGCTATACACACAGAAAAACTGAGAAGCCCAACAACAAGCGTTGCCAAAGCAACGGCTTTAGTCAAAGGACTAAGTGTCGCAGCCATGTAGGTTTCTTCAAAACCGGTCAAACTGGGAAATAGAGTGCGGCTCAAATTGATAAAACTCTCATAGCCGAACAGGAAATTGACGCCCCAAATTGCCTTGAACAATCCAACGACAGATTTCAATAACGAAGAAGCTCCAAACTCCACAAAAGTGCCCTTACTTCCGTGTCCAAGAGACCATAATAAGGCCTCACTCAGAGAACTAGCATCAGTTGCAGCTGGCACTAAAAACGCAACTGATAAATATGCACCTCCAACCAGTAGCGCTGAAACCCCATAAAAAGCAGCTAGGCGCGAAAAAACGACTGAAAAGCGCAGTTTTTCTGTAAACCAAAAAAAAGATAGCGGTACAAAGAACACCAAGAAGCACAGCACGTGCTGCTGGTAAACAAGCGTCGCAAGAGAAAGGAAGATTCCCATTAATACAAAACGCGGATATGACCAATCCCCCTGCATCGCTTTAAGTAATTCATGCACAGCCAACATGAGGAATAACGTCGGCAGGATATAAGTATCAGCTTCAACGCTATATGCCCAAAAACCATATGAGGAACCAATACAAATTGTCGTAAACAGGCGCCAAAACAAACCCATGCCTAGTAACTTCATCACTGCTAGGCAGATCCATAAAGTCCAGGCGCCAGCAAGACTTTGTAATATCTGCATAGACGTAATGACATCAATATCCACAAAAACCAATGACATTAACTTATAAAACCAAAAACTAAAGGTCTCAAATAACAAGTGGTTGGGATGAAAAAGTTTAAGTGGGTCGCCTTGAGAGACTGACATAGCGTACTCTAAAGCATCTTCCGCTTCGTTATGATGTGACGCTAACGTAAAAAGATATAGGCACAAAAAGGCTAGGGGAATAACCCAAGTAAACTTGGCAAAATGCTCACTGCTAGACAACAATAACAACCTCTCGTGAGTTCATAGTGGTAGCGTTAACGCGAGTCAAAAACAATATATGAAGAAATGACCAGCCCTGCAGACAACATGCTGTCAAACCAATTAAATCTGGCGAATTCTTACATTCTCCACGAGTGATTAACAGTGATTACCGCGGGGATAACAAAAGTGGTACTGCTTTTGAGAAGTCATTCATAAATTGAAGGTGCGCACACCCTATTCCCTATCAATATCCCTATTAATGTCCTTGTCCAGACAATCGAATGCTGTGAGTAAAACACGACGATAACGCCCGAGTCACTCATTCTTTGTATAAAAAAATGTATCCTAATAGACTGAGGATCTGAAATAAAAACATGAAAACTCTAAATAGACATTCTGACTTTGTGGCAAAACCGATTTAGAAAACTACCCTGGATAACGGGGCTACTGATCACCGCCGTTGGCAGTCTATTTTGGCTTGCGCCGAGAGGCAGCGTTTACTTTGACCGGCTGCTTCTCACAAAAGCGGACATTCCTGAACTTCTCCGCTACATAACTGGCCAATTTCTCCATATTGAGCCGCAGCATTTACTATGGAATCTATTAGCGTTGGCTATATCTGGCATGCTGATAGAAGCAAGATCACGTATGTTACTTTTATCGAGCCTTTTTGCCGGGATACTGGCTGTCGCTATTTGGTTTACTCTAGAGACAAGGTTCGATTACTACGCTGGCATTTCAGGCGCATTGAACGCACTTTTTGTCACCGCCATATATTGCTTATTTGACGATAGAAAATTGCTTTCCACGCACAACCTCGCGATTGCTATTATTTTTCTGATTTATCTGGGGAAAAATGCTTTTGAACTCGCTACAGGGACTGCAGCTTTCAATAATCTAGAATGGAGTATTACCCCTGGCGCCCATATATCTGGAATGGTCGCAGGGGTAATCTGTATCGGGATCTATCGCGCTACTAAAGGTTAGTCGGCTATTCTAAACCGTCGATGACGAAGCAACGATAGTAATACCATCAGCACTAGTGTCAAAGGTCCAGATGACCCGCCACCACCAGCACCACTGCTAGCCTCGCCAGAACCATCCGCAACAGGATCGGGAACAGGATCGGGATCTGATAACGACTCCAAAGGTATAAATTCACACTGCTTAGCCTGACCTTGAGCCGGATCACCGAATACAGCATTGCTGCAATCGACACCTTCCTCAAAGATCATTGGTTCACTGTATTGACCATCTGTACCATACCTCACAGCTGCTGCT
Source organism: uncultured Porticoccaceae bacterium (assembly GCA_964623085.1). GTDB lineage: Bacteria > Pseudomonadota > Gammaproteobacteria > Pseudomonadales > GM7GCV1 > CAZUTO01. The sequence continues at coordinate 10,812 of CAZUTO010000038.1, forward strand.
CCCTCGAACCCACAGCGACCGCCCTCCGGGGCACAAAACGTAAATTCCTCTTCCGAGATAAGGTCTGTAAATGGTGCAAATGGATCTTCACCTTCTCTTGCCGCGCTTGACCGATCTATCTGTCGCAAGAAGTCGACTAAATCGTTCATATCGCTCTCAGACAGAGATCTAGCAACGGTGTGCGCTGAAGCACGCTCTACATCTTCCGCTGTACTCACGGTAATATCATCAATAATCACGGATTGGCCACTCTCTAGATCATCGCCAACGATATTAATGGTATTGCTGTTTTCTTGAAGCGACACATTAAAAATAACTTCACCTGAAGCTACATCTATATTTTCCTGCCTACGAAGCCTAACCAACGGTTCACTATAGAGCGTTCCATTCACTCTAAGATTCAGGTTGGTTGACGCGGGAGAAGACCCGTGTCGAACTCTTATAATACCCTCTCCGCCAGAACCGCCATCAACGTCAAATGTCAAATTTCCGCCTTCAATCAACCTAACTGCTCGACCATCTCGATAATAAGAGAAGTCTTCCGGCTGGACAATTTGGGTGTTGCCCGCCCGAGTCGCAGATTCTGCTTGGTGAACAGTACCGCCAACCGAGCTAAATACAGCCTCGATCGTTGGTGCACTCCCGTCATGCAGATAGGGCGCTGATTCAAACAATCCAAGCAACGAGGGCGTTTTGATTGCTTCTAGCGAACCCCCCAACCTAGAGCCGGAGTATTCGCGAAGCGTTCCAACATCATGAGTAATCGCATCAGTAAAAGCTCTACCAACATGACAAGAATCACACCCTAGATCGACGAACGTCTGGCCACCTGCAAGTGCATCGTTAGTTAACAGACCATCATCGGTTCGATACGGACTGCGTGGCAAAGAGTCTCTTCCCAAACTTTCGACATAAGAAGAAAGCGCATCTAGTTCCGCACTGCGGCCAGCCTTGGGAGTACCTAATGGATCGCTCGTTGCCGCAAAGTCAGCATCGGACATTAAGCCACGACCAAGAAATGCTCCTCTTATATCGTTTTCAAAATCATGAATTTCATCAAAGTTGGCAGACCAATGCACATCACCAAAGCGTGTGCCCTCTCGGCCTTTCAGCGAAATGTTATTGCGAATGCCTTCACCTCGAGCGGTAAAATCATAGGTACGACCATCTTGACCACCATCAAAGTGACAGCTCGCACAACTCAAATAACCCTCTGCACTTATCCGGCCAATCAGTTCACCGTCTTCTTGCAGCCCATGTACGGCGTTATAAAAAAGTTGCTTACCAAGAAGCTCTTCTGAACTTAGTGCCTCATCAGCTACTGTCTCAATCTCTAGCACACCTGGATTAATCGAACCGCCCGCGAGAAATTCCGACAAATCAAACACTGATAACGTTCGTTCATTCAAACTTTTGGCATAGAGCGTTAATCCATCCTCTACAAGCAAAAGCCCTTGAGGCGCTAAACCTGTATCAAACTGTGCATCAATGTTACCTAGCTGGCCCGTTTCTGGATCACGGGAAAGAGCCCATACTTGATTACGGCCCTGCATCGCTACGAACAAATAGTCTCCGTTGGGTGACAAGGTCACCCCAGAAGGAGAGTCAACATTATCAAAATCTCGTCTCCAGCTTTTCACTTCCGAAGAAGTCTGTAAGTCAATTGTCGCGGCAAAAGTACGCACAGTATTGTCTTCATCTAGAGCGTCGTTTCCATTGATCAAGCCGCGATCAACGTTATCTTGTTTACCGACAACATAAGCCCAATCTCCATCGTCGCTTATCACAACGCTTGATAGATAATTTGGCACACCTCGACCACTTGCCACGGTATCCGGAAGCAAGCTTTTTTCAAGGCGAATCACACCATTGAGGGTCATAGCATCGGCATTCACGTCGTATACCTCACCCCAGTTTTGATCCGATATAAATCGCGTGGCCAAAAGACGATCGCCGTCTTCCGATAGCGCCAAGCCCGCTGGAGTTGCTGCTAGATCCGACCCTATACTGCCCGGTAATTCTAACTCACCATCGATATTTCGACTCGACACATCCAGCCTAAGTAATGAGCCTGAACCATACAAGCCGACGTAAGCTTTACTTGTATCCGAATTCATCACGATTCCAAATGGGCGGCTGCCGTAGCCAGTGTCAATCGACTCCAAAAGCGTACCATTGGAATCAAAAACCTGAACCAAGTCCTCTCCCGATGCTGTCACCCAGACATTACCATTGGAGGATACGGCGACGCTGCGAGGATCATCTGCTGTATCTACCTCTATGTCGACAAAACTCGAACCGGATGAAACACGCGATAGCGTGTCGTTATCGGGGTTTACCGTCCAAACAGTACCGAAGGATGAATCGTAAGAAACCTGCGAACTATGCAGTGTTGGCCGCCCATCGCCCAAGCTGGCAAAGATGGAAATATTGGCAATACTAGTGGCGACTTGTTCGGGTTCACTAGCATCCCGAACCTGCACGGTCACTGATGCAGTGCCCGGCTCACCGAAAAAGTAATTGATAGAATCGCGACCGCTCCATTCAGTGTATTCGTCTGCCTCTCGGCGGTATCGGTATTCGAGCGCACTCCCATTGGAAATTGATGCATCGACCTGCACAGTCACCGTCGATCCCGCCAACACATCTTGCTCAGGAGAGAAATCCACACTTGCGATAACTGGCGTTACAGCAGCAGACCCGCCACCAGTTCCGCCAGTTCCGCCAGTTCCGCCAGTTCCGCCAGTTCCGCCAGTTC
>CAZUTO010000039.1:0-12944 GCA_964623085.1 uncultured Porticoccaceae bacterium
AAATTCGATACTCGCCGCTAGTGAATTAAACGATAGCTAGTACGCGGCGCTAATCGTTTTTAGCTGCTCTAGCTGTGCCTGATGATTCGCATCTAATTCCGAAACTCTCTCATTGAGCGTCTCTTTAAATATTTCACTAGAATCATCGATGCCGGCGTGTACGCCGCGTTTAAAGGTTGCCGCTAATGAAGGTTGGAGTTTTCGGCGAATTAGCCAGGGAATAAACCAGGCTAAAGCCAAAAGCATCAGGGTATTGCTTATGAAGTTAAACTCGACAAAACTTCCGGTACCGGCAATCCCATCACGATAGTGCGAGAACAAAAACCAACCAGCCCATACAGCGACGGCTAGTGGCAACAAAAAACCGAGCCATCCAAATAGTTTGTACAGAGCACGCTGTAAGCGTGTTCCTGGGGTCGCGAGCGCGTTGTTAACATTGTCTTCGAGGCTCTGGCTCATGGTCGTTATGACGGTGTCAGGTAGCTCCCTAAGACTCTTTTGCAATGCGCCTGCCGGCATATTCTCGTTACGCCAGCTTTGTACTTGTTCTTGAGCGCTGCGTTGTAGAAATTGCTTAGTACGGTCACCGCTGAGCAGCGTTACTACATCTGCTGCGCTCGGTAGCTTGTTTGGCGATGGTTGGCTTTTGAACCAGGCGCGATTATCTTCGTTAAGTTGCATTGGTTGCAAGATCGCTTGTGCTTGATCTCGGAGTAGGGTGTTGAGTTGTTTCTTTTGTTCTTTGGCCAGCGTCTGGCTCGCTAGTATTGATGTGCGACGCTCATTTTCTGAGCCTAAGCGGCTCAAGTAGTCGGCTTTGAGTGTCTCTAGATCATCCAATTTTGCCCGTAGGCCGGTTTCTTTTAGCTGCTCTAAGCCATGTTTTTCAATTGCTAAATTGAGAGTTTTCTCAATTTCATCAAATTGGTCATCCTCTACGGGACGAGCACAACTACTCTTTAATAACGTTGCAGTAGCAAGGTCATTGTTATTCAAGCGCTCACGGAAATCATGGAATTGGCTTGGGTGACCTTCATCCCAGTGGTTCATTACGAATAACCATTGATGACGTTGTTTGCGCTGATTCAATATCTGCCAGCCAAGATCGTCGTGATAACGTTCTGGGCTGACGACATACACCAGCCAATCAACATACGGTAACCATTTTTCGACTAGGTCTCGGTTAGCACTGGCAACACTGTCAAAGTCAGGCATGTCCAGCCAGGCTACTGCTTGGCGGCTTTCAATATCGTGATAGTGAATACGCGCTGCATCCATAGGCAGGTCATCGGTCGCTTGATTGAGCTGATGCTCCTGATGCAAATATAGAGTGACCTCATGAGAAGTCGGCCGCGTCGCACCAGTTTGAGCGATATCGCTACCCACCAAGCGGTTAAGCAAACTGCTTTTGCCCGTGCCGGTACCGCCAAAGAACGCCACTATTAACGGTCGGATTTTAGCATTTTTGAACAGTGATTCCGCTTCGGCCGTTTCTAATTCGACTAATTTTTGATGATCTTCGTTATTGATCCAGCCGTCGTCCAGCGCTTGCTCGGCCCAGTTCGAAAGTTGGCTATAGCGTTCGGAGAACAGATTATTCACGAGATCGTTCCAAGTGACTTTTCGGCTTCGGCTAATCTTTCTGGACTGATGTTGTAAAGGTTTTGGTGTTGCAGCCCATTAGGCAATGTAGATAGCTTTTCGCGAAGGATTTGATTGATCAAGAGTTGTTCAACTTGCTTAGCTTGCTTTTCTTTGAGTTCTTTTTCTATTACTTTCATATGTTGGCCAACGGCACTTTCGGCGAGCAAAGAGGTTAACGATAACAGCGCAGGCGCCAACACCAAGTCACTGGCGCTCAATCCGCCGGTATGTAATGCCAATACCAAAGCAGCGGCGTCAGTGGTGACACGCGCGGCGCGTAAGCTGTTTAGGGTTGCCGGTTGCTTTTGCAGGTCCTCGTATAAACGGTTGGCGGCTGCTTCGATTTCGGGCTCGAAATTCGGTTGCAGTTCTTCGATTAAGGTCGTGGCGCTGTTTTTTATATCTTCCCGCCGCGATTGAAATTGGGTATTCAGCGCTTGCCACCAAATGTTTTGCCCAGGATCTGCACTGCTTCCGGCTTGCTGTACCTCGCTTTGTAGGTTGAGTAGGGTGTTAGCTAGAGCTTCCGTCAATATGGCACTCTCATTGCTTTGACTGGATTTCTTAGTAGTGTTAACCGCAGAGTTGAATATCGCACCGCCAATGGTTCGGACTGGCCAAGTAATGACTTTTCGCAGTGAGCCTAGCGTACCTGCCAGTACCGGTATTTCGAGTAACTCCAGTAATTTAGTAATGGACCGTTGTAAAGCTTCCGAATACTGGTTTTGGTTCAAGTAGTGTTGTTGATAATAGTCCCGCAACTTTGTCATAGCGACATTGATTTTCTCATGCCATTCGTTGGCTGCTTGATGCTCCGCTTTGACCGCTTGTAGCCACACTGGCCAGTGGTATTTAAAGTAGCTAGCAATATCGGGTTCATGATTGTTCTTCAGGTTAGCTAATTGATCTTCTACTAGTGCCCGCAACTGTCTAGCATCGCTATTGGTATCGTCATTCTGATCAGCGGCACGCCACGGTAAAGTCACAATCTCAAGACAGCTCGCGTTCATGGTTTTTAAGCGTGTGCGAATTTCATTTTGCATTTCCGCCGCAGCGTTCTGCTCCGCTTTATTGATACAAATGACCAAAGGCATGTTAAGCGGCGCTATCATTTCCAAAAAGTCCCAGACGCTTTGATCGGCATATTTTTCCTTGCTGACCGCTAATACCAATGAGTCAGCGAAGCCGGAAATCCCAGGAACTACCGAACGGTAAGTGCGTGAGCTAACCGAATCGAAATCTGGCGTGTCCCAGTAAATAGTGGTTTGATCATTGTTGTTTTCCGGTAAGGCCTCAATAGATAGTTGCTTGCTGTTGTTGCTATCCAGTTGATCGCGACCGAGCAGTTGCCAGTCTGGAAACATGCTATTGGCAAGGCTTTCAGAATCGACCGGGTGGCTACTGAATCCTTGTGCGTGACGCGTGTAGCCCGCCAGTGCATTAACCCCGGCGCACTCCACCCCAGCTAAGTGATTAACAATGGTACTTTTGCCAACCTGTGTAGGGCCAACTACCACTACATGGCGTATGGCCTTATGGTTGTCTTGAAGTTCTTTGCGGCGTAACAAAGTTGTCGCCATTGCCAAAGATTGTCTTTGTTTTAGCCACAGCGCATTCTTGTCACTTTGGGCGTTTAGTCCCTGTGTCAAAGAGGCAATAAAATCGGATAGCTGTGTAGAAGTATTAGCGCTGCTCATAGGGCAGGATAATAGACTAAATGCGTGCTTATTGGGTGGTTGCGGACTTTTGATTGCGTTGTGATATTTCGCTTGTAGCAAACAAAAGATCCAGCCTTGAATAGTACACGGTATCACGCCAGACGTGCCAGTTGAGAGCGCAGCTGCATTTATAAAATCTGTACATGAACTCAGTGTGAACTAGCTCTCAAACCTGTTTTATCAACGTTTATCCGAAATCAAATTACCTGCATATTGGTGCTTCAAATTTAGCTTCTAAAAGTGCAGCTTGGCTAAGAGTGGTCGAGCAATGTACTTTTCGATTGATTTTTCGGAGTATTCTCTAATAGCTATACTCTTAGGGTGGATATGGTGCTCGCGACCCATCAAATTAGTGCAATCGTCAGCCCAAGGGTTCGCGCTGCGCATTTTTGTGAGCCTCCTGGTGGGTTCAACACTCAGCTCACCCAGCTTCGCCCAGGGTGCTAGCGCCTGCCCGGCGGGACAAACCCCCACCCCCAGCGTTGGCTTTGCCATCGAGGGTTTTGAAAACAACGAAAGCTTTCTTCCCACCCAGCCAGCCATTGAGACCGAGGCTTTTCTGTCGCGCCCAATTCTCGTCGGCCCCATTGCGCCAGACGGTACGGCCAACACGCAGAATGGTCAGTTCACCGTTCAAAGTTTCTTCAACTCCATCGACCTGTACCTAACCAACATTGGCGACCCCGTCGTACCAGAGAACAGCCCGATCACGCTGTCACTGGCGCAGTCACCTTTCAATAATGGCCAGGTGGAAGTATTTACGTCCGCCGACGGGCAGAGTTTCACCAGCGCAGGCACCATTGGATTCGGCGGTTCAACCGGTTCTTTGGGAAACGTGAACAGCGCTCCCCAGGCGCAGAACCTATTGCGTCACATTACTTTCCCAGTGCCTGCAGGAACCGGAGGTGCACGGTTCGTACGGGTGGATCAGTTACAGGGTGGGTTTCGGGTTGATGGCGTCATGCGCACCGAGATCTGTGGTGCTGGTGGTACGGGCAGTAGCGTGGTAATCGCGACGGACGATACAGCGACGGGCGCTGCTGGCGCGAGCGATGTTGTAAATGTGGTGACAAACGACACACTGAACGGCGCAGCTATTTCGCCACCAGGTCCGGGATCGACGACCAATTTGCAGGTGGCGGCGGGTAGCAGCCTGCCGGCGGAGCTCACCTTCGATGCGTTGACGGGCGAGGTGGGGATTGCATTGAGCGCGGCCAACGGTGTCTTTCAATTTCAGTATCAACTCTGTGAGACCAGTGCCCAATTGAATTGCGATACCGCTATGGTCACCGTAACGGTGAATACACCGGCCGGTGGCGGTTCCGTGTCTTGTCCGGCAAATCAAACCCCAATCATTCTGCCCGGCGCGTTGCCCGCTGCTAGTGGTTTTGAGACCAACGGCGATGATACCAACCCACCCCCAATTGGCTCTGGCACCGCCAATGCGATCTTAAGCCAACCCATTTTGCCGGCCGGTGCCGGGGTGGTGGGTTTCCCCGGGCCCGATGCGGTCGCGTCGTTTTTTGATTCCATCGACTTCGACCTGACCGGCGACGAGAACGTACTGGTTCCACCCGGTGCGATCGTGACCTTGGCCGTTGCAGAGTTTCCGGGAAACACTGCACAGTTTCCGTTGACGACAGTGCTGACATCACCCACTGCCGACGTCGCTGATGCCACGGCCATTGGAACACTGGGGTTCGGTGGTACGACGGGCACCCTAGTAACAACGTTAGGCGCCAACACCGTTCAGAACGATGCAGGGACACCCGGCGATACCTCGTTGATACGGCACGTCGAAATCACAATTCCTGCCGGCGGCGCCCGCTTTGTTCGTATCGATCTTATGGGTTTTGGTAGTCCCAATGGCTTTCAAGCTCGCGGTGCCCAGTACCAAGATGCCTGTCAGGTAAATGCGACCCTGACGCCAGAGCTCGTTCTAACGAACACCGTTGAGGTCTTTGATCCTAGCAGCTTGTCGGTACCCGGTGCCGATGTGGTTTATACCATTCGAGTGCAGAACATCGGGTCGGTGGATGCTGACAGCGATAGCGTGGTGATACTCGAGACCGTGCCACCAGAGCTTTCCCTCGTGAACCTACCGTTTCAAGCTCCACCCGGTACCACGCTTACACCAAACCCCGTATTCTTCAGCCAGAGCGATGTAAATATGGACTTTCAGTTTGGCCGTGATGTCGGTTTCTCGAACAGCACGACGGCGCCAGCTCAGTTTGCTGACTGTACAGATACATTCGCAGGTACGCTAAACCCTCAGATCAACTTCATTTGCTTAAACCCTAAGGGTGTGTTCGCCGCCGACCCAACCGGCGTAACCGTACCGGAGATCATCTTCCAATTCCGCGCGCGGATCCAGTAATGCGTTTTGATGCAAGGCAGCGCGTCTGAACTGCGTTGGGGTGGCCCTAAGAAAGTACGATTGGATTTCTGGACTGGGCCTAACTCTAAGAGCGACTCGACTGGTATTCCGACTTCGCCTGCTCTCGTTAATCGACTTCCGGTTATTGCTGCCGCCTCTAGTAGTACATTCGTCCTAGTGCATCCAATGATACGGCCTGAGAACTCCCGACACTTTTTATGGTAAAAATCTTATCAACCTCAAGAGGTGAATCATGGGAAAAGGAATCCGGTACACGGACGAGTTTAAACAGGAAGCGGTCAACCAGGTGGTCGTTCACGGCTACTCGGTATTAGACGTCAGCAAGCGACTGGGCATCACCAACAAGAGCCTGTACGACTGGATCAAGAAGTTCAGCAAACCCAAGGCGAAAAGCTTGGTTATGGCGATGTTCGGCGTAATATCGTTACACAGGGCGTGAAACTGAAAGAGCTTATTAGCAAAGAATTTACAATTGGTTCGGCAACTTTTTTCGGTGTTGAGCATTGCGAGCCTTGTGCGCATCTTGCGGCTACAGTGAATCAAAAAGTACTGCCACACTTGGTTCGCACTGGTCTTCGCGCAGCAATTATTAAATCTGGCGAAATCACCGTAGGAGACGAAATTGCCAGTTAAAAAGTTGCCGCATAATTGCAGAGTGAAGCTTTGCTGAATTCGCCGCTGTGTGTCTCGCCTATGGGCAAGGCGCTATCGCCGTAAGCATAGCGTTTGACATTCAAGACGTTTAACTGACCTTCTAACGCACATCCTATGCGGTTGAAATTAACGGTGATTGACGTACTCTCAGATTAATCTCGATTTGCGAGCTTGTGAGGGGCCGATTCTTGAAAATTATTTCCTTGGTTGTCCTTTTAATTCTGCTCGTTGTGGGTAGTTATCAAATACGGCAGCGTGCAGTATTGAGCCATGAGGTTTCCCCGGAGCTTGGCGCGCTTCAGCAGAGCAGGTCTGGTTGTCCGGATTCTCCAAATTGCCGGAGTTCTTTTGCTGATGACGAGCGGCACAGCATTGCGTCGATTCAAGGCAATTTAACTGATTTCGACACGCTGGCGGCACATATTGCGAGTACATCGAATGCAGAGGTGCGGGTGTTGTCCAATAATTATCTTTGGGCGATCTATACCAGCAAAATATTTGGTTTTGCGGATGATCTGGAGCTGTATTACGACGGTTCTGAAATTCATGTGAGATCTGCATCACGTGTTGGGCATTCAGATCTTGGCGCGAACAAAACTAGGGTAGAAACTTTGAGAATGGTTTTGGAGACTCCTTAGATGCTATCGTCAATGTGCCGTTTTTTGCTGTTGTTTTCTCTTTGTGCCGTTTCTGGGCTGGCGTTTGCCAATCTCGATATTCAGGTACAAGGTCTGTTCTCTGGGCGCGCCATGATAAGTATTGATGGCAACGTACAATTGCTGCGTGCAGGCGAAACCAGCGCAGAAGGTGTGACGTTAATTTCTGCGGATAGTAAGCAAGCAGTGGTTAAATACGAAGGCGACACGCACAAGCTTGGTCTTAGCGATCGTGTGGCTGTCAGTTTTGATGAACCGGAGAACAGGGAAGTTAGGTTGCGGCCTGATAATCGCGGCCATTATTCGGCACGGGTCAATATCAATGGCAGAACGGCAGAGGTTTTAGTTGATACTGGCGCGACCCTTATTGCGATGAACGAGGAGCATGCCAAGAGCCTTGGAATTAACTTGGATGACGCACAGAAAGGCCGAGCGTCAACAGCCGGTGGGATTGTGGAAACAAAAGTCGTTACGTTGAGCTCGGTGTCAATTGGCGGTATCACAAGGAATTCAGTGTTGGCTTCGGTTCAAGATGGTGACTTTCCGCAAACTATCCTCTTGGGTAATAGCTTCCTTTCTGGGTTAGATATGACCACAGAATCCGGTGTATTAGTGCTGCGACAAAAATTCTGACTTAGCCCTCTGCGCGTTCTACACCCCTGATAGCAAGCAAATCAGTGGTTCTACTGCTAGAATGCACGCCCTCAAACCATTGGCTTCAATCAATCTGTGACTACTCGTTTCATTCAAAGCTGTGAACTGCCCACTAAGTGGGGGCTGTTTCATATGCACGGTTTCGAAGATACGGCTACTGATAAGGAGCACATCGTGCTGACCTATGGCGATATATCTGGTGAAGCCGCGTTGCTGACGCGAGTGCATTCGGAGTGTCTGACAGGCGATGCACTTTTTTCACAGCGCTGCGACTGCGGCGCACAGCTCTCGGCCGCATTGGAGAAAATAGTGGCAGAGGGGCGTGGTGCGTTGTTGTATCTCAGGCAGGAAGGGCGCGGTATTGGTTTATTGAATAAGGTGCAGGCCTACCATTTGCAGGATCAGGGCGCGGATACTGTTGAAGCAAATGAGCAACTAGGCTTCGGCGCTGACATGCGTGACTACAGCATGTGCAAACCTATGCTGGAACATTTTGATGTTACTCGCCTTCGACTAATGACGAATAATCCGTGTAAAGTTGAGGCGCTAACGTCGCTTGGATTTCAGATAGAAGAGCGGCTTGCCCATGTCGCTGGAGAAAACCCGCATAACGAGAGTTATCTCGGGACAAAAGCAGACAAGCTAGGCCATCTTTTCAAATAAGCCTCTTGATCAGTTTCTACTAGATAGGCTCTTACTAAATAGACCTCTCAGTCTAATTGTTAAAGTACTTAGCCGAGTTTTTTATCGACTAGCTCTAACGTAAGCTCTGCGTGCACTGGTAACCCATTTTTGTAGGGTGTGTCGGGCTCTCCGCAGATGAGCGGCGTAAGATATTTACGGCATGCTTCTGTAATTCCGTAGCCGTCTTCGCGAATATATTCTTCGGGTAGAAATTTCTCGACATTCGCTACCTTATCTAGCGGTGCCATTTCTAATGTCCAGCTATAGTCTTGGTCTTGATCGCGAATAATGGCAGGCATCACTGCATTGTGCCCGGCAACAGCATATTCCACCGCCATTGAGCCAACTGCATAAGCATGATCAAGATCGGTTTGTGAAGACAAATGCCGCGCAGAGCGCTGTAGGTAGTCAGCCACGGCCCAATGATTTTTGTGTCCAAGCTTATTGCTAACCATTGCAGCCAGAGCCGGAGCAACGCCGCCGAGTTGTTTGTGGCCAAAGGCATCAACAGTGCCGCCATCGGCGAGAAATGCCCCTTCGCTGTCATGTACTCCCTCTGATGCGACAACAATACATGAACCTTTTGTTTTCACGGCTTCATCTACGTGCGCGAGAAAATCGTCCTCATTGAAGTCCCGTTCGGGGAATAGGATGATATCGGGGTTTGCCAGCCCACCTGCGGCGGCAATCCAGCCTGCGTGACGACCCATGACTTCCAGAATAAACACCTTGGTTGAGGTCTCAGACATGGAGTTGACGTCTGCAGTGGCCTCTAGCGTAGACACGGCGACAAACTTAGCAACGGAACCGAAGCCTGGGCAGTTATCTGTAATAGGTAGGTCGTTGTCGACGGTTTTAGGCACGTGGATGGCCTGAAGCGGGTAGTTAAGCTTTTCGGCAATCTGAGACACTTTTAGGCAGGTATCGGCTGAGTCATTGCCACCGTTATAGAAAAAGTAGCCAATATCGTGCGCTCTAAAGACCTCGATTAGGCGCTCGTATTCTTCTCGGTTGTCTTCCAAACTTTTTAATTTGTAGCGACAAGAGCCAAATGCGCCACCAGGTGTGTGCTTGAGTGCTTCGACCATCTCGTCGGATTCAACACTGGTGTCGTAGAGTTCTTCACGCAGTGCGCCCAATATGCCGTTTTTTCCCGCAAGCACTTTGCCAATTTTATCGGAGTATTGTTTCGCAGTTTGAATGACTCCCGCAGCGGAAGCGTTAATGACTGAAGTCACGCCTCCGGATTGCGCATAAAAAGCGTTTTTGGCTGACATTGAAATGGGCTCCTATACCAGTCTAGAAGTAATGAAAGTGGCGAGATCATACTGGAATTTGTGCATCGTTTCATTTTTTCAGCGAGTCATTCGTCGTTTATGGCACACTAGCGCCGAATAAATAAGAGGAACTGCTGTGCATATCCATATTTTGGGCATTTGTGGCACATTTATGGGCAGCCTCGCCCAGCTTGCTGTGCAGAAGGGTTATAAAGTAACGGGCTGCGACAAGGGCGTATACCCGCCCATGAGCGATCAATTGCGCGCGGCAGGTATTGAACTCATTGAAGGCTATGAACCGTCGCAACTATCGCTCAACCCCGATTTATGGGTGGTTGGCAATGCTATTAGTCGCGGTAACCCGCTTTTAGAAGCCATTCTTAATCAAAATTTGTCCTATAGCTCAGGACCGCTGTTTCTATCTCAGCATGTTTTGCCAGAAAAATGGGTGATTGCCGTTTCTGGCACCCACGGCAAGACAACAACAACAAGCATGCTGGCATGGGTGTTGGAATATGCTGGGTTGAACCCAGGTTTTCTTATCGGTGGTGTGCCGGCCAATTTCGAATGTTCGGCGCGCCTTGGCGGAACCGACTTTTTTGTGATTGAAGCAGACGAATACGATACTGCCTTCTTTGATAAACGATCGAAGTTTGTGCACTACCGTCCGCGTACTTTGGTTATTAATAACCTTGAGTTTGATCACGCGGATATTTTTGCTGATCTCGCGGCGATTCAAACACAGTTCCATCATTTGGTACGCACCGTGCCTTCAGATGGCCAGATTTTTTACCCTTTTAGTAACGATGCGATAGATGCCGTGTTGGAAATGGGTTGCTGGACGTCTGTTCAGACTCTTGGTGCAGGCGGTGATTGGGAAGCACGTTGCCTGCAAGAGGATTATTCCGAGTTTGATGTGACACTAACAAACGATTCCGTTGGTCAAGTGCATTGGGCAGAGTTTGGTGAGCACAACCTTAATAACGCTTTGGGTGTTATCGCAGCAGCGCGTTCACTAGGTATTGAGCCGCGGGTGAGCTGTGAAGCATTATCGGAGTTTCGGGGTGTAAAACGCCGAATGGAAGTGATTGGTCGTACCGATAAGACCACGATTTACGATGATTTTGCTCACCACCCAACGGCGATTGTGACAACACTCGCAGGTTTGAGAAAAAGAGTCGCCGATGAACGAATTGTGGCGGTTATCGAGCCGAGATCGAATACCATGAAGGCAGGCGTACATCGGGATACACTGGCTGAGTCAGCTGCCGCCGCCGATCTTACATATTGGTATCAACCACCGGGGCTAACCTGGTCATTGAAAGAGTCAATGGAAGAGGTGTCGAACCAGTATGTTGCAGAAGATTTTGATGACCTGTTAAACCGGGTCGCGGAAGAAGCGAAAAGTGGCGCCCATATTGTCATCATGAGCAATGGTGGCTTTTCTGGCTTTCATCAGAAGCTATTAGCAAAGCTCGAGATCTAGTATTTGCCAGTGTTTGATAGACTCAAAATATTAGTTGGGTCTGCGTCCTTGTTAACGGATAATGGCGTCTTGAAAAAAGGCTATTATTTTTGAATGTATGTGATCTTTTCGATCAACGTATTCGTGCAGTAATTTCAAGAAAAGCTAGAGTGCTATTCGAATGCTCTTGGAGGGCAATTTGAGTCTATTAATGTCGCTGTACCAAAAGCTGTGTCTGTCGCGACCAGCTATCCCGCTAGTATTTCTGATACTGCATACGGGGTTTATGGCGGCAGGCCTGCCCAACTTCAAGCTCGATGCGTCCTCAGATGCGTTGACGTTGGAGAGCGACAGAGACCTCGATTATTTTCGTGAAATCATAGAACGCTATGACACGGGTGAGATTTTGGTTGTCACCTATTCGCCTGAGCAATCGCTTTATTCAGATGAATCACTGTCTGCCTTAAAAGCACTTAGAGACGATTTGGCTACTGTAGAGGGCGTGGATTCAGTGCTTTCCATACTGGATGTGCCTCTTTTGTATAGCCCGGTGTTGGGGCTGGGTGATCTAGGAGACGACTTTAAACGTCTTTTGGACGAGGGTGTTGATCTAGAATTAGCGCAGGGAGAGTTTTCGCGAAACCCTATATACAAAGACACGCTAGTTGGCCCCGATGGTAAAACTACAGCGGTATTGCTCAATCTTGAAGTAGATCAAACCTTTGTCACTCTGGTGCGAGAGAGAGATGATTTACTACTTCGTGATAATAGAAATGAGCTTTCTGCTGCAGAAAAAGTCCGGCTCGAAGAAGTGAAAGAAGAGTTCATTATTTATCGAACGCAAGCCACCGGAATAAGCAATGATCGCGTACAGATGGTGCGTGATATTGTCGCTAAGTATTCAGATCAGGCCACTATATTTGTGGGCGGTGCGCCGATGATCGCCAATGACATGATGCAGTTTATTCAGGATGATCTGAACACCTTTGGTGTCGCTATTCTGGTATTTATGGTGCTTTCGCTGGCTTATATTTTTAGGCAAAAGCGCATGGTTGTGCTGCCTCTGCTTGCATGTACCGTCACGGCGATAGTCATGATTGGATTTTTGGCTTGGGTCGACTGGCGCTTAACGGTTATTTCATCCAATTTTATTGCGCTGTTGTTGATTGTGACCCTTGCGATCTCAATTCACTTGCTGGTCTATTATCAAGAGCACTGCCGGCGCATGCCTCATATGACTCAGTATGAGCTCGCTTATAAGACCGTCGCCTCTATGTGGCGACCTTGTTTATATACAACGCTAACGACCATTGTTGCCTTCGCTTCTCTGGTGGTCAGTGGCATTCGACCAGTTATTGATTTTGGCTGGATGATGACGATTGGATCGTTCACCGCGTTGATACTGACTTTTATGATCGTGCCTGTCGGGTTGGCGCAATTCAAGACCAAGGCATGTACCAATCTAGGCAATGAAGATCCGAAGTATACGAAGATATTTGCCGACTGTATCGAGCGCTTCCCTCGGGGAATTTTGGTTGTTTCCACCATTGTGGCAATTGTTTCTGGTTTTGGTATTACGCAACTCAAAGTTGAAAACCGGTTTATCGATTACTTCAAGAGTGATAGTGAGATTCACCAAGGAATGTTGGTGATAGATAGAAGCCTCGGCGGCACTATGTCTCTAGATGTGATTCTCAACGCGCCAGCCGAATCGTTAGAGGAGTCTGACTCAGGCTCTGATTCATTGGCTGATGATCCGTTCGCAGACGATCCTTTTGCAGATGACCCCTTTGC
>CAZUTO010000040.1:0-7081 GCA_964623085.1 uncultured Porticoccaceae bacterium
ACCATTATCGGTAAAGTCTTCGATGATCAGAATGCCAACGGATTGCAGGATGAAGGTGAATACGGCATTCCGGGCGTGCGCTTGGCGACGGTGACAGGACTGCTTATTGAGACAGATTCTGAAGGCCGATACCACATCGCTGCGGTTGACGTTGAACGCTTTGAGCGTGGCCGTAACTTCTACCTTAAGTTGGATACGGCGACCTTGCCTGATAGCGCTGAAGTGGTAACAGAAAATCCTCGTGTGATGAGAATTACGCAGGGCTTGCTCAATCAGATCAACTTTGGCGTCAAGCTTGCTTCGCAAGATAACAATGCACAACTCGAGATCGGCGAGGTGCTCTTCTATGCCGGTGAAACCACAATACGGGATGAGTACAGGCCGCTGTTAGATGAGATGACCGCGCATATCATTGAGAATCAAGCGGGCGATTTGACTATATTAGCGCGTGCGGGCAATGAGCAGCTGGCGGTCGCCAGAGCGACGGCGTTGAGAGATGAGTTGATGTCGCGCTTAAATGGCGCAAACTATCCGGTTTCCATCGGTATTAAAACCGAGACGTCTGGAGTCCCAATAGCCTCAGTCGGCCACCAACTGACACTCCATGCAGAATTCTTCTTTGATACCGCAAAGAGCGATATCAGGCCATCTGCCTCACCCTTACTCGATGAACTCGCGTATCAACTTCGCACTACCTGTGAAGCAGATGTGAAAATTGAGGGACACACAGATTTTCGCAATGTCACAGGTATTAATCCGGCGCTCTCCGAAGCGCGTGCGAAGGCAGTTCATGATGCACTAATAGCGCGTGGCGCCTTCAATCTCGCCAGAGACTGTGTCTTCCCGACCAACGCCAAGCCGGAGGATAGAAATGAGAACCCGCAATCACGAATACTGCCAGTTGAGCAGACAAAGACAATGTTGAAACAGGTCGCGGCAGCGATGCTGAGTGTGTTTATCACGCCAGCCTATGCTCAAGAGAGTGATTGTACGTTAGAAAATTGCGTCACTTCAGAAGGTGTCGTGGTCAAATTGGTTGGGCGGGCCGCAGAGTTGCAGCGCACGCCTGGTAATTCACCGGAAGCACTGCAGGATAATCGCCGTGTGGATGTAGATGTGGATTACGCAGCGGATGGACGAGATCTGGCGACGGTGACGACTACTCGGCGCGCCACTGTGGCGGATGTGGGGTCGCTATGGTTGACAGAGGATCCACTGATTATTGATCCCAAGTTCGCCTTCTCGACACCCTTTGGTAATGAGTGGATCGGAAACGCACTGGCGGGACCAATTTACTTTGATTTCTACACCAACTACGCGGCGTTCCAAGACCATGTGATGTTAACCATCTTTGATGATGACGACGTCGATCGTGTGAGTCCCGTTGCCCAAATCAAAGCGGATCCCTCTCAGTTTGGTCAATTTGCATGGACACCAGAACAGGTGGTGTCGCCGGGCGATCGCTTTTACGCGATGGTCGAAGTGATCAGTGATGATGGCTTGGTGGACACCACCGTTTCGCGCCAATTTGAGTTGTTCGATGAACAACAATTGACCACTCAGGAATTAACCACGCGAGAAGCGCTTCCCTTTGCCTCAGTTTATGGGCGCACTGACTTAGCGACGCAGCGTATTCCGCTGCATGGATCACGCGTGCGTGTTCATGGCGATATTCAAGGGTTTCAATCAACGGTAACGATCAATGATGAGCCGATGCCCGTTGATAATGCCAATCAGTTTGCGGTCGAATATATTCTGCCGGTGGGGACGCACGATTTTGATATCCAAGTCGCCTCTCGCGGCCAACGGCTAGCCGATGTCAATCTGCAAACGGATGTCAGAGGCGAGTATATGTTTTTGGCTGGTTTGGCAGACATCACGGCTTCAGATAATGATATTTCTGGCAGCTTAGAAGCATTGAGTGGCGATGATCGCTTTGAAGAAGACTTCCTCGTGGATGGACGCTTCGCGTTTTATCTAAAAGGAAAAATTCAGGGTAAGTACTTAATTACGGCGCAACTGGATACCCGAGAAGGCGAGATCGATGAGATCTTTGGCGATGTGCTTCAGGAAGACCCTACTGCATTATTCAGACGACTAGATCCAGACGTTTTCTACCCTGTTTATGGTGATGATTCGACGACAGTCAGCGATGTGGATACCCAAGGTCGTTTTTTCCTACGCGTCGATTGGGATAACTCGCAAGTTCTTTGGGGGAATTATCACACCGGCCTGAATGGTACGGAGTTCGCCCAGTACAATCGTTCGCTCTATGGTGCAAAGCTTGAGCACAATTCAAATGATGTCACAGACCTTGGTGAGTCTAAGACGCACTTAAAAGCGTTTGTGTCTGAGGCCCAATCTGCGTTTGGCCATACTGAATTTTTGGGAACCGGTGGTAGCCTCTACTATTTGCCAGATACCAATATTTTGCCTGGGTCAGAAAAAGTATCTGTCGAGATACGTGACCGTGACAGTAATCTAGTGGTAGATAGGATCACCCTCATCCGCGATCAAGATTATGAAGTGGATGAAATCCAAGGACGAATTATTCTGGTTCGACCACTGTCGCAGATTCAATCAAGACAGCAATCTATTATTCGCGATGATCCGCTTGATGGCGATCTGAGCTTCCTGTTGGTCGACTATGAATATGTCCCCGATAACTTTAGTCCTGATGAAGCGACGGTCGGTGTTCGCGGCAAGCAGTGGGTCAATGACTCTATCGCACTAGGTGGTACCTACGTGCAAGAAGGCCGAGGTGCGGAAGACTACGAATTGATTGGTGTGGACCTTACACTGCAGAGAGGGTTAGGCACCTATATCAACCTGGAATACGCGACGACGGAATCTAGCCAATCCGACAGCTTCTTCTCGGACAACGGTGGTCTTAGTTTCTCGCAAGGCGCGCAAACGAGCGATCTTAATCGTGAGGGCGATGCTGTGGGTGTCACTGCTCGGGTCAATTTACAAGAGCAGGGCCTGACGGACAAACCATGGACAGTAGGAGCCTGGTGGCGTCGAACCGATGAAGGTTTTTCGGTTGCGCGTCGTGATGACCTTGAAGAGGTGACAGAGGCAGGTATAGAGATTCACGGCCAAGTGACGGACAAGCTTGCTGTTGGGGTTCGCGCCACGTCTGTCGAGCGCGGTCTCGATACCGAAGATGAGCAGCTCAGTCTCATGCTGCGTTACGATTTTACGGGTAGCGATCAGATATCGCTTGAGTTGAGAAGTGTTAGAGAACGCAATCAGCTCCAGCCAGACTCTGTGACAGGATCACTGGCGGCACTGCAATATACCCGCGCGATCTCATATCGTGTGGATGTATACGGTACTATTCAGGGCACCTTGGATGATGATAGTGGCGCCTATGAAGATAACAATCTTGTGGCCATTGGTCTTCGTGCGGGGCTCAACGACAAGGCGACGTTAAACGCGGAAGTAGTGAGCGGTAATCGTGGTGAAGCCGCGACGGTTGGGCTCGATTACGCTCGTACCGAGCGCCACAGCCTGTATGGTTCCTTTACACACTCAACAGATAGAACCGAAGCGCTATCTTCCGGTGATCGCTTCACGTTAGGTAACCGTTGGAATGTTAGCAACCAGACTGAGATATTCAGTGAGAACCAATTTATCGACAATGATAGAGGGGCAGGTCTCACCCATGCCTTCGGTATTGACTATCAACCCTATGAAGGGGTGGTCGTTGGTGCAACCCTGCAAACGGGTGAACTCGAGTCTATCGCAGGTGTGATTGATCGCGATGCCGTTAGCCTTCGGGCAGGGGTTAGCCGTGATCTTTGGCAATGGCGTTCAGCAGTAGAGTTCCGCTCTGATGATGGCGCTGAAGATGCGGATCAGTGGGTCACCACTAACCGGTTCAACTACAAGTTCAACGACTCGCTGCGAGTAGTGGGGCGAGTTAATCACTCTGAAACGGACGACGAAATAAATGAACTGGGTGATGCGAGATTTACCGAAGCGGGCATTGGTCTCGCGCTTCGCCCCGCGAATAGCGACAAGTTCAATTTACTGTATAAATATACGTTCTTGTATGACCTTCCGAGCTTAGGACAGAGCTTAATACAGACCGGTGGTACAGGCACGGATCAGCGCTCCAATATTCTGTCTTTGGAAGGTGTTTATCAGTTCAATAGTCGCTGGAAGCTGGGTGCCAAAGTCGGGCAGCGTGAGAGTGAACTTCGTGCCGACCGTTCATCTGGAGAATGGTTTGAATCGACCGCCAATTTCGCGGCCATACGTGGGCGTTACCACCTGATCTCTTCTTGGGATGCGTTACTTGAATACCGCATACTGGAGATCGAAGAGGAAGACAGCATTCGTGATGGATTCCTGTTTAGTATTGACCGCCACATCGCAGATAATTTCAAGCTGGGCATAGGTTATAACTTCACTGACTTCAGTGATGATCTCAGTGATTTAGATTACGACCAAGAAGGTTGGTTTATAAACGCTGTCGGTAAATACTAATATAGCTAAATGCTAAAGACGGTTTGACCGAATAAAAAAGGGCGCTATCAGCGCCCTTTTTTATTTATATAAAACGCTTTGAAATTTATATAACGGTGTTGGATCCACTCTTTTCAGGTGTGTCGTTGAGAATGCGAACCTCGCGTTGTGGGAAGGGTATAGTAAAGCCGTGTTCTTTCAACGCATCCCAAAGCATCAGTTTTAAATCAGCTTCGACACGATTTTTACCATCGTCGACGCCGTGCATCCAAAACTCGACCAAAATCACGATGCCTGAATCACCGAAGTCATCAATTTCTGCATCGGGGTGCTCTTCAATAGGGTCATTTTCACCACTGATGACCTGAGGGTGCTGGGCGATGACTTCACGCACGACATCAAATAGCCGGTGTAAGTCGGTGTCATAAGATACGCTAAACGTAAAATCACAGCGTTGTTTGTCATCTTTGCCTGACCAGTTGGTGAAGATATTAGTAATGAAGGTTTCATTGGGAATCAATACCTCTTTACCCTCATAGGTTTCAACCACGGCATAACGCAGTTTTATGTCGCGCAGAATGCCGAAGATATCTCCTTCAAGCTCGATGTGATCGCCGACCTTAATCGAGCGGTCAAACAAAATAATTAGACCTGAAACAAAGTTCGCCGCAATTTGCTGCAAGCCAAAACCAATACCCACACCGACAGCACCACCAAGCACGGCCAGTGTCGTGATATTAATACCGACAACCTGCAACAACACAATAAAGAGCAGCGTGTAGAGCCCCATTTCAAACAGTTTGGCTAGCAGCTCACGGGTACCGATATCGAGCGAGGGTGCGCGTCTGATCGCATTTTTCCCTGCATTATTTGAATGTCGGCCTAGCCAAAATAGGAGTATGCCTACCACGACTCCACGGCCGACATTTAGTGCTGAAAGGCTAATATTGCCGAGCTGAATGGAAATGCTATCTAGCACAACGGCCAAGTCATCGAGCCAGCCAAATACTTTTAGCGTCGCCAGTGGAATGATGACCCACTTGATTAGAATCGTAATAAATGGATCTTTAACAAAACGTCGTGTGGCTTTGAAAAGTAGCCAAACGACAGCCAGACCTTCAACAATATTGACCAGCCAAATTTGCCCTAAAACGGCTCTCGAAACCTCGACGCCAACCACCGCCAACATAAAGAGCGACATAGGGAGGGCGAGCACTTGTAGCTCATACATAAACCGCTTTAGGTATAGAAAGCGAGCGCCCGGCTCAGGCTTCTTGCATCTTCTTCTGAGGAAGCTCGCCATCGGAAACGCCATAACAAATACGCAGGCGGCAATACCCGCTTGGGCGTAAAACTCAGGGCTAGAACTCCATTCAAGTATTTTCTGAAGTATTTCCTGCCACCTAAATTGCAGCGTCTCAATCAATTTGTTAGCCCTCTAAATTGTGCTTTTGCTGTGCAATACGTATTAAAACAGCTTGTGTTTCTGAGATGAAGCCGCGGATAGCATAACGATTATTAAGCCTTTGTTTTAGTAAAAAAACGGTGATCATTAAGCCGCAGTCTTAAACATCATATAGAAGATGGTGTTCCAAACCTTGGCACTAACTAAATGTAGGTGCGAGTCGCTCGGCTATTTAATAAGACCCTTTAGTGAGGCCTATCAGTGAGGCGCCAGCGCAATCGTGTGTTGTATCTCTGGGCCGTTAATCCCAATAGAGGCCGGTCGTATAACGCCTTGCAGAAAAGACACATCATAGAGTTCAGCCACTACACCTTCTATACGCAGCCATTGGACAGTTTCACCTGTTTCCGTATCGACAACGATAAGTCCGCAACGCGCAGTAATGCCTTTTTCGCTCATTCTGTCTTGCAGTGGTAACCCATCAAATGTTTTGCCTTCGCGTGGCTCAGAGAGCCCGATTAACGCGTACTTGCCCACGAAATAAAGCCCTCTAGCGAAACCGGGGCAGAAAGTGACAGGATTAAATGATCGCTTTTCTAAATTGACCCAACCAAACTCTCCACGCCCAGAATTAAGAAGCCACAAGCGTCCGTTATGCAGACGTGGCAAATGCGGCATAGAAAGGCCTTCTAGGCACACTTCTTGTGGTTAGTGCATTGACACTGGGCATAGCTGGCGCGGTGGTATCTTCATTGTCGCGACCATTGGTGCCGGTCGTTAAAGCAACCGCTGCTGCAGCAAGGCCTAAACCACCTAATTAAAAAGTTAAAAGTTTAAACGTTTTAAAGAAGAGTACACCGGTATTGGTATATCAGTCGGCAGGCCGTATTAGTTTATCGGCCTGCCGATGATATGAGGCTATTGTAGCCATGGCATCCATTATCAGACGCGACTGTCGTACTTAAATAATAATAATGTCTTCGCCAGCAAGAGTAGGTAGGGTTCCCGATGAGTCAACATCAAAGTTAGCCTCATTAGTAGTCTGGCTCGCACCAGTATTTGTAAACCCACCACTGGTGTCGACTGACTCGCTGGCGTCACCCAATACGAGCAACTGATTCGACGAATCTGACAAATCGAGCAGGTCATTAACGTCAATATCCAGCGTGTCAGCGTCAGCGGCGATACTTCCAGTATTGTCTG
>CAZUTO010000040.1:7181-11387 GCA_964623085.1 uncultured Porticoccaceae bacterium
GACCAGGATCAGTATCAAAGCCACTGACGCTTAGGCCATCCATACTAATCACAAGCTCGCCACCTGGTAGCTGGTTGACTGCCAAATTATCTGTGCTGCCATCAGAATAAGTGACCATGAAGTCTGACAAAGTAGTGTCTTCATGAATACTCCTAAAGTCCAACTGCACATCACCAACGGCTGTGCCGAATACGATGTCCTGATCACCAGCGTTTTCACCAGATTCAAAGAAATTTAACTCGGCATTGGCTTCTACCATGATTGTTCCGGGGCCGGAGGAAAACGTCACCGAATTATCGATCAAACCATTGTTAGAACTAAATAGCACAGTATTGTCATCTGTAGGATCTATGGTGCCGACGATGTCTGTTATGTCCGTTGTGGATATCTCATTCTCATCCAGTATGCCGTCGCCGTCATCATCAATATCGACTGTATTAGCCACGCCATCGCCATCGGTATCGAGGGTAATAGTTACTGTGTCGGTGCCTTCATTGCCATCCAAATCTGTTTGGCGCACTTCAATTGTTGCGCCTTCTTCCAATGGTGTTGTTGGCGTGAAGCTGTAGCCTCCGTCAGCATCAAGGCTAACAGTTCCCCCAAGTTGGACGTCGTTTTCAAAGAACGCGAGCGAGTCGTCTCCTAAACTGCCTTCTGCAGTACCCGATACCACGGTGTCAATACCTGTCACTAGTTGATCAATCGTGACCATGGGTGCGGTGGAGTCGGTAATCGTAATTTCAATGGACGTAGATCCTGGATTACCCAAGGTATCCGTCGAGGTTACTTCAACGTCGTGCATACCTTCGGTTAGCGGTTCGAAAGGGGTGATGCCGTCTGCTGATGGCGTCGCTGTCCCAGTATCTACGGAGTAGGCGCCAGTCATTCCGTTGGCCATTGTTTCAAAGATTGAGCCATTGATCGCAACCGTGACAGTGGAGCCAGGTTCGGCCGTGCCGGTAATAGTCGGTGTAGGGTCGTCTGTTGTCAGCGCATCCACAGTGGGTGCTGCGGTAGAACTATCAACAGTAATTTCATTGGTTGTTTCGTCAGATGATGAGTTACCTAAGGCATCCGTTGATGTGACAGCAACATCATGCTCGCCATCGACTAGTGGTACGAAAGGGTTGTTGCCCGATGATGGTGTCGCCGTCCCCGTATTGACGGAGTAGGTGTTATTTCCTGCGGCTATTGTTGTAAAGGTCGAGCCATTAATGAGTAAAGTGACCGTTGAGTCAGCTTCGGCTGTGCCGGTAATGGTTGGTGTGGTGTCACTCGTTGTCAGCGCATCCACAGTGGGCACTATGGGAAGGGTAGTATCAACCTCGATTTCAAGGGATGTGGCGTCCGATGTTTGATTGCCAGCGGCATCGGTGGATGTCACAACAACCTCATGCGTGCCTTCATCTAGCGGGTCGAACGGGTCGTTGCCCGCAGTGATTTGCCCGGTGTCCTCAGTGTTTACGCTGTAAGTGCCATCCTCGTCGGCTATTGTTGTAAAGGTCGTGCCATTGACCTCAACAGTCACAGTTGAGCCAGGCTCAGCTGTACCTTCAATGACGGGTGTAGTGTCATTTGTCATCTGAGGGACAACCTGCGGTACTTCAGGCGCCATGGTATCAATGGTGATGTTGACTGTGTCAGACAGTGAATTGCCATCCGCATTTGTCGCGGTCACGGTAACTTCGTTATCGCCTTCCAGCGGTGTGAATGTTCCCGCAATTGGTGTGGCACTGCTTGTGTCAAGAGACCATATCCCCGCTGGATCGGCGGTTGTTTCATAAGTAGCTCCGCCTACTTCTACAGCGAGCGTATCGCCAGCGCCAGCCGTACCTGTAATCACCGGTGTAGGACTATTTGTTACTACAGTATCCACAGTAGGTGTTTCGGGAAGGGCACCATCGATGGTGATTTCGTCCATCGTTGCATCGATAGTGCTATTGCCCGCGGCATCAGTCACTGTAGCGACCACTTGCTGAACGCCCGCTGGGATAGGGGTATCAGGTGTGATGCTCCAATTACCTAGTTCATCGATCTCCAAGTTCTCATTGGCAAGGCTATATTCCACGCCGGCCACTAAGACGGTGAGTGTGTCGCCTTCTTCCAACGTGGCAGTACCCGCGATTTCTGGTGTTGAGCTACTTGTGGTTAATGGGTTAACCGTAGGTGCAGGTGGCGCAGTGAGATCAATGGTAACTTCGTTCATCGTTGCATCAACTGCTTCATCACCATTGGCGTTGATCACCGTAGCGACCACTTCCTGCGGCCCCTCTGGGAGAGGCGCTGCTGGAGTGAGGCTCCAGCTGCCGTCAGCATTGATCGTCAAGTTGCCATTGGCGACGCTGTAGGTCACTCCGGCTACCACAACCTCGAGTGTTTCGCCTTCGTCCAACATCACATTACCGGTGATTTCCGGCAAGGCGTTATTTGTTATCAAAGTATCGACAATGGGTGCCAAAGGAAGGCCTGTGTCAACAGTGATCTCGTCTGCATTTGCATCGCTAGTCGCATTGCCTGCTGCGTCAGTCACGGTGGCAGCCACTTGTATTGTGCCTTCTGGCAGCGGTGCAACAGGGGTAAGACTCCACTGGCCAGCATCATTGATAGTTAGGTTGCCAATCTCGGTGTTGTATGTCACTCCGGCTACGACAACCTCGAGTGTTTCGCCTTCTGCCAAGGTGACAGTACCGGTAATCTCCGGTGTGGTGCTACCTGTTGCGAGCGCATTAACAGTGGGCGCTGTCGGCGGAGTGGTATCAATGGTTACAGTGCCTGTCACCCCGATGACTGTTGAGTTGCCTTCAACATCGATGATGGTGGCAATGACTGGCCGATCGCCTTCTATCAGCGCGTCGGCAGCATCAGGAGTGAGGCTCCAATTGCCGTCTGCATCGATAGTTAGATTGCCATTGGCGACGCTGTAAGTCACTCCAGATATAACGACGCTTAGTGTTTCGCCTGGCTCCAAGATAACGGTTCCGGTGACTTCCGGTGTAGTGCTGTTTGTTGCCTCAGAATTGACAGTTAGTCGTTCGATTTCGGCTGAATCGCCGCCACCGCCGCCGCCGCCGCCAGCTAAAGCGGCACCGACCACAACAACGCCTAAGCCAGCGCCAAGATGAGCGGGACTGATATCAGGAAGGGCTAAGTCTCCAAAGACTGCACCTGCGCCCGAGCTCGAGCTGCCCGAGGAGAAGACGAGTTCAGAAATTGATGCGGAGGGCCTTGCATAGGTAGAAAACGACGGATTGATAAGGCCTAGTTCATCTACTGATGACACATCCGCAGACGAAATTACATCGCCTTCACTGAGAAACAGCTGATTTTTTCTGCCGTCGGCATGCTCTTCAAAGAAATCTTCGAGTATGACCGTTTCGCCGTTTTTTAACGCGAGAACGAGGTGGTTTTCTGAGCGAGAAAAGACGTCAATATCATCAGGGCTCAGATTTAGCGCTACGTTAGCCGCTTGCATTTCTGCGAGCTTGATTTGCGATGCGTTAATATCGAGGGCTTCAACGTCGCCCGGAGCTCTTTCTTGTAACAGGATTTTTGCGCTAACTTCCAATTTTCCTACCTCTGCTCAGCTATTTGGCCTTATCTGTGGTGATGAGAGCCGATTAATTGCAATATTTGCAATAAATGTGAAGTGTGTCGTAGAAAAAGATTATATATGCTGGTACGAAAAGTGCTCGTTGAATTGATAAATATTTACATTTTGTATGGTTTAACTGTACGTTCAGGGCATGTTTGATTCTTAATATGTCGAATCCATCACAAAAAATGACATGTGGTAACTGGTATAGAGATCAGAACTAGTTTAGGGCTGCGGCGCAGCTATAAACACAGTGGTTCTAGAGAAATAGTTGAAGTGAGTTGAAAACAAAGGCACGCAGCCCTTAAAAGACATGCGTGCCTTTTTTGATTTGCTAGCCAGTAGACTGTCTTGGCTTATCAGTTAGCAGGCTGCATTAGCCTGCTGATGAATAGGCCATTGGTAAAACGGCTGTTATTTAGATTACAACGTTGAGATCTTGTTCTGCGAGAAGCACAACATCCCCTGATGAGTGAACATCAAAGGCCGTACCGTTGATGGCCTGAGTCGGGCTGCTATTGGTGAATTCATCAGTGACGTTGACTGTGTCGCCGTTGTCACCCAATACGAGTAACTGATTTGCCGAACCTGACAAATCGAGCAGGTCGTTAACA
>CAZUTO010000041.1:0-8390 GCA_964623085.1 uncultured Porticoccaceae bacterium
CACCGTTTCCGTCACCACCATTGCCGCCACCGTTTCCGTCACCACCATTGCCGCCGCCGTTACCAGCCATGCCGCCGCCGTTTCCGCCAGCATTTTCAGCGTCATCAGCGCTACTGCCGCCACCTCCCCCGCCACAAGCGACGAGCGCAAGCGAAAGAAGAAAAAGCACACTGGCAAAAAACGGTTTTTTTATAGTCATCTATGCTCGCGGGCTTCCTTAAATTTCAGAGGGTTCTGAATCTAAGACTACTCTCCATCAAGTTGGTTTTGGTTTATGTCAAAAGGTTAAGGGGGACATTATGACTCATAGCATTCGCACCACGCTAATCGCTCTGCTACAATGCATTTTAATCTATATTAAAATATTTTGATATTGCAATGAATCAGCGAACTGAACACCTTAAATCTTGCTTAAAAGAGCGCATTCTGTTCTTGGATGGCGCCATGGGAACGATGATTCAACAGCACAATCTATCTGAAAAAGATTTTCGTGGCGAGCGGTTTATAGATCACCATACCGACTTGAAGGGTAACAACGACCTACTTGCTCTTACTCAACGTGACGTAGTTCAAGGTATTCATGAAGCCTACCTTGACGCCGGCGCGGATATTATCGAGACCAATACCTTTAATTCAACGGCCGTTTCTCAATCAGACTACGGGCTGGAAGACATTGTTTACGAGCTAAACAAAGAAGCTGCAAGCGTCGCACGGGCTGCAACGGACAAATACACCGAACAAACACCAGAAAAACCCCGTTTTGTCGCGGGGGTACTCGGTCCGACTAGTCGCACCGCGTCTATGTCTTCGGATGTAAATGATCCAGGTGCCCGCAACGTCACCTTTGATGAGCTTGTTGAAGACTACAGTATTGCGGTCAAGGGTCTTATCGACGGTGGCTCGGACATTATCCTGATTGAAACTGTTTTCGATACACTGAACGCGAAAGCTGCGATTTTTGCGTGCGAAGAAGTCTTTGACACACTGGACGAAGCGCTTCCTATTATGATCTCCGGAACGATTACGGACGAGAGCGGACGTATGCTGACTGGCCAAACAACCGAAGCGTTTTGGAATAGCGTGCGGCACGCGAAGCCTCTATTGATTGGGCTAAACTGTGCACTCGGTGCAGAAGAGCTTCGTCCTTATGTACAAGAGCTATCACGTGTTGCCGATACTTACGTCAGTGCACACCCTAACGCAGGCTTACCGAATGAATTTAGCGAGTACGATCAAACCGACCAAGAGATGGCAGAAATCGTCAAAGAGTTTGCGGAAAGCGGTTTTCTCAATCTGGTTGGTGGATGCTGTGGCACCACGCCGGATCACATCCGCGCGCTAGTTAGTTCCATCTCAGCACTTCCTCCACGCAAAATACCTGAGATTGCGCCAGCCTGCCGACTCAGTGGTTTGGAACCTTTTAATATTGAAGCCGATAGTCTGTTTGTCAATATTGGCGAGCGTTGCAACGTCACCGGTTCAGCAAAATTCAAACGTCTGATTTTGGAAGAAGAATACGACGAAGCCATTTCCGTTGCCCAAGAGCAGGTCGAGAATGGCGCACAGATTATCGATATCAACATGGATGAAGCCATGCTTGATGCGATGACTGCAATGCCTCGATTTCTGAACCTGATTGCATCAGAGCCAGATATCTCGCGCGTGCCTTTTATGATCGACTCTTCCAAATGGGACGTGATTGAAGCAGGCCTAAAATGTGTGCAAGGCAAGGCCGTAGTGAATTCCATTAGTTTAAAAGAAGGTGAAGAGCAGTTCCTTACCCAAGCTCGCCTATGCCAGCGCTATGGTGCGGCGATTGTTGTCATGGCGTTTGACGAGGACGGCCAAGCAGACAATCTCGAGCGCCGGAAGGAAATTTGCGAACGCGCATATAAACTCCTGCGAGAAAAGCTCGATTTCGACCCAAACGACATCCTCTTTGACCCAAATGTGTTTGCGGTTGCGACTGGTATTGAGGAACACAATAACTACGGCGTCGACTTCATAGAAGGTTGCCGATGGATTCGCGACAACCTGCCTCATGTTGGTTTATCTGGCGGAATCTCTAATGTGAGCTTCTCGTTCCGTGGTAACAACCCGCTGCGCGAGGCTATCCATTCCGTCTTCTTATTCCATGCCATCAAGGCTGGATTAAACATGGGCATCGTAAACGCCGGCCAGCTCGCTGTTTACGACGACTTGCCCGATGAACTCAGAGATGCTGTGGAAGATGTGATACTTAATCGCGACTCCGGCGCAACAGAGAATCTACTATCACTTGCCGAAAAGTATCGCGGTGATGGCTCTGGCGCCGAGAAAAAAGAAGACCTTGCTTGGCGCGAATGGTCGGTGGAAAAGCGTCTCGAACACTCACTTGTTAAAGGCATAACTACCTTTATCGAAGAAGACACCGAAAAAGCTCGGCAAGCGGCAGACAAGCCATTGCATGTTATTGAAGGTCCACTGATGGATGGCATGAATGTCGTCGGTGACTTATTCGGTGCAGGAAAAATGTTTCTGCCTCAAGTTGTAAAGTCAGCTCGAGTGATGAAGCAAGCCGTGGCCTATCTGAATCCCTATATCGAAAAAGAAAAGGTAGCCGGCGAAAACAACGGACGCATCTTAATGGCAACGGTGAAAGGCGATGTGCACGATATTGGTAAGAATATCGTGGGCGTGGTGTTGCAATGCAATAACTTTGAGGTTATCGACCTTGGTGTGATGGTGCCGGCTGATAAGATTCTAGCGACGGCCAAATCCGAGAACTGCGACATCATCGGGCTTAGCGGGCTAATCACCCCCTCACTGGATGAAATGGTTTCCATCGCCAACGAAATGGAGCGGCAAGAGTACGATGTGCCGCTACTGATTGGTGGTGCCACTACGTCCAAGGCTCATACAGCGGTCAAGATTGCACCAGAGCTAAAGCGCAATCAGGTTGTCTATGTCGCCGATGCTTCACGCGCCGTTGGGGTAGCAAGCAAGCTTCTCAGCAAAGACCAACGCGACGGGTTTGTAGCAGAGCTGCAATCCGAATACCAAGAAGTGCGCGAGCGCGTAGCGAATCGCCGCAAAGTCCCGCTTGTGCCCTACGAAAAGGCCTGCGAAAACAAACCCGAATTTGATTGGACAAGCTATCAACCACCAACACCAAAACAAGTCGGTGTGCACACTATCAAAGACTATCCACTTCAAGACTTGCTTGAGACCTTCGATTGGACGCCGTTTTTTATTAGCTGGGATCTGGCCGGAAAATATCCGCGCATTCTGCAAGACGAAAAAGTGGGTGAAGCGGCACAACAGCTCTTTGATGATGCGCAGAAAATACTCAAGAAGATCATCGACGAAAATCGTTTCCAAGCACAGGCTGTTTTTGGTTTCTGGCCTGCAAATCAAATTCAAGATGACAGTATTCAGCTATACACTGATGAAAGCCGCAGCTCTGATCTAGTAAAACTGCACCATATTCGCCAGCAGCAGCAGCGCGACAAAGCAAATCCACTGCGTAGCTTGGCGGACTTTATCGCTCCAAAAACAACCAGTTTGCCTGACCACATCGGCGGATTCGTTGTATGCGTGCATGGCGCAGATGAGCTTGCCGCAGAGTATGAAGATGCAGAGGACGACTATAACGCCATCATGGTAAAAGCACTTGCGGATCGCTTTGCTGAATCGCTTGCTGAACATCTTCATCGCCGAGTGCGCACTGAGTTCTGGGGATACGCCGCAGATGAATCACTTTCTGGAGAAGAGTTGATTCGAGAAAAATACCGCGGTATTCGGCCCGCACCAGGCTACCCCGCCTGCCCAGACCACACTGAAAAAGGCACCCTTTTTGAACTCTTAGCCGCGGAGAACGCCATTGGTGCAAAACTGACGGAAAACTACGCTATGTACCCTGCTGCAGCTGTTAGCGGTTGGTATTTTTCGCATCCCGAATCTGATTATTTTGGAACTGGGAAAATTGGCCAAGACCAATTAGAAAGCCTTGCTGAACGCAAAGGCATGAGTGTGCAGGAGCTTGAGCGCTGGCTTCGACCTGTGCTCTTTACTTAAGCTAAATACATTGCGTCGGGCTATATACTCAGCACTGAAAGGAGGTATTAACTTTGCGAGACCAAAAAGGCAGCGATAAGAAACTTGGTCTACTATCCATTGTCTGGAGCACGCTAGCTGCCGCATTTGGTGTACAGAGTGAGAAGAATAGAGAACGTGATTTTCAGCATGGCAATCTTTGGGTATTCATTGCTGCTGGAATCATCTTTACTACTGTCTTTGTATTTTCAGTCATCGGTATCGTCAACCTTGTGCTAGCCAGTGGATAGGCTACTCGTCAATATCCAGTTTTCCACTGCGAAACAATAGTCAAAATTCAGCCACATTTATCACAAAAATATTTCTTATAAAATAAGCACCCCCAGCATCCTGTATTCAGAATTTGGCGAACTACAAGTTTTGGTAGTGTCAAAATTCAAACTAACCTGTAGCATAAATATTTCCATCAGGTGAGTGGATAATTGGCATATTGGCATATTGTTTTACAAACTCTCAGGGTTATTGGACTTACCATGAAAATGGAAAATAGGCTTTCTGGCGAGCCAAGCCAAGTCTTAAAAACAGTGATGCTTTTATAGAAAAAGGCGCCTAACGGGTGCTCTGGTTGAAAGCTATGATTACAATAAAAGGGTTACATGGAAAACGTTCGTCTGACCAATCGACAAAAAGAGTTGATTACATTGCTTGCCATGGGCTACCAGCAAGATCAAATCGCTAAGAAACTTAATATAAGCCGAGATACCGTTTCCTATCACTTTAGGAATATCAAACTCGTTTTAGATGCAAAAACTACGGCGCAAGCTGTGGCCAAGGCACTCAAGCACGGCTTAATCGAATTAGACTAACGCTCAACTATTTTTTGACCCCTCGTTCCCATTAAATCTTTTTTCCAAACACTTCATGCTCAAGGGCTACGCTTTTTATCATTACAATGGCGTCCTCCCGGCCACCACCGGCTACTGGATAATAGTCTCGGCGCACCGTCGCTTCATTAAACCCAATTTTCGTATAAAGGTTGAATGCTGGAATATTGGAGCGACGAACTTCAAGCAGTACTTCTTCAACAGTATCCGGCAATAAGCTCAGTGTCGATTCAAGCAAATCAGCACCCAGACCTTGCCCCTGATACTCTCGACGAATACCAAAATTTAGTAGTTCCGCTTGCTCGCAAACTGCTCGAAAAATGACGTAGCCCACAAGCAACTCGGTGCAATCTGTTTTGCTCTGGTCGACAACCACCCAAGCACTTGCTTTGCTTTCATAGGCATCTATCCATTGCTGTGTATTCCACGAGCCTACATCTAAATCTGCATGGATGCTGGCAATCGAATCTGCGTCTTCTTTGTGCATAGGACGCAATAGAACATTAGTCTTAGCCATGAGCGCAGTGACCATTTATGTAGATGTGCAGAAAAAATACTTACGAAAAGTTAGACCTAAGCAACTGCCAGGTACTCGCTTTCAAACGAGGGCTAGCCGCTATCTGAGATAGCGAAGCAGTAACATAAACCTCAAGATCCAATTGCTTGTGCACAACCTGCTTTTCTTGCAGATCATTGGGCGAGCCATGTTCGGCGAGCAGTAATTCTAGCCCGTCGTTACCCATTAACCAGAGTTTGGTATCTGGGTCTTTTGCGATCTGGCCTTTCAAAAATAGCCCTAGCCATTCTTGCGCCGCAGAGTCATCACTTGGAGACCCAACAATAGAAGACTGCGGCCAGCTATGGGTATACATGGAAGCACCGCTGGCTTCGCCACCGAACAGTGCTCGAAACACATTGTTAACTAATCGATGCGCCACTTCTGGTCCGGGCTCGGTATCATTGGCCTGTTCTTCTAGAGCAATAGTGCTTTGGGTTTCTACCACGAGAAGGTGACCGCAACGCCAAAATCTTAGATCAAATGAGCGGCTAAGATCGTTAGCCACTTCCGCTATTTTTTCTACCGAGTTGCTTTCCTCTGTCGACTCAGATGCTGGTGCTGGTGCAGTATCTCCGTCTAAATCATTCATCACCGCCGCAAGCTCATCAATAGAACTTGCAATAGACGGTTTAGACTTTACTGTCGATGTATTTGTTGCAACATCTGAGTTTGCGGAGACCGAGCCAACCAATCCCTCAACAACAGGCTGTGCTCTGTCTGATGATGCCAGATGCATTTGGCGCTCTCGATATTGCACAACACCTAGCGCAGCAAGTACTGTTTGACGTCGCTCTGGATTCAAGCTTAAACACCCTCTAGCTGCGGATGCGCCTTTTGCTGAGATACCATCAGGTTGGCCGCATCCACATATGCTTTCGCCGATGCAATCACGATATCTGTATCCGCCCCGACACCATTCACAATGCGCCCATCCTTCTCAAGCCGGACGGTTACTTCGCCTTGAGACTCGGTACCTTTGGTAATGGCATTGACGGAATAGAGTGCGACCACCGCATTAGTGCAGACCACTTTCTCAATCGCCTTTAGCGCGGCATC
Organism: uncultured Porticoccaceae bacterium; assembly: GCA_964623085.1. Lineage (GTDB taxonomy): Bacteria > Pseudomonadota > Gammaproteobacteria > Pseudomonadales > GM7GCV1 > CAZUTO01. The sequence continues at coordinate 6,535 of CAZUTO010000041.1, forward strand.
TACTGCGCCATCGCCCTGTGCTGTTACCTCATGCGCAGACGCACCATCAAATACCGTCAGCGTTGCCGACGGTGTAGTGCCGGATTTAGTCATGACTTCCAAATCACCCAGTCGATAGCGCGCTTCTGATTCACTGGCTGAGACATCAGAAATCAGCATTTGTAAATCTTCATCGAAAATCTCATGCTTCTTGTCAGCGAGATCTTTGAACCCTCTGAATACAGAAGCAAAGGCTTCTTGATCTTCGAACACAACACCCAGCTCTTCATAGCGTGCTTTTACTGCCGCACGACCAGAATGCTTACCCAAAACTAGTTTGTTCGTCGACCAACCGACATCCTGGGCTAACATGATTTCGTATGTTTCACGGTGCTTTAACACCCCGTCTTGATGAATTCCGGATTCATGCGCAAACGCGTTTACGCCGACGATGGCTTTGTTCGGTTGAACCGGAAAACCCGTAATGCTTGAGACTAGTCGCGAAGCAGGCACTATCTGCGTCGCATCGATACGCGTTTCAACAGCAAAAATATCGTCCCGCGTACGCGTGGCCATGACTACCTCTTCTAAAGAGGCATTCCCTGCTCTCTCACCTAGGCCGTTGATCGTGCATTCAACCTGTCGCGCGCCAGCTTTGACCGCTGCCAACGAGTTGGCGACGGCTAAGCCTAAGTCGTTGTGACAATGTACGGAGAAAATAGCTTTGTCCGAATTTGGGACGGCTTGAATCAATCGGCCTATCGTATCGGCAAACTCTCCTGGCTCGCCATAACCAACGGTATCAGGAATATTGATTGTCCCTGCACCCGCAGAAATCGCGGCTTCAGTGATACGGCACATAAACTGAAATTCAGTGCGGCTGGCATCTTCTAACGAAAACTCGACATCATCCACCAAGGAGCGAGACAGCTTTATCGAGTCCACTGCGCGCTCTAATACGGCGTCCGGCTCCATCTGAAGCTTGTACTTCATATGGATAGGCGACGTCGCAATAAAGGTATGAATCCGCGCGGCATTAGCACCCGCGACAGCTTCTCCCGCTCGGCGAATATCCTCTTCTTGCGCGCGAGCTAAACTACATACGCGACTCTCTTTGATTGTGTCCGCTACCAGTTTGACTGATGCAAAATCTCCAGGGCTGGCAATCGCAAATCCCGCTTCAATTACATCAACGCGCAGTTTTTCCAACACTTTGGCCACACGCAGTTTTTCTTCACCTGTCATAGATGCACCGGGGCTTTGTTCCCCGTCGCGCAAGGTCGTATCAAAAATAACTAATTTATCTCTACTTACATCACTCTTTGTGTTCATCACTCTAGTCCGGACAATACTGCAAATTTTTCAGTGTCGCGCAGCAACTGAACCAAGCGGTTACGCTTAATATCAATCACTGTGCGGATAATAACGAATATTCTCTGGCGGTGCTTCGTCGAAACACCATCAAAAAACCACTATGTATGTAAACGATTGATCCCCCTCAGGGGAGGAGAACGAGAAGAGTGCCGCTAAGCGCTTTGAAGGAACCACGAACAACCGCATTGCGGAAAGCAATGTATGCTGAAAGTTGCTGAGTGCGGCTTTGAATAGTCATGGAGAGTATTCTATGGCTGGGGTAAAAAAATGCCAATAGGCAATCCTCAACACTGTGAATGATTTAAACTATCGCGCGAAAGCAGTCCCATACCGGACACGAGCTACATCAAAGAGCTATATCAAAAAGCCATGCCAAAAGATCATTTTAGAACACGCGGGTTTATCGAAGGCGGCATTATTCAAAATGCGGATGATATCGCCATCGATATCGGCGCCCTACCCCCATTTTTACGGACGCTATTGGTGGCAGACGGTACTGTCAC
>CAZUTO010000042.1:0-6486 GCA_964623085.1 uncultured Porticoccaceae bacterium
CTAGAGACTTATGGTTAATCGCAATAAATGTAGGGTCTACCTAGCAGGGGTTATTATTATACTGGCGCTAATATAAATATAGGTTTCGAGCGCAACTCAAAATCTCAGTTCAGTGCCGGAAGTGCTAGAAAGGTATTTTCAGGCTTCGATAGGACAAAGTGAGAGCTGATTTTTTGTAACAATTTGCAACATTTGTTACCATCCATCATTTAGCTTTCATATGTTCTTGTGCCTAGTTTTTGGCGCATGTATCCTCGTAGGGTAAGTGTCATCATAGATAAACAATTAAGCACTAGTTAGAGCCAATTATAGGTTTGGTGTTTTTCGGAAGGAGGAGAGAGAACGTGATAAAAAACAATAAGTTATGGAGCTCTATTGGGCTTTTTGTGCTCACTATTGCTTTTAGTGCGTCAGTACACTCAGCATCGATGGATCCTGTCGATATTGAGCTTGGTGATATAGCTGCAGGGGAGTTTTTGTTGTCGCAGCATCATGATGCTGGTGTGTGGTTCGGGGAGAACTTGATTTTTACCATTGATCAGCCATCTACGGTGTCTGTATCAGTGACAGACATTCAATTTGAGAATAGCAGTGGTGCGGTTAATAATTTCTTAGTGGCATTCGGGGATGAGAGAGGTGTGGAAGGCGATGTGTTAGTGCGAACGTTGGATGCAGGCACATTCTCGTTTTATGTATCCTCTGACGTTAGTGATCAGTCAGATATCTATTATTTCGCGAGTATCGATGTACAGCCAGTGCCTCTTCCTGCGGCGGCAGTGTTGTTTGTGTCTAGTCTTTTCGGGTTGTTTGGGCTTCGAAGACGTTCATTAGCTGCTCAGTAAGGCCTAATAATAGCTAGCAAGCTCATAGCTTTAAAGTTCTTGAATTTCGAGCATGCCAAGATAGATGATTCACAGCTAGCCACTATAACTGGTGGCTAGTGCTTCTTCTGGTTTCTGATAATCTAAAGTTTATCCCTCTTTACACCCATCAAGAATGTGCGGTCCATTACATTTATCTTTTTTCAGTAGCTAGTTTGCTGTGAATACCCATGAATTATGGGCTATTAACCTAGAAAAAATTGATAAATCCTCTATAGTGCAAGGTATTAAAAAAGGGTTTTTACGTTCCAGTGAATTCTAGTTGTATTCCAGCCTGATTTTGGGAATGAATATCCTAGTGTAATTGATATAGAAAATGGGAATCATCCATAACTGATGAACACGAATTATTCAGATTTTGATGAGGAAGAGGGGAAGTCGCTTGGCGAATATCTGACGATTCTTAGACGTCGACGCAACTTCTTTATTTATCCGGCACTTATCACCTTTGTGATTGTGGCTTTGGTTGCAGCTCTGCTTCCTGCTACTTATCGCTCAACGGCGGTCATTCTTATTGAGGAGCAGTCCATTCCGCGGGAAATGATACAGTCCACGATTACCAGCTTTGCAGCGCAGCAAATCCAGGTGATTACACAGCGCATCATGACGGTGGATACCATAGTAAATTTGTCTGAGACGCTGGGCCTGTATCAGCCGGCAGAGGGCGAAAGTGATATCCCGCGAACGAAAATGGCGGAGTTGTTTAACGAGGATATGTCGCTAGATTTGGTCAGCGCAGAGGTGATCGATCCTCGAAGTGGTAGGCCAACAGAAGCGACTATTGCGTTTACGCTTTCCTTTGATAACGGTAGCCCTGCTATAGCTCAGAAAACGACCAATGAGTTGGTAACGCTTTATATTGATGAGAATCTTAGAACAAGGACTGAACGAGCCGCAACTACTTCGGATTTTCTCGATTCGGAGGCGCAGCTTTTGGAGCGAGAACTTGAAGAGCTGGAAGCGCGGCTTGCTGACTTTAAGGAACAGTACAAAGGGAGTCTGCCAGAACTTAATGCTTTTAATTTGAGTGCTCTAGAGCGAACGGATCGAGAGCTTCTTGATCTATCCACGCGTTTGCAAGCGGTCAACACGCGCCGTGTCGAGCTCGCCTCGGAGCTAACGCTACTATTCCCTAATGCGTCGATAGATCTTCCTGGCGGGGGGGTGGTGCTGAATGATGCTGAGCGTCTAAGAGCATTGGAGTCGGAATACAACGGATTATCGGCCGGCTGGACAGAGGATCACCCCACTCTCCTGTCATTGAAGAGACAGATTGATACATTGAAGCAGAAGATTGCTGGGGGAGAAGCGAATTCTCAGGCGCCCGATAACCCAGCGTACGTTCTGCTCAATAGCCAGATACAGTCGCTTGCTGTTGAAGCAGTTGGATTAGAAGAGAAGGCTCGAGAACTAAGAGACAAGAAGGAGCGATACGAAACCTACATACTTAAAGCGCCTGAAGTTGAAAAAAACTATCAGTCTTTGTTGCGGGATTATGATAACGCAAACCACAAATACCAAGAGATAAAGATTAACCAGCGCTCGGCAGTTCTTGCTGAAAATCTCGAAGAGGGTCGGCAAGGGGAAAGATTTACCCTTGTTGAGCCGCCGTCGCTACCAGCCACTCCTCATAGCCCAAACCGACTAGCCATTCTAATGATGGGTTTTATATTGGCAGGTGGTGCTGGGTTGGGTGGCGTATTTTTGCGTGAAGCATTAGATGGCGCTATCTATGACGAAAAAGTACTAGTGGCTGAAACGGGTGTCACGCCATTGGTCGTTATTCCTTATATCGACAATGATTCCGACAGTCAAAGAAGAAAACGGCAAATAAAAGTGATAGCGGGTATTGCTATCGCAACGATAATATTTATTTTATTGTTTGTTCATTTTTTTGTTAAGCCCATAGATGTACTTTTCTACTCATCATTAAATAGGGTTGGCTAAGCGCTATGCGAGGTAGACACTAATGAATGAGAGAATGATGGACGCCATTTCACGTGCAAAATCGCGAAGAGAAGGCGATATAGGCAATATGCCTGAGGCTGGCTCTCAAACGCAAAGCGCAGAGGTCGGTAAGGCTAATGAAGTTATTGAAAGCAAACCCGCTACTATGTCTGAAGAGCCTATAGGCTCGCCTGCAAAAAGTAAGTCTTCGAATCAGTCGGCTTCGCTCGATTTTAGTTATAGCCAGACTCGACAGGTTAGTCTTGACGAAGATGTACTTAAACAAAATCGTGTTATCAGTGGTTTTAAGCACGATGAGCGTGCAGAAGTGTTTCGCCAGTTACGTAGTCAAGTGTTGCAGCAAATGCGTGCAAATGATTGGAGTACATTGGCTATTACTAGTCCCCGAGAAAATGCCGGTAAGACGTTAACAGCTGTGAATCTGGCAATTAGTTTGTCACAAGAAGTCAATCAAACCGTTCTTTTAGTAGATTTAGATTTACGCAAGCCAAGCGTTCATAGCACCTTTGGTGTCGAGTGTTCGCAGGGTTTGGTTGATTGTATGCAGGGGCATGCCGATATCGAGGATGTGCTGTTTAACCCTAGCTATCCAAGGTTAACGGTTCTTCCAGGTAATGAGCTGGGTGTCCACTCTTCCGAATTACTGACTTCGCCGAAGATGCGCAGTCTTATCGATGAAATTACACATCGCTATGATGATCGCCTTATCATATTTGATCTTCCGCCGTTGCTCAGAAACGACGATGCTTTAGTGTTTGCGCCCTTAGTTGATTGTGTGATGTTAGTAGTAGAGGCCGGCGAAAATGCGTCTGAAGAGGTGCAACGATCAATGCGCCTACTGCAAGGTAGTAACTTGTTGGGTACCGTACTCAACAAGTTTAAATAAGTCATGTACGAAGCACATTTTGGCTTTGACAAAAAGCCGTTTAGCTTGCTGCCAGACCCGTCATTCCTCTATTTTTCTGACAAGCATAGTGGCGCATTGGCCATGCTGGAATACGGCATCATGGAGCAGAGCGGAATCACCGTAATTACCGGCGATATTGGTGCAGGTAAAACGACTTTAGTTCGGCATCTATTACGTAGGCTCAAAAACAACAACATGAGGATTGGGTTGATTAACAATACCCATGCATCGTTGGGTGAGTTTATGGGATGGTTTGCGCTGGCCTATGATTTGGATTGCGAAGGGTTGGGTAGTGTTGGCACATACAAAAAAATCCAAGAGTTTTTAGTCAGCGAATACGCTGAGTCTAGGCGCGTGGTGCTTTTTATCGACGAAGCACAAAACATGAAAAAGAGTCAGCTAGAAGAAGTTCGGTTGTTATCGAATATTAACGCTGACGATGACCTGCTTCTGCAGGTTGTTTTAATAGGGCAGCCCGAGCTTAGGAAAAAGCTTTCCTCGCCCGCACTAGTTCAAATGGCACAGCGTGTTTCGACTGAATATCATCTCGAGCCGCTCAAAGATTTGGAAACCCTCAAGTATATTCGCCATCGTTTATCTGCGGCCGGTGGGGATAGCAATATCTTCGACGTCAATGCTATGGGAGCTATATATAGCTATACCCGCGGTGTACCCCGATTAATCAATACCCTTTGCGACCAAAGCCTTGCTTATGCTTACGGCAAAGATGTGAAAAAAGTTGATATGCGAACAGTCATAGAAGTGGCGCAATCTAAAAAAATTGGCGGGGTTAATTTTCACGCAAAAAAGGTCGGTGATGATTCACCTGAGGTGAGGGCAGAAAAACCGAGCCGCATAGGTATGCTTAAACAAAGTCTTAAGACAAATCCACTGAAATGATGGTTGGTCAGCAAGACGAGAAGTACAAGAAGTACAAGGTATGACTGGTTAGCTTGTCATGCAAAGAAAAATTCTTTCAGTCTTCGGGACTCGACCAGAAGCCATTAAAATGGCTTCGGTGGCACTGAGCATTAGCGCTGCACCAAATTTTGCGGATGAAATCTGCGTGACGGCTCAGCATCGTGAAATGCTAGATCAGGTAATGAACATATTTGACCTGCATGCAGATCATGATCTCAACCTCATGCGGCAAGGACAGGATCTGTTCGATATTACCGCTAGAGTGTTGACTGGAATGCGTGATGTCTTGCAGGAGGTAAAGCCCGATGTGGTGCTTGTTCACGGTGATACCACTACCTGCTTTGCGGCAGGGCTAGCAGCCTTCTATGAAGGCGTTGCATTAGGCCATGTTGAAGCGGGGCTCCGTACCGGAAACTTACAGGCACCCTTTCCAGAAGAAGCAAATCGTTCCTTAGTGGGTAGGTTGGCCAATTTCCATTTCGCGCCTACAGAGACAGCAAAACAAAATCTTATTGCTGAAAATGTCGACCCAGACTCAATACACGTCACAGGCAATACCGTGATAGATGCGCTACTAATGGTTCGAGATAAAACGGAATCAATGCCCTCAGATCACTGGCAAGAGGTGTTTGGAGAACTGCTCTATAAAAAAATTACTCGCCCCGATAGCAAGCTTGTCCTCATTACAGGCCATAGAAGAGAGAACTTCGGCCAAGGTTTTATAGATCTGTGCACTGCGATCAAACAGCTAGCTGAAAAGCACCAAGATTGGGAGTTGATCTACCCAGTGCACCTCAACCCTAATGTCCAAAAACCCGTGAACGACATTTTGGGAGGACATTCAAATATTCATTTGATAGCTCCTCAAGAATATTTGCCGTTTGTGTGGCTGATGAATCAAAGTGATTTAATTTTAACTGATTCGGGTGGTATTCAAGAGGAGGGGCCTTCTCTTGGGAAGCCGGTATTAGTTATGCGGGATGTAACCGAGCGCCCCGAAGCTGTTGATGCTGGGACTGTGCGTCTAGTAGGAACGAACACTCAGAATATCGTAAACGGGGTAGAAGAAGTGCTGCTTAATGACAGCATTTACCAAAAAATGGCTACTGCACTAAATCCCTATGGGGATGGTAAGGCCGCGGGTCGCATTTTGGACGTGTTGTCACGGCAATAGAGATTACAGTTATCAACTAAGGCAAGAGTAACAATGTCAGAAGCGTTTCGAAAAATTTGCGTCCTAGGTCTAGGCTACATTGGCTTGCCGACCGCATCGTTATTAGGCACAAAAGGGTATGAGGTTCAGGGTGTAGACGTGTCGCAAGATGTGGTCGATACTATCAATAGCGGCGGTATTCATATCGTTGAACCTGATCTCGATATTTTAGTGAAATCTGCTGTTAATGGCGGCAGGTTAAAAGCAGCTTCAGAGCCTTGCGAGGCAGATGTTTTTATCATAGCTGTGCCTACACCATTTAAAGAGGAAAAGAAGCCAGATTTAAGCTATGTGGCAGAGGCGACTCGAGCAATATCGCCCTATTTGCAGCCCGGAAATCTCGTTATTTTAGAATCCACAAGCCCAGTAGGCACGACTGATGAGGTGGTTGCCAGTATTCTCGCTGAAGAAGGCCACAGGGTAGGAATAGACATCTACGTGGCTCATTGCCCGGAAAGAGTATTGCCTGGTCGAATTTTGATTGAGCTGGTTGAGAATGATCGGGTAGTGGGTGGTATTGATGAAGCTTCTACTCAAAAGGCTGTCGACTTTTACGAGGAGTTTGTAAACGGAAAAGTGCTTGCTACTAGTGCCAA
>CAZUTO010000043.1:0-5172 GCA_964623085.1 uncultured Porticoccaceae bacterium
TGCACAATGTTTGTTTGGCTAGCCATGCAAAGGTGACGGCTTCTACCGCATCTGGATCGAGCCCGATGCTATTGGTCGTTGCTATTTTATGGCTCGGCAGTGCTTCTTTTAGCAGTTTCATTAGCAAAGGGTTATGTGCCCCACCACCGCATATATAGATTTCTGATGCCTGCGCTGCATGCGCATGAACTGCATCGGCAATACTTTGAACAGTTAAATGGATGAGCGTCGCCTGAACGTCTTCGTTAGGTAATACACCTGATAAAGAAGAAAGGCATTGATTTAGCCAGTCTAGATTGAAGTAATCTCGGCCGGTGCTTTTCGCTGGAGGGATGCGAAAATAAGGGTCATCGAGCATTGCCTTAATTAGGCTCTCACACATTTTTCCAGAAGCAGCCCAAAGGCCATCTCTATCCATGGCCGTGTGGTTGTGTAGTTGATTCCAGTCATCCATCAGGCCATTGCCCGGGCCCGTGTCGAAACCAGAGACATCAGATGTTAAGTCACCGGGTAACGAGGTGATGTTACTGATTCCACCCACATTAAGAATAAGTCGGTTCACGCCTTGCTTGCGGAAGACTTCGTTGTGGAAAGCGGGTGCAAGCGGCGCACCTTGACCGCCTAGAGCAACATCCATGCGTCGAAAATCAGCGATAGTCGTAATGCCAGTTTTTGCCGCAATGATATTCGGATCGCCAATTTGCAGTGTTCGAGGGTAAGCGTCATCTGGCAAATGCAGTATCGTTTGCCCATGGCTTCCTATTGCTGCTATCGACTCTGATTGAAGCTCAGCGATTTCTAGTATCTTCAATACAGATTCGGCGAACAGGGTACCAAGGATTGAATCGTATTTAGTTATTTCACCGAGAGAGGAATTAATATTGATCTCACGCACAGCGTCTTTGATATGACTATCAATAGAGAACTGATCGTAGGCAATGAGGTGGGGGGTATTGTTATCGAATTGCACTAATGCGGTATCAACCGCATCCATGCTGGTGCCAGACATCAGGCCGATATAAAAATCGCCCTTTGCCATCGATAGTTAGATGCCCGAAGACACGTCAGCCTTTGTGCTGGCGTATTGGGTTTCAACGTTATCCAAAAGAGTTAAATATTGTTGAGTGAACGCTTTAAATCGTTCCATTTCATCGTTTGGCACAGGCGTGCCATTTGGCAGATCCACAGTGATAGGGTCTCGCACAGCGCCATTTACATAGAACTCATAATGCAGGTGCGGGCCAGTTGCGAGTCCAGTGCTGCCAACATAACCAATGGTGTCGCCTTGCTCTACTGTCTTGCCGACATTGACGCCAGACGCGAACTTATCCATGTGGGCATATACGGTTTTATAGCTTTGCGCATGTTGAATCTTAACAACGTTGCCATAGCCGCCTTGCGCTGAGGCATAAGTTATTCTGCCAGAGCCAGTTGCTTTGATTGGTGTGCCACGTGATGCAGCATAGTCGACACCTTTATGTGCTCGAATAGTATTCAACACAGGGTGCTTACGGCTTAAATTAAAGTGCGAGCTGATACGGAATACATCAAGCGGTGTTCGCAAAAAGGCTTTGCGCATGCTTTCGCCGTCTGGTGCATAGTACGCAACTCTGCCATCCGTGTTTTCATATCGAACTGCTTTATGCGATTTGCCACGATTGATAAATTCCGCCGCGAGTATGTTTCCGTTGCCGATTTTCTCGCCTTCTAGGTACTGTTCTTCATAAAGTACGGAAAAGGTATCTCCTTTGCGGATATCGAGAATGAAGTCGATGTCCCAACCAAAAATGTTTGCAAGTTCTAGAATTAGAGTGTCGGTGAGACCCGCATTTTGGCCTGCGAGATAAAAACTAGAATTGATGCTCCCGACAGTCAGTGTTGAAAGAACATCTGGCTCAATTATCTCATGACGGGTATCGAAACCATCTTCGGCTTGAATGGCAACGTATCGTTCTAGCGGAGACACGACATAATCAATGCGCTTGATTTCGTTTTCTGCATCGAAAATAAATTCAAAATGCTTGCCTGGACGGAGATTAGTGAATTTTTCACCGTGCTCAGTTTCGTACGCGAGTTTGTGAACGATGGAGTTCCCCAGTCCAGCGCGTCGAAACAGGATTCCCATATTGTCGCCCGATTTAACGGTATAAATGACAGGTTCGGCTTGTTCTTCTTCTGGCTGAGGTTCGGCGCCTGATCGAGTCTCGATCAATCCTTCTTCCGTGATGTTCATCTGGATCGATGTTTGATAATGCTCTTCAGCACTTGATAGCGACGCCTCAGATGCATCGCTTTTATTAGATGGAAGATATGTGAAAGTAGCAATTGCAAGCTGCAACGCAGCCGCGCCCGCAAAATAGGGCGCAACGTCTCTTAGTGTCCATCCTAAGAATGATTTAGTGTGGCGCGATCGTGTCGCTTGTACTTTTTTATTATTCATCTAAAAACTCGTAGCGCGATTGTAAATAAAAAAAATCGTATTGCACTAAAAACTATTTATTTTCTTGAGTTTGTTCTCCTTTTTTCTTGAGTTTGTTCTCCTTTTAGGTATCTTAAGTCGCCTCAAAGCACACCAGCCTACCTATTTTTCTGAAATGACAGTCGATCAAGAATTACTGCGAGACCTAGAAAAGAGGGGGCTTGTTGCTCAGCGAACGGCTGAGGAAGGTCTGAGTGAGCATCTATCTGAGCCCAGAGTTGTCTATTGTGGGTTTGATCCTACGGCAGATAGCTTGCACATCGGGCATCTTGTGCCTGTTCTGATGTTGAAACGTTTCCAACTGGCAGGCCATAAGCCGGTTGCGTTGGTCGGTGGCTCCACAGGGTTGATTGGTGATCCTAGCTTTAAAGCGGCTGAGCGCCAGCTAAACGGCCCCGAAGTTGTTGGCGAGTGGGTCGAGAAACTTAAATCCCAAATCAGTCGTTTTATCGATTTCGAATCCGGTGCTGCGGTAGCGAATAACTATGACTGGACGGCAGAGTTCTCCGTACTGGATTTTTTGCGCGACATCGGCAAGCACTTTTCGGTCAACACGATGATTCAAAAAGAATCCGTCAAACAGCGCATCGACCGCGAGGGGAGTGGCATCTCTTTTACAGAGTTCTCTTATATGTTGCTGCAAGCGCTGGACTTTGCGGAGCTATATAAAAGAAGCGACTGCACACTTCAGCTCGGCGGATCGGATCAGTGGGGCAACATTACGGCGGGTATCGATCTTGCTCGGCGCCTTCATGGTGGAAAAGTATTTGGGTTAACCATGCCCTTAATTACTAAATCAGATGGCACCAAGTTTGGTAAAACCGAATCTGGAACGATTTGGTTGGACCCCAGCAAGACCTCACCCTATGCGTTTTATCAATTTTGGCTTAATAGTGCCGATGCTGACGTGTATCAGTTCCTTAAGTATTTTACGTTTTTATCGTTGGAAGAAATTGCGCAGATAGAGAAAGAAGATAAAGAGCGTGAGGGCAAGCCAGGTGCTCAGCGCGTTCTCGCTGAACAGGTAACAGAGTTGGTTCATGGCAGGGAAGGGTTAGACGCTGCTCAGCGGATAACCCAAGCGCTCTTTTTAGGCGATACGTGCACGCTCTCAGTCGATGACTTCGTGCAGCTCAGTCTCGACGGATTGCCAACCGCTCAGCTTGCCGATTTGGGTTCCCTAAATGAACAGCCGTTGACGACTCTTTTGGTTGCTAGCGGTCTTGCTAAAAACGGCAAGCAAATAAAGGATGCGCTTCAGCGCAAAGCGCTGGTCGTCAATGATCAGGAGGTAGGGATAGAAGACAATATGGCCGCTGCGGACATATTTTCAGAAGATCGTGCTATATATAGCCGCTACTTTCTTATACGGCTTGGCAAAAAGAACTATCAGCTTATTTCGCGTTAACAGCTTTGCAAATCAGTGCTCATTTGGGCACTCCTCTCTGCGCTACATGGCCTTCAGTTTTGTCTGGCCAATTCTTTCTTGTTGACACCAAGTAATCAGGCCGTAGAATGCGCGCTCTCTTCGACAGCGGTACGTTGAAAAATCTGTCGTTTCGGAGATTTCCAAATAAAGATAATTCCTTGCCTATATTTGGTTGACAAGGGGGTTTCAGTCGTTAGAATACGCACCCCTCGCTTGGTACCCCTAAGGGCCATCGATGCGAAACGTTCTTTAAAAAATCGATCAAGTAATACGTGTGGGTGCTTGCTGAGATGTTTCAAACAATACGAAACATCAAACGCAAGATATCCATCAATTCATTCCGAATTAATGGCCATCTGTTTGGCCTATTATTTATATTAGGTTCAAATTAGCGTTTGGCCGAGTTTTTAGATCGTACGCAGGGTTTCTGCAACACGGTCTCCTCCTGCCTTCGGGCGGAGGTTAAAGATTAAACTGAAGAGTTTGATCATGGCTCAGATTGAACGCTGGCGGCAGGCCTAACACATGCAAGTCGAGCGTGAAAGCCTTCGGGTGAGTAGAGCGGCGGACGGGAGAGTAACGCGTGGGAATCTGCCCAGTAGTGGGGGACAACTTATGGAAACGTAAGCTAATACCGCATACACCCTACGGGGAAAAGGGGGCTTCGGCTCTCGCTATTGGATGAGCCCGCGTTAGATTAGCTTGTTGGTGAGGTAATGGCTCACCAAGGCGACGATCTATAGCTGGTCTGAGAGGATGATCAGCCACACTGGGACTGAGACACGGCCCAGACTCCTACGGGAGGCAGCAGTGGGGAATATTGGACAATGGGCGAAAGCCTGATCCAGCCATGCCGCGTGTGTGAAGAAGGCTCTAGGGTTGTAAAGCACTTTCAGTAGGGAGGAAAAGTTAGTAGTTAATACCTGCTAACCCTGACGTTACCTACAGAAGAAGCACCGGCAAACTCCGTGCCAGCAGCCGCGGTAATACGGAGGGTGCGAGCGTTAATCGGAATTACTGGGCGTAAAGCGCGCGTAGGTGGTTTGTTAAGCAGGATGTGAAAGCCCCGAGCTCAACTCGGGAACTGCATCCTGAACTGGCAGGCTAGAGTATAGTAGAGGATAGTGGAATTTCTGGTGTAGCGGTGAAATGCGTAGATATCAGAAGGAACATCAGTGGCGAAGGCGACTGTCTGGACTAATACTGACACTGAGGTGCGAAAGCGTGGGGAGCAAACAGGATTAGATACCCTGGTAGTCCACGC
>CAZUTO010000044.1:0-5153 GCA_964623085.1 uncultured Porticoccaceae bacterium
AGTGTGACGATTTTTTACATTGTTAAGAAAAAGGCTTTGTGTGAGACAGTGTCACAGCAAGATTGTGGCGTTAACTTCCATTTCGTTGGCCGTTACGATTTGATACTCCCTTCTATAGGTAATATGCGCAATAAAAATCAATTATCCATGAATGCAAGATAATATGAATAACTTCTCGAGACGAGAAGTGTTTACCATGACTTAGTAGCTATTTTTTTGAGGGAATGTTCGCAAAATTTGGTTTTTGCTAACCAGCTTTAAAAGGCTCAATGCTATGTTGTGTGAGTGTTAATATTGTTGCTCAATGTATAAAACCTTATGCATGCGGCGTTAATGTCTGATGTAATTCAGCAGCTGAAAAAGTATAGAGACTTGGAATGTCCCAAGAATATGATGTAAATATCCCGGAAACGTCTTTAACTGATGCATTGGCGCGTCTTGCGCAATACTTCAATAAAGAACTCAGCGGCGATCAGTTGTTTGATACTGAAGTCGGGGGTGCGCCTGTCAGTTTTCAGCGTGCAGGCCGCTTATTAGCTAAAGTAGGTTTGTCAGCAACGCATTCAACAGTGGACAGCGTTGATTCTTTGGATAGCCCCTGTTGCGTGGCATTGGAAAATGGGAAATTTCTAACGATCTTTTACCAAAAAGATCAGTACTTTTGTGTGGCCGACAATAAAACGGACACAGGCATAAAAGAAATTTCAAAAGCGAGCCTAGAAGAAGTCTTTAGCGGCTCAGTTCTTTTTGTTTCTAAATCTCTCGAAGGCATTCAGACGGAGCTTGTATCTCGCCCAAAAGAAGGACATTGGTTTTGGCGCGAGATAAAACAACAAAAAGGGTTGTTCCGCGACGCGGTGATTGGCTCGCTATGTGCCAATATGTTGGCGGCCTGCATCGCGTTGTTCTCTCTCCAGATTTATGATCGAGTGATTCCGCATCAATCCACTGCCACCCTATGGGCATTGGTAGCGGGTGTGGTTGGCGCGATACTGCTTGAAACCATGTTAAGAATATCAAGAGCGCATTTGCTGGATGCCTCAGGACGTCAATTAGAGCTTCGGCTCTCTGAATTTTTATATGAAAAATTTATTCGAGCTCGCCTTTCACCACAATCAATGGATCCTGGTGCGAAAGTGCACGCCGTTAAAGAATTTGGTTCTGTCAGAGAGTTTTTTACCGCGGCATCGATAGGATCCGCTGCGGACATTCCTTTTTCAATCGTGTTCTTGGTACTCATCTATATTATTGCTGGCAACCTTGCGTTTATTATTTTGTTTGCCATGGCGTTAATCGTAATGCCAAGCCTTCTCTCGCAGAAAAAAATAGCGAGTCTATCGGAAGAAATGCTGGGTGGTTCCTCTGCTGCCGGTAAGGCGTTAATAGAGTCTGCATATGGACAGGACAGCATTAAGTCGTGCCAAGCTGAAGGCTACTTCCAAAAAAAATGGGAAGACATTTGTGCGCTTAATGCGGAGAAAACGACCGAGCAGCGCGTGCTAAGCGCAGGCTTGACCTATAGCGCGCAAGCCATTCAGCAAACAGCCTATGTGGTGGCGATCACTGCCGGTGTGTTCTTGGTGTTTTCCGGTGACTTTACTGTGGGCTCCATGATTGCCGTCAGTATTCTTTCCACGAGAACCTTGTCGCCAGTGACCCAGTTGTCGTCTATTTTGTCTCGCTGGCAGCAAGTAAAAGCCTCTATGACTGCACTTGATGAAATAGTAGAAGCAGACCAAGACTACCCGCAGGATCGAAAGTTTTTACGGCGACCAGTGTTGAATGGTGGGATAAAAGTTGAGAATTTGAAATTTCAGTACCAAGAAGAAAAGTTAGTGTTAAACATTCCGCAGTTAATGTTTTCTCCGGGTGAAAAAGTGGCCTTACTAGGTGCAAACGGATCGGGTAAAACGACGCTGCTCAAAGTTCTATCTGGGCTTTACCAAACGGAAGGCGGCGTGCTGACTATCGATGGGTTAGATGTTAATCAGATTGATCCGCGTGATATTCGGCAGAATATTGGCTACTTCCCTCAAGAGGTAAAACTCTTTGCCGGTACATTGAGAGACAACCTGACTTTTGGTGAGAATCGATGGGATGAGGCGTTTCTTCTTGAAGCCATTGAGTTTGCAGGGCTATCGAATTTCTTGAGCTCAGATCCTTACGGTCTTGATCGTGTGATCGGCGACGGCGGTGTGGGCTTTTCGCTTGGTCAGCGTCAATGCATTGGACTGGCACGACTATATTTACAGGATCCAAAAGTGGTACTCCTCGATGAACCAACAGCAAGTTTGGATCAGGGTTTAGAGGTGAAAGTGATCGCGTCTTTCTCGACTTGGCTAAAAGGACGAACCTGCATTATGACAACGCATCGTGTTCAACCGCTTAATTTGGTCGACCGAATTATTGTGTTGCAGGATGGACAGCTAGTTTTGGATGACAAGCGCGACGCTGCACTAAAAAAACTAGGCGCCACGCCGGACGCGGTTAAAAACGATGTGAATCAGGAAAAGGAAGGACCCGATGTCGCAGCATAACTTGCTCGAAATTCAACGACCTTTATGGACAATTAGACTTGCTGCGGCGAGCATTGCTTTCTTTTTGATCTGGGCGTCTTTTGCATCGCTTGATCGCATTGTGCGGGGGCCGGGGAAGGTCGTGCCCTCGTCAAAAGCGCAAATTATTCAGAGCTTGGAAGGCGGTATTTTAAGCGAATTACTTGTTTGGGAAGGGAAGGTTGTTGAAAAAGGCGAAACCCTTGCTCGGCTGAGCGATGCCAGGTTCGACGGCTCTTATAAAGAGCTCGAAGGCCAAGTACTTGCACTAAAAGCACGGCTTTTTCGCCTCGAGCGCGAACAAGAATTTGCAGAAACCCTAGAGCTGCCAGAAGAGTTTTGGAATAAAGATCGCAATCTCGCGCAGTCCGAAGATCAATTTTTCAAAGCGCGTAGGGCAGAATATTTATCGACACGTGCGTCACTGGAAAGTGCCATCTCGTTGGCGGAAGAAAAAACATCAATGCTCACAAGGTTGACGCGCGATAGGCTATCACCGGAGATTGAGCTCCTTAATGCTCGCCAAGCTCATAATGAAGCTGAAGCGAAACTAAGGACGTTAGAAAGCGAATATCGTACGTCGCGGTCAGAAGAATATGCGGCGGCATTGACTGAATTAAAGCAATTGGAAGCGACATTGGGTATCCGTGCGGATCAACTCGATCGTACGGTGCTAGTATCGCCCGCGCGTGCAATCGTTAACGAGATTATGGTAACCACCATCGGTGGTGTTGCGCCTCCTGGTGAGCCAATTTTGGAGCTTACTCCACTTGATGACGCACTCCGAATCGAGGCCAGAGTTTCGCCAAAGGATGTCGCTTTTGTGCGGTCAGATATGCCGGCGACAATAAAGCTCACTGCCTTTGATTACACTATTTATGGGTCCCTAAAAGGTAGCGTTGTTCATGTGAGCTCCGATACGTTTGAAGACGAAACACAGCGCGATGAGCAACCTTATTATAAAGTGCTTGTCGAAGTGAGTGCCGATGCATTGGAAGAAGCCCATCCGGATATCGAGATTCGCCCAGGTATGATTGCCGATGCAGAACTGCATGTGGGTAGTCGTACGGTTTTTCAGTATCTTACAAAGCCAATATTTAAAACCTACGACACGGCGTTTCGAGAACCATAGAGAGCCATAGTCTGTTATCTTAATAGCTGGATGCAAACACTTTAGAGCGGGCAAGATCATGCAGTATTATCAGTGGATAAAAACAGCTTTTTGGTCGCTAAGTATGCTGACGTTGATGTGTTCATGCGCATCAAACACGAGTGACGGAGCGCGCCAGCCTGTGCCTTCTTTGCCTATACCGTTTTATGGTGCTAAGAGGGTTACCGATGTGCCGCAAGAGCAAAGTATTGCTGTTGCTGCCAATGATTCCTTTTATACCCAAAATGAAATTTATCGACAAATCGCGGAAGGCGTTGCGCGTCACGGTGCTCTAGCTTCCGAATATGGCTTATTGGCAACACGGTATAACCATGAGCTATTCCGCCGATCTATTCTTCCCCAAATCACACCTGTCTCAAGTGTTGATGATGAGGGTAATCTCATTTTTAGGCTGCAGATCGAGCAGGTCATTTTTGACAGCGGGCGGTTTAAAGCAGGAAACAGGATTCTAGATGCAGAACAAGCAGTCGCATTTGCAGATTTTGCTATCGAATATAACGAACGTATCGGCACAGCAATAGGTGCCTATTTCCGTCAATATATGCATGCCTCTCTCGCAGAGACGTCTGAAGAATACTTAGCTCGCTATACCTCTTTTCAAGAGATGGCCCGCCGCCGACTAGAAGGGGGTGTTGGTAGTCAGTCAGAGCTTGGTTTATTTGAACTCAAACAGTCAGAGGCGAAAGCGGATGCTCTTAGCGACATGGCAGAAGCAGAGGCCGCCAAGCGTGAATTGGAAAGTCTTATTGGGCATCCAATTGATACGCCGCCGCCGCTCATGGATTTTGGTGATCTAAACGAGAGTATGCCTCCCGTCGTGGCGAGAGCGATTGCCGAAAGAAGTATAGCCGCTGGTGAGTATAGCGCTGAACGTGCAGAGTCTTTGCCGCGCCTAAGTGTTCGCGGCAGCGTCGGTACAGGTACATCGCAAGGCCTTGGGTTTGATGATCGAATTAATTCTTATGCAGCCGATTTTCAGCTGAGCAAGCCACTTACATGGGGTAGCGATTACGGCCTAAAAGCGGCGGGTGCAGCGGTGGACTCAGCGGCAGCAGCAGTGGAACAGGCGCGCCGCGATGCTGATTTACAACTTCAGGTGCTCGATATACGTATTACTAACCTGATGGAGCAGCTGCGAATATCTGACAGCTTGCTTCAGCAAGCAGAAACACGAGTCGATGATTTCGAAAGACAATTTCTTGGCGGCGCTGTCGGCATTGTCGAAGCGGTGGGCATCGTAGACACCTATAGACGTATTGCTCGAAGTCAAATTGAGAGCCGCTTTAATTTACTATCCGCACAGCAAGAAAAGGTGCAATTTCTGGGCCTATTAGGCCCCTACAAGCAGCTTGATGATCCAGGTAACCCCGAATCAACTGGCGGCCTTTCTAACGAAAATTGAGGTTTGTGTTGGTTCTGCTAGCGTT
>CAZUTO010000045.1:0-2917 GCA_964623085.1 uncultured Porticoccaceae bacterium
TTAGAAGAACCAAACGATTATACAGGCCGGGCCATTTAATAGATTTCGTCTATGGCTTTTATCATTATAAATGATTATAGCTATAACAAGACTATTGTTATCGTAGATTCAGTATTTAGTGGCTAGTTTTGTATGACTATCCCTGTGACTTAAATAATGAATTAAATAACAGGAATAAACAAAACCGCTAAATCTTAAGGCTCGAATTCGCCATTGTTAGTGCGGACACGCAAGCCCATTTTTTGACACCAAATCATGAGACGATAATTATGAATGTAAGCAGTTTATGCAAGATCGCAGGGCTAGGAGGGATAGTCGCTGCAGCACTTCTTTCGAGCTCGGCGTATAGCCAGGAGCCCACATCAACTAAACCTGCTGGCGCAAGTGGAAGCGGTACCGTAAAGGTTGGGCAAGCCAAAACCAATCAATTTTGGTGGCCCGATCAGTTAGATCTTTCACCGCTTAGAGATCACGATCAACGATCCAACCCGCTCGGTGAAGACTTTAACTATGCAAATGCGTTTAATCAATTGGACTTGGCTGCAGTAAAAAGTGACATTGATCAGTTGCTTACCGAATCACAAGACTGGTGGCCGGCGGACTTCGGTAATTATGGCCCCTTCTTTATTCGTCTTTCGTGGCATGCTGCAGGGACCTATCGAACACTAGATGGCCGTGGTGGTGGCGATGGCGGTCAAATGCGGTTTGACCCTCTCAATAGTTGGCCGGACAACGCTAATCTTGATAAAGCGCGGCGTCTCTTGTGGCCGGTGAAGCAAAAATATGGCCACAGTTTGTCCTGGGGTGATTTGATGATACTAGCTGGGAATGTGTCGCTTGAGAACATGGGCTTTCAGACCTATGGCTTCGCAGGTGGTCGAGCAGATGACTGGGAGCCCGATCTGGTTTATTGGGGTCCGGAGCTTGAGATGCTTGCTAGTGATCGCCACGACGAGAATGGCGAACTTCAGCGGCCGCTTGGCGCGACACATATGGGGTTGATTTATGTCAATCCGGAAGGACCAAGAGGGGTGCCAGATCCTGCTGGATCGGCAAGAAATATACGCCAGGCTTTTGGTCGTATGGCAATGAGCGATGAGGAAACGGTCGCGTTGATTGCTGGTGGGCATACCTTTGGCAAAATGCACGGCGCTCACAGCCCCGGAGATTGTGTCGGTGTTGAGCCCGCAGCGGCAGAGACGGAAGCGCAAGGGCTGGGCTGGAAAAATGAATGCGGAAAAGGCCATTCTGAAGACACCGTAACCAGCGGTCTGGAAGGGGCATGGACACAGGCACCAACGCAGTGGACAACGCTCTACCTGCAAAACTTGCTCAACTACGATTGGCAGCAAACTACCAGCCCCGGTGGCGGAATTCAGTGGATACCAACGGATGAATCGCTCCACAACTCTGTACCGGATGCGCATATTGAAGGCAAAAGCAACTCACCGGTAATGACGACGGCTGATCTTGCCTTAAAGTTTGATCCAGGATACAAACAGATTTCAGAACGGTTTCTTGCCAACCCAGATGAGTACCAACTCGCGTTCGCAAAGGCCTGGTACAAACTGACTCATCGAGACTTGGGGCCAAGGGCACGTTATCTCGGTGATGATGTACCGAACGAGGAACTGATCTGGCAAGACCCTATTCCCGAAATAGATTATCAGACTGTCAGCAGTCGACAAATTGACAGCCTCAAAGAAGATATTTTGGATTCAGGGCTAACCGTCCCTCAATTAGTTCGCACCGCTTGGGCAGCGGCTTCAAGCTTCAGAGCCAGCGATTTGCGTGGCGGTGCCAATGGCGGCAGATTGGCGCTGGCACCGCAGAAAGATTGGGCAGCAAATAACCCGCAGGAACTTAATAGCGTGTTAACGCAGCTCAAAGCAATTCAGGCGGATTTCAACGATTCCGCTGGGCGCACTCAGGTTTCATTGGCGGACTTGATTGTTCTCGGTGGCGCTGCAGCTATCGAGAAAGCAGCAGCGGATGCCGATGTGGAAATTGAAGTTCCATTTATTCCTGGTAGAGCGGATGCCACAGCGGCGCAAACGGATACTGTCTCTTTTGACTTGCTCGAGCCAACTGCCGATGCATTCCGAAACTACTTCGATACCCAAAGAAGCTATCGTTCGCCAACGGAAATGCTCGTAGATAAAGCAGATCAGCTCGACCTAACTGTTCCAGAGCTCACGGCACTTATCGGTGGTATGCGTGCTCTCGATGCAAATACAGCTGGAGCGCAACATGGGGTGTTTACTGATAACCCTGGCACCCTTACCAACGACTTCTTCGTGAACCTATTGGATATGTCGACGCAGTGGCAACAGTCGGGCGAGGAGGGCGTTTATCAGGGCGTCGACCGTGCAAGTGGAGAAGTTAAATACACCGCCACACCGGTAGATCTTATCTTCGGTTCCAATTCGGAATTACGTGCTGTCGCAGAGGTTTATGCATTCGATGATGCACATGAGCATTTCGCCCAAGACTTTGTAGCGGCCTGGACAAAAGTAATGCAACTAGACCGGGTTGATATTAATTAGTCTAAACTCTTTCACTTTTAGAGCAATGAATTAGGGGGCGACATGCCCCCTAATTTTTGGATTGTCCAAAACATATATCACCACAAACCTCAAAGAAAAATGGCTAGTGACCTACCCTATAGAAGGCACTGTTTAAATCTTTAGGATTCATAAAACGCATAAGTACGGGTTTCTATACTCTGCCTAGGCGGATTGTGCGGCCCCTGATCCGCGAGAGGAAAAGCCGTGTGCATGGCAAAACAAGCGCGCGAATCGTCCGTATCAAAACCTTTTATCAATATCGCTTCCTGCGCGTTTATTTGCGGGTAGTAATACCATCGTTGGGCATCATTCTTCTTAAGCGCAAAGATCTCTCCATTGTGACTTTCCCC
>CAZUTO010000046.1:0-2650 GCA_964623085.1 uncultured Porticoccaceae bacterium
TACTCCATCTCTGTGATGGCGGCGCGCACAACCCCTTTGGGAGGAGATTACATGAATATCAAAGAGTTAGTTGCTGAATTCCTTGGTACACTCGGACTTGTTTTGGGCGGCACGGGTGCAGCCGTACTGGCTGCCGACTTCGGAACCGGAGGCAACGGCACGAGCCTTGGCCTTGGCTTCGTCGGCGTGAGTTTGGCGTTCGGTTTGACCGTGGTCACCGGTGCCTACGCATTTGGACCGATTAGTGGTGGTCACTTCAACCCAGCAGTAACCGCTGGCCTTGTTGCCGGTGGCCGCTTTCCAGCCGCGAAGGCCGGCCCGTACATCGTTGCACAGGTCATTGGCGGAATCATCGGTTCGCTGCTTGTCTTCATCATGGCCGGAGCGCCAGACATTGATAACACCGTCGCAGGTGCCTTTGCCTCGAACGGCTACGGCGATCTATCGCCGAACGGGTCCGGACTCGGCACAGCATTCGTCACCGAGGTGGTCATGACCGCCATGTTCTTGCTCGTGATCATGGGAGCCACGGCGAAGAAGGCCGCTCCAGCGATGGGCGGTCTCGCGATTGGTCTCATGTTGGTACTTATCCACTTGATCTCGATCCCGGTCACCAACACCTCGGTTAACCCGGCTCGCTCGACAGCGACCGCTGTGTTCACCGGTGGCGACTACATTCCACAGCTGTGGCTGTTCTGGGTTGCCCCAATTATTGGTGGTGTGCTCGGTGCGCTGATCTATCGTGGATTGCTCGGCGACAAAGAGGACGACATCTCAAACGCTGCGTAACTCGCAAACAATCTCCGTAATTGTCGGTGGCGCCACCTTCGGGTGGCGCCACTGTCGTTTTCGGCCAAGCGTTACGACTCGGCGCTACGGCTGCTGTTGTTTCGGTCCCCAACTCGAATTTGAACAAACACGATTAGATAGTTATTTAAAACTAAACTAATTCAACTCGACTCTAAATCTAAAAGTAACATTAGGCGTTGTTGAAGTGGTAGTCGCATTAAACGCATTATTAGGCCTAATTCGTATATGGCGCACACTTGCATCGACATTATTAGGTCCGCTGGCAGTCGGTGAATATCCGTAATTTATACCGTCTGTTGAAAACTCAACTGTGCCACAGCTAAGACCACTTGCTGGTGAACCTTCATCAATTTCTACAGCGCCACCGCAAGCTAATCCGCTTACCACTAGTGAGGCATTAGCGGGGATTTCATCGTCAATCTGAAACGTATTCACATCTGCCTCACCTTGCCCTGAATTTGAAACAGTAATTGAGTATTCGACAATTGCACCCGGTACTGATTTAGGATTAGTCGTTAAATTCACAGGGTCTGAAATGGTCTCTATTTGTTTTGATACGTTAAATATAGGAATAAAAGTTAAAGAATCTATAACAAAGCTTCGACTAAAGGCAATCACACTAATTGATTCGGCTTGAGCTGCAGAAACACCACGCTCGTTATCACCCTCTGTCTCTCTATCTTCATCAATTAAAATCCCAATACTTGAACTACTTAGTTGGCAACGTCGAACCCAACCACCATCTGGATTATTCCTACTGCGTTTACTTGCCATAACAATGGGCGTCGCAGAAAAAGCTCCCCCAGGAAAATTGTTAGTTACACAGGTGTCATCCCAACCTCGTGCTCCATTATATGAAAAGGCTTTATAGTCGACGTTATTGCCATTCGAATCAGCAAAGCTTCCTGTACTAGGTTCCATTGCCATATAGCCTATTGTTTCTGGAGTAATGACTGAACCATTTTCAATTTCAGAACGCTCCAAAGCGACTTGAAAACCTGTAGTTGTCACATTTTGAATCGCCACATCAAGAAAAGGTAATGATGAAACCTGAGGCGGCAATTGACCGTTTTCACCAACTTCATTATTCTTTGTTTGAATAGTCGCCACAACGATAGGAGCGGATGTAAAAGCGACGTTAAAATTAACTTGAAACCAACTTGATGTTCCTGGGTTTCCCGTTCCATATTGCTCATCACTGACATCAATAGTATCTACTTCAAACCTAGTACCATCTGGAAGTATGAAATTACCCTTATTAGATGCAATCGAAGTACTTTGCATGCTGATATGAGGGCCATCTTCACGATGTGGCTCTGTCGGTGCAGCTAGAAAAGAAGAGGTACCTACATCTCTTATTCTTACATTAGATGGGTCACCACCCTGAGTGGTTGGCAAAACAAAGGCAACTGGTATTGAGGGAAAAGCAGGATTGAGCGAAACCGTTGTAAAACCACCATTACCAAAAGTACTGGTATAGGTTTGTGTATCTACGATGATTTGAGCTGTCATTGCTGAAGTTTGTAATGAGAGGAAAATCGCTAAAAATAACGAAAATAAATTAAATGTTAATCTCATTTCTGAGTAACTCTCCCAAGTTTTTCCAACATTTCAAAAACATCTTTTTTGTGATTATAATTTTTAATTATCAAATTTATCAAATTAGTAGGTTTTTGTGGTTACGGCAATATCTGGCGCGATGCTACAAACATCCCCCGATATTTCCTTTGGAAAATTATTCTACTACCTTCCTACCCCCTAGGAAGACTAGAAAGCCACCCCCCTACTTTTACGGGTTTTTAAACTCGTCCTTTGGATAAGTCGCCGCTATGCTCCAACA